>JAWKRQ010000023.1:0-146225 GCA_041389545.1 Myxococcota bacterium | reverse complement strand
ACCCGAAGACCGAGGAGAGCCTCGGCGAGGCGTTCGACCGCGCCATCGCCGACCTGCGCTACGGCGGCATCGCCATCAACTGCTGGAGCGGCCTCAACTACGGCCTGGTCAACGCGACCTGGGGCGCCTTCCCCGGCCACCCGCGCACCGACATCCAGTCCGGCCAGGGCGTCGTCCACAACGGGCTGCTGCTCGACCACCCGCAGAAGTCGGTGGTGCGCGTGCCGTTCACGATGAGCCCCACGCCGGCGTGGTTCACCGACCACAAGAACAACGTGGCGCTCGGCCGGGCGATGACGCGGTTCGAGGCCGCGCCCGGCTGGCTCAAGCTCCCGGGCGTCGCGATGGCGGCGTTCAAGGGCTGATCCGCGCTCGGACAGCGCGATGGGATACACCTGCGGGTCGCAGGAGGGTCGATGTGGCTGCTTTCGTTGTTCGCGGGCTGTGACGGAGGCGAGCCGGTCGCGGCCGACGTCCCGACCTACCACGCCGACGTGGCGCCGATCCTCGCCGGTCGCTGCGTCGGGTGCCACCAGGCCGGCGGCATCGGCACCTTCCCGCTCGAGACCTACGAGGAGGCGAGGGACGTGGCACCCGTGCTGGCCTCGGTCGTCGACGACCGGCTGATGCCGCCGTGGAAGGCCGTCCCGGGCCACATCGCCTACGCGAACGACCCGTCGCTGACCGAGGCGCAGGTCCGGGCCATCGTCGACTGGGCCGACCAGGGCGCGCCCGAGGGCGACCCGGCCGACGCCGGCGAGCCGCTGGCGCCCGTCGCCGGCCCGCTGCCGCGCACCGACGTGTCGCTCGAGATGCCCGTCGACTACAGCCCCGACCTGTCGCTCGAAGACGAGTACCGCTGCTTCCCGCTCGCCTGGTCCGACGACGGCCCCACGAGCTACGTCACGGGCTTCGACGTGGTCCCGGGCAACAGCAGCGTCGTGCACCACGTCGCCGCGTTCCTCGTGCGGCCGGACGGCCTCGGCGGCGAGGGCGTCCTGCAGATGTTCCGCGATTGGGACGGAACCGACGGCAAGCCGGGCTACTCCTGCTTCGGCGGCCCGAGCCTGTCGGGCTCCGAGGTCCAGGTGCCGATCCAGCAGCTCGCCCAGTGGGTCCCCGGCTCCGGGGCCACCGTGTTCCCTGACGGCGTGGGCATCCCCGTGCCGCCGGGCAGCCTGGTGGTGCTCCAGCTGCACTACAACACGGTCGGCTCCGACGGCAACCCCGACCGCACCCGCATCGCGCTGATGACCGAGCCCGACGTGCCGCGCATCGGCGCCTTCGCGCCCTACCTCGACCCGCTGTGGACCTTCGGCGGCGGCATGAACATCCCGAGCGGGCGCGAGGTGACGCACAGCGTGGGCGGCAGCCCCTACGGCTTCTTCTCGCTGCTGCTCGGCGACCTCGACCTGTCGGCCGGCTTCGACATCCACGCCGTGATGCTCCACATGCACAACACGGGCGAGCGCGGGCTCGTGCGGGTCGACCGGGGCGACGGCACCGCGCAGACGCTCCTCGAGGTCGCCGACTGGGACTTCGACTGGCAGCTGAACTACGGCCTGGCCGACGCCCTGCCGTTCGGCCCCGACGACGAGCTGTTCCTCGAGTGCACCTTCGACAACGAGACGGGCGAGGACCTGCACTGGGGCGAGGGCTCCGACCAGGAGATGTGCGTGGCGAACCTGTTCGTGTCGGTCCCGCGGTAGGGTCGCCCTGATGCACGATCCCGTCCACGAGGCAGCGCGCTGGAACCTGTCGCCCGAGCGGCTGTACCTCGACTGCTGGACGCGGCTGATGCTGCGCGAGACCGTCGACCCGGCCGACGCCGCCAGCACCTGCAACGTCGGGATCGGCGTGGGGGAGTGGGACGACTGGCTCGGCTTCTGGCTCGAGGGCTACGGCAGCCTCCTGTCCGTCGACATCGACCTGGCGCAGGTGCGCGGCCTGGCGGAGCGCCAGCAGGCCCAGGGGCACCCGAACCCGGCCCAGGTGCGCCAGGGCGACCTGCTGCAGAGCGACCTCGGCGCCCACGACCTGGTCACCGTCGTCGGCTCGACCCTCCACGAGACCCACGCCCCGGCGCGCGCGCTGGCCTGCGCCCGCAAGGCGGTGCGCCCCGGCGGCCTGCTCTACGTGTCGGTGCTCCACGGGCTCGGCGACCCGGTCCGGCTGCTGGCCGACCAGGCCGGTGTCGTCGAGCAGCGCACCTACGACGCGCTGCCCGAGGCCGGCATCACCCTGGCCCTGATCCGCGTGCGCGAGGGCTAGAAGTCGGAGATCGACCCGGCGTTCATCTTCACCTCGGCGATGGCGAGGCCGTTCGTGGGGACGTCGCCTGGGTAGGCGTCGAGGATCTTCACGTCCACGTCGCCCCAGGCGCCGCCGGTGAACCCGATGACGGTGGGCAGCAGCAGCCACTGCATCTGGCCGGGCTTGTCCTCCAGCGTCTGGGTGCCGGTGGCGCCGTTGACGGTGAGCTCGACGGTCTTCGGCCGGGCGTAGGCCTTGGGGCCGGACTGCAGCCCGAGCGACGACAGGCCGTAGCCGCCGGCCTTGACCGCGAAGGTGGCCTGGGTGCCCGAGCCCGTCCAGAAGGTCTTCGCGTTGCCGTCGGTCGCCTTGTCGGCCGTCTCGCCGCCGGTGTCGAACGGCCGCGCGAGCTGCATCGAGGCCGCCTCGAACTCCTTGAGGTGGACGCGCACCTCGGAGACCGCCAGGTTCGGGTAGTCCTTGCCCGGGTAGGTGTCGGTGACCGTGATCTTGACGCGCCCGCCGAGGCCCTCGCCGCTGATCTTCACGTCCGGGATGTCGCCGTACTGCCAGCCGGGCTTGTCGGCGAACGCGATGTCGTGGGTGGCGACCAGCACCGGATCGCCGGCCACCGGCAGGTTGTAGACCTCGACCTTGGCCGACTTGATGCGGGCATAGTCGAAGAACGTGTCCTCCGACTTCTGCCAGCCGATGATCATGCCGATCTTGTCGACCTCGCCGCCCGGGACGTCGATGTAGAGCCAGGAGCCGTTGTTGCTCTGCTCGGGGTCGTTCTGCCAGCAGGTCTCGGGGTTGCTGTCGAGCGCGCTCGCGACGGCCCAGAAGTTCTTGCCGAGCTTGTCCTCCTTCTTGTGGGAGGACGCGTCGAAGCCGGCGTGGGCCGCGGTCGGGAGCAGCAGGGCGATCAGCGCGAGGGTGGGCATCCGCCTACTCCTGTTCGAGGATGGTGAACTCGACGCGGCGGTTCTTCGCCTTGCCCCGAGCCGTGTCGTTGCTGTCGATCGGAAGGCTCTCCCCGAACCCCTTGGCCACCAGCCGGCTTCCGCTGACCCCCGCCTTCACCAGGTACTCGACCACGGCCTCGGCGCGGGACTGCGACAGCTTCAGGTTGTAGGCGTCGGAGCCGTCGGAGTCGGTGTGGCCCTCGATCTGGATCTTCTTGATGCGCGGGGTGTCGTTGATCACCCGCGCCACCTCGTCGAGCAGCTCGTAGCTGATCTTCTGGATGACGGCGTTGTTGTAGTCGAAGAAGATCTTCTCGTTGATCGTGATCTTCTCCTTGCCGACCACGACCCGCTCGGGCGCGCTGTCGGGGCACCCGTCGTCGTCGAGGTAGCCGTTCTTCGTCTCCGGATCGAAGGGGCACTGGTCGACGGTGTCGACGATGCCGTCGCCGTCGTTGTCGAAGTCCGGGCAGCCGTCGTCGTCCTGGTAGCCGTCGAGGTCCTCGGGCGAGCTCGGGCACTTGTCGGTGGCGTCGTGGATGCCGTCGCCGTCGCTGTCGGACCAGCCCTCGGGGCAGCCGTCGCCGTCCTGCACGCCGTTGATGTTCTCGGGCGCGTTCGGGCACTGGTCGTGGATGTCGACGATGCCGTCGCCGTCGTTGTCGTCGTCGGGGCAGCCGTCGAGGTCCTGGTTGCCGTCGGGGTCCTCGGGCACGTCGGGGCACTGGTCCCGCACGTCCATCACGCCGTCGTGGTCGTTGTCCGGATCCGGGCAGCCGTCGGTGTCCTCGAAGCCGTCGAGGTCCTCGGGCTTGAGCGGGCACACGTCGGCGGTGTCGAGGATGGTGTCGGCGTCGTTGTCGGGGTCGGGGCAGCCGTCCTCGTCCTGGAACTCGTCGCGGTCCTCGGGCTGGTTGATGCACTGGTCGAAGCGGTTGGGCACGCCGTCCTTGTCGCGGTCGAGCGACAGCGGGTCGAACTTCGGCGCGATGGTGAGGCCGCCGAAGATGCGCCAGTCGGGCGCGCCGAGGCCGGGCACGAGGCCGAAGCCGCTGCCGGCGGTGAAGGTCACCACGTCGGCGCCGTGCAGCCGCAGCCAGGGCAGGATCTCGAGCGGCAGCTGCGCGGTGCGGTAGCCCGCCACCGAGCCCTGCGTGTCGACGCCGATCTCCAGCGCCTTGGCGGGCTTCGACGACAGGCCGGCGCGGTAGACGAACTCGGTGCCGAACGACACGTCGCGGAACGTGTCGGTGGGCTTGATCCGCGCGCCGACGTTGATGGCGCCGCGCGCGAGGTACTCGCCCGAGCGGATCGGGCCGTTCGCCGCCTCGAACACGAGCATCGGCGTGGCGGTGAAGTCGCCCTCGCCGATGAGCGAGCGGGTCGAGCCCGTGGGGATGGTGCCCGTGGCCAGGATCGCGAGGCCCACGGGCGACTGGTCGGCGAGGTCGACGAGCACGAACTTCGGCGTGACCCGCAGGTCGCCCATCGCGCTCGGCTCGAAGGTCGGCCACGGCGACCGGCGACCGCGGCGCCGCGGGCTCGAAGCCCGACTGCCACAGCACGACCGGGCCCTCCGCCACCAGCGAGAAGACGTGGCCGAGCCCCATCCCGAGCTGGAAGTCGGCGACCGACTTCTGGTCGAGCATGCCGTCGGGGAACGAGGGCGACGGCCCGATGAGGCGGTCGCCGCGGACGGTCAGCACCGCGCTGTCGTCGGAGTAGATGCCCCACAGGCCGACGCCGACCTGGAGGTGCTGCAGCGTGGTCGCCGACTCGGTGACGGCGTAGCCGAAGGGGTCGACGGCCGGGCGGAACCGCTCGGCGTCGATCGGGATGTCCTGGGTGGGGACGTCTTGCGCGCTGGCGGCGCCCGACGCGAGGAGCAGCAGGGGGATCACCGGCGTCGCCTCCGCCACAGGGGGATGAGCCCGAGCAGCAGCACGCCCGGGCCGAAGCTGGCCTTGCCGATGCCCGAGTTGCCGCTGCACCCGCCGCCGCCGCGCAGCGACGCGAAGCGCGCGGTGTCGTCGCAGCCCTCGTCGAACAGGCCGTCGCAGTCGTTGTCGGCGCGGTCGTTGCAGACCTCGGCCAGGCCGGGGTGCACCGCGCGGTCGTTGTCGTCGCAGTCGCCCTCGCCGACGGTCCAGCCGTCGAGGTCGGCGTCGGTGTCGGGGTCGACGGTGGGCGTGGGCGTGCCGGTGCTGGAGGACGTGCCGCCGGGGTCGGGCGGCGCCTCGCTCGCGCCGGTGTCGGCAGCCGTGTCGGCCGGCGTGGGCGTGGCGCCGGCCGGCAGGGCGAAGAGCAGCGCGGCGGCGATCGCCGCGCTCCGCAGCAGCGATCCCCCGCGCATCGTCACTCCCCGGCCGGCTTGATCTCGATGCCGGTGTGGTGCTCGAGGCCGCTCTCGACCTTGAACACGTTGTCCTCGAGCGTGTCGTCGTTGATCATCACCTCGATCCGGCCGTGCTCCGGCGCGACGAACTCGGTGGTGATCCCGATCGGGATGATCTGCTGGGTGTGCGACTCGCCCGTGAACCGCATGATGAGCTGGCCCTTGAGGCAGCCCTCGATGTTGCACGGCATCTTGCCCGAGGCGGGCTGCGAGGCGTCGCCCGCGACGTTGAGCCACGGCCCGCCCTTCTCGAGGCGGTAGTAGTCGGCCTCGGTGCCGTGGACGAGGATGTCGTCGCCCTTGCAGACGTTGACCGGCAGCTGCCACTCGTCGTTGACCGACAGGTAGTTGAAGTAGGTGTAGTCGAGCGGCGGGAACGGGCACTCGCCCTCGGTCAGCCGGCCCGCGATGTCGACGACCCACTTCTCCCAGTCGGCGTTGGTCGCCTTGCCCGACATCACCTTCTCGCACATCTCCACGTTCTCCTTCAGAACGGGGGTGGTGCGCTCGGGCTTGGACAGGATGGCCGTCTCGAGGTTCTCGATGTGGTTGCTGTCGAGGCTGACGCCGTCGCCCCGATCGCCGCGCCACTGCGACATGACGGCCTCGCGGCCCTCGTTCCAGGCGACCCGGCGCGGCCCCTCGGCCATCGAGGCGTAGTCCGGCGGGTAGTAGCACTCGCCCGCCCAGCTCTCCTCCTTCTGCCAGCCCACCTTCGGCCCGCTGTCGCCCTTCTTCTTGCGCTTCGCGTCAGCGTGGTCGGCCGCGAGCACCAGGCCGCCGCAGAGCGCCAGCAGGGCGGCGGCACGCAGGGCGGAGCGAGAACCTCGGAGCGTCTCGAGCAACGGTCGCCTCCTGTGGAGCGGGCAACGTTCTAGCACACGACGCGCCGGTGGGCTTCCCGAGTTTCCGGCAGGCCCGCGGGCGGGCGCCCTGAGCAGCGACGCCGGCGCCGCCCGGAGCCGGAGCTCCGCGCGGGCCGGCGCGCGGCCACCGCGTGCGCTCTACGGGATGGTGAGCGCGACCGCGAGGGCGAACAGGGCGAGCGACTCGATGAACGCGAGACCGACGTAGAACGGCGCGTTCAGCTTGCTGGCCGCCTGCGGGTTGCGGGAGACGCTCTCCAGCATGGCGCGGGCGGTGAGGCCCTGGCCGATGCCGCCGCCGAGGACGGCGAAGCCCATCTGGATGGTGGAGCCGAGGTTGGTGTCGCCGCCACCGTCCTGCGCCATCGCCACGCCGCTGACCATGAGCAGGGCCAGCGCCACGGGAAGGACCGTCAACTGCTTCTTCATCATCTCCTCCTGCCCCGCCGCGGCGGGAGCGATGTCTGCGGGCCGTCCGTGCCGGTTGGGCTCGGGTCGTGCCGGGGGATCGGAACGGGTTGGGAAGGGGTGGGGATCAGTGCGCGGGGGCCGCGCCGTGCCCCTCGTCGTGCTCGTGGTGCGGGATCGCCAGGTGCAGGTAGATCACCGTCAGGAGCGCGAAGACGAACGCCTGGATGGTGGAGACCACGCAGGCCAGCATGAGCAGCAACGTCGGGAACACCGGCGGCACGAGGCCGCTCATCACGCCGAAGACCAGGTGGTCGCCGAACAGGTTCGCCGTCAGACGCAGGGTGAGCGACAGCGGCCGGATGCACAGCGACAGGATCTCGAGCGGCAGGATGAAGGGCGCCAGGAACAGCGCCGGGCCGGCGAGGTGCTTGATGTAGCCGACGGGGTCGCGGGTCAGGCCGACGAAGTTGAACAGCAGGAACACCAGGATCGCCATGCCGGCGTTGGTGTTGATGTTGTCGGTCGGCGGCAGGAAGCCCGGGAACACCGACTGGATGTTGCAGGCGAAGATGTAGGTGAAGATCCCGGCGATGATCGGGAAGAACAGCCGGGCGTCGCGCTTGTCGAGCAGGTCGCCCATCAGGCCCAGCAGGCCCGAGGCGAGCACCTCGGCGAACGCGAGCGGGGTGACCTTCTCGTCGGGGAAGAACTGCTCGATGCCCTGGCGCTTGCGCGCCCGGTCGAGGCCCATCCGCGCGATCAGCGCGAAGACGATCAGCACGGCCACGGCGAGCCAGGCGTGCACGTAGACCGTCATGTTCGGCACGGCGTGGCCGGCGATCATGTGGTGATCGAGGCCCGTCTGCTCCAGCAGCCGATCGTGGTCGATCCACGGGATGAGCCGGAACCAGGAGAACCCACCAGACGCGAACATCAGCGCTCCTCTGCGGCGCGGGCCGCGGCCTGTCGCTCCTCGGCGGCCTCGCGCAGCGCGTAGTGCACCCCGGCGCCGAGCGTTCCCACCAGCATGGGCACGAAGCCCAGCATCAGCCCGAAGGCGGGGAGCACGCGGAACAGCAGGGCGAACGCGCCGACGAGCAGCACGAACTTGGCGAGCAGGGCCAGGACCCAGAACACGGGCGGCTCGTCGCGGGCCACGCTCGCGACCACGCGGGGGCCGAGCAGCGACAGCAGCCAGAAGTTGAGCAACACGAGCGCGGAGCCCACGGCGGTGGCGAGCCCGTGATCGACGCCGAGGCCGGCCGCCACGCACACGGCGACCGCGGGGGCGGACAGCGCGGCGTACCTAAGGATCGGGGGGTCTTCGGTCATCGTCGGTTCCGAGCCGGGAGATTTCCCTGAACAGCGCCACCATGCCTGCTGCGAACCCACCGAGCAGCCCCACGAACAGGAGGCCCGGTGCGGTGTCGAACCGGGCATCGAGGTGCCGCCCGAGCAGTCCGCCGCCGACCGTGAGAAAGGCCATGGAGGTGACCAGGCCGGCGAGACGGGCTGCCGTCGCGAAGCCCTGCATCAGCCGGACCTCTCGTCGGGGATGCCCGGTATCGGGTGGCCTGGGGCCGGGCAATGACCCGCAACCGGTTGTGGCGGCGGGCTCGTGGTGGGGGCTTGCGGGCGCACGGGCCGCTCAGTCGACCGACGAGGCGACGAGCGCGCTGGCGATCCCGTCGACCACCCGCGCGACGTGCTTGTCGGTGAGCACGACGCTCAGGAACGCCGCTTCGTACTGGCTCGCAGGCAGGTAGACGCCGCCGTTGAGCGCCGCGCGGAAGAAGCGCGAGAAGCCCTCGAGGTCGCACTCCTGGACCTCGGAGAAGCGGGTGGGCACCTGCGGGCGGAAGAAGACGGTGAACATCGAGCCCACGCGGGCCAGGCTGCACCCGTGGTACTGCACGGCGGCCTGCACGCCGGCCTCGATCCGGGCGCCCAGCTCCTCGAGCCGCTGGTAGGCGGCGTCGTCGAGCTTCTGGAGGGTGGCGAGGCCCGCGGCCACGGCCACCGGGTTCCCCGACAGCGTCCCCGCCTGGTAGATCGGGCCCACCGGCGCGAGCTTGTCCATCAGCGCGGCCGATCCGCCGAACGCCGCCAGCGGGTAGCCGCCGCCGACCACCTTCCCGAGGCAGGTCAGGTCGGGGGTGATCCCGAAGCGCTCCTGCGCGCCGCCGCGCGCCAGGCGGAAGCCCGTCATGACCTCGTCGAAGATGAGCAGCGCGCCGTGCTTCGTGCACAGGTCGCGCAGGCCCTGCAGGTAGCCCTCCACCGGCGCGACGAGGCCCATGTTCCCGGCCACCGGCTCGAGGATCACGGCCGCGATCTCGTTCGGGTGCGCCTCGAACAGCGCCGCGACCGCGGCGAGGTCGTTGTAGGGGGCCACCAGCGTGAGCTCGGCGATCGCCGCGGGGACGCCGGGGCTGCCGGGCTGCGTGGTCGCCTCGCCGGCCGAGAACGTGGCGACGCCCGAGCCCGCCTTGACGAGCATCGCGTCGTGGGCGCCGTGGAAGCAGCCCTCCATCTTCACGATCCGGTCGCGCCCCGTCGCGCCGCGCGCCAGCCGCACCGTGTGCATCGTGGCCTCGGTGCCGCTCGAGACCAGGCGGACCTTCTCGATGCTCGGCACGCGGCGCACGATCTCCTCGGCGAGCTCGATCTCGAGCTCGGTCGGCGCGCCGAAGCTCGACCCGCGGCTCGCGGCCGCCATCGCGGCGCCGAGCACGGCGTTGTCGGCGTGGCCCAGGATGAGCGGGCCCCAGGACCCCACCAGGTCCACGTAGCGGTGCCCGTCGACGTCGACGAGCTCCGCCCCCTCGCCGCGCGCCACGAACGGCGGATCCCCGCCCACGGCGGCGAACGCCCGGACCGGCGAGTTCACGCCGCCGGGGATGACCTCGCGGGCGCGGGCCAGGAGCTTGGACGAGCGGGACAAGGGGCCTCCGGGGCCAGCCGGCGCGCACGCGCCAGAGACGTGGAGGCCCTGGCTAACCGGAGGGCAGGGGCCCGCCCAGTGAGCGGGTCGGGTAGGCTCTGCCTCGGGAGGTCCGGTCGATGCGGTGGTGGGGTGTCGGGTTGTGGATCGTCGGGTGCTCGGGCGTGGCCTCGGGGCCCGTCCTGGGGCCCGACGGGGCCAGCGCGCGCTGTCCCGACGGCGCGGCGTCGGCCGCGCGGGCGCCCGGCGAGGGCGAGGAGCGCTGGCTCGACGACACCGAGGTCACGCTGTGCCTCGACGCCGCGGGGCGTCCCACGGGGCCCCACGTCGAGCGCTGGGCCGACGGCGCGGTGGCCGCCGAGGGCGCGTGGAAGGACGGCCTGCGGGACGGCACCTGGATCGCCTGGTACCCCGACGGCGCCTTCCGGGCGCAGATCTCCTGGCGCGACGGCCGGCAGGACGGCGAGCGCCTCGAGATCGGCAGCGACGGGCGGATCGTGCGGATGGAGCTGCGGGAGGACGTGGTCACCGAGCTCGGCACGCTGGCCGCCGACGCCGAGATGCCCGAGTGGGGGGACGGCGGCCGGATCCGGGGTACGAGGTACCGCGAGCATGCCGACGCAACGCCCTGAAACGCCGTTCTGTGACCCTCTCGGGCGCGGCGCGCATAAGATGCCGCGAGGGAGGGTCGTGGATGCACCGCGTCGGGGGTGATCCGCCCGGGGGTCCCCCGTCCCAGGGCGGGGACCCGTCGGACGACGACGAGGTCGGCCAGCTCGAGACGCAGATCCTGCGCCGCCGCGCGGTGGATCTGCCGTCGCTCGTGGTGATCCGCGCGCTCGTGGGCCCCGGTCCGTTCCAGTGCTGGACGGCGCGTCCGGGCACGCAGGGGACGATCGGCCGCTCGCCCGACGCCGACCTCGTGATCGCCGATCCCTCCGTGTCGCGCTACCACGCGCGGATCGACGTGCAGGACGACGGGGCGCTGATCGTCTCCGATCTCGGCTCCACCAACGGCACGTTCGTGAACCTGATCCCGGTGGCGCCGCGATCGCGGCTGCGGATCGGGGATCGCCTCACCGTGGGCGGGGTGGCGGTGTCGGTCGAGGCGATGTCGGCGGCGGAGGTCGACCAGCTGCGGCGGGCGGCGCTGCGGCTCGACGCCGCGGATCACGACCCGCTGACCGGGCTCGTCTCGCGGCGGTGGGTCGAGGAGGACCTGCCGGCCTACCTCGAGCGCCACCGCCGGGTCGGCGGGATGGTGAGCTGCCTGTACATCGACCTCGACGGCTTCAAGCAGATCAACGATCGCCACGGCCACGCCGCGGGCGATCGGGTGCTGCGGGCCATCGGCGACATCGTCAAGCGGACCGTGCGCGACGACGACGTGGCGGTGCGGATGGGCGGCGACGAGGTCGTGGTGTTCCTGGCGCGCTGCGACGGCGACGAGGCGGAGCGCGTGGCGGGGCGGATGCGCGACGCGGTGCGCCAGCTGCGGGAGGACGGCGTGCCCGCGGGCATGGTGACGCTGTCGGCCGGGGTGGCCGAGTACCGCGACGAGGAGCCGGCGCGGTGGATCGAGCGGGCCGACGAGGCGATGTACCGCGCGAAGCGGTCGGGGCGGGACCGGACGGTGCGGGCCGACTGAGCGCCCGCGTCGCGGCTCAGTCGCCCGTGGGGTTCGGGCCCAGGAAGTACGGGCCCGTGAAGCCGATGAAGTCGCTGCCCGGCGTCAGGTCCGCGTGGACGTGGTTGTCGTGGTCGGCGTTGTAGTTCGGCGTCAGCAGGATGTTCCACAGCTCCTGGTCGTGCCAGCCGTGGACGGTGTCGTACAGCCAGGCCCCCGCCGTGCTCGACGGCGACGTGGTGTCGTGCTCCCAGTCGCCCACGAGCGTGTAGGCGTCGCCGTTGGCGAAGTCGAAGCCGTAGATGTCGAGGGCGTCGCCGTAGGCGTGGCGCGACAGCGTCTGGGTGCCGGCGATGGTCCGGCAGACGTAGGTGCCGAGGTGGCGGAGCACGGTGACGCCGTCGTCCTCCACGTCCTCGATGGAGTCCGCCACGGCGCGGCCGAGCTCGCAGGCGCCGTCGATCGAGCCGGGCGTGGTGCCGTTGTAGTAGATGATGTCGACGCCGCGGTAGCCCGAGCGGATGGTGATGGGCTCCTCGACGTGGCAGGTGAGGTTCGGCAGGCCCGCCGGGGCGCTGTCGGCGATGATCGTCGGGGTGAACGGGAAGCCGCGGTCGGCGAGGTCCTGCAGGCAGGAGGTGAGGGCGCTGTCGACGTTCGGCTGGCAGGTCCAGGTCTCGGTGCCGGGCTCGTTGGCGCGGGTCGAGGGGACGCAGCCGTAGTCCTCGCGGCAGCCCGTGTACGGGTACAGCGCGAAGTCGCAGCGCGACAGGCAGCCGCCGTCGCCCAGGAACGCCGCGCCGGCGGGCAGCTCGTCGATGTCGCTGCAGAAGGTGACGGGGAAGCCGTCGCCGTCGGGGCAGAAGCGGTCGCAGGGGGCGGAGCAGGTGCCGCGGGGGAAGCTGTCGGCGGCGCCGGTGGAGGTGACGCCCGCCGTCGTAGGGGCAGTCGGCGTCGGTGGTGCAGGGCGAGCCGACGAAGCCGTACAGGGCGTCTTCGCCGGTGGTCGGTCGCGCCGGTGTCGACGGGGCCGGCCGTGTTGGCGGGGTCGGTGCCGGGCTCGGTGTCGGTGCCCGGCGGGTCGGTGTCGGTGTCGGTGCTGCCGGGCGGACGAGGCCCTGGATCGGCGCCCGCCGGGTGGCGCCGGGGTCGTGGTCGTGGCCGCAGCCCGCGAGCAGGGACGAGGAGCAGGTTCGCGCGCATGGGACCTCCGAGCCGCCCAGTCTACTGCCGGAGCGCGGCGTCCGGCGCCGACTTCAGCCGATTTGAGCCGGGCGGCGGGCGGGCGAACCGTCACTCCGGCGCGACGCCATCGCTCCGGTCCGCACGTTCGGGTGCCCGGCGGCCGGCCCGGAGCACACGACCATAGATTACGCCAGGGAGGCGAGCACGCGGATCCAGCGCCTCGTAGTTTGCCCTCCTGCGCCGGTCTCCATGCCCGACTGAGCATGGCGTCGCGGTCGGCGCCCAGCAGGAAGAGCGAGTGGTGCGCATGAGGGTGTGGCCGTCGCCGAGGTCTTCGAGGTCACCGCCCCAGGGCGGCGGCCAGTGCTGTCCCACTCGAAGGAACCGACCACCTGCTCGACCGGGGTGATCTCGCTGAAGCGGCCTTCGAAGCCCTGGGGCCGCTCCGTCTGCTCGACGAAGCGCCAGTGGCCGCCGACGTGGAGCCTCGTAGCGCTCGACCACCAGGGGGTTGCCGCGGCCCCACCACTGCGCGAGGAGCGCTCTCGGGCTCGGTCATCGCGCGCCAGACGCGCTCGCGCGGGGCGGCGAACACGCGCTCCACGGTGAACTCACGGTCCCCCCACCGGGTCATCTTCGCTCTCGTCGCCGTCGTGGTCATGGTCGGTCTCCGGTGGTGTGCGCGAGGAAGGCTTCGAGGTGGTCGAGGCGCTCCTCGAGCTGCTGCTGGTAGGTGAGATCCAGGCCATCGCGTCTTCGAGGTGCTGGGGCCGAGGCGGCAGCGGCGGACGCGGCCGACCTTCAGGCATCGAGGCCTGCGCCCTTGGCACGGTGACGTGCTTCTTGAGGGCGGTCAGCGTCATGTCGAAGCCGGCGGACAGCTCGCCGAGGGAGGCCTCGCCGGCGCCGAGGCGCAGGAGGACGGCGCGGCGGGTGGGGTCGGCCAGGGCGCCGAAGGTGCGGTCGAGGGTGGGCTGATGCTGAACCATTTGGTTCAGTATTAGCGCGGGGGTCGCCCGCAACGGGCGCCGGGCACCTGAACGCACCGGAGCGATGGCGTCGCGCCGGAGTGACGTTCGCCCGCCCGCCGCCCGGCCCTGCGCGCATTCCGAAGCAGATCGGGCCCGACCTGAATTCATCCTTGGCGCGGAAGCAGAACCGTCTGGGCCCGACCGCCCCGCGCTGCAGTTCCGCGGTTCGGTCGCCCACGACGGGCCGTCCGGAGGCGGATCGGCTCGACTCGACGTCGTCCGCCCGGCTTCGCACGGGCGAACGCCACTCCCATCATCATGCGCAGGCTCGCACGACGGGAGCGCTGCGCGACCGCGAGCCTTCATGGTGATTGAAGCTCGGTAAGCGGCCGCATCGCGTTCCGGCCGGCTCCGTCTGCGCAATTCATCCTGGAGCGGAGGCAGAGCAGGACAAGGTCGAGGAGCCCGAGCTGGCGCCGCTGCGCGCCGCTCCCGCCGCCCTCAGCCCCCGGCACCACCCGTCCGCCGGCCGCAATTCCCCGGGAACACCCGCTCCACCCCGTCGACCCCCAGGTGGTCCCGCACCACGCCCGCCAGCACCGTCCGCAGGTCCGTCGTCGGCCGCAGATCCCGGTCGTCCAGCAGATCCGCGCTCCCCAGCCCGGGCCAGTCCGCCAGCACCCGCCCCCCCGCGACCGTCTTCCGCCCACGAGCAGCGCGACGCCGCCCGTCCCGTGGTCGGTCCTGCCGCTGCCGTTCGGCCGCACCGTCCGCCCGAACTCCGTCACCACCGCCACCACGCTCCGCCCCCACGCCGCCCCGAGCCCCGTCCGCAGCGCCTCCAGCGTCTTCGCCAGCGCCGGCAGGTTCGCCCCGAGCGTCGCGTCCTGCCGCACGTGCGTGTGTCCCAGCCACCCGCCTCGATCACCGCCACCCGCGGCCTCGCCGGCGCCGCCATCGCCCGCCCCAGAGGATCTCCGCGGGTCCGCCCCGGCCTCCCGGAACCCCGCCAGCAGCGCCTCCGTCGCCAGCCCCCGCGACAGCGCCGGCCCGAGCACGGCATCGTCCCGGTACAGCGCCACTCCTGGTCGATCACCTCCCGGTCCACCCCGGGCGCCCGCGCCGGATCCCGACGCCACCGTCGACGGCCCGCCCAGCACCAGCGGCACCGTCCGCCCCACCGCCAGCGCCGGCACCCCGCCGAGCGCCCCCACCGCGCGGTTCAGCCACCCGGTGTTCGCCCCTGCGTGGCGCGTCCGTCCCGTTCGAGCACGTTCTGCGCGTCGAGTGCGACCGCTCCCGGTACGCCCCGGCCGTCGCGTGCACCACCAGCAGCTCCCTCGTCCCACCGCGCCTTCAGCGGCGCCAGGCCGGGGTGCAGCGCGAACGTCCCGTCCAGCGCCACGGCGTCGGCCACGGGCTCGCACCGCGCCCCACCCGATCCGACCGCCGGCACCGCCCTGAGCCCGTCCATCCCGCCCCGCAGCAGCAGCACCACCAGCCGCTGCTCGGCCGGCGCCGCCGCCCAGCCGATCCGCGAGGCGAGCGTCGCCGCGCCCGCTGCCGCCAACAAGCCCCGTCGTGTCCAGTCCACGCTCACCTCCGCTGGAACTCGGGCGACGCCGATCAGCACCGCCACGGCCTGCGCCGGCGGCGCCGACGCCACCGCCTTCCGGTCCGGCCGACAACGCCGGCCCCAGCACGTCCTCCGCGACCGCCGCCGTCGGTCCCCTTCGCCCGCCGCGCCGCCCGCCCCACCTGCTCCGCCCACTCGAGCCGCGCGAGCACCGCGCCGCCGCCGATCCACGCCTCGGCCCGGTCGGGCCACCCTGCGGCGACGGCGCCCTGGTACGGCAGCTGCCCGGAGGAACTTGAGCGACCGCAGCAGTCGCGCCCCGTCGGGCTCGCCGCCGACCGCGCGCTGCGTCGCCAGCACGAGGTCCCACGGCGACCGCACCTTCGCGAGCGGCGCCTGCCACGGCATCGGCAGCGCCACCAGCGCGCGGTGCACGCTCGGCAGGTCGCCCTCGCTCGCCACGAACGCGTCCGCCGTAGCGCCGCGACGGTCAGCGGCGGATCGTCGGCCACGAAGTGCCGCGCCAGCCGCGTCGCCACGTGCTGCGCCGTCGCCGGGTGCACCGCGAGCGCGCGGATCGCCGCCTCGGCGTCCCGGTACGACGCGCCCATCACCGTGCGCGCGCCGGGCTGGTGCCGCTCGGGCCGGTACGCGAACCCGCCCTCCGCCGTCCCGAACGGCCACATCCCGCGGCCGAGGCCCGGACCGAGCCCGTCGATCGTCCAGCCGGTGAGCAGCGCGGCCAGCGCCTCGACGTCGGCCTGGCCGTACCCGGCGTCGACGCCGACCGTGTGCAGCTCGAGCAGCTCCCGCGCGTAGTTCTCGTTGAGCCCGTGCCCGCTCTTGCGCCCCGCCCAGGAGTCCGGCCCCACGGAGCGCGCGTTGTCGAGGTAGGCGAGCATCGCCGGGTGCTTCGCGCTGGCCAGGACCAGGTCGGCGAAGCTGCCGTCGAGCCCGGGCCGCACCACCTCGCGCTCGAAGGGCCCCACCAGCGGGGTGACCTCCTTGCGCGCGATCGACACCGTCAGGTGGTTGCCCCAGAACGCGACCAGGCGCTCCCGGAACGGCATCGTGGACGCCGCGGCCGCCGCAAGGTGCACCCCGAAGTCGCCCGTGTAGTCGTCGCGCCGGTCCATCCGCAGCTGCTCGCGCGCCTCGGGCGCCGCCCCCTTCATCGCCGCGATCCCCGCCACCCGGCGCTCCGTGGACGGCAGCGCCGCCAGCCGGCTCTGCACGTGCGGATCGGGCGCGGACAGCTGCGACAGCAGCCAGTCGCGCGCGTGAACCCCGATCTGGGCGAGCTCCCCCGGGCGGGCGCCGAGCCCGAAGCGGGACGCCGCCACGAACGCGTCGGTGCTGCGGGCCACCGTCACCTCCTGGTCGTCGCTCCGTAGAACGCTCCACCGACAGAGGTATTGTTCCGGGCGCGACATACAGTGGCGCCCGAGGAGGAGACGCACCTCAGGACTCCCTGCCGGCGCTGACCGCGCAGGATGCGGGCGCTACGGAGATCGGCAACGGCGTGGGCCGGCCTCGGCGTTCCAGCCGCCTGCCCTCCGGGGTGACGGGCAAGGTCTACCTGGGCGGTCGCCGCAACGCGATCGACTTCCTGGTCGGCGGCCCCTACACCGACAACTACTTCTGGGGCGGCATCTGGGCCCAGGCGGCCTACCACTGGCACGTCACCGAGCTCACGAGCGGCGACGGCGTGGCCATCCCGTTCCGCGTCGGCGTCGGCGGCTTCGTCACGTCCTGGCGCTACGGCTGGTGGGGCGACCGCGCCTACGACGCCGTCATCGGCGCCCGCGTGCCCGTCGGCCTGGACTTCGACCTCGAGGACGCCCCCGTCCAGTTCTGGATCGAGGCGGCCGGATGACCATCCTGCCGCCCCTCGGCATCGGCGTCGACGGCGGTACTCGGCGCTCGGTACTACTTCTAGATGAGTGACGATCCCCCCGGTCCCCTCGCTGAAGGCGCAGGTCGCCGCGCGCTGGGAGGTCGCCGCCGAAGAGGTGGCGGCCGCCCTGCGCCAGACCGTGTCGCTGGCGTTCCTCGGCAGCGCCTCGTCGGGCAAGGACGCCGCGATCCGCGCGCTGTTCGGCATCGACTTCGGCCAGATCGACCCCGTCCCGGGCTCGACGGAGCGGGTCCGGGTCGCGGCGGTCGACACCCACCCCCAGCTGCGCGGGGGGAACGCGCCGGGCTTCGGCGACCTGCGCGCCCACGGGCCGGGCCCCGCCGAGCAGGTGCTCGACTCGCTCGACCTCGCGATCTACGTCGTCAACAGCGACGGCGGCGCCACGATCGACGAGAAGCGCGACCTCGACAAGATCCGCGCCCTCGGCCGGCCCGTGCTGGTCTGCCTCAACAAGATCGACCTCATCCGGCCCGCGCAGCGCGAGCACTTCGTGAAGTCCACGCTCGTGCAGCTCGGCGTGCCCGACGACATGGCCGTGGTCACGGCCTTCGACCCGATGCCCCAGCTGTCGCCCGAGCCCATCGGGGTCGACGCCGTGGTGGCCTGGATCCATGGCCACCTCGGCGACGGCGGCAAGGCGCTGCTGTTCGCCAAGAACCTGCGCAACAAGGCCACGGCCTGCGAGCCCATCATCCACCTCGCGGCGAAGCGGGCGGCGATGGCGGGCGCGATCCCCGTCCCCGGGGCCGACGCCACCGCGGTCACCGCGATCCAGGTCAAGCTCATCAGCGACCTGGCCGCCGTCTTCGGGCGCCGCATCGACCAGGACCTCGTGCTGTTCCTGCTCGGCGAGCTGCTGGCCGGCGGCTCGAAGGGCTTCGTCCGCTGGGCCGTCGAGGCGGCCAAGGCGGCCGGCTGGCTGCCGGGCGGGCAGCTCGTCACCGTCGCGGTGAGCAGCATCGGCGCCGTCATCTCCGGCGCCGCGACCTACGGCGTCGGCCGCGCCCCGGTCGCCTTCCTGCAGCGCGAGGGGAAGATGACCGGCGCCGAGCTCCGCGAGGTGTTCGACGCCAGCGCCTTCGAGTACCGCAAGGTCCGGAGCGACGAGGACGCTTGAGCGACCTGGTCGAGCTGCTGCGCAAGTGCCACCGCGACGAGCTGGACGTCCTCGCGGGCCTGCTCGACGTGAACCCGCAGGGGCTCAAGCTCGGGGCCCTGGCGCGGGCCATCGACAAGCGCCTGCGGCGCGCCGCGACCAACGAGGTGCACACGATGCTGCGCCGCGGCGAGCCGCCCGAGTACGACGTCGCCGTGAAGCAGCTCGCGCAGCGCCTGGGCATCGACCCGCCGCGGTCCGTCGTCGCGACGGAGGTGGCCATCGTCCGCCACCACCTGCGCAACGCCTGGGCGCGCATGACCCCCGAGGAGCGCGCCGTGCGCTGGCCGGACGCCGACCCGCACAGCGACAAGCCCCCCAGCGGCGGCGACGTCGCGTTCCGTCGGCTGTCGGGGCGCCAGGGCGCGGGGCGGGCGCTGTCGCACCTCGTGACGAAGCCGCCCCTGCCGCTGCCCGGCTGCCTGTTCCTGCTCTGGCTGGCGCGCCCCCGCGACGACCTCGCCCTGCCCGCCGTGATCGAGGTCTGCCGCCTGCGCCACACCGTCCGGCACCGGGTGACGGTGGGGATCGTCGGCTCGCCGAGCTCCGGCAAGGACGCCGCGGTGGGCGCGCTGTTCGGCCTGCCCACCGGCAACGTCGACCCGGTGGCCGGCTCCACGAAGGAGGTGGAGATCCGCCGCCTGCCGACGTCGACCGCGCTGTGGATCGTGAACACGCCCGGCATGGGCGACGTGATGGAGTCGGTGACCGAGGAGGCGCGCGAGGTCCTCGATCACATCGACGTCTACGTGTACCTGGTGAACGCCCAGGGCGGCGTGCAGGCGCGCGAGCAGGCCGACTACGGGGCGTGCCGCAAGCGCGGGCGCCCGGTGCTGGTCGTCGTCAACAAGATCGACACGCTGCGCCCCGACGACCGGGAGCGGTTCCTCGAGGACTGCCGCACCAAGCTCGGGGTGAAGCCCGAAGACCTGCTGCCGGCCGCGTTCGATCCGCTGCCGCAGCTGTCGGAGGTGCCGATCGGGGTCGAGCCCGTGCAGGCCTGGCTCGAGCGGCACCTGGTGGCCCTCGGCAAGGATCGCGCCGAGCTCCCCTGGGTCGACGCCACGCTGGTGCCGCCGCCGCTCTTCGCCTGAGCGCTACGCCAGCAGCGTGAGGAGCTGCTCCGGCGGCCGCCCCAGCGCCGCGCGCTCTCCCCGCACGCCGATCGGCCGCTGCAGCAGCCGCGGGTTGCCCGCCATCAGGCGGATCAGCTCGGCGTCGGACTCACTGCCGGTCAGGCCCGCCTTCTTGGCGTCGGCGCTGCGCAGCACGTCGCGCGGGCCCACGCCGAGCTTGCCGAGCACGTCGCGCAGCTCGGCCTCCGTCAGCGGATCCTTCGTGTACTCGCGGTAGGTGTAGGCCGCGCCGCGCGCGTCGAGCAAGGCGACCGCCTTGCGACAGGCGCTTCACGTCTTGGTGCAGATGAGCGTGAGATCGTCGGTCATGGGGTCCGGTATCACGCCCAGCGACCCGATCCGCTGTGCGCGGTAGACGTTCCAGCCCGCCGGCACCTCGTCGACGTCGGACCACAGCGCCACGTCGAACGCAACGGCACCCGTCTGCGGCGCGAACTCCACGATCCGCCCGAGCGTCCGCCCCCGCCCGGTCTCGTCGAGCGACAGCCCGTCCTCGTGGACCACGTAGCCCCAGACCGACAGGACGTTGCCGTCGGGGAGCAGGTCCACGTCCCCCATCGCGCCGGCGTCGAGCTGGACGTCGTGGATCGTGAAGCTCCACACCGGCGCCACCGTGCCCGCCGCCTCGTCGACCCGGACGGCGAGCACGCGCGACCAGCGCTCCGACGGGCCGAGCGGCTCGTCGTCGGTCCACGGCGAGGCGCGCTCCGCGCCGTTGTCGAAGAGCAGGAGCAGGCCGTCGGGCTGCGGCTCGACGGCGTGCTGGTGGTAGGGCCACACGAAGTCGGGCGTGGTCGGCTGCAGGCGCAGCGCGTCGAGCTCGGGCGGCCAGTTGGCGGGGTTCGCGAGGATCCACCGCAGCGCGCCGGTCGCGCGGTCGAGCGCCAGCACGGCGTCCTGGTGGCGCAGCGACACGATGAGCGTCTCGCCGTCCGGCGCGAGCTCGGCGCTGTTGGCGTGGGTCCAGTCGATGCCGTCGAACTCGGTGACGAGGGAGCGGTAGCCGATGCGGTCGTGCGGCACGATCTCCGACAGGTCGATGTCGTGGACCACGGCGCCGTCGTCGTCGAGCTCGACGACGTGGTCGACGAGGACGCCCACGTCGAGCTGCTCGGCCTCGGGATCCTGGTAGGACGCCGGGTAGCTCGGGAAGGTCACGACCTCGTGCGCCAGCGCGAGGTGGCCGCCGGGGATCTGGGCGAAGGAGTGGTGCCAGCCCGCGCCGTGGACGGGGGCGATCCACTGGATCGTCCGCCCGCGCCAGTCGAAGGTGAGGAGCCCGCCGCCCGCGCCGAAGACGACGCCGCGCAGCAGGCCGCTGTCGTCCTGGTGGACGTCCCAGATCCGCGCGCCGGGCTGCTCGTGCAGCCACAGCACCTGGCCGTCGGGGTCGAGGACCAGGCCGTACCAGGTGCCGTCGGTGGCGACGCCGAGCAGCGTGTCGCCGGGCGCCATGGCCGCCGGGTCCGAGCGGTGGACGGTCAGCTCGGGGAACGGCGCGGGCAGCGGGTCGGTCTCGACGAGCAGCTCCTCGACCTCGTCCGTCAGGCCGGGGGCGGAGAGGCGCACCTCGACGGGCACGGTGGCGTCGGGGGGGAAGCCCACCAGCGTGAGCTCGGGGTCGGTGCCGGGGCCGGCCCGGGCGGTGAAGGTGCGCTCGCCGAGCTGCCAGGTGGCGGTGACCGTCACCGGATGCGCGCGGTGCAGCGTGACCACGCGGGTCAGGGGGACGACGGGGTCGACGTCCAACAGCGACGGGCCCTCGGGCGGGTCCGGCAGGGTCGGCAGGTCCGGGGCCTGCCCCGTGCAGGCCTGCAGGAGGAGCCACATGCGCCCACCTTAGCCGGCCGGCGCGAGCGGGCGCTCAGAACATGCCGGGCAGGAGCAGCGACGCGGCGACCAGCGCCAGGAGGCTCGCCCCCGCGCAGCCGATCCCGATGAAGCCCACGGCGATGCCGATGCCGAGCCAGCGCCCCCAGCGCCGGCGGGCGCGGACGGGGAGGGCGAGCTCGGTCGTCTTGGCCAGCGAGCCCCAGGAGTCCTGGCTCGGGTCGATGGCGCCGAAGCCGATGCCCGAGGCGGTGGGCCAGGCGGGGATCGGCGTGACGGGCGGCGGCGGGCGGTCGACCGCGGCCACGGCGACGTACGCCCGCTCGGTGCCCGCGAGCTCGTCGGGATCGAGCGCGATGGCCTCGGTGGGCGGCTCGGCGGGCGGGGGCTCGGCGTGGTCCACCATCGGGGGCGTGCCCGCCGGGAGCGGGACGCCCTCGAGGCCTCCCGCAGGGCGTCCTCCATCGCCTGGGCCGTGGCGTAGCGCTCCTCGCGCTTGGGGGCCGTCGCGAGGCGCACGATGCGCTGCACGGACTCGGGCAGCGTGGCGAGCGCCTTGTCGCGCTCGCCGGTGAGCAGCGGGGTGGGGCGGCGGCCCGTCACCATCGCGTAGAGCGTGGCGCCCGCGCCGTAGATGTCGGCGCGGTGGTCGACCTTCGCGGCGTCGCGCTGCTGCTCGGGCGGCATGTAGGCGATGGTGCCGAGCGACATGTTCGACACCGTCAGGCGCATGCGCTCCTGCTCGACCCGCGCGACGCCGAAGTCGGCGACCTTGAGCACGCCGTCGCCGTCGAGCAGCAGGTTCTGCGGCTTCACGTCGCGGTGGACGACGCCGGCGGCGTGGGCCACCTCGAGGCCCGCGCACAGCTCGGCGCCGGCCCGCAGCGCCTGGTGCAGGTGGATGGGCGAGCGGATGAGGCGCTCAGCGACGGAGCCGCCCTCGAGGTACTCCATCACCATGTAGGGACACTCGACGTCGTCGACGAGCTCGTACAGGCGCACCAGGTTCGGGTGGGCCAGGCGAGCCAGCGCGCGCGCCTCCTGGGCGAAGCGCGCGCGCATGACGCTGTCGATGACGGCCTCGGCGGTCATCACCTTGATGGCGCACCACAGGTGGAGCCGCTCGTCCCAGCACAGGTAGACGCGGGCCATGCCGCCGCTGCCGAGGCGCCGGGCCACTGCGTAGCGATCGCCGATGTGGTGGGCCGTCATCTGCGGCGAACGTAGCGCGTCCGCCGGCGCGCCGCTCACTGGGCGCTGGAGAGCACCTGCTCGGCCTGGGCGGCGGAGAGGGCGGCCTCCGTGGCGTCGGCGTCGGCCTGCCACGCGGCGACGTCGGCGTCGGTGAGGCCGTAGGCGGCGGGGCCGACCTCGCCGGGATCCCACTCGATGGGCGGCCCGGTCAGGGGCAGGGCGGTGGCGCCGACGGCGGTGGCGAGGCCGGCGATGCTGCCCTGGTCGCTGTTGCAGACGACGCCCACGCCGATGTCCTCGGTCGGCCAGTACAGCCACATGGCCTGGTGGCCGTCGGCGAGGCCGGTGTGCCAGAGGGCCGTGCGGCCGAGCTGGCTCCCGAGGGCGACGCCGAGGCCGTAGCCGCCGGAGATGGCGTTCGAGTGCCAGGTCGTGAGGGTGTCGTGGGACGCGGGGTCGATGACGCGGCCGTCGCGGCGGAAGGCCAGGGTGAGGCGGCCGAGGTCGCCCGGCGTCATCATCCAGGCGCCCGAGGCACCGCCCGCGCCGCCCGGCCACCACACGTCCCACTCGTCGGCGACGCGGTCGTAGCCCGCGCCGTTCCAGCTGTAGGGCAGGGAGCGGTTCGGCATGTCGCCCATGCGCCAGGGCGCGGCGCTGACGGGGGTGAGCATGTCGTCGGGGTCGAACCAGTCGCCCGTGGGCAGGGCGACCGTGTTCCAGGCGTAGCGCTCGTAGCCGGCCTGGTCGGGGACGTAGGTCATCGAGAGGTAGTCGATGACGGCGCCGACGGCCTCGACGCCGATGTTGGAGTAGAGGGCCGCGCTGCCCGGCGTCGTCTGGGTGGGGGTGGTGCGCCAGCTCGTCTGGACCACCCACGGGAAGAGGGTGGGGCGCTCGATGCCGGGGTAGGCGGCCTCGAAGTCGGCTTCGGTCCGCAGGCCCGCCGTCCAGGTGGGCCACTTGGGGAGGCCGGTGGTGTGGGACAGGCCGTGGCGCAGGGTCATGCCCGCCCAGGAGGGGTCCTCGCCGAGGACGAAGTCGCCGATCTCGTCGTCGAGGTCCACCAGGCCGTCCTCGACCATGCGCATCGTGGCCAGGGCCGTGATCGTCTTCGAGATCGAGCCGACCGGGGCCATCGTGTCGATGTCGAAGGGGTCGCCCGCGGCGACGTCGCGCAGGCCGTAGCCCTGGACGAAGGTGACGTGGCCGGCCTCGGCGAGGGAGACGCCGCAGCCGGCGACGTGGTTGGTGGCCATCCAGGCGTCGACGGCGGCGTCGACGGCGGGGCGGTTGCCGGTGAGGGGCAGGTCCTTGTCGTAGGTGTAGGAGAGGTTGTCGTCGTCGAACTGGTCGGGGCCGCTCTGGTGCGGGGGGCTGCAGGCGGGGAGGAGCAGGGCGAGGGCGAGCGGGCGCGGGTTCATCGGGCCTCCTGTGCCGAGAACGTAGTGGGGGGGCGGTTGTCGGTCGGGTTAAGGACGGCGCCGCGGCCGTGAAACGTGGCGGAACTGCCCTTCCGGCACATTCTGGCCCTCCGGAAGCAGATCGGGCCCGACCTGATTTCATCCTGGATCGAAGCAGATCGGTCCCGGGCCTCGGCGCCGGATTCCCGAATCGCGTTCGACAAAGGTTCCGAACCCCGGAACCGGAAGCAAATTGCGCGAGCAAAGCCGATGGGGCTTCCCCGATTCCTGCTCCGTTCACGAGGTTGCTCGCACGTGCCCAGGAATCGGGAAGCCATTTCGGCGCGCACGCGCCAGTAGAAGGGGTCGGGGCCGAATTCATCCTGGGGTGAAGCAGAACCGTCCCGGGCACGTCGGCGCCGCCTCGCCGAAGCAGCAACCCCAGGGCGCTGCCCGCCCGCGGGATAGAGTCCCCCGATGCCCCGCACCCTGGTCAGCTGGAACGTCAACGGCCTCGACGACCACCGCCTCGACGAGCGCACCGAGGCCGCCTGCCTCGCCCTGCTCCTGCCCGCCTCCCTCACCGCCCCCCAGCCCCCGCCCGACGCCATCCTCCTCCAGGAGCTCGTCGTCCGCAGCTGGCACGCCCACTGGAAGCACCACCTCCACCACGCCGGCTACGCCGTCTTCCCGCCGGACCCGCCCGCCAGCACCGACAGCGAGTACTTCTGCGCCCTCGCCATCCGCGGTGACCACCCTGTCACGGCCCACGGCGTCGAGCCCTTCCCCAACAGCGACATGGGCCGGGCGCTGGTCTGGGCCCGCGCCGGCGGCTGGTGGATCGCCACGAGCCACCTCGAGAGCGGCGCAGCCGCCAGCGACGTGCGCCGCGCCCAGCTCGCCACCGTCGCCGCCCGGCTGCTGGCCGAGCCCGGCCCCGCCATCTTCGCCGGCGACACGAACCTCCGCCGCGACGAGGCCGAGGGCGTCCCCGGCGCCGACCAGCTCGTCGACGCCTGGGTCGCCGCGGGGCCGCCGACGCGCGAAGACGCGCGCCACCTGGAGCTTCCCGGCAGCCGCACGCCGGGCGCCCGCTTCGACCGCGCCCTCCACAACGCCGCGCGAGCACGGTGGCGAAGTGTGGACGGGCCCCGCCGAGGCCCACGGCGAGGCGCTGCCAGCGACCACCGCTCGCCATGTGGGTCACCGCTCGACGCCCCGCCCTGATCGGAGTGAACCGCGTCCGGGGCTACGCCACCGACGCCGCCTGCCCCGCCTCCAGCGCCGCCACCGTCCGCCCGAGCACGACTTCACCGCGGGCGCCGCGACCCCGCGCAGCCCCCTCGAGCCCGTCCACCGCGCACCGCGTCACCCGCTGGTCGGGCCACGACGCCCGCTCCACCACCGCCGCCGGCCAGTCCGCGGGCCACCCCGCCGCCGCCAGCGCCCCGGCAGCGCCGCCAGGTGCCCCACCGCCATCAGCAGCACCACCGTCGTGTCGGCGTCGAACGCCGGCAGCCGCGCCAGCGCCCGTCCCCGCCGAGCGACGCCGTCGCCACCAGCACCCGGTCGGCGTGGCCCCGCATCGTCGCCGGGATCCCCGCCAGCAGCGGCCCGGCCAGCGCCGCGCTCACCCCCGGCACCACCTCGGCCTCGATCCCCGCGGCCCGGTACGCCACGATCTCCTCCCCGCCCCGCCCGAGCAGGAACGGGTCGCCGCACTTGAGCCGCACCACGTCGCGGCCGGCCCGCACCGCCTCGATGGCGTCGGCGTCGAGCTCGGCCTGCGCCAGCGCCGCCCGCCTCCGCGCCTTCCCGCGCGATCCGCAGCTCGCCCTGCACCAGCGCCAGCACGGCCTCGGGCACCAGCCGGTCCGCCAGCACGAGGTCCGCCTCGGCCAGCGCCGCCGCGCCGCCACCGTCAGCAGCTCCGGGTCCCCGGGCCCGCGCCCACGAGCCGGATCCGCGCCCGGCCCGGATCCGCGACCTCCCGCTGCCCGAGCACGTCCTCCACCGACAGCGACGCCATCCGCGACCAGCTCGTCCGCGCCGCCGCGTCCGCCAGCAGCGCCATCCGCCGCCGCGCGTCGGGCACGACCGCGCGCACCGCCTGCCGCAGCGCCCCGAAGCGCTGCACCGCCTCGCCCACGTCGGCGGGCAGCGCCCGCGCGATGCGGTCCCGCAGCCGCCGCGCCAGCGCGGGCCCGTTGCCGCCCGTGCTCACGGCGATCTGCACCGGCCCGTCCCGCAGCACGGCCGGGAACCAGAAGTCGCAGCGCGCCGGCTGATCCGCCACGCTCACCGGGATCCGGCGCGCCCGGCACCCGGCACTCACCCAGCTCCCCACGGCCTCGTCGTCCACCGCGACCAGCACCATCTCGGCGCCGTCGAGGTCCGCCTCCCGCACCCGGCGCGGCACCCAGCGCAGCTCGCCCCGCGCCGCCCGCGCCCGCAGCTCGGCCACCGCCGACGGCGCGACCAGCGTCACGTCCCCGTCCGCACCCAGCACGGCGCGCACGCGCTCCGCGGCGATCGGCCCGCCGCCGACCACGACGACGCGCCGCCCGCCGAGCCGCCACGCCACGAGCAGCGAGCCCCCGCCGGCCACCGGCCCCACGGCGCTCACTTGGCCGCCGCGGCGGCGAGCCGCCCGAGCACGGTGTGGACCTCCTCCACGAACAGCCCCGCCTCGACGGTCAGCCGCCGCAGCCGGTCCCCGTCCACCGTGCCCTCCTGCACCGCCTGGAGGTAGTAGTGGCCGACGCCCTCGAAGATGCGCCCCGCCTCGTACCAGCGGACGCGGAACGCCTCGGCCTCGTCGAAGCCCGTCGTGAGCCCGTCCGTCGCGAGCAGCGCCCGCGCCGCCGCCGACAGTGCCGCCCGCGCGTGCGCCTGCGCCCCCTGCGCGTCCCCGGCCTCCAGCGCCGCCACGGCCCGGTCGGCCTCGCCGTCGGCCTCGGCCATCAGCAGGTCCGCCAGCCCGACGATCTCGCCCGCGCACTCCCCCACGCCGCGCCGCACGGCGAACGGCGCGTCGCTGCCGTGCTCCCGGAACGACGCCTCGTCGTCGGGCAGCGCCTGCAGCTCGTTCAGCGTGGCCTTGAGCGCCCCGCGGTCGGTCCGGCGCACCCAGTCGCCGAAGGCCTCGTCCGCCGGCGACTCCGCGACGAACGCCGCCACGATCCGCTCCACCGCGTCCCCGAGCCGCGCTGCGGGCACCTTGGTGAGCGGCAGCGCGAAGCCGCTCCCCGGCGTCCCGTCGACGCCGAGGCCGTCGGCGCGCCCGCCGACCATCACGACGAAGTGCGGCGCCGCGCGCCCGCCCACCGTCCGCGCCGCCCCGAACAGGCCGATGTCGGCGATGGTGTGCTGCGCGCAGGCGTTCGGGCAGCCCGACAGGTGCATCCGCAGCAGCGCCACCCGCGGGTCCGCCGCGAAGCGCTCCAGCCGGTCCGCCATCGCGCGCACCGCCCGCCGCGGCGAGGTGATGCCGAGCTTGCACGTGTCGGCGCCGGGGCAGGTCACCGGGTCGGCGAGCCCGCCGGCGCGCGCCTCGGCGAGGCCGAGCGCCCCGAGCGCGTCGTACACCGCACCGAGCCGATCGAGCGCCACCCACCGCAGCAGCAGCGACTGGTCCACGCCGATCCGGAGCGTGTCACCGACCTCGCGCACCAGCCGCGCCAGCCCGCGCAGCTGCGCCGGGTCGAGGTCCCCGCGCGGGACCCGCACCTTCACGGCCGCGTAGCCCGCCTGCCGCTGCCGGCGGACGTTCGTGGCCCGCCACGCGCCCTCGGCCTCGCTCCGCGGCGGCTCGGCCTCCCCGGGCGGCGCCAGCGGCGCGTCGTCCCAGGCGTCCAGGTCGAACGCCCGCCACACCGGATCGTCCGCGAGGCCCGCACGCTCCGCCGCGACCGCCTCGCGGAACCGCGCGATGCCCCAGTCCGCGACCAGGAACTTGAGCCGCGCCCGCGCCCGCTTCGCCTTCTCGCCGTGGGCCGAGAAGACGCGGAGGACGGCCAGCGCCGTCGGCAGCAGCTCGTCCGTCGGCACGAACTCGGCCAGCACGGGCGCCTCGTGCGGCACCGCCCCGAGCCCGCCGCCCACGCGCACGTGGAAGCCGCGCACGCCGTCCCGCACGACGGCCGTGAGCCCCAGATCGTGGATGGCGGCCTGGTTGTCGGGCCCGAACGCGCCGGCCAGCGTGATCTTGAACTTCCGGCCGAGGCTCTGCCCGTCGGGGTGGCGCAGGAGGAAGCGCGCCAGCGCCATCCCGTAGGGGGTCACGTCGAACGCCTCGTCCGGCGCGACCCCGGCGTCCACCGAGGCGGTGACGTTGCGCACGACGTTGCCGCAGGCCTCGCGCGCCGTCCCCTCCGCGTCGGCCAGCACCCGCAGCAGGTCCGGCGTCGACGCGAGCGGGACGAAGTGCACCTGGATGTCCTGGCGGGTCGTCAGGTGCGCGACGCCGCTGCCGTAGCGCTCGGCGATGTCGGCGAAGGCGTCGAGCTGCTCGGGCGACAGCAGCCCGAGCGGGAGCTTGCTGCGCAGCATGTGCACGCCGTCCTGGCGCTGGCCGTACACGCCGTGGCGCAGCCGGTACTCGAGGAACACCGCCTCGGGCACGCGCCCGTCGCGGTAGCGCGCGATCGTGTCCTGCAGGGCGTCCAGCTCGGCGCGCGCGGCGGGGCCGGCGATCGACGGGCGGCTCATCGCTGCACCCCCTGGGCGCCGTGCAGGCCGCACTCGCGCTTCTCCGGGTGGTCGGCCCAGCGGCCGGCGCGCTCGTCGAGCAGCCCCGTCGCCGTCGTGAACGACGTCGTCGCCCGGGTGCACGGCCAGCAGCCGACGCTCGCGTAGCCGCGGGCCAGCAGCGGGTTGTAGGGGAGGTCCTCGTCGCGGAGGAAGGCCACCACCTGGTCGCGAGACCAGTCCGCCAGCGGCGCGATCTTCACCCGGTCCGTGACCGGATCGTGCGCCACCGCCTGCACCGCCGCCCGGCTCGCGCCCTGCGACGCGCGCAGGCCCGTGATCCACGCGTCGTAGCCCGCCAGGGCCTCGTGCAGCGGCGCCACCTTGCGCAGGGCGCAGCAGGCGTCGGGGTCGTGGGCCCACAGGGCGTCGCCGTGGGCCGCAGGCCTGCTCGGCGACGGTCTGCGCCGGCTGCACCGTGCGGATGCGGATCCGAAGCGGTCCTCGACGCGGGTCGCGCAGCGCGAGCGTCTCGCCGAACAGCAGGCCCGTGTCGAGCAGGGTGACGTCGACCCGGCGGCCGGCCTGCTCGAGCAGCCGCAGGATCACGAGCGACTGCGGGCCGAGGCTCGTCACGAGGACCAGCCGCCGGCCGTGGGGGTCGACGGCGCGCGCCAGCAGCGCGCGGGCGCTGGCAGCGGGGTCGTCGGGGAGGGACAGGGACGGGGACATCGAGGCTCCGTGCGGGCCGGGGTGGGGACCGCGACGGAGGGCCCACGTCCCCGGCACGGTGCCGGGGGGGCTCGACGGGGCCTACGCGCGCGCGCGCAGCCGTCCCTCTCCGGCGACGAAGCAGGAGCGGGGACAACAACAGGTGCGGGCGCAGGACGGGGTCATCGGCACATCGGGAGGGGAGGGGGGACCAGAGACGACGACGCCCGCCGCGGCAGGGCCGGGGCGGGCGGTCGTTCGGTCGATCGTGGCGACGCGAAGCGGCTCAGCCCACCCCGGGCGGGGGACAGCAGCAGCCACAGCGACAGTCGGCACGGTTCGGCATCGCCAGACGGTGTACCGTCGTGCAGACACCGTGTCGAGGAGTTCCCGCGGCGCGCTCGCGCACCCGCCCCCAGCGCGGTACAGCGTCCCCATGGACCGACGCGAGGTCGCCGTCGACGCTGCTTCCCTCATCGCCGCCCTGACGGCGCGCGACGAGGGCCTCGTCGGGACCTACCTCGACCTGCGCGAGGGCGAGCTGCTGCGCCTGTTCGACCCCGCCGTCGTGGGCCGCGACAACGAGCCCGTCGAGCGGCGCATCGACGCCGACCCCGACCGCTACGCCAAGATCCCGCTGTACAGCCGCGAGTACCGGCTGATGACCGAGTTCGTCGACACCGTCGAGGACGACGACCTCGCCCACCGGCTCGACGCCGCGCTCGCCGGCGGCAGCGCCTTCCGCAGCTTCGACGCCGTGCTGGCCGGCTGGCCCGCCGAGCGGGTGCGGTGGGGGCAATACCGCGAGGCGGCGCTCGTGCGCTGGGCCACCGCCTGGCTGCGGTCCCTCGACGTCGAGCCGCGCTGGGTCGGCGCGCGCTGGGCCGACCCCGCGGCGACGGGCGCCGCCGAGGTGCCGTACCTGCTGCAGATCGCGCTCCGCGGCGCCCCCGGCGACCAGGACGACGCGATGGTGCGCACCCTGCGCTGCAGCTCCGAGCAGCAGGCGCAGGCCACCTTCCTGCGCCTGGCGCGCGAGCTGTGCGATCTCGCGGCCGAGCCGTTCCGGGTCCGGGCGTGGCGCGGGCGCAGCCGGATCACCCGGGGCGCCGTGGAGATCCGCCGCGACGGCACGACGGTGACCCTCTCCCTCCGCCGGTGAGATACGGGTCTCCCTGGTTCGTGCGGGCTCCGTAACTCTCCGCTGGCCCACGAGATCGCCAGCATCAACCTTTCGTGCGGGCGCCGGGGCAACCGGCTACGGTGGGGCCCCGGTGTCCGAGGTCCCCGAGGTGCGTCGTGAGCAGTGAGTTTTCGCTGGCGTCCTATGACATCAACGTGCGTGACATCATCCGCAACCCGTCCCCCGCGCTGCTCTACGAGCACGGCCTGCGCAACGAGCCGGGCACGGCCATCGTCGACTCCGGCGCGCTGGTCGCCATGTCCGGCGAGAAGACGGGCCGGAGCCCCGCCGACAAGCGCATCGTCGAGGAGCCGTCCTCGAAGGAGGACGTGTGGTGGGGCCCGGTGAACATCCGCCTCGAGGAGCGGGTGTTCATGATCAACCACGAGCGGGCGATCGACTACCTCAACACCCGCAGCCGGCTGTACGTCGTCGACGGCTTCGCCGGGTGGGACCCGAAGTACCGCATCAAGGTCCGGATCGTGTCCACGCGCGCCTACCACGCGCTGTTCATGCACAACATGCTCATCCGGCCCACCGAGGAGGAGCTCGCGAGCTTCGGCGAGCCCGACTACGTCATCTTCAACGCCGGTGAGTTCCCCGCGAACCGCCACACCTCCGGCATGACCAGCAAGACCAGCGTGGCGCTGCACTTCGGCCGCAAGGAGATGGTCATCCTCGGCACGCAGTACGCCGGGGAGATGAAGAAGGGCGTCTTCACCATCATGCACTACCTCATGCCGCGCCAGGACGTGCTGTCGATGCACTGCTCGGCGAACATGGGCCGCGATGGCGACGTGTCCATCTTCTTCGGCCTGTCCGGCACCGGCAAGACCACGCTGTCGGCCGACATGTCGCGCGAGCTCATCGGCGACGACGAGCACTGCTGGACCGACGACGGCGTGTTCAACATCGAGGGCGGCTGCTACGCCAAGGCCATCCACCTGTCCGCCGAGGACGAGCCGCAGATCCACGGCGCGATCCGCTTCGGTTCGGTCCTCGAGAACGTCGTGTACGACCCGACGTCGCGGGCCGTCGACTACGACAGCTCGGCGCTCACCGAGAACACGCGCTGCAGCTACCCGATCGAGTACATCGACAACGCGCGCATCCCCTGCCTGGGGCCGCACCCGCGCAACGTCATCTTCCTGACGGCCGACGCGTTCGGCGTGCTGCCGCCCGTGGCGCGGCTCACGCCCGAGCAGGCGATGTACCACTTCATCAGCGGCTACACCGCCAAGGTGGCGGGCACCGAGGTGGGGGTCAAGGAGCCCTCGGCCACGTTCAGCGCGTGCTTCGGGGCGCCGTTCCTGGTCTGGCACCCGGCGAAGTACGCCGAGCTGCTCGCCGCCAAGCTCCAGGCCCACGGCGCGCAGACCTGGCTCGTCAACACCGGCTGGACCGGCGGGCCGTATGGTGTGGGGAAGCGGATGAGCATCACCCACACCCGCGCCATCCTCGACGCCATCCACAGCGGCGAGCTCGCCTCGGCCAAGACGGTCACCGACCCGCTCTTCGGCTTCGAGGTCCCGACGGCGTGCACCGGCGTGCCCGCCAGCGTGCTCGCGCCGCGGGAGACCTGGTCCGACAAGGAGGCCTACGACGCTGCGGCGAAGAAGCTCGCCCAGCTGTTCCAGAACAACTTCCGGCAGTACGAGTCGGGGGCGAGCGAGGCGATCCGCGGGGCCGGCCCGAAGCTGTGACCTTGGGGGTGTGCTCGGGCCGGGGGGCGGGCGAACGTCACGGCATGGAGCTCATCCCGTCCGCGCGCCCACCCCGCCACCGAGGCCATGACCAGGAGGATGTGCTCGACACGCCGACGGCGTGGTCGTGGTGGTGTTCGTGCGGGCACGCCATCAGCTCGGTCGACGAGGCAGCCACGTGCCTCGCCGCCCCAGGCGCACCATCGTGATCGCGCCGCAGCGGCCCGGCCCAGCCCGCTCCCGCGCGTGGCTGGGGTGCGCGCAGGGCCGGGGGGCGGGCGGGCGAACGTCACGGCGTGGAGCTCATCCCAGCGGTCCGCACGTTCGGGTGCCCGCCCCCGGCCCGAGCACACCCCCATGGACGTGCTGGGGTGCGCGCAGGGCGAGGGGGTACGCGACGTCGGCGCCCATGTGACGGTTCGCCCCGGCACTCCGCGCCCCTGGGCGACGGCGTGGCGTACCGCCTCGCCCAGAGCACACCCCATGGACATGGTCACTGACAGCGCTGTGCCGCCGCGGGCATCATGCCGCGGACCCGGAGGCGCCGAATGCACAGCCCAGCTCGCCCGCTCCTGCTCGCCTGCACCCTCGCGGCCGCGTCGCTCGCCGCCGGGTGCAAGGGCGGCTGCGACAAGGCCGACGAGATCGCAGCCTTCGCCGACGACGACGGCGACGGCTACGCGGCGCCGCCATCCAGGGCGCCTGCCAGCTCGAGGAGGGCCAGGTCTCCGTGGGCGGCGACTGCAACGACGACGACCCCGGCATCCACCCCGGCGCGGCCGAGCCCGAGTGCGACGGCATCGACCAGGATCTGCGACGGGCTCGACAACGGCGCCGACGCCCTGCTGTTCTTCGAGGACCTCGACGGCGACGGCTACGGCAACGACGACGTCCCGCTGCTCGCCTGCGACGCCCCGGAGGGCTGGGCCCGCTTCGGCGAGGACTGCGACGACACCGACGCCGCGCGCAACCCGGGCGCCATCGAGGTCTGCAACAGCGGGGTCGACGACGACTGCGACGACCTCATCGACGACGAGGACGACTCGCTCGACGAGACCTCGCTCTGAGCTGGTTCGCCGACAACGACGGCGACGGCTTCGGCCGCCCCGGCCCGTCCGTGCAGGCCTGCCTCGCGCCCGAGGGCGCCGTCGACAACGAGGAGGACTGCGACGACACCAACGACCAGATCAACCCGGTCGCCCAGGAGATCTGCAACGGGGTCGACGACGACTGCGACGACCTGCGCGACGACGAGGACGACACCCTCGACCCCGCCGGCCAGCGCGAGCTCTTCGCCGACGCGGACGGCGACGGCTTCGGCGAGCCCGGCTCCTCGGTGATGGCCTGCGCGCCGCGGCCCGGCGTCGCGTCGAACAACGAGGAGGACTGCGACGACACCGACGCCGCCGTCAACCCGGCCGCCGCCGAGGTCACCTGCGACACGATCGACAACGACTGCAACGACGAGACGCCGGACGACACCGACCGCGACGCCGACGGCTTCTTCACCTGCGTCGACGGCGACTGCGACGACCTCGACCCCGACATCCACCCGGGCGCCGTCGAGACGCCCGCCGACGGGGTCGACAGCGACTGCGACGCCCTCGAGGACTGCTACGAAGACCTCGACGGCGACGGCTACCGCACCGACGTGCTGATCCAGGTCGCCGACCCGACCTGCACCATGGCCATGCACGCGCCGCCCAACCGGCCGCTCGACTGCGACGACAACGACCCGAACATCGTCATCTCGGGCCGCTGGGAGACCGACGCCGACCTCGACGGCTACGGCGACGGCATCGTCGCGCTCACCGGCGTCTGCACCGACCCCGGCCCCGGCTACGTCCTCGAGGGCGGCGAGGTCGACTGCGACGACGGCGACCCGGGCGTGCACCCCGGCGCCGTGGACCTCGTGTGCAACGACGGGATCGACGCCGACTGCGACGCCGCCGACGACTGCGCCTCCTGCGCCGCCTGGTACGACAGCGATCCGGGCCTGCCGAGCGGCGTGTACGGCATCCGCCCCACCGGCACGGGCTCGCTCGACGTGTACTGCGACATGGACACGGACGGCGGCGGCTGGACGCTGGTCGCGTCGACCGCCCGCGGCACGCTCAACGACGCCCGCATCCCCTACAACGCCGACCTGACCACGCTGTTCCCCGCCGACCCCCACGCCGGCGTCTGGGACGGCCTGCGCCCGCTCGTCGTCGACAACACCGACCTGCGCTTCACCTGCAAGACGCTGGTCGACGACGTCGACTACGCCGTCGACCTGTCGTTCTACGACGTGCCCTGGTACCTCGAGATCACGACCGGCACCGACGCGCAGAGCTGCTTCTCCGAGGGCGGCAACCCCGACCCGGCCCCCGCCCGCCGCGACAACCTCGGCGGCGTGCTGCTCGCCGCCGGCAACGCCTACGGCAGCGGCGCCCTCGAGGGGGAGGACACCTGCGGCGACACCGACGACTTCACCGTCGACTTCGACGACGCCGGCATGGACTCCGACGAGGCCGACGGCACCGACTGGGGCGAGGACGACGGCAAGGAGAAGTGCGGCGCGGCGGGCTCGGGCGAGGCCTGGTTCGTCTTCGTGCGCGAGCCGGCGCCCCTTTAACGCGGCCCCCCGCCGCTTTATCGAGCGCCGCCCCTCGCCCCCGGTGACGATCCGGGGGTGAGGTGAGCGATGGCAGCAGAGCAGGCCCCGCAGCTGAAGCTGGTGGACCCGCCGGTCGATCCGCCGGCCGACCCGATGTCCCTCGCGCGCGACCGCATGCTCGAGCTCGGCGCGCAGGAGGCCCGCGGCATGGCGGCGCGCCGGATCCGGCGCTTCGTCAAGTCCTACGTCCCGCGCGTGCTCCACCCGCTCATCCCCGGCGAGCGCGGCAGCGTCGCGGGGAACGTGCAGCGGGCCGCGTCGAAGTGGATGTGGGGACTGGTGTCCAGTGTGGTCATCAGCCTCATCTTCTTCGCCATCTTCGGGGTGGCGGTGGTGGGCTTCGTGGCCGTGACGGCGTTCGCCGTCGTCACTTCGATGTGACGCCGTACGGGTAGCGGAGCGGCTGCTCGGGATCGAGCCGCCACCCGCCGTCGCCGCGGTCGATGAGCGCGGCGAGCCCCGCCCGCCGCAGCGCCGACAGCGCGACGCGCACCCGGTTCGCCGCCGCGCTCGGCACGATCCGCTCGCCGGGCCAGCCGGCGGTGGCGAGCCCCTCGGCGTCGGTGGTGCGGCCGGGCGCCTCGGTCCGCACCGCGGCGAGGTGCGCGAGGATGCGGGCGTTCGCGACGTGCTTGCCGAGGTCGATGTGCGCGCCGTCGGGGCCGAGCACGGTGGCGCCGTCCGCCGAGATGCGCCAGGCGGTGCACTCCTCCTCGAGCTCCTGCGCCACGCAGTCGAGCAGCAGGTCGTGGCGCAGCCCGCGCACCTCGGCGCGGCACGCCGCGATGACCTCGCGCGCGAGGCCGAGCTCGCCGCGATCCGCCGCCAGGTACGCCTCGGCGATGCGCCGGGGCAGGGCGTCGCAGGCCTCCGTCTGCTCGAGCGCCGCGGCCGCATCGAGGTCGCGCAGGCGGGCGGCGATCACCGCCCGGAGCCGGCGGGTGAGGAGGGCGTGGCTCGGGTTGAGCCCGGGGACGGTCAGCACCTGCTCGACGAGCGGCCGCGCCTCCTCCCAGCGGCCCAGCCGGGCCAGGATGCGGGCGCGGAACGTGCGGTACCAGGCGCCGAAGACGAGGTCGCCGTCCTCGTCCATCCCGATCTCGGCCTGGTGCGCCTCGGCGAGCGCCTCCTCCAGCCGCCCCTCGATCTCGTGCACGAAGCCGAGCTGCCCCACGGCGTACAGCCGGGCGCGCCGGTGGCCGAGGCGATCGGCCAGCGTGAGCACCTCTCGGTACTCGCGCTCGGCCTGCGCCAGCTCGTAGCGCTGGACGGCCACCCAGCCGCGGTCCTTGTGGATCTGCATCCGCACCGCGGGGTCCTCGGCGGCGTCGAGCGCCTCCTGGAGGAGGGCGTCGCACGCGTCGGGGTCGTCGAGCAGCGACGCGACCGACGCCGCGGCGGTCGGCAGCATGTGCCGCGGCCCGTGGCGGCGGGCCAGCTCGAGGGACTCGCCGTACGTCGCGCGCGCCCGCTCGAGGTCGCCGGTCTCGTGGTACAGGTCGCCCAGGTTGCCGAGGACGGTCCCCCGCAGGCTCGGCTCCAGGTCCTCCTCGACGAGCGCGTTCAGGTCCTCCAGCGCCTCGGCCGCCCGCCCGGTGCGGCGCAGGGCGAAGGCGCGCCTCAGGCGCAGCGCGCAGCGGTCGAACCGCGCCTGTGGCGTCCCGGGGTCCGGCAGCGCGAGCGCCGCGTCGCAGACCCGCAGCGAGCCCTCGAACGGCCCGACGATCTCGTAGGCCGCCGAGCGGCCCAGCGCGCAGCTCAGGGCCGCGTCGACCAGCGCAGGCTCCTGCTGGGCGCGATCGAGCACCGCGCCCCAATCCGCCATGTACTCCTCGGGGTCGACCTTGCTCGTGAACACGACCCGGCGCTCGACGGTGAAGTCCTCCACCCGCCGCGCGAACCAGGCGGCGTGGCGGGCCCAGGCGCGGCGCCGCTGGGCGTCGTCGAGCTGGCGGTCGGCGAACTCCCGGATGGCGCCGAGCAGCGAGAAGCGGGCGCCCGTGCGCCGGACCAGGCTGCGCCGGACGAGGCTGTGCAGCGCGTCGAGGACCTGGACCTCGTCGTCGTCCTGGAGGCCGACGACGGCCTCCGCGGCGTCGAGGCCGCACGGCGCGGCGAACACGGACAGCTGGCCCAGCGCGGCGCGTTCGGCCTCGCCGAGCAGCGACCAGCTCCAGGCGATGGCGTCGAACAGGGCGCCGTGGTGGCGCTGCGGGTCGGTGGTCCCGGGCGGCGCCGACAGCAGCGCGAAGCGGTCGCGCATCCGCTCCTCGAGCTGCGCGACGGTGAGGACCTCGAGGCGCGCCGCCGCGAGCTCGAGCGCCAGCGGGAGCCCGTCGAGCGCGGTGAGCAGCCGGCGCGCCTGGCTCGGGCTCACCTCGTCGAGGACGCCGGCCGGCGCGGCGGCGACGAGCAGGCGCCAGGCCTCGGAGCCGGCCACGTCGCCGTCGGTGCGGGGCAGGGTCAGCGGCGGCACGTCCTGGATCTGCTCCTCGACCAGGCCGAGCGGCTGGCGCGAGGTGCCGAGCACCCGCAGCGACGGCGCGGCGCGCACCCAGGCGCCGACGAGCTCCAGCGCGTCGGGTGGCAGCTGCTCGAGGTTGTCGAGGACCACGAGCAGCGGACCGTGCCGCGACAGCGTGCGCCCGACGGTGTCGGCCGTGACGCGCTCGGCGATGGGCAGCGACGACGCGACGGCGCGCACCAGGTCCTCGGCGTCGCGGGCGCCCTGCAGCTCGATCCACAGCGCGGGCCGCCGCATGTGGCGCCAGCGCGCGGCGAGCTCGATGGCGATGCGCGTCTTGCCGACGCCGGCGGTGCCGACCAGCGTGACCAGCCCGCCGCGCGGCTCGAGCCGCTGCAGGGCCGCCTCGAGCTCGCTCGCGCGGCCCACGAGCGAGCGGGCCGGCTTGGGGATGGCGCTGTTCGCCGACGCGGGCGGGCGCGCCGGCGGCTCGGCCGCGACCGGCAGCGGCGCGGTGACGACCTCCGTCGGGACGGGGAACGGTTCCTCGAACAGCACCGCCCACAGCTCCCGCACCGACGGCACGCGCTTGTCGCGGTCGGGCTCGAGCGCCCACTGCACGGCGTCGCACAGCCGCGGCGGGGTCTCCGGGCGCACCTCCAGCACGGGCTTCCACCGGCGCTGCGTCATCTTGCTCCACGCCACGACGAGGTTCGCCCCCGCCGCCGGCGCGACCCCGCACAGCATCTCGTAGAGCAGGACGCCGAAGGCGAACAGGTCGGCCCGGGCGTCGACGACCGAGGCGTCCTCGTGCTGCTCGGGGGCCATGTACGCCGGCGTGCCGATGGGCGAGCCCGGGCGGGTCAGCGCCGGGTCGGTGTCGTCGGCGAGCGCGGTGGCCAGGCCGAAGTCGGCGATGCGCGGCAGGTCGCCGCCGGCGATGAGGACGTTGGCGGGCTTCAGGTCGCGGTGGACGATCCCGAGCTGGTGGGCGGCGTCGAGCCCGAGCAGGATCCCCCGCGCGAGGTGGTCGACCCGCTCGAGCGGCAGGGGGCCGGCGCCGAGCAGCTCCGCCAGGGTCGGCCCCTCGACGCGCTCCATCAGCAGCGCGGGCGCGCCGTCGACGTCGAGGAGATCGAGGACGGCGACCACGTTCGGGTGCCGCAGGCGCGCCTGGGCGCGGCCCTCGCGCATCATCCGCCCGGTGAGCTGCGGCGAGCGCGTCTTGAGCACCTTCAGCGCCGCCGACGAGCCGAGCAGGGCGTGGCGCACGGCGTACACCTCCGCCATGCCTCCGGCGCCGAGGAGGCCCTCCACTACGTAGCGATCGATCGCCATGCCAGGTTCGAGCGCCATTCCGATCCCGACGCGGATGTCCCGCCGCCGGCGACATCGTGCCACGGTCGGCCGCCGGCGTCCTGTCCCGTGGGACGCTACGTTCCGAGCGTGAGTGCCGGCTCTGCGCCACGACCGCCGTTGAACCTGCGCTCCTGCTCGATCGAGTGGGGCCGCGGCGAGGTCACCCGCGCCGACGGCGGGCGCGACCGGCTGACCCGCCGCGAGCTGCAGCTGTTGGCCTACCTCGTCGACCGGGCCGACCTCGTCGCGCCCCGCGACGAGCTGCTCCAGGCGGTCTGGGGGATCCGCGATCCACAGCCGCGCCGCCGACACGACGATCCGGCGGCTGCGCGAGAAGATCGAGGCCGATCCGAGCCACCCCGACCACCTGCTCACGGTCTACGGGGAGGGCTACCGCTTCGCGCCGATCGGCCGGCCCGCCGCACCGCCCGACGACGATCCCTTCGTCGGGCGGGTCGAGGAGCTCGCGGCGCTGCTCGCGGCGCTGGACCCGACGGGCGATCGCCAGCGGATCGTCGTCGTCCGCGGCGCGCCCGGGGCCGGCAAGACGCGGCTGGCGCGCCAGCTCGCGGCGCAGCTCGCGGGCGCGCCGCCCGGCGGGGCCGTGCTGGCGGACCTGAGCGAGGTGCGCGACCTGCCGCAGGTGGCGGTGGGCGTGGCGGCGGCGCTGGCCGTCCCCGTGGCCGACGCCGGGAGCGCGGTCGTCGAGCGGGTGGGCGACGCGATCCGCGCCCGCGGCCGGTGCCTCGTCACCCTCGACAACTGTGAGGGCGTGACCGAGCCCGTCGCCGCCGCCCTGCGCCGCTGGCGTGCCGATGCGCCGCACGCCCGGTTCCTCGCCACGAGCCGCGCCACGGTGCCGGGCGCCGACGACGAGCTGCAGCTCGGGCCCATGGCCCTCGACGACGCCGTCGCCATGTTCGAGGGGCTCGCCCGGCGCGTCCGGCCTCGACTTCCGCGCCGACGACGGGCGCGAGGCCGTGCAGGCCCTGGTGGAGCGGCTCGAGCGGCTGCCGCTGGCGATCGCGCTCGCCGCCGGGCGCGCGGCGGCGCTGTCGCCGGCGGCGATGCTGGCGCGCCTCGACGAGCGCTTCCGGCTGCTCGCGTCCCGCACCCGCGGCGAGGCCCGCCACCGCACGCTCCGCGCCTGCCTCGACGGCTCCTGGGAGCAGCTGCCCGAGGCCGAGCGGCGCGTCTTCCTCGCCACCGCGACGTTCGGCGGCAGCTTCGACGCCGCCGCGGCCGCCGCCGTCACCGACGACCCCGACGTGGCGGGCCACCTGGCGGCCCTGTGCGATCGCTCGCTGCTCGAGCACCGCGGGGAGCGCTTCGGCGGCTACGCCTTCGTCCGCGAGTACGGGCGCGAGCGGCTCGCCGCCGATCCCCCCCTGCAGGACGCGCTCCACTCGCGCCACGCCCGCCACTTCGCCGACCGGATCGACGCCGAGCCGGACTGGGCCCGCGGCCCGGCGCTGTCGCCCGACCGCGCCAACCTCCTCGTCGCCTGCGAGCGCACGCTGCGCGCCCCCTGGCCCGACGCCGGGGCGCTGCTCGGCCGCCTCCTCCGCGGGACGCTCGACGTGGTCATCCTCGAGGGGCCGTTCGAGCTCGCCGAGTCGCTCCTCGTCGCGGCGGCCGCCCGCCGCGACCTCGCCGACGCCGACCGCTTCCTGTTCGCCGTCCGGCTCGGCCGGCTGCGGCTGTGGCTCGGCGCCGATCCGTTCCCGGCGCTGGCCGAGGCCGAGGCGATCGCGGCCCGGCTCGCCGATCTCGCGCGCCACCGCCTCGCTCGACGCGACCCTCGGCGTGGCGGTGCGGATCCGGCGCTCGGCGCGGGAGGCGCTGCCGCTGTTCCAGCGCGCGGCCCGGGCCATGTCGTCCATCGACGCCGTCGACCCGCGCGACCGCTGCGACGTGCTGCTCAACCTCGGGAGCACGCTGCGCGACCTCGGCGACCTCGCCGCCGCCAAGGTCGTGGTCGAGGACGCCCTGGCGCTGGCCGCGGCGCACCCGGCGACCCGCGCCATGCGCGGCATCCTGCTGCAGGTGCTGTCGCGGATGGCCATGCGGGAGGGCCGCGCCGACGACGCGCGCGCGCTCGGCGCCGCGGCGCTGGCGGCGGAGGAGGAGGCGGGCGACCTGCGCAACGTGGTGAACTCGCTCATGCAGCTCGGCAACATCGAGTTCACCATGGGCGACAGCGCCGCGGCGCGCCGCTTCTACGCGCGGGCGCGCCCCATCGCCGCGCGGGTGGGGGTCCGCGACACCGAGGCGCGCCTCGTCGGCAACCTGGCGCTGTGCGCGCGCCGCGACGGCGACCTGGCCGAGGCCGAGGCCCTGCTGCTCGAGGCGATGCCCCTGTTCGAGCGGGTCGGCGAGCCGCGCGTGCTGCTGCAGGCGCGGGGCGCGCTCGGGATGGTGCAGCTCGACCTCGGCCGGCCGCACGACGCCGCGGTGGCGCTCCAGCACGCCGTCGACGGGCTGGTCGCGCTCGACGAGCCGCTGCCCGTGGTGGACCTGGCGCCGTCGCTCGTGCGGGCGCTGGTCGGCGCCGGCGATCCGGCCGGCGCGCTCGCTGCCGCCCGCGACGCCGAGGCGCGCGCCCGCAGCATGGGCAGCCAGGTCGCGCTGATCGAGATCCTGGCGGCGCGGGGCCTGGCGGAGGCGGCGTCGGGCGGCGCGGCAGCGGCCACCCTGGCGGAGGCGAGCGCCCTGCTCGACGCGGTCGGCGCGGCCGACGACACCGCGGCGAGCCGGGCCGTGGCGGCGCTGCGTGATACCGTGCGGAGGGCCGGACCGGAAGGTCCTTGACGGAAGCGCGCAAGATCGCGCCGCGCGGGCGGCTGCTCGAGGCGTACTGGGCGGGGGTCGCCGCCTGGGTGCTGCGCCGGCGCGGCCCGTGGTGGCGCCGGGACGTGCTCGGCGAGCGGCTGCAGCGGGCCGTCCTCGACGTGGGCGAGGCGCTCGTCGCGGAGCGGCACGGCGCCGATGCGCTGCCGCTGGCGCTCGACCGCCTCGACTGGCTGCTCGGGCTGGCCGAGCGGCAGGGCCGGCCCGAGGTCCCGCGCCTGCGCGAGGCCCTCGCCGCCGTGTCGGCCATGGCCCGCTGAGGCCGCTCAGGCCACGCGCGGCTGGCTGCCCCCGCTCCGCAGCTCGCGCTCCGCCCGCACCGCGACCGTGCGCAGCCCCTCGGAGGTGTCGGCCACGCCGATCTGCATCTGCACGCCCTTGAGCTGCGGATCGCGGGCCGTCTCGGCGGCGAACCGCATCGCGACCTCCTCGAGCCGCGACAGCGCCACCTCGCGCGAGCACACCGGCATCGCCACCAGCAGATCGCCCGGCGACAGCTCGCCGTGGGCGTCGGTGCGGCGCAGCATCTCGCGGAAGATCCCCTGCACCCGCCGCCGCGCGTTGGCCAGCGCCGAGGCCCCGAACGCCTCCACCGCCGTGCGCAGCCCCTCGAGCTCGATGAGGCCCACCGCGAGCGTCATCCCGGTGCGGCTCGCGATGGCGAGCTCGGCGTCGAGCAGGTTGAGGACGCCGAGGCGCGTGGGCATCCCGCTCGCCGGCTCCCGCTCCCACGGCAGGTTCCGCATCCGCCCGATCCGGTCGCGCACCCGCTGCGCCACCTGGGCGGGCTGCGCCTCGGGCCGCATCACGTCGTCGACGCCGAGCGCCCGGAGCGCCGAGGCGTCGTCGGGACGGCCGGTGACGAGCACGGGCAGGTGCGTGCAGCGCGGGTGCGCCCGCACCAGCATGGCGAGCGACAGCGCGGGGACCCCCGAGACCCAGGCGCCGAGCACCACGGCGTGGGGCGGGCCGGCGAGGAGCCCGGGGATCTCGGACGGGTTGCTCGACACGAGCACCGACAGGCCGCCGGCCTCGAAGGCGCCCACCAGCTCTTCGCGAGCGGCGTCGCCCTCGGCGACGACCAGCACCTCGAGCGGCTCGTCGCGGCTCGCGTTCCGCCAGCGCGCGATCCGGGTGACCTCGGCCAGCCGGAACGGGCGGTCGAGGTAGCCGTGAGCCCCCGCAGCGAGCGCGGCCAGCTGCGGCTCCACCGAGGGCGCGCGGCCGTCGAGCTCGGCCGGCGACGGCCCGGCGACGAGCACGGGGAAGCTCTCGCGGCCCACGAGCTGGCTGATGGCCTCGAGCGCGTCGGCCGGCAGCACCACCGCGGAGGGCTGCTCGGTGTGCAGCCCCCGGGCGAACGCCGCGAGGTCCTCGAACAGGTAGACGGGCTCGCAGCACAGCTCGGCGTCGAGCAGCAGCGCTTCGGCCTCCTCGCCCGTGACCCCCACGACGCAGATGGGGCCGATGCGCAGGCGCCCGCCCGTGTGGCGGATCGCGTTGGCGACGCGCCGGAGCGCGGCCACCCCCACGCCCGTCTTGGTGAGCTCCTCCGCGGCGTCGGCCGCGGCGCGCGCGATCGCCGACAGCTCGAGCGTCTCCGCCGTCTCCGACAGGCGCTGCAGCTCGTAGGCGACGGACTCCTGCGCGTCGGGCTCCTCCGTGAGGAGCAGGGCGAACTCGCGCAGCTCGGTGGCCGCCTGGGACAAGAACCCCTGGCGATACCGCTCGTTGGCGGTCCTTCGGCGCTGGTTGCGGCCGGATGTGCCCGCGGCGGCCCTCGTCATGCGCTCCATCCTACTGCGGGGATCTCCGCGGTGCTACGCGGTAGGAGCACGGAAGGTTACGAGCGGCACGCTCAGCGGGAGAGGCGGGGACATGAACCACCAGCGGTACACCGTCAAGGCCAACGAGGCGCTCGCGAGCGCGGGCCGGCTCGCCGAGAAGCTCGGCAACCCGGAGACGCGCCCCGGGCACCTGCTCGCGGCCATGGTCATGCAGGAGGGCGGCGTGCTGCCGCGCCTGTGCAACTTCCTCGGCGTGCCCGTCGAGGCGCTCGAGCGCGACGCCGCGGGCCTCGTCGACACCTACAGCAAGGTGTCGGGCAACAGCCGGGTGCAGCCCGCCCGCGAGCTCCTCACTGCCCTCGACGTGGCCGACGCCGAGGCGCGCAACCTGGCCGACACCCACGTCTCCACCGAGGTCATGCTGCTCGGGCTCGCTGCCGGCTCCGGCAAGACGGGGCAGATGCTCCGCGGGCTCGGCATGGGCCGCGACAAGCTCCTGCAGGCCATCGAGCACGTCCGCGGCGGCCAGAAGGTCACGGGCGAGAACCCGGAAGCGCAGTACGAAGCGCTCGACAAGTTCACGCGCGACATGACCCGCGAGGCCGCGGAGGGGCAGCTCGACCCGGTCATCGGCCGCGACGAGGAGATCCGCCGCGCGCTGCAGGTGCTGGCGCGGCGCACCAAGAACAACCCCGTGCTCATCGGCGACCCGGGCGTCGGCAAGACCGCGATCGTCGAGGGGATCGCGCAGCGGATCGCCGATGGCGACGTGCCCGACTCGCTGCAGGGCAAGCGTGCTCGCGCTCGACCTGCCGGCGCTGCTCGCCGGCGCGAAGTACCGCGGCGAGTTCGAGGAGCGGCTCAAGGCGCTGCTCACCGAGATCGAGTCCGCCGAGGGCCGCATCATCCTGTTCATCGACGAGCTGCACACGCTGGTCGGCGCCGGCAAGACCGAAGGCAGCATGGACGCCGGCAACATGCTCAAGCCCGCGCTCGCCCGCGGCAAGCTCCGCGCCATCGGCGCCACCACGGTCGACGAGTACCGCAAGCACCTCGAGAAGGACAAGGCGCTCGAGCGGCGCTTCCAGCCGGTGCAGGTCGAGGAGCCGACCGTGGAGGCCACCATCCAGATCCTCCGGGGGATCAAGGAGAAGTACGAAGCGCACCACGGCATCCAGATCACCGACGAGGCCTGCGTGTCGGCCGCGGTGCTGTCGTCCCGCTACATCTCCGACCGCTCGCTGCCCGACAAGGCCATCGACCTCATCGACGAGGCCGCCTCGCGCATCAAGATGGAGATCGAGAGCAAGCCGGCCGACATCGACCGGCTGGAGCGCAAGATCGCCGGCCTGCAGGTCGAACTCGTCTCGATCGCCCGCGACGGCGCCGATCGCGCCGCCGAGGCCCGCAGCAAGGCCGCCCACGAGCAGATCGCCCAGCTGCAGGCCGAGCTCGACGGGCTGATGGGCCGGTGGACGCGCGAGCGGCAGGCGCTCGAGAAGATCGCCGAGATCAAGGAGGCGATCGACGAGCGGCAGCAGCAGGCCGAGCGCGCGCAGCGCCAGGGCGACTTCGAGGGCGCGAGCCGCCTCGTCTACGGTGAGCTGCCCGAGCTGCGCAAGGCGCTCGAGGCCCAGCAGGAGGAGCTCGCCACCCTGCAGGCCGACGGCGCCATGCTCTCGGAGGAGGTCACCCACGACGACATCGCCCGGGTCGTGGCCCGCTGGACCGGCATCCCGGTGAGCAAGCTCAAGCAGAGCGAGATGGACCGCCTGACCCACATGGAGGAGAACCTCCACCGGCGGGTCGTCGGGCAGCACGAGGCGGTGGTCTCGGTCAGCCAGGCCGTCCGCCGCGCCCGCGCCGGCCTGCAGGACCCGAACCGCCCCATCGGCTCGTTCCTGTTCCTCGGCCCCACCGGCGTGGGCAAGACCGAGCTCGCCAAGGCGCTCGCCGAGTTCCTGTTCGACGACGAGAACGCCGTCGTGCGCATCGACATGTCCGAGTACATGGAGAAGCACAGCACGGCGCGGCTCATCGGCGCGCCCCCGGGCTACGTCGGCTACGACGAGGGCGGGCAGCTCACCGAGGCGATCCGGCGCCGCCCGTTCGCCGTGGTGCTGCTCGACGAGATCGAGAAGGCCCACCCCGACGTGTTCAACGTCCTGCTGCAGCTGCTCGACGACGGGCGGCTCACCGACAGCAAGGGCCGCCTCGTCGACTTCAAGAACACCGTCGTCATCATGACGAGCAACATCGGCTCGCTCAAGATCCTGGAGGCGGGCGGCGACCGCGACAAGGCGGTCGAGGCCGTCGAGGGCGAGCTGCTCAAGGCGCTCAAGCCCGAGTTCCTCAACCGCATCGACAACCGCATCGTCTTCGACGCCCTGTCGCGCGACGACATGGACCACATCCTCGACATCCAGCTCAAGCGCGTCCGCGGCATGCTCGGCAACCGCGACCTGCTGCTCCGCATCACCGACGCCGCGCGCACCGCGCTGTGCGATCTCGGCTACGACCCGGCCTTCGGCGCGCGCCCGCTCAAGCGCGCCGTCACCACGCACCTGCTCAACCCGATGTCGACCGCGATCATCGGCGGCGGCTTCGAGCCCGGCGACACGATCGCCGTCGACGTGCGCGACGACGCGCTCGTGTTCGAGCGGATCCCCGCGCCGCCCGAAGACGGCGGGGCCGAGGCGCCGAAGCAGCTGGAAGACGGGCGCGTGGGCGCCTGAAGCGGATGTCCCGCGTCGTCCCTGCGGTTCACAGGCTGTGAACCGCAGCGACACCACGCCGCGCGACGGGCGTCGCCGATTGTGCGACACTCCCCTCGTGACCGACGACGGACGACACCCCCCGCAGCGTCCGGTGCGGCGACCGTGACGAAAGCAGGCAGCGGCTGGAACGACCGGTACCTGCCCACCGATCCCCTCGGTGAAGGCGGCATGTCCCGCGTCTGGCGCGCCTGGGACCGCGAGCGCGGCGCGTGGTGCGCGCTCATGGTCCTCAAGCAGAAGTACGCCGAGCAGCGCGAGTCGCGGCGGCGGTTCATCAGCGCGGGCCGCATGCTGATGAACCTCGATCACCGCAACGTGATCCACGCCTACGACCTGCTCGACGAGGATCCGCCCTGCCTCGTGATGGAGGTCGCGGACGGCGGATCGCTGTGGGACTGGGTCGAGCGCCACGGCCCGATGCCGCCGCGGATGGCCGTCGGCGTCGCGATCCAGGTGTGCAAGGGCCTCGGCGCCGCCCACCGCGCGGGCGTCATCCACCGCGACATGAAGCCGCACAACGTCCTCGTGAACCGCAAGGGCGTGTGCAAGGTGAGCGACTTCGGCATCGCCCGGATCCGCCGCGAAGACGGCTCGATGGACGTGCCCGACGCCACCACCGTCTCGCAGACCACGGGCGACGCGATGGGCACCTTCGGGTACATGTCGCCCGAGCAGCGCTCCGACCCGCGCCGCGCCGACGTCCGCACCGACGTCTACGGCGTGGGCTCGACCCTGTACCACCTGCTCATCGGCGGCCCGAACCCCTACCTGTTCGCCGCCGAGCAGAACCCCGAGGTGCTGCGCGACATCCCCGAGGCGCTGCGGCCGCTGATGCTCAAGGCCGTGGCCTACCGCCCGGAGGACCGGTTCAAGGAGATCCGCGACATGTCGCTGGCGCTGTTCCACGTGCGCCAGGAGCTCCCCGAGGACCCCGACGACACCCCGCAGCTCGCCGACGGCCTGCCGCCCGAGCCCGAGCCGCCGCCGGGCCTGATCGCGACGCAGAGCGACCCCGAGCCGATCGAGGGCCTCGAGGATCCGACGAGCATCCGCCTGCCGCCCGATCCGCCCCGGGCGCGCCTGCAGTCCGCGCGGCCGAGCGCGCCCCCGTCGCCGCCGCCGCCGCCGGCCGAGCTCGTCTCGCTGCCGCCGCCGCAGCAAGAGCGGCGCCCGCCGGCGCCCGCGTCGGGCACGAGCAGCCGGAGCGGGCCGCGCGTGCGCAGCAGCATCGAGCGCCGCCTGTCGCACCCCGTGCCGCCGTCGGAGGTGGACCTCGCGCGGCCCACCCTGGTGGTGGGCACCCGCCTGTGGGTGCTGGCGCTCGTGGCCATCGGCTTCGGCCTGTCGGCGCTGGTGGCCGACATGCTCTGGGTCACGTTCGCCGAGAACGCCGCGCTGGCGAGCGAGCGCCGGTTCCGCAGCGAGGTCACGCGGCAGGACAGCGTCGTCATCGGCGCGGTCGAGCGGCTGCCGGAGGTGCCTGCGGCCGAGGTGCGCGACCGGTTCCGCGAGGTCGCCGAGGCCCACGGCGTGCTCGGGGCGAGGGTCGAGGCCGCTCGCGCCCTCACCGACACGCTCGAGCAGCAGGTGCTGCCGGTGCTCGAGCAGAAGCGCGAGGAGGTGCGGCAGCGGCAGCTCTCCGGCGCGCCGGCCACCGCCATCGACAAGCAGTACTCCTCGGCGCGTCAGTCGGCGGCGCTGATCCTCGAGCAGCGCAACGCCTGGCGCGCGGAGCAGGAGGCCTGGCTGTACCGCACCGACCACTTCCCGGGCTCCGTGGCGGTGCGGCTCGGGCTCAAGGTGGCGCCGCCCCGCTTGCTCCCCTGACGGTCACCGCGCAGGGCAGCGGGTGGTCCACGGTCACCGACCAGGCCGCGACGAGGTCCCAGCGCGCGCGACCGTCGTCCATCGGCCGCCCGTGGGCGTCCTCGGGGGTGATCTCGACCTCGCCGATCTCTTCCGACGCCTCGTTCGACTGGCTGCCGACGACCTGCCCATCGACCGCGAAGTGCATCCGCCCGGTGGGGTTGGCGCGGACGTAGTCGCGGACGCGCGCTGCGGCCGCCTGTGACAGGTGGACGAGCGTGGTGGGCACCATCATCACGTCGGCGCGCACGGAGGCGTCGACCACGTCGCTCGGGCCGGCCAGCACCTGGTCGCCGCCGCGCACCTCGAGCCGGCCGGGCATCGCCAGCGTGGCGGGGATGGACGCCGCGACCGCGGGGTCCGTCGGCAGCGACGCCACGAACGACAGCGGGCCGTCGCCCGGCTCGGCCTCGACCCCCATGTCGCGCAGGCGCGCGGCGAGCACGGGGCCGGCCTCGGCGCACCCGTCGAACCGCAGCGGGACGGGGGGCCCCGTCGCCTGGCGGCCGCGCAGGCCCAGCCCGACCATCCCGGCGTAGGCGACGAGGGTGAGCACCACGGCCACCACCGGCACGGCGAGGATCAGCAGCCCCAGGAGGGGCCGCTGGCGCAGGCGCGGGTCGCTCGGCTCGGGGGAGGCCACGGCGGGGAGCTATCCTGCGCGGGGGGGAGCGACCACGGTGGCTTCGGCGGATCCCACCGACCAGACGACGTTCGCAGCGCGCTCCGTGCCCCGGATGCAGCAGGGTGCGGCGGAGCTGTCGTGGCTGCTCGCGCGCGGCTACGCCGACGCCGCGGCGCTGACGCTCGTGGGCGACCACCACCAGCTGACCCGGCGCCAGCGGATGGCCGTGCTGCGCGCGGCGTGCCCCGAGCCGCAGCGGCGCGCCCGGGCGGCGCGGCGGGTGGCGGCGCTCGGCGGGCAGCCGCTCGCCGTGGACGGGTTCAACCAGCTCGTCACCACCGAGCGGGCGCTGGCCGGCGGGGCCGTGTTCCGGGGCCGCGACGGCGCGCTGCGCGACGTGGCCGGGGTGCACGGCACCTGGCGGCGCTCCGAGCGCACGGCCGACGCCCTGGCGCGCCTGGTGGCGGCGGCGGTGCAGCTCGGCGCGGGCCCCGTCACCTGGGTGCTCGACGCGCCGGTGTCGAACTCGGGGCGCCTGGCGGGCCTGCTGCGCGAGCGCGACCCGTCGGCCGAGGTCCGGGTCGTCGACCGCGCCGACGCCGAGCTGCTGGTGCTCGCCGAGGCCGGCTGCGCCCTCGCTACGGCCGACGCCGCGCTGCTCGACCGCTGCGGCGCCTGGCTGTCGCTGACCGAGCTCGCGCTGCCCGCCGAGGCGTGGATCGTCGAGCTGGGCGGCGCGCCGCTGGATACGGAACCTGGCTGAAGGGGAGGGCGGATGCGGGTCATCGCGGGCCAGACGGCGCTCGTCACGGGCGCGGGGCGCGGCATCGGCCGGGCCACGGCCGAGGCGCTGCTGCGCGAGGGCGCCAAGGTGGCGCTCACCGATCGCGACGAGGACGTCGTGCAGGAGGCGGCGGCGGCGCTGCAGGGCCTCGGCCCCGCGCGGGCCTTCGCCCTCGACGTGCGCGATCCGGCCGCGTTCCGCCAGGTCGTCGAGGACGTGGGCGCGGCGCTCGCCCCCGTCGACATCCTGGTGAACAACGCCGGCATCATGAGCCTCGGCGGCTTCCTGGAGCAGGATCCACTGCTCGACGACCGCCAGATCGACGTGAACCTCCGCGGCGTGCTCCACGGCGTGCGCGCCGCGCTGCCGGGCATGATCGCGCGCGGCCACGGCCACGTGGTCAACGTGGCGTCGGTCGCGGGGGTCGTGGGCGTGCCCTACTCCGCGGTCTACGCGGCGACGAAGCACGCCGTCGTCGGCCTGACCGAGGCCCTGCACAACGAGCTCGCCCGCAGCGACCTCGATCTGGCGTTCTCCTACGTGCTGCCGTCCATCGTGCAGACCGAGCTCACCGCCGGGACGCGCTCGCTGCGCTACCCGCCGCCCGTGAAGCCCGAGGACGTGGCGCAGGGCGTGGTCCGCGCGCTGCGCACGGGCCGGGTGGACGTGTGGGTGCCACGCTTCGGGCGGACGGCGCGCATCCTGCCCGCGCTGCTGCCGCGCCGGGTGCAGGAGCGGCTCGGGGAGCTGTTCGGCGTCGACCGGGTGTTCGACGGCATCGACGAGGCGGCGCGCGCGGCGTACCAGGCGCGCATCCGCCGGTAGGCGCCGGGCTCAGTCGACCCAGTGCCGGCCGTTGTGCGTCTCGCCGTGGCAGGTGCCCGAGCAGGTCTCGCCGCTGCGGGTCATGCCGGCGGGCAGGGTCAGGTCGATGTCGCCGTCCAGGTGCTGCGCGCGCTGGGCCGGCAGGATCTCGTACGGCGCGGACGAGACGGTGCCGTGGCACTCCTGGCAGCCGATGCCCTCGTCGATGTGCCGCTCGTGCGGGTCGGACAGCTGGCGGAACTGCGACACGGCGTGGCAGCCGCCGCACGCGATCGCGTCGCCGGAGGTGATGGTGCCCGGCTGGCGCGCGTCGCCGTGGCAGGAGACGGTGCAGCTGCCCGCGGCGTAGCTGCCGCCCGCGGCGACGCCGCCGAGCGCGACCTCGGCGCGGCCGGGGGTGGCGTCGTCGAAGAGGTGGCCGGGGGTCAGCGCGTCGGTGGGGACGGCGTGGCACAGCGCGCAGTCGAAGGCGAGGTGGAGGGCCGTGTCGACGGTGTGGTTGGCGTGCTCCGGGAACGAGATCGTCGCCGGGTCGTCGTTGTCGTCGATGTCCTGCGGCGGCGCCGGCTGGTCGGTCGCCGGGTCGCCGTGGCAGAAGGTGCAGGTGGTCTGCCAGCCCGCGGGGTGGCAGTCGCCGCAGGCGATGCCCACGTCGCCCCCGGCGAGGTCGGCGCCGTGGCAGGTGCGGCAGTCGTCGTCGCCGAGCTTGGCGCCGAGGCCGTGCACGCTCGCGGCGGCCCAGCCCTCGGGGTGGTAGGTCACGACGGTGGTGCCGGTGGGGGGCGCGTCGCAGACGTCGTCGGCGCCGTCGGCGATCCAGGCACGCACGGCCTCGAGCGCCGCACCGGTCAGCGCGCCGCTCGGGGGCATCACGCCGCCGTCGCCGGCGCCGGTCTCGCCGCTGACCTTGCGGTAGAGCAGCGATCCGGCGGGGTCGCCCGCGACGACGTAGCCGGCGAGCAGGGTGGCGTGGGGGTCGGTCTGGAGGTCGAGGCCGGCGACGGCGCCGGCAGCGGAGTGACACGACAGGCAGCTCGAGGCGAGCACGGTCTGGACGGCACACCAGCCACCGTCGGCGGTGACGGTGGTGGACCCGCCGCCTTCGCCGCCGGTGAACAGCGTGTCGTCACAGCCCGCCGCCGCGAGCACCAGCCAGGTCCACGTCCTCGTCCACGTCCGCATCTCACCCCCATCTGGACGCAGGTGTAGCCGGCCGCCGCGCTGGCCGCAGTGCCACGTGGGGCTCACCCGACGAGCCAGCCCCAGGCGCACACCGCGGCGAACGCCGCGAGCACCAGCGCTTCGGCCGCGGGCAGCTCGGGCAGCGCGCCGAGCACCAGCCCCGCGCCGAGCCCGCCGAGGTGCGCCGCGGAGTTGATCTGCGGCAGGGCGAGGCCGAGCAGCAGGTTCAGCGCCAGGAACGCCGCCAGCACGGGCCCGAGCACCGTCCGCTCCTCGGGGGACAGCGCGTGGCGCTGCTTGCGGCCGATCACCAGCGCTGCGCCCACCAGCGCGAAGGCGCCGCCCGACGCGCCGTCCGACAGGCGCACCCCCACGAGGTGCGACACCACCGCGCCCGCGACGCCGCCCACCGCGAAGACCGCGAGCCACCGGCGCGAGCCGAGCCGCGCCTCGGCGAGGCTGCCGAGCGCGAGCAGCGCCGCCACGTTCAGCGCGAGGTGCAGGGCGTCGACGTGGAGCAGCACGGTGGTGCACAGCCGCCACGGGGCCTCGGGCACGAGCGGCGCGTACTGCCCGCCGGCGCCGATCCGGTGGGCCAGGCCGCGCGGCAGCAGCACCGCCCGCCACAGCGGCAGGCTCGGGTCCGCGGCCCGCGCCGAGGCGAGGTGCACCGCCACCAGCACCGCCGACAGCAGCCAGGCGGCGACGGGCGGCGGCGGCTCGGCCTCGTCCGCCTCCTCAGCCGTCACACCTGGACCGCGAACTCGCGCAGGGCGTCCTCGAGCGAGGTCTTGCGGTCGGTGGAGGGCGACCGCTGCCCGATGATCAGCGCGCACGGCAGGTGGTACTCGCCCGCCGGGAACGTCTTCCTCCGCATCCCGGGCACGACGACCGAGCGGGCCGGCACGCGGCCCTTGTGCACGACCTCGGTGGGCCCGGTCACGTCGACGATCGGCGTGGACCCGGTGATCGTGACGCCGGCGCCGATGACGACCTCGTCCTCGACGTGGACCCCCTCGACGAGGATGGCCCGCGAGCCCACGAAGCAGCCGTCGCCCACGATGACGGGGGTGGCCCCGGGGGGCTCGAGCACGCCGCCGATGCCGACGCCGCCCGACAGGTGCACGTTGCGCCCGATCTGCGCGCAGGAGCCCACCGTGGCCCAGGTGTCGACCATGGTGCCCTTTCCGACCCGCGCGCCGATGTTGACGTAGGCCGGCATCACGACGCAGCCGGGCTCGAGGAACGCGCCGTAGCGCACCGTCCCGGGGGGCACCACGCGGACGCCCTGCGCCGCGAGGTCGCTCTTGAGCGGCACCTTGTCGTGGTAGACGTAGCCCTCGCCGTAGCGGCCCTCGCGCATGGGCGCCGCCCGGAAGTAGAGCAGGATCGCCTGCTTCACCCAGGCGTGCACCTTCCAGGGCCCGCCGTCGGGGTTCGGCTCGGCCACCCGCAGGTTCCCGCGATCCAGCGCCTCGAGCACCTGCTCCACGGCTTCGCGGTCGATCTTGCCGCTCGCCCACGACGCCTCGATCCGCGCCTTCAGCTCCCTCACTCGCTCCTCCTCGGCTGCGCGGGCGCCTCGACCGTCTGCCAGCGCTCGACCAGCAGGCCGACCTGCTCGTCGTCGAGCGCGAGCAGGCGCGCGGCGCGGCGCACCGTGTCGGCCTCGACCTCGAGGAGCGAGGCATCGGCCATCGCGGCGTCGAACAGGGTGTCGACCATCGCGACCCGCTCGGCCACCGACAGCTCGGGCAGGCGGAGCAGCGCCTCGCCGAGCGCCTCGCGCCAGCGCGCGGTGAAGCTGCCGTCCTCGGCGACGAAGCCGCTGCGCACCATCAGCAGCTCGGGGAAGGTGCGCTCCACGAACTGCGCCTCGGCGGGCGCCACCTCGCCGTCGGCGCCCACGATCTGCTGGGCCAGGTGGTAGGTGAAGGCGAGCTTCAGCTCGTCCAGCGAGAAATCGTCCATGGTGCCGCCCCGGTGCGCTCCGAACCCAGGCCCTATCCACCCGCACCATGGTACGCTCTCTCCATGAGGGGATTCTCGGCGGTGCGCCGCGGGCCGTTGGACGTGCTGCGCCTGCTGGCGCCGTCGGTCGCGCCGGGCGTGATCGGGTGGGGCTCCGTGGGGATCGGCATCGCGATCTTCCTGTGGACGAGCCCGGTGTCGCCCGTGGCGCTGTGGCGGGCCGACGTGCTGCTGGGGCGCGGGCGCTCGCTCGACGCCGCCGCGCTGTACGACGCGATCGCCGCCACGAACCCGCTGCCCGGCGTGCGCGCCCGGGCGCTCGACCGCAGCGCGCTCACCTGGTCGGTCGAGCTCGGCCAGCCCACCGAGGCGCGCGTCCGCCTCGAAGACCTGCTCTACCACGACCTCACCCGCCCCGAGCGCGCCGACGTGCTCGACCGGGTGGGCCAGCTGCTGCTGCTCGAGGGCCAGCCGCTCGACGCCGCGGTGCGCCAGCGCGAGGCCCACGACATCGCGAAGGAGGCGCCGAACGCCCCCGACCGCCTGGCGCAGGCCGCGCGCGCCGCGCTCGTCGGCGGCGACCTGGAGCTGTCGGCGCGCATGTGGCGCCGCATGGAGCAGGACCACCCCGAGTCGGTGGCCCGCGCCGAGCTCGGCCTGGCCAACGTCGCGCTGACGCGCGGCGACGTGGAGGACGCCCTGTCGTCCTACGTCGCGGCGGCGGCGGCGGCGCGCGACAAGGCCATCGGCTCGGCCGCGCGGCTCGGCGCCGCGACGTGCCTGGAGCGGCTCGGCGACCTCGACCAGGCGCTGGCCGAGCTCGACTCGGCCGACCTGCCGCCCGAGGTCCTCGAGAGCCGCTCCGCGCGCATCCGGGCGCGCGAGGCGCTGCGTTGACCGCACACGTCCACGTCGTCGGCCGGGTGCAGGGCGTCAGCTTCCGGGCGTACACCGAGCGCGAGGCGCGCCGGCTCGGCGTCGGCGGCTGGGTGCGCAACCTCGCCGACGGGCGGGTCGAGGCCTGGTTCTCGGGCCCGCGCGACGCCGTGGCCGAGGCCGTGGACTGGTGCCGCCGCGGCTCGCCCGCCGCCGTGGTCGACGACGTCGCCGTCGTGTGGGACGCTCCGGATCCGCGGGGCGGGGCAGGGGAGCCCGGGTTTGCCGTCGTCTGCTGAGATGCTGCCGCTGGATCCGCGCGCCCGCCTGCTGTTCCACGCCACCGCCGCCGTGCGCCTCGTCACCCTCGGCATCCCGACGGTGGCGATGGTCACAATCGGGCTGGTGGTGCTCGTCGCGCCGGTGCCCGGCCTGGTGATCGGCGCCGTGCTGCTCCTGCTGCAGATGCTCTTCACGGTGTGGATGCCCGCGCTGTCGTTCGAGCGGTACGGCTGGCAGCTCGACGACCACGAGCTCCTCGTCCAGCGCGGCGTCGTCTTCCGCAACGTGACCGCGATCCCGGTCGGCCGGGTGCAGCACGTCGACGTCCGCCAGGGGCCGCTCGAGCAGTGGCTCGGCCTGGCGCGGGTCCACGTCCACACGGCCTCGGGGGTCGGCGCCGACGGCGTGGTGCCCGGCCTCGACCTGCAGACGGCCCAGGAGCTGCGCGACCGCCTGGTCGCCGCCTCCGAGCGCGACGATGGCGTCTGATCCGGCGGCCTGGCGCGGGGTGCACCCGCTGTCGGTGCTCGTGAACTTCGTCCCGCGCATCTACGCCCTGCTGCGCAGCGCCTGGCCCGTCGTGCTGATGGTCCTGTACGGCGGGCGGCGCTCCGAGGGCCTCGCCGGCGCCGTGTCGCTCGTGTTCGTGTTCGGGCTGCCGTTCCTCGCGTCGGTGGTGCACGCGCTGACGCTGCGGTACCGCGTCGCCGAGGGGCGGCTCGAGATCCGGTCGGGCCTCGTGAACCGCCAGGCGCGCGCCATCGCGCTGGAGCGGATCCAGAACGTGGAGCGCGTCCAGAACGTGTTCCAGCGGGCGTCGGGGCTGGTCGAGGTCCGGGTGGAGACGGCGTCGGGCGCGGAGGTCGAGGGACTGCTGTCGGCGATCAGCGTCGACGACGCCGACCGGCTCGTGGCCGCGCTGAGCCGCGACAGCGCGGTCCCCCCGGCGGACGCGCCGGCCCCCGAGGTCGTCGCGCGGTACGGGCTCGTGGACCTCGTGTGGGCGGGGGCGGTGGACCCGCGGCTCGGGGCGCTGTCGATGCTGCTCGCCGTCGTCGTGGAGCTGCAGCCGGGGTTCGGCGGGGCGCTGATGCAGCGGTCGTCGCCCGCGCTCGGCGTGGCCGTGGTGGGCGCGGCGCTGTCGGGCGGCTGGCTGCTCGGCATCGCCGCCGCCGTGGTGCGCTACCAGGGCTTCACCCTGTCGCGCACCGAGCGATCGCTGCTCGCCGTGCATGGCCTCCTCACCCGGCGCCGCACCGAGCTGCGCCGCACCAAGGTCCAGCAGCTCGTGTGGACCGAGCCGCTGCTGGCCAGGCTCTTCGGCCTGGGCACGCTGGCCATCGAGACGGCCGCGGCGCGCGAGGAGGGGTCGGGCACGGAGCGCGCGGTCGCGACGGTGCCCTACGTGGAGCCCGGCCAGGTGGGCGCGCTGGTGGCCGAGGCGCTGCCCGGCGTGGTGGATCCCGCGACGGTGGCGCTGTCGCCGCCGGATCCGCGCGCGCTGCCGCGGACGGTGATCGTGTCGGTGGCGGGCGCGGCGGTGCTGACCGCGCTCGCGACGTGGTTCGCGTACCCGTGGGGCCTGGTGGTGGGGCTGAGCTGCTGCCCGCAGAGGCCGTGATGGCGAAGCTCGACGTGGCGCGGCAGGGCTGGCGCCTCACCGACCGGGCGCTGATCGTGCGGCGCGGCGTGTTCACCCGGCGCACCACCGTCGTGCCGGTGGCGAAGCTGCAGTCGGTGTCGCTCGATCAGGGGCCCGTGCAGCGCTGGTTCGGGCTCGGGGTCGTGACGGCGCGCGTCGCCGCGTCGCGGGTGGACGTGCCGGCGCTCGGCTGGGCGGAGGCCGAGCGGCTGCAGCAGGCGCTCGTCGCGCGCTCCTCGGCCGGATCGAGCGCCGGCGCCCACCCCGAGGATCCCGTGTACGGCGGGATCGCGGAAATCCAGGGCGGGTAGTCCCGTTCGGCCCTCCCCTCGGCGGAGGTCCGCGGCTAAGTCGTCTGCATGACCGTGACCTACCACTTCGTCCAGTGCCTCGGCCGCGGCGGGTTCGGCGAGGTCTACCTCGCGCACCGGCGCACGCCCGACGGGCTCGAGCGCAAGGTCGCGGTGAAGATCCTCCGGTCCGACCTGCCCGACCCCGACCTCGCCATGCACCGCCTGGCCGACGAGGCGCGGCTGCTCACGATCCTCGACCACCCGGCGATCGTGGCGGCGCTGGAGCTCACCCGGATCGACGACCGGGTGGCGCTCGTCACCGAGTACATCGAGGGCACCGACCTGTCGCGCTACTGCAGCCCCAAGCGCCGGCTGCCGGCGCGGGTCGTCGTGTCCGCGGTGGCCGAGGTGGCCTCGGCGCTCGACTGCGCGTTCAACACGCCGAGCCCCGAGACCGGCAAGCCGATGGCGCTGGTCCACCGCGACATCAAGCCCGAGAACGTGCGGATCTCGCGCCACGGCGAGGTCAAGCTGCTCGACTTCGGCATCGCGCGCAGCCACGAGGTCGGGCGCCGCGCGAAGACCACCACGGGCAACCTGCCGTTCACCCCGGGCTACACCGCGCCAGAGGCCTTCGTGGCGCTGCGCCAGGAGCCGGCGACCGACGTGTTCGCGCTCGGGGCCACCGCCTACCGCCTGCTGGCGGGCGAGCGGTTCTACGAGGGGGTGCGCCTGGCCGACCAGGCGGCGCTCGCCACCGCGCCCGACGTGTTCCGGCGCTATCTCGAGGCGCGGCTGGCGGCGCTGCCCGCGACGCAGCCGTCGGTGGTGCCGCTGCTGCGGGCCTGCCTCGCGTACGACCCGGCGCACCGGCCGACCGCGGCGGCGCTGCGGGAGCGGGCCGAGGCGCTGGCCGAGGTGCTGCCCGGGCCGTCGCTCAAGGCCTGGGCGCGCGGGCAGCTCGAGGCCGAGCCGCGGGCGCGCGGCGGCGAGCCTCGCCGGGCTCGAAGTTCACGGCCGACGCGCCCGGCCTGCGCACGCTCGGGATGCCGCGGTCGCCGCCCGAGCGCCGTCGCCGTCCGAGGCGCCCACGGTGGCGCGGCCGCGGCTGCGTCGCGGTCCGGTGGCCTTGGGGCCGTCGACCCACACGCCGTCGCACTCGCCGGGCGGGGCGGTGGCGGTGCCCGCGCCGCTGGCGGCGCCGTTCCCGTGGGTCGCGGTGGCCGGTGGGCTGGGGGCGCTCATCGCGGCGACGGCGCTGACGGCGGCGGTCTCGTTCCTCGCCGGGCTGTGGGTGGCCTGGTGAGCCCGTGATAGGGAGGCGCGGTCCCGGCCGGCGCCGGGGTGAGGGCGCCATCTCCGAGCCGATCGCGATCCTGGGCTTCCGGCTGCCGGCTCCCCGGCGGCATCGACGATCCGGCCACCGCCCGGGCCGCCTGGCGGCAGGGGACCGACGCCGTGGTGCCCGTCCCGGCCGAGCGGTGGGACCCCGCGGGCGTGCCGCCCACCCCGAGCGGCCACCAGGTGCCCGACGTGGGCGGGTTCCTGCAGCACGACGTCGCCCGGTTCGACGCCGCGCTGTTCGGCATCGCCGCCCGCGAGGCCCGCGGGATGGACCCGCAGCAGCGGCTGCTGCTCGAGGTGGCCTGGTCGGCGCTGGAGGACGCCGGGCGTCCGCCCGACGCGCTCGCCGGCAGCCCGACGGGCGTCTACGTCGGGATGGGGCTCGTGGACTGGGCCCGGCGCACGTTCGCCGCGCCCGATCCGCAGCGGCTCGACGCCTGGTCGGGCACCGGCGCCTTCGACAGCGTCGCGGCCGGGCGGATCGCCTACGCGCTGGGGCTGCGCGGGCCGGCGCTCGCCGTCCACACCGCCTGCAGCGCCTCGCTCGTGGCGGTGCACCTCGCGGCGCGGGCGCTGCGGGCCGGCGAGTGCGACCTGGCGCTGGCCGGCGGGGAGAGCCTGATGCTCGCGCCGGAGCCCACGGCCTACTTCGCCGAGCTCGGCGCCCTGTCGCCCACCGGGCGCTGCCGCACCTTCGACGCCGGTGCCGACGGCTACGTGCGCGGCGAGGGCTGCGGCGTGGTGGTGCTGGCCCGCCTGTCCGACGCACTGCGGCGCGGCGACCCCGTGCGGGCGGTGCTCCTCGGCTCGGCCGTCAACCACGACGGGCGCACCCACGCGCTCACCGCGCCGTCGGGGGCGGCGCAGCAGGACGTGCTGCGGGCCGCCCTGGCCGACGCCGGGGTGGCGCCGTCCGACGTGGGCTACGTCGAGGCCCACGGCACGGGTACCCCGCTCGGCGACCCCGTCGAGGTGGGGGCGCTGGCCGCCGTCTACGGCGCAGGCGACGCCCCGCTGCACGTCGCCTCGGCGAAGACGCAGCTCGGCCACCTCGAGGCCGCGGCCGGCGTGGTGGGGCTCATCCGCGCCGCCCAGGCCGTGGCGGACGCGATCGTGCCGGCCCACCTGCACCTGCAGGCGCCGAACCCGCGGCTCGCCGTGGCGGGCACGCGCCTGCGCCTCGGCGGGCCGAGCCGCCCGTGGGACGCCGAGCGGCGGATCGCGGCCGTGTCGGCGTTCGGGATGTCGGGGACCAACGCGCACGCGCTCGTGGCCGCGCCCGAGGCGGTGCCGGAGGCGGTGGGCGCCGAGCCGGTGCTGATCGCCGTGTCGGGGGCGACGCCGGGGGCGGCCCGCGCCCGCTGGCAGGACGCCCAGGGCGCGCTGGGGCGCGGCGAGGCGCCCGACGCCGTGGCGCGCGCGGTCGCGGGCTTCGCGCAGCTGCGCTACCGGCTCGCCGCGGTGGGCGAGGCCGATCCGGGCGAGCCCGACGACGCGCGGCGCGCTCCCGCCGTGGCCTTCGCCTTCACGGGCCAGGGCGCGCAGTGGGCGGGGATGGGGCGCGGGCTGTACGACGCCGAGCCTGTCTACCGCGAGGCCGTCGACCAGGTGGCGGCGGTGGTCGACGCCGAGACCGGCGGCAGCCTGCTCGACGTGCTGTGGACGGGCGGCGGCGGCGCCCTCGACCGCACGGAGTGGACCCAGCCGGCGCTGTTCGCGGTGGGCTGGGGCCTGGCGCGGCTGCTCGCGGCGTGGGGCCTGCGGCCCGACGCCGTGCTCGGGCACTCGGTGGGCGAGGTGGTCGCCGCCGCGGTCGCCGAGGTGGCGCCGGTCGAGGACCTCGTGCGGCTCGTGCTCGCGCGCGGGCGGGCGCTGGCGGCGCTGCCCGCGGGCGGGGCCATGCTGGCGGTGCGCGCCGGGGCCGAGGCGGTGGCGCCGCTGCTGGGCGAGGGCGTCGCGATCGCGGCCTACAACGCGCCCGACGAGGTGGTGCTCTCGGGGGACGCCGACGGGATCGGGTCGGCCGAGGCCGCGCTGCAGGCGCAGGGCGTCCGCACCACGCGCCTCACGGTGTCGCACGCCTTCCACTCCCCGCGGATCGCGGCGGCGGGCCCGGCGCTGGCCGAGGCGATCGCCGGGATGGCGTGGCGGGCGCCGTCGGTGGCGCTGTACTCCGCGGTGGACGGCGGGCTGCGCGAGGCCGCGCCCGACCGGGCGTTCTGGCGGCGGCACCTCGAGGCGCCCGTGCGCTTCGCCGACGCCGTGCGCGCGGCCGTGGCGGACGGCCACACGCTGCTCGTGGAGCTCGGGCCGCGGCCCGTCCTGCGGGCGCTGGGGCCGCGGATCGCGCCCGAGGCGCGGTGGATCGGCGCGCTGCACCCCGAGCGCGGCGACCGGGCGCAGGCGCTGCAGCTCGTGGCCGACGCGTTCGCGGCCGGGGTGCGGCCCGACCTGCGGGCCATCGCCGGGCCGGGGCCGCGGGCCGAGCTCCCGCGCTACCCGTTCGGCGGCGAGCGGCTGTGGATAGCGCCCGCGGCGGTGCAGGGCGCGGGGATCGGGCGGTGGCGCCTGGAAGCGGTCGCCGTGGACGTGGGGCGCTGCCGGAGGGGCCGTGGCGCTGCGCCGACGCCGGGCTGGCCGCGGCGCTGCGGGAGGCCGGCGCGGCGCTCGGCGCGGACGGGCCCGCGCGCTGGTCCGGGCCGACGGCGCGGACGGGCTCGCGGCCGTGGCGGCGGCGGCGGCGGATGCGTCGGTGGCGGCGGTGCACGCCGTGTGCGGCCCCGACGGCGCCGATGCGGCGCGCGGCTTCGCGGCGGCGGCGGCCGCGGAGCTCGGCCCGCGCTGGGGCGGGCTGGTGGTGGCCGCCCGCGACGACGACGCCGTGGCGAGGCGCTCGGCGCGGCCGACGAAGACGCCGTGGCGGTCGACGGCGGCCGGGTGGTGGCCGACCGCCTGGTGGCGCGGCTCGGCGCCGTGGCGCCCGGGCCGGCGCTGGACCCGGCCGCGCGGTGCTCGTCACCGGCGGCCTCGGCGCGCTGGGCCTCGCCGTGTCGGGGCTGTGCGCGGACCTCGGCGCCCGGCGGCTGCTGCTCGTGTCGCGCCGCGGCGAGGGCGACCCGGAAGCGCTCGCGGCCCTGCGCGGGCGCGGCGTCGACGTCACGGTCGCTGCCTGCGACGTGGCCGACGAGGGCGCCGTCCGCGAGCTGCTCGAAGGGGTGGACGTGCAGGGCGTGGTCCACGCCGCCGGCGTCGCCGCGCCGATGCCGCTGCCTTCGCTCGACCCGGAGGCGATCCGCGCCGCCCTGCGCCCGAAGCTCGGCGGGGCCGAGGTCCTCGACCGGGTCCTGGCCGATCGCCCGGTGGGCTTCTTCGTGTGCGTGGGCTCGGTGGCGGGGGTCTGGGGCTCACCCGGGCTCGCGGCCTACGCCGCCGCGAACCGCGCAATGCACGGCCTCGTCGCGCGGCGGCGGGCCGAGGGGCGCGCCGGCGCCGTGGTCGCGCTCGGGCCGGTCGACGTGCCCGGCGGGCTGGTCTCGCGGGCGGAGCGCGCGGCGTTCGCGCGGGCCGGCGTCCCGCCCGTCCCGCTCGACGAGGCGCTCCGGGCGCTCGCCGCCGCCCTGCGCCCCGACGCCGACGCCGTGGTGGTGGCCGCGCGGGTGGACTGGGAGAAGGCCGGTGCCGCGCTGCAGGCCCGCCGCCCGCGGCCGCTGCTCGACCGGGTGGCGCCGGCGCGGGAGCTCCCCGAGGTCGCCCGCGCGCTGCCGGCGGCGGCGCGCCCGGGGGCGGTGCGCGAGGCCGTCACGGCTGCGGTGGCGGCGGTGCTGGGCCGGCCGGCGGGCGAGGTCGACCCGTCGGCGGGGCTGTTCGACCAGGGCCTCGACAGCGCGCTCGCCGTGGAGCTGGTGCAGCGCCTGCGCGCCCGGCTGGGCGTGGCCCTGCGGCCCACGGCCGCGTTCGACCACCCGAGCGTCGACGCCCTCGTCGCGGCCATCGTCGCCGAGCCCGCGCCGGAGCGGGTCGCGCGCGGCCCGGTCGCCGACGCTGCCGTGGCCATCGTCGGGCTGGCGTGCCGGCTGCCCGGGGCCGCGTCCCCCGAGGCCTTCTGGGCGCTGCTCCGCGAGGGGCGCGACGCCGTGGGCACCGTCCCGCCGGGCCGGTGGGCCGACGCCGACGCCGTGCAGGCCGAAGCCATCCGCCACGGCGGCTACCTCGACCCCGACGCGCTCGAGGCGTTCGACGCCGCGTACTTCGGCCTCGGCGACCGCGAGGCCGAGGCGCTCGACCCGCAGCAGCGGCTGGTGCTGGAGGTCGGCTGGGAGGCGCTGGAGCGCGCGGGCGTCGCGCCCGACCGGCTCGTCGGGGCGCCCGTCGGCGTCTACGTCGGCGCGGGGCGCTCCGAGTACTGGGACCGCCTGCACGACCCCGACGCGCCCGCCGTCGACGCCGCCTACCCGTGGACGGGCACCGGCAACGCCGCCGGCTTCGTCGCCGGGCGGCTGGCCCACGCGCTCGGCACGCGGGGGCCGGCGCTCACCGTCGACACCGCCTGCAGCTCGGCGCTGGTGGCGCTGCACCTCGCCGCGCGGGCCCTGCGCGACGGCGAGGTCGACCTCGCGCTGGCCGGCGGGGTCAACGCCCTGGTGTCGGCCGAGTCCACGCTCTACCTCGCCCGGATCGGCGCCCTGTCGCCCACCGGGCGCTGCCGCGCGTTCGACGCCGCCGCCGACGGCTACGTCCGGGCCGAGGGCTGCGGCATGCTCGTGCTCAAGCGCCTCGCCGACGCCGAGCGCGACGGCGACCGCGTGCTGGCCGTGGTCCGCGGCAGCGCCACGGGCCACGACGGGCGCACCAGCGGCCTCACCGTCCCGAGCGGGCCGGCGCAGCGCGAGGTCATCGAGCGGGCCTGCGCGGCCGCCGGGGTGGCGCCCGCCGACCTCGCCGTGCTCGAGGCCCACGGCACGGGCACCCCGCTCGGCGACCCCATCGAGCTCGGCGCCGTGCGCGACGCGATGGTCGGGCGCGCCGAGCCGCTCGTCGTGGGCACGGTGAAGAGCAACCTCGGCCACCTCGAGGCCGCGGCCGGCGCCGCCGGGGTGATCAAGGTCGTGCTGGCGCTGCAGCACGGCGAGATCCCCGCCACGCTGCACCTGAGCCGCCCGAACCCCGCGCTGCCGGACGACCTGCCGGTGCGGTTCCCCACGCGCACCGAGCCGTGGGCGGGCCGGCGCCTGGCCGGCGTGAGCTCGTTCGGCATCTCGGGGACGACCGCGCACGTCGTGCTGGAGGGGGTGAGCGCGCCGGCCGTAGACGACGTGCCCGGCGACGCGCTGCTGATGTGGTCGGCCGACAGCGAGGCCGCGCTGGACGCGCAGCTCGCCGCGCTGCCGGCGCTCCCGCCCGTCGACCTGGGGTCCACGCTGGTCCACGGCCGCGCCGCCCGCCCGCTGCGGGTCGCGGCCGTGGGCGACGCCGACGCGCTGCGGGCCGCCGAGCGCCACCGGGCGGCGCGTGCGCCGCGGGTGGGGCTGCTCGTGACGGGGCAGGGGGCGCAGCTGCCCGCCATGGCGCGCACCGCCGCGGCCTGGGCGCCGCTCGGCGAGTCCCTGGAGCGCCTGCTCGACGAGGTGGGCGAGCCCGAGCTGCGCACCGTGCTGGTCGACGACGATCCGCGCATCGACGACACCGCCTGGACGCAGCCCGCGCTGGTGGCGCTGTCGATCGCGCTCGGGCGCACGCTCGAGGGCTTCGGCCTGCGCCCCGTCGCGGCGCTGGGCCACTCCATCGGCGAGGTCGCTGCCGCCGCGCTGTGCGGCGTGCTCGCCGACGCCGACGCCGTGCGGCTCGCGCTGGCCCGCGGCCGGGCCATGGCCGACGCCGAGGGCGCCATGCTCGCGGTGAGCGCGCCCGCCGAGGCGCTGCAGCTGCCGCCCGGCCTCGAGGTGGCGGCCCTGAACGCGCCCGACGAGACGGTGGTGTCGGGGCCCGCTGCGGCGATCGAGGCGTTCGCCGCGGCCACGGACCTGCGCGTGCGACAGCTGCGCACCCGCTACGCGTTCCACAGCGCGGCCGTCGACGGCGCGGTGGCCGCGATCGACGCCGCCGCGGCCGCGCTGGCGCACCACCCGCCGCAGCGGCTGCTCGTGGGCAACGAGCGGGGCGCCGTGGTCGACGCCGTCGGGCCCGGCCACTGGGGCCGCCAGGCGCGCGCCGCGGTGCGCTTCGCCGACGGCGTGCGCGCGATGGCCGCGCACTGCGACCTGCTGGTGGAGCTCGGCCCGCGGCCGCGGCTCGGCGCCCTGGCGGCGCGCACCGTGCCCGCGCTCGACGCCGTGGGGACCTTGCGGGAGCCCGAGGTCGACGCCCGTCGGGCCGTGCTGGAGGCCGTGGGCGCGCTGTGGGTGCGCGGGGTGGCCGTGGACCCGGCGGCGGTGGCGCCGCGCCGGCCGCCGGTGGCGGTGCCGACGACGGCCTGGCAGCGTCGCCGCCACTGGGTCTCCGGGGCGTCGGCGCCGAGCGGGGTCCCGACGTACGGCCTGGCCTGGCGGGCAGCGAGCGGCGCCGGAGCGGGGCCGGAGCGCGCGCTCGTGCACGCCAGCGGCGAGACCGCCGCCGAGGTCGCGCAGCACGCGTTGGCCGCGCTGCAGGCCGGCGACGGCCCCGTTGCGCTGGTGCTCCGGCCCGGGCGCCCCGCAGACGCCGCGCTGTGGGGCCTCGCCGCGACGTATGCGCTCGAGCACCCCGACCGCGACCTGGTCGTCGCCGAGGCGGCCGACGACGCCGAGCTGGCCACCGCGCTGGCGGCCGGAGAGCCGCGGGTGCGGGTGCGCGACGCCCGGGCCGAGGTACCGCGGCTGGTGCGGCTGCCGGCGCGGGCGCCCGTCGCCCGGGTTGCGGGCACCTGGCTCGTCACGGGCGGCGCCGGCGGGCTGGGCCGCGCCGTCTGCGCCTGGCTGCGGGAGCGCGGCGCCGACGTGGTGGCCATGGGCCGCACCGCCCCCGAGCCGCCGCTGCCGGGGGTCCGCTTCGTCCAGGGCGACGTCACCGTCGCGGCCGACGTCGCGCGCGCCGCGGCGGGCGTGGCCGGGGTCGTGCACTGCGCCGGCGCCTTCGCCGGCGGCCTCACGGCGCAGGCGCGCGACGGCCGCGCGAACTTCGCCGCCAAGGTCGACGGCGCGCGCCTCCTGCTCGACGCCCTGCCCGCCGATGCCGTGCTGGTCGGCTTCTCGTCCGCCATCGGCTGGCTCGGCCGGCCCGGCGCCGCGCTGTACGGCGCCGCCAACACCGCGCTGGACGCGCTGCTCGCCGCCGATCCGCGCGGGCGCAGCCTCGCCTGGGGCCCCTGGACGGCCGGCATGGCCGGCGGCGAGGCCTTCGCCGACGACGGCGTCCGCCCGATGCCGCCCGAGCAGGCGCTCCAGGCGCTGGGCGTCGCCCTGGCCGACGGCGCGCCGGCCTGGGCGATGCCGATCCGGCTCGAGCCGCCCGCGCTGGCCGCCGGGCGCGGGCCGTGGCTCTCCGAGCTGGTCCCCGCCGCCGCACCGGGCGCGGCGCCGGTGCGCGCCTCCGCCGCCCAGGTGCGCGAGCGGGTCGACGCCGCCGTCACCTCCGCGCTCGGCCGCCCCGTCCCGCCCGGCACCGGCTGGTTCGACGCCGGCCTCGACTCGATCGGCGCCGTCGACGTCGCCCGCCGGCTGTCCCGCGCGCTCAGCCGCGCGCTGCCGTCCACGCTCCTGTTCGACCACCCCGACGTCGACCGCCTCGTCGCCTTCCTCGCCGGCGAGGCCGCCCCCGTCGCCGCCCCGACGTCCCGCCGCGCCGACGACCCCCGCATCGCCATCGTCGGCATGGCCTGCCGCTTCCCCGGCGCCGACACCCCCGAGGCCCTGTGGCAGCTGCTGCTCGCGGGTGGCGTCCCCATCCGCGAGGTGCCGGCGTCGCGCTGGTCGCTCGCCGCCTGGTACGCCCCCCGCGACGCCGAGGCGCCGCCCGGCACCACGATGTACGCCCGCGGCGGCGCCTTCCTCGACGACATCGACCAGTTCGACCCCGAGGCGTTCGGCATCGCCCCGCGCGAGGCGGCGTCGCTCGACCCGCAGCAGCGGCTGCTCCTCGAGGTGTGCGCGGACGCCCTCGAGCGCGCCGGCGCGCCCGACGCCGCGTTGAAGGGCAGCCGCACCGGCGTCTACGTCGGCATCGCCGACCGCGGCTACCTCCAGCGCTTCCGCCGCGACGGGCAGCCGCTGTACCCCGACGCCTGGGCCGGCACCGGCGCCGAGCCGTCGTTCGCGCCGGGCCGCGTGGCGCACGCCCTGGGGCTGCAGGGCCCGGTCGTCGCGCTGAACACGACCTGCAGCAGTGCGCTCGTGGCCGTGCACCTCGCCGCGCGGGCCCTGCGCGACGGCGAGTGCGACCAGGCCGTCGCCGGCGGCGTCGCGCTGCAGCTCCTCCCCGACGACACCGCCTACCTGTGCGCCCTCGGCGCGCTGTCGCCCACCGACCGCTGCCACACCTTCGACGCCCGCGCCGACGGCTACGTGCGGGGCGAGGGCTGCGGCGTGGTCGTGCTCAAGCGGCTCGCCGACATGGGGCCCGACGAGCGCGTCTGGGCCGTGCTCGAGGGCTCGGCCGTGAACCACGACGGCGCGTCGAGCGGGCTCACCGTGCCCAACGGCGCTGCGCAGCAGGCCGTGCTGCGGGCCGCGCTCGCCGACGCCGGCGTGGCGCCCGCGCAGGTGGGCGTCCTCGAGGCGCACGGCACCGGGACGCCGCTCGGCGACCCGATCGAGGTCGCCGCGGCGATGGCCGTGTACGGCCCGCGCGACGCCGCCAACCCGCTGCACCTCGGCGCGGTGAAGGCGAACCTCGGGCACCTCGAGCTCGCGGCCGGCGCGGCGTCGCTGCTGAAGCAGGTGCTGAGCCTGCACCACGGGCTCGTCCCGCCGCACCCCGACCTGCGGACGCCGAACCCGGCGCTCGATCTGCGGGGCGCGGTCATCCCGACCGAGCCCACGCCGTGGCCCGCGGGGCGGCTCGGCGCGGTGAGCGCGTTCGGGCTGTCGGGGACCAACGCGCACCTCGTGCTGGGTCCGGGCCGGCCGGCGTCCGCGCCCGCGGTCGTCGCGGACCGGCCGGTGCACGTGCTTGCGCTGTCGGCCGCGTCGGAGGCGTCGCTGGTGGCGCTGTCGGCGCAGGTGACCCGCGAGCCGCTCGCGGACGTCGCGTTCACCGCGAACCGCCGGCGTCCGATGGCGCTGCGGCGCGCCGTCGTCGGCCACGGCCGCGGAGGCCGCCGAGCACCTCGCCCAGCCGCGGGCGGTGGCGCAGGGGCGCCCCGGGTGGGCCTCCTGTTCGGGGGACGGGGACGCAGCACGCCGGGATGGGCCTCGCGCTCGCGGCGCACGCCGAGGTCGCTGCGGTGCTGGACCGCTGCGCGGCGGTGCTCGATCCGCGGCTCGGGCGGCCGCTCCGCGAGGTCCTCGCCGACGGCGAGGCGCTGCAGCACACCGCCAACGCGCAGCCGGCGCTGCTGGCCGTGGAGCTCGCGGTGGCGAGCTGGCTGCGGGCGCTCGGGGTCGCGCCCGTCGCCGTCGCCGGGCACTCGCTCGGCGAGATCGCCGCGGCGGCCCACGCCGGCGTCTGGTCGGTCGAGGACGCCGCCGTGCTCGCGTTCGAGCGCGGCCGCCTGATGGAGGCGCACGGGCGCGCCGGCACCATGGCCGCCGTCGCCGCGGACGCCGACGTCGTGCCCGGGCGGCGCTGGTGGACGGCGCCGAGATCGCCGCCCTCAACGCAGCGGACGAGACCGTGATCGCCGGCGAGGCCGCCGCGGTCGAGGCGTCGCTGGCCCGGCTGCCCGAGGGCGTCGACGTGCGGCGGCTCGACGTGGGCCGGCCGTTCCACTCCGCCTGCATCGAGCCGGCGCTCGACGGCTGGACCGAGGCCGTGGCGGCCGTCCCCACGGCGTCGCCCGCGCTGCCCGTCGCGAGCCTGCTCACGGGCCGGGTCGAGGGCGACGCGCTGCGGGACCCGGCCTTCTGGCGCCGCCACGCGCGGGAGCCCGTCCGCTGCGTCGACGGGCTGCGGGCGCTGGCCGCCGCCGGCTGCGACCTGCTGGTGGACGTGGGGCCGCACCCCGTGCTGCTCGGCCTGGCGCGCCGCACGCTCGGGCTGCCCGGCGTCGCGACGCAGGCCCGCGGCGCCGACCCGTGGCGCACCATGCGCCGAGGCACTGGGCGCGCTGTTCGAGGCGGGGGTCCCCGTCGCCTGGGCCGCCTGGGACGCGCCCTTCGCCCGCCGGCGCGTCGATCTGCCGACGTACATGCCCCGACCGGCGCCGCTTCTGGCCTCGAGGAGCCGGGCGCCGCGGCCGCGCCCGCCTGGGCCGTGCGCTGGGTCCTGCCGCGGTCGGCGAGCCGCCCGTGGTGCGCGTGCTCGGCGACGACCCGGCCGGCCTCACCGTGGGGCTGCGCGAGCAGGACGACGCCGAGGTCGCGCTCGACCTGCGCGCGCTGGACGCCCGCGACGTGGCCGCGCAGATCCTGGCGCTGCGGCCGCCCGAGGGCGTCACCACCTGGAGTCCTCGCCGTGCGCGACGACCCGGAGGCGCTGGGGTCGCCGCCTTCGCGCGGTGCCTGGCGCTCGAAGCCGGCCCAGGCTGGCCGTGCGGCGGCTGCTGCTGCCCCGGGCGCCGACGCCGACGCCCTGCAGGCCGCCCTGGGCGCCGACGCGCCGATGCCCGCGGGGGCGCGCGCCGCGCCTTCGAGCCGGTGGCGCTGCCGGCGGGCGGCGTGCGGGGACCTGGTGGATCACCGGGGGCACCGGCGCGGTCGGGCTCGCGGTGGCGCGCTGGCTCGCGGCGCACGGCGCGGCCGAGATCGTGCTGCTGTCCCGGCGCGGCGAGGCCGACGTCTCGGGCATCGCCGGGGCGCGGGTCGTCGCCGCCGACGTGACCGACGCCGACGCTGTGAGCGCGCTGTTCGCGGCGCACCCGCCCGACGGCGTGGTCCACGCGGCCGGGATCACGGCGCCGCAGGGCATCGACGCGCTGGAGCCCGCCACCGTCGCCGAGACGCTCCGCGCCAAGGCCGACGGCGCCCGGGTCCTCGACCGGGTGCTCGGCGATCGGGCCGTCCGCTTCGCCGTCGTGTCGTCGATCGCGGCGGTGTGGGGCAGCCGGGACCTCGCCGCGTACGCCGCGGCCAACGCCGTCGCGGCCGGGATCGCGCACCGGCGGGGCGGCGTGGCCGTCGCCTTCGGGCCCTGGGGCGGGGGCGGCATGGTCGACGCCGAGCGCGCCGCGGCGCTGGGCCGGGCGGGGCTGCGTCCGCTGGACCCGGCGGCGGCGGCCGAGGCCCTCGGCCGGGCGCTGACCGCGGGCGAGCCCGAGCTGGTCGTCGCTGCGGCGGACTGGGCGCGGCTCGTGCCGGCGCTGGAGCTCGGGCGTCCCGACCCGCTGTTCGACGCCGTGCGCCCCGCGGCCGCGCCGGTGGCCCCCGCCGTCGCCGACGACGGCTGGCCGGCCCGCCTGGCCGCCCTGCCCGACGTCGCGGCGCGCGAGGCCGCCGTGGTCCCGCACCTGACGCAGCGGGCGCGCGAGGTGCTGCGGCTCGACCCGGGCCGGGCGCTGCCCGAGGACCAGCTGCTGGCCGACCTCGGCTTCGACTCGCTCATGGCGACCGAGCTCAAGGCCACCCTGCTGGCGGATGGGCTCGACGTGCCGCTCGGGCGGCTGCTGGGCGGGCCGAGCGTGGCGGAGCTGGCGAACATGGTCGTCGCGCGGCTGCCCGACGCGCCGGCGGCGCTCGAGGCCGCCGAGGAGGGGCCGGACGGGCTGCTCCTGTGGACGCACCTGGCGGCGGTGATCGTGGGGATCGGCCTCGCCAGCGCGGTGTGGCTGCTCGTCACGTAGCCGCGGGCCTCACAGGTCCGTGCGGGCCAGGACGTCGCGGACCGAGGCGGCGATGGCCGCGGCGTCCTTGCGCAGGATCCCCGTGTGGTTGCTGCCGACCCGCACGGCGGTCAGGTTCGGCTGGGCCGCGATCAGCGCTTCGAGCTCGGCCCTGCCGCGGTCCATCTCCCCGCCGTGCGTGCCGAGGCTGTCGCCCGTGCCCAGCACGAACTGCACGGGGCAGCCCAGCCGCGCGATCACCGGGGCCGACGCCGCGCTGATCTCGGTTGATCTCGATGTTCACGTCCGCGTGCTCTTCGGCCGTCATCCGCGCGGCCATGCCGAACCGGGACGCGATCGGCAGCGCCCAGCGCATGCGGTGGAAGAGGGCGCGGATGCGCGCCCGACCTTCGTCGCCGGTCAGGCCGATCGGGAAGGCGTCGACGCACACGAGCCCGGCCGCGCGGGTCGGGTGGCGGTCCGCCCAGTGCCAGCTCAGGATGGCGCCGTAGGACCAGCCGACGAGCAGTGCCTGCTCGACGTCTCGCGCGTCGAGCACCGCGCTCAGGTCGCCGAGGCCGGCCTCGAACGAGTGGTCGGCGGAGCGCTGGGACCGGCCGCGCGCGCGCGCGTCGTAGGTGATGTGGCGACAGTCGTCGCCGAGGTGGGCGATCACGCGCCGCCAGTGCGACAGGTCGGCGTACGCGCCGTTCAGGTAGACCACCGGCGGGCCGAACCCGCCGCTGTCGCGCACGTACAGCGCCGTGTCGCCGACGGGGACCGTGCCGCTCCAGGCCGGTCGCTCGGGGCCCTCGGCGCGCTGCGCCCGGTCGACGGCGCGGACGAGCCGGTCCTGCTCGCGGTCGACGTAGCCGCCCCTGCCGTAGTTGCGGACGAGCGCCTCCACGAACTCGACGGGGTCGTCGCCGACGAGGTCGCGGATCGGCGTCGCCTCGGCTGCGGCCCGCTCGAACAGCTCGGCGACGTCGTCGAACACCGCCATCGCGTGGTCGCCGTCCACCGGGCCGAAGTGCATCAGGTAGCGCTCCAGCGCGTCCACCACGAGGCGGTAGCGCTCGGGGAGACGGCGGATCCGGGCCTTGTAGGCCCGCCAGCGGCGCTTCGGGCCGATCATCCTGCCGAAGAGGCCGGCGGGCTCGGGGACGGACATCGACATCATCAGGTGCCTCCTCGGAGCTGGTCGAGACGGTGGGACAGGGAGGTCCAGGCCTCCCAGAACTCGGCCAGGTGGGCGCGCCCCTGGTCGTTGAGCGTGAACACCTTGCGCGGCGGGCCCTTCTCGGAGGGGACGCGGGCGACGTCGACCAGCCCGCGCTGCTCGATCCGGACGAGGAGGGCATAGACGGTGCCCTCGGCGATGTCGGGGAAGCCCTCGGCGCGGAGGCGGGCGGTGATCTGGTAGCCGTGGGCGGGGCCGGTGGAGAGCACGGCGAGGACGATGCCCTCGAGGGCGCCCTTCAGCAGCTCGGTCATCAGCTTGGGCACCGGGGCTCCGCGGCTACTCAGTGAGACTCACTACCTGGTAGTTGGTAACACTGAGTACCGGGCCCGCCATCCCCATGTTCGGGACGCACACACACCCGGTCCGCGACGATGTCCACCGGGAAGGCGTCGTCGCCGACCCGCGTGTGTGCGTTCCGAACACGTCTGGGATCCGACCCTCCCTCCTCCTCCGCCCGGGACGCTACGATCTCTCCGGAGGTCCGCCGTGCGCCGCGTCCCGTTGCTCCTGCTCCTCGCCGCCTGCGCCCCGTCCGCCGAGATCACCAGCATCGCCAGCTGGTTCGGCCAGTGCGCCGGCGCCTGCCGCGTGGAGCTCGCCGTCCACCCCGACCCCGTCGTCCGGATCCGCGACCCCGGCGACCGCGTCCTGCTCGAGGCCCCGGGCCGCTGGACCCCCGCCGGCGAGGCCGAGCGCGACCAGGTCGAGGCCGACCTCGCCGACACTCCGCTGCAGGACGTCTACGGCTGCCCCGACTGCGCCGACGGCGGCGGCATGGAGCTCGCCCTGTCCGACGGCGCCGTCACCCGCTGGGAGTACGCCCGCCCGCCCGACGAGCTCGCCGGCGCCGACGCCCTGTTCCACGACGCCGCCGACGCCCTGCAGACCTGCGTCGCCAGCGACCTCGTCGCGCCTGACGACGCCTGCGCGCCGGTCACGGTCACCAGCCCCCCGTAGCGGCTACCGCTGGCGCAGCTGCTCGCCCAGCTGGTCCACCATCGCGTCGATCCGGAAGTCCGTCCGCTGCCCGACGTCGCTCTCGCGCTCCCCCTCGTACCCGCCGAAGATCACGTACGCCTCGCTCGCGTCGCCCTGGTCGAACCGGCTCGTGTTCACGCTCACCGACAGCCCCCCCGGCACCGACGCGCGCAGCCAGTCCTGCATCGCGTCCCGCAGCTGCTGCGACCACTCGCGCTCCTCCGCCGTGCCCGTGTAGTGCAGCGCCGCCACGCACGGGTACTCGGCGCAGTCGAGCTCCGCGACGGACACGTCGGGCAGCTCCGCCAGCTGCGCCTCGAGGCCGGCCCGGAACGCCTCGGGCCGCAGCGCCGCCGGCGCGTCCTCCGGCCACGGCGACGGCGTGCCCTGCATCGCCGCGAGCTGCCCCCGCGCCAGCGCGCCCGAGAACTCGCTCTCCGCCAGCGCCTGCTTCGCCGCCGCCAGCTCGCCCTCGAGCCGCGTCACCTCGGCCTGCGCCGCCACCGCCGTCACGGGCGGCGCGCCCGGCGCGGCCGCCGGCCGCGTCCGCTCCGTGTGCCCCGCCGGCACCACCACGGGCTCGGCGCCGTCGCGCCGTACCACGGCCGTCCCCTCGTACACCGCCACCGTCACCGCCGCGCCCGCGAGGCCGGCCAGCACCGTCTTGGTCATCGGACCCTCCGACGCCCCCACACGCCCGACCCCCGCCGCCGGTTCCACCTGGATCCACGCCTGCCCCGCGACGTCGACCACCACGTCGCCCGCGGCGACCCGCGCGTCCCCGTCGACCCACTGCGCGCCCCCGGCGAGCACCAGGACGGCCGGCGGGCGCGGCCACAGCAGCCACAGCGCCGCCGCGGCCGCCAGCACCGCCGCCCCGGCCCGCCACGGCACGCGCCGCCTCCGCGCCCGCAGCGGCGGCGGGGCAGCGCGTCCGGCAGCGCGGCGAGCCCTCCATCGCCCGACACAGCCGCCGCCACCGCGCCGCGACGGCCGGCTCCGCGGCGATGCGCGCCCGCAGCGCGCGGGCCTCGTCGGGCGGGAGCTCGTCCGACCACAGCGCCGACAGCTGCTCGCCCAGTGCGTCCTCGTCCATGGTTCAGTCCTCGTCGCCCAGGAGCTCGGCCAGCCGCGCGCCCGCGGTGCAGCCGCGACTTGAGCGTCCCCACGGGCACGCCTCCTCGGCCGACAGCACCTCCAGCGGCACGCCGTGGATGTGGTGGAGCACGACCACCCGCCGGTGCGCGTCGGGCAGCCGCGCGATGGCGGCCTCGAGCCGCTGCTCCCGGTGGTGACGGTGCAGCGCGTCGGCCACGTCGGGCTCGCCGCTCGCGAGGCCCGCGAGCGACACCACCTGCCCGCGGATCCGGCGCCGCCGGTGCTGGTCGACGAGGTGCCGGCGCGCGATCGTGGCGATCCAGGCGCCGATCGGCGCGGGGCCGTCGGGGTCGAAGCCGTCGAGCGCGCCGAGCACCTTCTCCCACACGGCCTGGTAGCAGTCCTCGGGGTCGGCCGCGAGGCGCAGGCACATGGCCCACACCCGCGGCCCGTGCTCGGCCACGAGCGACGCCGGTCCCCCGTCCCGAGCCACCGTCCGCCGCGCAGGCCGCAACCGCCCCTCCCGTCCCCCACACGCGCGACGCCGCCGCGGGTTCCCTACTCGCAGACTTCGCCAGGGTAGCCCACGAGCACGTTGCCCTGGTCCACCCACATCGACTGCGAGGGGTTCGCCGCGTAGGGGTCCACGAACTTCGTGGTGCCGTCGCTCTGCGGCTGCCGCACGTCGAAGTGCAGGTGCGGCCCCGAGGAGCGCCCGGCGCTGCCGACCAGCGCCAGCCGGTCGCCGCACGAGACGGCGTCGCCCACCTCGACCTCGGCGCTGTCCTGCATCACGTGGAGGTACTCGGTGAGCGTGCCGTCGGCGTGGCACACCGTCACGATGTTGTTCACCACCGGGTTCCCGCCGCACACGGGCGTCCCGTAGGTCGGGCTCCACGGGTTCAGGTCGACCGCGCACTGGTCGTAGTTGCCGTCGACGACCCGCGTGACGACGCCGTCGGCGGCGGCGACGGCCTCCACCGTCTGCCCGGCCTGGGTGAACTGCAGGAAGGCGAGCGGGTAGTCGGTGCCCTCGTGGGCGTCGTAGGTGAGGTGCTGGCCGTCGAAGGTGGCGGTGTTGCCGTCGGGGACGAGCGGCGCGCCCGCGCGGTCGAAGTGGACGAAGAGCGGCTCCTGCATCCAGCCAGGCCCGAGGGTGCCCGGTCCTGCGCGCATCGGGAAGCGGAAGCGAGGCGGCGTGGACGTGCGGTCCTGCGGCGCGAACCAGTCCTCCGGGCAGCGCAGCGTGGGCGGGACGCAGACGTCGGTGAGCGCCGAGAAGCCGTAGACGGCGCCGTGGTCGTGGCGGCAGACCAGGCCGGAGAGGCAGTCGGCGTCGCTGTCGCAGTCGCCCTCGTCCACGTCGCAGGGTGTCTCGGGGGTGCAGCGATCGGCGTGGCCGACGGGCAGCTCGCAGGTCTGGACGTTCGTGTACCACCAGCCGTAGCGGCCGTCGGTGTCCTGGCAGCTCAGCCCGCCGAGGCAGTCGCTGTCGGTGTCGCAGTCGCCCTCGCCCGTGTCGCACGGGGTGTCGGGGCTGCAGCGCAGCGAGTGCCCGAGCGGCCACTCGCAGGTGTCGAGCGTGGGGTCGAGGCCGTAGCGGGCGCCGGTGTCGGGGGTGCAGACGCGGCGGGTCTCGCAGTCGGCGTCGGTGTCGCAGTCGCCCTCGCCCACGTCGCAGGGCCAGTCGGGCGTGCAGTAGGCCCAGTCGCCGGGCGGGGGCTGGCAGTAGCCGCCCCGGTGGGGGAAGGGCGCGGACTCGCACACGAGGCCGCGGGTGCAGTCGGTGTCCCACAGGCAGGCGTCGCCACGGGCGGCGTGGGCGGGCAGGGTGGCGAGCGACAGGGCAAAGAGCACGGGTACCTCCTGCACGAGAAGGTGGCCCGCGGGCCGCGCTCCGGATGGAACCGTTTGGAACACTGCCGGGCGCAGGTCGGCTCGGCTCAGCGCAGCGCCGCCAGCCGCTGCACGAACGGCGCCCGCGGCCCCAGCCCCAGCGCCCCGACCGCCGCCGCGGCCGCCTCCCGGCGCGCCGGTGCGTCGTCGCGGCCCAGCGCGTGCGCCAGCTCGGCCTGCCCGAGCAGCAGGGCCGCGCGGATCAGCCCCGGCTGGCCCTCGTCGTCGAGCTGCTCCGCCGCGCGCAGGTCGTCGGCGGCGCGCGCCGGGTCGGTCGCCGCGACGAGCCAGCCGCGCGTCAGCAGCGCCTCGATCTGGACCGTGCCCACGCCGTGCGCCACCGCCCGGTCGGCGGCGGAGCGGGCGGCCGGATCGTCGGGTGCGAGCTGCCGCGCGGCGTACAGCCAGGCCAGCGCGGCCAGCTGCGGCAGCTGCTCGGCCAGCGCCTCGGCGGCGACGGCCTCGAGCGCCGCCACCGCCTCCTCGCGGTCGTCCGGGTGGGCGGGGACGGCGCCGGCGAGGTTGGCGCGCGCCAGCAGCAGGTCCTGCACGGCGTCGACCTCGCGGTGGAGCACCACGACCTCCTGCAGGCGCTCCAGGGCGTCGGCGTCGCCGCGGACGGCGGCGATCATGGCGGCGTTGTTGCTGGCCGCCGCCGTGGCCCGCAGGTCGCCGACGCTCCGCGCGGCGGCGACGGCGCGCGCGTAGAGCCGGACGGCCTCGTCGAGGTCGCCGCGCCGGTGCGCCAGGCCGGCCAGGTTCCCGAGCACGGTCGCGACGCCACGCGCCTCGCCGAGGGCGTCGAAGCGCTCCCGGGCGCGCAGGAGCAGCGGCTCGGCGTCGTCGAAGCGGCCCTGGTTCGCGCGGACCGTGCCGAGCAGCCCCTCGGCGCGCGCGAGCAGGGTGCGGCCGTCGGGGACGTCGAAGGACCGCGCGGGCTCGACGCACGGCGGCCGGCGCACGATGGGCTCGAGCAGCGCGGCGGCGCGGTCGAGGTCCTGCAGGCGCGTGTGGCAGGTGGCGGCGGCGAGGCGCGCGTAGACGCCCTCGGGCCCCGGCGCGTCGAGGCCGGGGCGCAGGCGCTCGAGCGCCTCGGGCGCGCGCCCGCGGCGGCCGCCAGCTCCGCGCCGGCGATGGCGAGGCGGAGGCGCTCGTCGGGGGTGGCGCGCGCCGCGGCGTCGTCGAGGCGCTGGAGCCAGGCGTCCACCTGCTCGCGGTCCGTCCCGAGCGTGCCGAGCGACGCCGCGGCGGCGGCGACCCGCAGCGCGTCGGGGCGCACGGCGACCACCTCGGCGGCCAGCGCCAGCGCCTCGGCGGGCGGCAGCGGCGGATCCGGCGACGGCGCCGGCCGCAGGAGCAGCAGGGCGGCGCGCTCGGCGCGGTCGGGGTCCAGGTGCAGCGCCAGGCGGGCGGCCACGAGGCGATCGCGCGGGGTCAGGCCGGGCAGGTCGGCGCAGGCGGCGTAGCGGCGGTCGGTCTCGGGCCGCAGCGACGCCCAGGGCGGCCCCTCGGCCCTGCGCGCGGCGAAGGCGCGGACGGTGTCGAAGGGCGCGAGCCGCCCGTCCTCGTCGCGAGCCCGGACGAGGTGGTGCGTCACCAGCGCCTGGAGCGGGTCGAGCCCGCCGGCCACGGCCACGCCGGCGGCGGGCGGGAACGGCCCGTGGAACACCGACAGCGCCACGAGGGCGCGCTGGGCGTCGGGGTCGAGCAGCGTCCAGGACGCGGCGATCACCTCGTCGAGCGAGGTGTGGCGCTCGTCGCGGCCGGGATCGCGCAGGACGCCCGGCTCGCCGAGCCAGGCGTCGAGCTCCTCGGGCCCCAGCACCGGCGCGCGCGCGGCGGCGAGCTCGAGCGCGAGCGGCAGGCCGTCGAGGCGCGCCACCAGCGCGCGCACGGCGGGGTCGTCGGGGGACGCCCAGGGGCCACCGGCGCGCTGGGCCGCCCGGTGGCACAGCAGGGCGGCGGCGTCGGCGTCGGTGAGCGGAGCGACCGTGACGACGCGCTCCTCGACGAGGCCCAGGCGGACCCGGCTCGTGACGACCCAGCGGGGGCCGACGCAGGCCGCGAGCAGCTCCGCGACGGCGTCGACGGCGACCTCGGCCGCGTCGAGCACGATCCCGTCGAGGCCGAGCGCCGGGAGCGCGCGCTGCAGCGCCGTTCCGCCGCGCACCGAGTCGGGCAGCCCCACCGCGGCGACGACGGCGCTCACCAGCGCCTCGAGCGGCCCCTCCGGCACGGCGACCCACGCCCAGCGCCCGCCCGCGGCCAGCTGCCGCGCCACGCGGCTCTTCCCGACGCCGCCCGGCCCCACCAGCGTCGCGATCGCCGCCGCGGGGAGCGCCGCCAGGGCCTGCAGCGGCGCGTCGCTGCCGAAGGCGGCGTCGGTGGGCGCGGCGACGGGCGCGGGCCCGCCCACCGCCCGCAGGCCCGTGAGGCGGAAGCCCTGCCCGTGGTCGGTCTGCAGGTGCGCGGGGGCCTCGGGATCGGCCTCGAGCTTGCGCCGCAGCCGCCGGATCGTCGCGTCGAGCGCGCGGGAGCGGGCAGCGGCGGCCTCGCTGTAGCCGAGGACCCGCTCGAACAGCTCGGCGCGCGGCACCGTGCGGCCGGCGTGCTCGGCGAGGTAGCGCAGCAGCGCCACCTCCTGCGCCGTCAGCGCCGCTTGCGTCCCATCGGCGCGTTGCACGCGGCGTCCCGCGAGGTCCACCGTCGACGATCCGAGCTCGAGCCTGTCCACTCCTGCACCATGGACTTTTTTCGCGCCGCTGTCGATCGGGGAGCGGCTCGGTTGTCGGTCGGGTGGAGGACCTGTGAACACCACCACGACCACCCCCACCGCCGCACCTGCGCCGGCTCGCCGGGTCGGGCTCGCCCTCACGGGCGTCACCGTCGCCTTCCTGCTCTTCGACACCGCCATCAAGCTCGCCGCCGAGCGCCACGCCCTCGAGGGCTCCGCCGACATCGGCATCGGCGCGGACCTGGTCCGCACCGTCGGCGCCATCGAGGCCGCCTGCCTGGGCCTGTACCTCGTGCCGCGCACGGCACCCCTCGGCGCCGTGCTCCTCACCGGGTACCTGGGCGGCGCCGTCGCGCTGCACCTCCGCCTCGGCCACCCGCTGCTGTCGCACACCCTGTTCCCCGTCTTCGTCGGCGCCCTGTGCTGGGCCGGCCTCGCGCTGCGCGATCCCCGCGCCCGCGCCCTGTTCCGCTAGCAGCTCCTGGAGGATCCCGTGAAGTACCTGCTCACCTACACCGGCGCGCCCGACGCGCCCCCGCCCGGCCCCGAGACGCTCGCGAAGCTCGGCGCCTTCGTCGAGCGCATGCAGGCGTCCGGTGTGCTGATCCTGACCGGCGGCCTGGTCCGCCCGAGCCGCGGCATCCAGCTCGTCTGCGAGGGCGGCAAGGCCAGCGTGGTCGACGGGCCCTACGCCGAGACCCGGGAGGTCATCGACGGCTTCGCGCTGGTCGAGGTCGCCTCGCAGGAGGAGGCGGTCGCGCAGGCGCGCGAGTTCATGGAGATCGCCGGCGACGGCACGGGCGAGATCCTGCGGGTGTTCGACCCCGGCCCGCCGGCCTAGGACGGCCCCGGTGCGCGCGCTATCCTGGTGCGGTGACCCCCGACGCGCTCGACCGCACGCTGTCCGCGATCTGGCGCCGCGAGGCCGCCACGGTGGTGGCGGTCGCGGCGCGGATCGTCCGCGACGTGGGCGTGGCGGAGGAGATCGCCCAGGATGCGCTCGTGGCCGCGATGGAGCGCTGGCCGCGCGACGGTGTGCCCGCGCGCCCCGGCGCCTGGCTCGTCACCGTCGCGCGCAACGCCGCGCTGAACGCGGTGAGGCGGACGGCGATGGCCCGCCGCAAGCACGACGAGGTCCGCGCCGAGGCGCTCGACGCCGCGCCGCCCCTCGACGAGGCGCTCGACGAGGACGTCCGCGACGACGTGCTCCGCCTGCTGTTCGTGGCCTGCCACCCGTCCTGGCGCCCGACGCGCGCGTGGCGCTCACGCTGCGCCTGGTCGCCGGCCTGCAGACGCACGAGATCGCGCGCGCCTTCCTCGTCCCCGAGCCGACGGTCGCGCAGCGCATCGTGCGGGCCAAGCGCGCGCTCGGCGCGGCCGGCGTCCCGTTCGAGCTGCCCCCGGCCGAGGCGCTGGGCGAGCGGCTCGCCTCGGTGCTGCAGGTCGTGTACCTCGTGTTCAACGAGGGCTACGCCGCCACTGCCGGCGACGAGCTGCTGCGGCCCGCGCTCGTCGACGAGGCGCTGCGGCTGGGACGCCTCCTCGCCGCGCTCGCCCCCGCGGAGCCCGAGGCCCACGGCCTGCTCGCGCTGATGGCGCTGCACGCCTCCCGGCTCGACGCCCGCACCGACGCCGCCGGCGACCCCGTCCTGCTCGACGCGCAGGATCGGAGCCGCTGGGACCGCGCCCGCATCGACGAAGGGCTCGCGGCGCTGGCCTGCGCCGCCGCGCTGGCGACCTGGCCGGGCCCCTACCAGCTGCAGGCCGCCATCGCCGCCTGCCACGCCCGCTGCCGCCGCCGCCGCCGACACCGACTGGGCGCAGATCGCGTCGCTGTGCGGCGCGCTGCTCGAGCGGACGGGCTCGCCGGTGGTCGCGCTGAACCGCGCCGTGGCCGTGTCGCGGGCGGAGGCCGGCCGCCGGCCTCGCCCTCCTCGACGCCCTGGCCGACGCCCCCGCGCTCGCCCGCTACGCGCCGCTGCCTGCCGCGCGCGCCGACCTGCTGCTGCGCCTGGGCCGCGCCGAGGAGGCCCGCGCCGCGTTCGAGCAGGCGGCCGCGCTGTCCGACAACGCCCGGCTCCGCGAGCGGCTGCTGGCGCGGGCGCGCGCCTGCTGAGCCTCAGGCGAGCGGGATCTGCAGCGCGTCGGCGAGCCGCTGGTGGCGCACGCCCCAGGCCGCGGCCAGCGCCCGGACCCGCTCCCGCGCGACCGGCTCGGGCTCGGTGTCGCGCCGGGCGGCGGTGATCATCACGTTCTTGTCGGTGTGCTCGGGCGAGACGAACTCGAAGACGCGCGCGGCGTACCCCGCGGCCTCGAGCACGGCGGCGCGCAGCGCGTCCGTCGCGATCTCGGCCTGGCGCGTGCGCAGGATGCCGTGGTGGAGCACGGCCTGCTGCGCCGGGTCGGCGGGCTGCAGCTGCGGGCGCAGCTCCTTGTGGCAGCAGGGCGCTACCACGAGCCAGCGCGCGCCGGCGGCCACCCCGGCCGACAGGGCGTCGTCGGTGGCGGTGTCGCAGGCGTGGAGGGCGACCACGCCGTCGAGCGGGCCCAGCGCCTGGTCGGCCATGGCGCCGGCGCGGAAGGAGAGGCCGTCGGCGCCCACGGCCCGCGCCACGGCCTCGGCCTTGGCCGCCAGCGCCGGCCGCAGCTCGATCCCCACCACCTCGGCCGCGCCCCAGCCCGAGGCCCGCAGCCAGGCCCACAGCGCGAAGGTGAGGGCGCCGTTGCCGCAGCCCACGTCGACCCAGCGGGCGGCGCCGTCCTCGGGGCGCGGGACGCTGCCGAGCCAGTGCTCGAGCACCTCGACGTACCGCTGCACCTGGCGCAGCTTGTCGCCGCGGCCGCGCTCGGGCCGGCCGTGCGCGTCGGTGAGGCCGAGCGCCGAGAGCCAGCGCGGGTCGAGCACCTCCACCCGCTGCTTGCGCCGGTCGTGGCGCTCGGACGGCGCCTCCGTGTGGCTCGGTGGCCCGTCCGCGCGCCGGACCCGCCCCTTGTTGCGCCACTCGAGCTGCAGCGTGCGCTCGGTCGTGTGCAGGTGCAGGTGCCGGAACGGCGCGGGCACGAGCTCCCGCAGCGCGTCGAGCCCCTCGTCGAGCGGCAGGTTGCGGGTCGCGTCGCGGCCCGGGTGCTTCGCCACGAGCTGCAGGCGCCGGCCGGCCGACAGCTGCACCGGCCGCGCCACGACCTGGCGCGCGTCCCCGCCCGACGGCGCCGCCAGCACCACCTTCGCGAGCACGCCGCGCTCGAACGCGTCGCGGACCAGGGCCAGCGCCTCGTCGAGTGGCGCGACGTCGGGCTCGGCCGTCACTGGCGCTGCGCCGTCTGCGGCTCGGCCACGAGCGCGCGCACGCTCGGCGCGTCGCGCTCGATGCGCTCGAGGCAGCCCGCGACCTGGTCGGCGACCTGCTGCAGCACGTGCTCGGTGCCGGGGCCCGACCGCGCCGGGTCGCCGTAGAACGCGCGGGCGTCGGCGAGCCGCGCCTCGCTGCAGCCGCCGCCGAACCGCGCCAGCTGCGGGGCGAACACCGGCGGCGCCTTCGCCACGAGCGCGTCGTGGTGCCGTTCGGCCAGCGACAGCAGCAGGTCGCGCTCGGACTCGTCGTCGCGGGTGGTGACGCCGTCGATGAGCGTGAAGGTGTCGGACATCGAGGTCTCCGGCCGCACCGCGCGCTCGAACGCCGCGGTGAGCGCCGCCTCGCCGGCGACCTGGCCCGCGGCGCGCAGCAGCCGCTCCCGCCGCGACGGGTCGGCCTCGGCGTCGGCCCACTCGAGCAGCATCTGCTGCGTCTGGTCCGGGGTCGCGGTGGTCCGGGCCAGGCTCCACAGCCCGAAGCCCGCGAGCTCCGCCGACAGCTCGGGCGTCTCGGGCACCGACAGGCCGATGCGCTGGCCGTACGCGACGACGTCGGGATCGCCGGCGTCCGCCAGCGTGTACAGCAGCGCCGTGCGCAGCTCGCCGAGCTCGGCGGGCTCGCCGGCGGCGGGCTCCAGCCCCACGCGGTCGAGCGCGGGGCGCAGGTGGGCGCGGAGCCAGGCGTGGGCGGACTCCTTCAGCGCGGGGTCGTCCATCAGGTCGACGATGCCGAGGTCGTCGACCTGGTGCACGGCGATCGTGGCCACGCTGGGGTCGGGATCGGCGGTGAACGGCGCGGCCCGCTGCAGCAGGTCGCCCAGCGTGCGCACGCCGGCGCGGCGCTGGAGCCCGAGCATCGCGACGATGTCGGCGCGCTCGGGCGCCTCGAGCCCCGGCGCGGCGGCGAGCAGCGCGTCGAGCGCCGGATCGGGCAGCGTCCAGGCGTAGTAGCCGATCCCGTCGGCGGCGGGCTCGACCCAGGCGATCTCGCCGCTCACCGGCACCTCGAGCGGCCCGTCCGCAGGCAGCACGCCGGTGAGCACCTCGTCGGTGCCGTCGGCGCGGCCGACCCGCACCCGCACGGGCACCCGCCACGCGCCGTCCCACGGGGCCGGGCGGCCCGCCGCCGCCAGCGGCTGCTGCGTGATCGTGAGTTCCCCTCGCCCGGCGCCACCTGCAGCAGGGGTGCGCCCGGGTGGTCGAGGTACGGCAGCATCACCGCGGTCACGTCCTCGCCCGACGCCTCGGTCAGCGCGGCGAACAGGTCCTCCGCGGTGGCGTTGCCCCACTCGTGGGCGGCGAGGTAGCGCTGCAGCCCGTCGCGGAACGGCTGGGCGCCGACCCAGGCCTCCACGGTGTCGAGCAGCGCCTCGCCCTTCGCGTACACCGCGAGGTTCGACGTCTCGAACACCGCCGTCGGATCCACCTCGGTGCGCAGCGGCTGGCTGGACGACTGGGCGTCGAAGCTCAGCATCCCGATCCGCCGCTGGACGCGCCCCACGTCGTCGCGCAGCTCGGGGTGCCGCTCGGCGACGATGTGCTGCGACAGCCAGTCGGCGAACGACTCGTTGAGCCACAGGTCGTCCCACCACCGCATCGTCACCAGGTCGCCGAACCAGTAGTGGGCGACCTCGTGGGCGATGGTGCGGTAGGCGAACCGGGCGGAGTCGGGCGAGGCCTGCGCAGGGGCGGGCAGGAACCGCTCCGCCGCCACGATGGCCCCGGGGTTCTCCATCGCGCCGAACGTGAACTCGGGGACGAGGATCCAGTCGAGCTTCGCGTAGGGCTGGGGCCGGCCGAACCAGGTCTCCAGCGCGTCGACCGTGCCCCCCAGGTCCGACACCAGCATGCTGGCGAGCTCCTCGCGCCCCGGCAGCGTGTAGACGCGGCTCGGCACCTTCATCCCCGGCACCTCCGTCGCGACGTAGGGGCCGACGAGCAGCGCTTCGGCGTAGCTCGGGACGGGCGGGGTGGGCTGCAGGAAGCTGCGGGTGGTGCCATCGCCGACGGGCTCCTGGCGCACGATCGGGGCGTTGCCGATCACCTGCAGCCCGGTCGGTGCGTCGACCACCAGCTCGAAGGGGACCTTGTAGGCGGGCTCGTCGAAGCACGGCCAGGCGGTGCGGGCGTCGTTCGCCTCGAACTGGCTCGCGACGAACCAGCTGCCGTCGACCTGGAAGCGGTACAGCCCGTAGGTCTGGTCGTGCAGCTGCCCGTCGAAGGCGAGCTGCACCGACCAGGCGCCCGGCTTCAGCTTGCGCCCGGCGTCGATCCGCACCAGGCCAGCCTCGCCGACCGTGACCGCGGCAGGCTTCGCGCGCTTGCCGGGCCGGCCGATCGCCGCCGAGGTGATCGTGAGCTCGTGCGCGTGCAGCGAGAAGCCGGTGATCTTCTCGCTCACGTCGAGCGTGATCGTGGTCTGCCCGTGGGTGTCGGGCGAGGCGGGGTCGAGCGCCAGGTGCACCCGCTGCGACGTGGGCCGCACGGGGTCGTGCAGACGGCCGTCGTCGGCCCACGCATCCAGCACCAGCAGCACCAGCATCCCGATCATGGCCCCTCCGCTCCGGGGCCACGTCGTACCACCGCAGGGCGGTCACAGCCAGCTGAACGGGCTCCAACCGTCCTTCGGGACGATGAGCCCGACGATGGCCATGCACATCTCGTCGCCCGTCTCCTCGCCCCACCACACGTCGTGCGGCTCGGTGGCGCCCGACGCCTGCAGGTGCAGCGGCAGGAACGGGTTGCTCTCGCTGTTGTCGTAGCGGCAGGTCACGCGGACGCGGTCGCCGCGGTGGATGACGGGGAGCTCGCCCGTGGCGGGGTCGTAGACGTAGCCGCGCTGGAAGTCGAACCGGAAGCCGGGCGCGTGGACCAGGCACTCCTTGTCGTCGTTCGCGTCGTTGTGGACGATCTCCACCAGCATGTCGGTGCCGAGGTAGTGCATGTGCGGTGTGATGGCGAACACCGTCATGTCTGCCGAGAACAGCAGCGACGTGAACCACATCTGCACGGTCTCGAGGTGATCGGGCACGTTCGGTGGGATCCGGAACTCGGTGCCGTTCGTGTCGTTGGGTCCCGGCTGGACGGTCGCACCGAAGGGCGTGTCCACGAGGAACCAGCTCGCGAACATCTCCGGCTCCTCGGTGGTCCACTTCAGGCGGAGCCGGGTGCGGTCGACCTCGCTCGTCGTCCCCGTCGGGTGGTAGTGGACGTTGAGGACGATGGAGGCGCCGGGCTCGAGCGGGGTGGCGGTCCCCTCGGGGGCGTAGACGGGCTGCGTGCCCGGGGTCCAGGTGCTGATGAGCTCGGTCGGGAAGATGTCGGGGAAGCCCGAGCAGCGGTAGCTGCCGTCCGGGCCGACCTGCGAGGCGCTGCTGTCGCGCGGGTCGTTCCACACGAGCGCGTGGTGCACGACCAGATCGTTGCCGGGGACCACCTCGATGCCCTGCAGGTACATCGTCTGGGTGTTGGGCAGCGGGATGCGGAAGCACTGGTACACGTCGTCGGTGCCGTCGACGACGTAGGGCTCCTGCAGCTCGAGCTCGAGGTCGACCCGATCGAGCGCCTCGACGGGCCGGCCGGGCGCCGGCGCGGCGGTGGCGGGGTCGCCCTCGGGCATGTCGGCCTCGACCCAGTCGTAGACGAGCTGCTTCTCGGCCTCCGACAGGCGGATGTCGTCGTACATGCCGAGCGGCATGTCGCAGACCTCGTCGCCCGCGCTGGCGTAGAACGGCGGCATCCGGCCGTCGGCGATCGACGCGGCGGCGGCGGGGCCCCAGGGACGCGCGTCCTCGTAGGTGGCCAGCGAGAACGGCGCTGAGCCGCCCGGCGCGTGGCACGCCGAGCAGCGATCGGCGAACAGCGGGGCGATGTCGCCGTACCAGGTCGGATCGCCCGCCGACGACGGGGTGGTGGTGGGGTTCGTGGACCCGCCGGGTCCGGTGCCGGACGGATCGGTGGGGTCGTCGCCACGACCGGGGCGGTCGGCGCTCGGCGAGCAGGCGACCAGCAGGGTGAGCGCGGCGGCGCGCAGCAGTGTCGTGAGCATGGGACCCCCGGGGCTGGCAGCATACCGGCACGGGGGGTCCGCTCGCGACTCGCATCCGGCGACACCCTGCTGCTGCGGTTCGCTCGGATCGGGCTCGCATCCGGCGGCGCCGGGCGATCGGGTGCTCGTCTGGCCCGGCCGCTACGGTCCGGTCACGGTGGGTGTGGACGTCGAGATCGTCGGCGTGGGGGGGGGCGCGCCGCCCCGCCACACCTGTGACGGTCAGGACGGGCCGAGCATTACGGTGATCTGCAGGCTGCGGTCGACGCGGCGGGGCGGGCGATCGGGTGCTCGTCTGGCCCGGCCGCTACGGTCCGGTCACGGTAGGTGGACATCCCGAGATCGTCCGGCGTGCGGCGCCGCGCAGACCGTCATCGCCGCCGTCGCAGGGGCGCCGGCCGTGACGGTGACGGGCGAGGCAGTGTCGCTGCGCCAGCCTGACCCTCGACGGCGACGCCGTGGACCGCAGCCTGAGCGCGTCCGGCGCGGCGGTCACGGTCGAGGACGCCGTGTTGGTGGGCGGGACGGGCGACGACGGCGGCTGTGCGAAGGTCGACGGCGGGTCGGTGACCGTCCGCCGCAGCACGCTGACGGCCTGCACGGCCGACCGCTACGGGGGCGGCCTGGCCGCGTTCGGTGCGACGGTGGGGATCGAGGCGACCACCGTGAGCGACTGCCTCGCCGTCGACGGGCGCGGCGGCGGCGTCTACGTGGAGGGCGGGCGGCTCGATCTGGTCGGCTCGCTGATCGCCGACGACCGCGCCGAGGATCCCTCCGGCGGCAACTCGCTCGGCTACGGCGGCGGCGTCTACGTCAACGGCGCGCCCGCGACGGTGCGGCGGACGCGCTTCGAGCGCAACGAGGCGCGGTCGGTGGTCGGCGACCAGGGCGTCGGCGGCGCGATCCGCCTGTACACCGTCGGCAGCGCCACCATCGACGGCTGCGTGTTCCTCGACAACGTCGCCGACGATCGCGGCTCGGCCATCGCGGCGAGCAGCAGCACCCTGACGCTGTCCCACAGCCACCTGGCGGGCAACCTGGTCGACGAGCTCGGCGGCTCGCCCACCACGGGCGGCGCGCTGGTCTGCGAGAACAACGCCGTCTGCACCGTCGACCGGGACTGGTTCGAGGGCAACGACGCCGGCGACGGCGGCGCCATCGCCGCGACCTCGCCGCTCGACGTGACCCGGTCGATGTTCTGCGCCAACGACGCCACCGACGACGGCGGCGCCATCGACCTCGGCAACCTGCCGGCGACCGCTTCGGCCCGGGTGGCGGCGAGCGTGTTCGTGGCGAACGGGTCCGCCTCGTCGGGCGGGGCCCTGGTGGTGGCGGACGCGCCGATCACCGTCGAGAACGTCCACCTCGTCGGGAACACGGCCGACAACGGCGCGGCGATCTTCGCGTACGTGGACGGCGGCGACACGGGCGGGCTGGTGCTGCGCGACCACCTCGTGTCGGGCAACGCGAACACCTACGCCTCGCGGGCCGCGGTGGAGCTCGCGGGGCTCGTCCCGTCGGGCGGCTTCGGCTGGTACTTCGACAACCAGGGCGTCGACGTGGATCTCCCCGCCGCCACCGACGTCTTCGGGCAGGACCCGCTGCTGTCCGGCGCCGGCGCGACCTGCGACGCGGCGGCGCTGATCCCCGCGGCGGGCAGCCCGCTCGTCGACGCTGGCGACCCGTCGGTGCTCGACGGCGACGGCAGCGTGAGCGACATCGGCGCGTTCGGCGGCCCGGACGCCGACGTCGGCGCGTTCCTCGACGCCGACGCCGACGGCTGGCCCGCCATGACCGACTGCGACGACGACGACCCGCAGCTCGCGCCCGACCTGACCGAGCGCTGCAACGGCCGCGACGACGACTGCGACGGCCTCGTCGACGCCGCCGGCCGCGCCACCGACGCCGCCTGGCTGTTCGACGACAGCGACCGCGACGGGCTCGGCGACCCCACCACCGCCGCCTGGGACTGCCCCGAGGACGGCCGCGGCAGCGAACGCCGACGACTGCGACGACGGCGATGCCGGCGTCGGCAGCGCCCCCACCCTGTGGGTCGACGCCGACGGCGACGGGCTCGGCGACCCGAGCGCCCGGATCGCCGCCTGCGGGCCAGGCTTCGGCGTGGCCGACAACGGCGGGGACTGCAACGACCTGAACCCGGCGGTGGGGGCGGCGCGGGACTGGACCCGCGACGGCGACGGCGACGGCGTGGGGGCCGGCGCGCCCACCACGGCGTGCGATCCGCCGGGCGCGGACTGGGTCCTGGTGGCCGGCGACTGCGACGACGGCGACGCGCAGGTCGCGCCCGGCGCCCCGAGCAGTGCAACAGCCGGGACGACGACTGCGACGGGGCGATCGACGAGGACGTGGTCGACATCCCCTGGTGGCCCGACGCCGACCGCGACGGCTTCGGCGACCCGGACGGCACGCCGGTCGTGGACTGCCTCGCGCCCGGGCCGGACTGGGCGCCCAACGACACCGACTGCGACGACGCCGACCCGCTCCGCAACCCGGGCGAGCGCGAGGTCTGCGGGGGCGGCGACGAGGACTGCGACGACCTCGTCGACGACGCCGACCCCGACCTCGATCCCGCCGGCCAGACCGCCTGGACCCTCGACGCCGACGGCGACGGCTACGGCGCGGGCGCCCCCGTGCTCGCCTGCGGCGCGCCGGGGCCGGGCTGGGTCGACCGGCCCGGCGACTGCGACGACGCCGATCCGAGCGTCCACCCGCGCGCCCTCGAGACCCCGTTCGACGGCATCGACCAGGACTGCGACGGCGCCGACGCCGACATCCCGCCGACCAGGACACCGACGGCGACGGCATGCCCGACCTGGTCGAGGCCACCATCGGCGCCGACCCCACCGACCCCGACAGCGACGGCGACGGCCCTGCTCGACGGCGCCGAGGGCACCGTCGACAGCGACGGCGACGGCCTGGCCGACGCCGTAGACCCCGACGACGACGGCGACGGCGTGCCGACCCTGGAGGAGGGCGACGTCGACACCGACGGCGACGGCATCCCCGACCACCTCGACCTCGACAGCGACGGTGACGGCGCCTGGGACGGTGCGGACCCCGCGCGCACCGACGCGGGCGGCGTCCGCCGGCGCCCGCCCCAGCCGGCGCTCGGCTGCGGCTGCGGGACGACCGGGTCGCCGTCGGGGCTGTGGGGCCTGCTCGGCCTGCTCGGGCTCCTCGCTACTCGGCGACGCTGACGTAGCGCCACTCCGGGTCCTCGTCCTCCTTCTGGCCGGTGGCCGAGACCTCCGGGCCCTCGACGGCCTCGAGCGCCGCCACCCGCTCGTCGCCGAGGAAGTTGTCGGAGACGTCGAGGCGCTGCAGGTGGGCCCACCGGTCGCGCGCGCCGAGCAGCGCGTCGGCACCGCGGTCGGTCATCGTCCCCATCGACAGGTCGAGGGCCTCCAGGCGGGCCAGCAGCGGCGAGGCCAGCAGCGCGTCGACGAGGTCGTCGGTGAACTCGGCGTTCATGAGGCCGAGGTCGGTGACCGAGGCGAGGGCCGAGCCGTCGAGGAGCGCGGCGAGGTCGCCGACGCCGACCTCGGCGCCGTAGTCCTCGCTGCCGAACCCCAGCTCGAGGCGCTGCAGCGCGGGCAGCGCGCCGTCGCGGATCGTCGCCCAGGTGTCGGCGCCGAGCCCGCAGGTCTGCAGCGCCAGCGACCGCAGGGCGGGGACCTGCAGCGGGCCGTCGAGGTCGATGCCCGAGCCCCAGATGGTCACGCGCTCCAGCCGCTCGAACGCCGAGAGGTTCGGCACCGCGCCGATCTCGTGGTGGCCGTTGTCGATGTCGATGTCGCCGCAGTCGCCGAGCCGCAGGACCCGCAGGCCGGGGGCGAACGGCCGCCCCGTGGCGTCGAGCAGCAGCGCGCGGAGGTCCTCGGGCTGCCACTCCCAGCGCAGCACGCCGACCCGCAGCTCCTCGAGGCAGTTCGCCGCGGCCTGGCCGAACAGGAGCTCGGCCACCCGGGCGGTGTCGAAGCCCCTGTGCATCCAGTCCACGCGGTTCATGAGCCGCAAGCTGCGGAAGCGGCCCGGTCGCCAGTCGATGGTCACGATCTTCGGGTCGACCCCGGCGCGCCAGTGGCCGTGGGCCTCGAGGATCCGCTCGATGGCCGCGCCGTCACCGTTGCGCTGGGCGACGGCCAGCTCCCCGCGCGGATCGCCCTGCTCGGTGAGCCAGTCGGTGTAGACCTGGCCCAGCGCGTCGTCGTCGGGGCTCGCGCGGAGCTGGGCCTCGAGCTCGGGGTGGCTCGCACCGTGGACGGGCGGGGCGTCGTGGACGAAGACGGGGGCGGGGCGATCGCGGCGCGACATGCGGGCTCCGGTGGCACGGGTCAGGGGGTGAGGGTGGCCGACGCGCCCGACGGCAGGCGCAGCGTGAGGGTGCCGCCCCCGTCGGGCGCCCACGACCAGGCGTCGGCCGGGGCGGGCCGCCCGTCGAGGGCGACGGCGGCGGGCTCGGGCGTCCCGACGAGCTCGAGCACCAGCCCCTGGACGAACGTGTCGCCCGGCGTGTGGCGGACGGTGACGGTGCCGTCGTCGTCGCGGGCCTGCGCGATGCGCGTGCCGTCGAACACGTGCGCCTCGGAGGCCGGGCCGGGGAAGATGCGCACGTACAGCACGCCCGGGTCGGTCGCGTAGCTGTCGACGCCCTCGTCGGCGACGGGGGCCAGCGTGTCGATGGTCGGCCGCAGGAGCGGCACGATGCCACCCTCGGCGAGGTAGAGCGGCAGCTCGCCGAGGTCGGCGGGCACCGTCTCGGTGCCGGGCTCGTGGACGACGCCGTCGAACCAGCCGATCCAGCGGCCGGGCGGGAAGGTGACGGCCCGCTCGCGCGCGCCGCGGGTGACGACGGGCGCCACCAGCAGGTGATCGCCGAGCAGGTAGGTGTCGCCCGGGTGCTCGCCGAGCTCGGGGTAGGCGAGGCCGAGCGGGCGCATGATCGGGCGGCCGCGGCCCTGGTTCACGTCGACCAGCGCGGTCCACAGGTAGGGCCACAGCCGCAGGTGCAGGCGGGTGTAGTCGCGGTACCAGGCGAGCGTGTCGTCGTCGAAGCCGTTCTCGGCGGTGGGCTCCCAGGCGACGTCGTTGGTGGAGGTGCCGATCTGCATGACGGTCGACAGCGCCGTCTGCTCGAACCAGCGCACGAACGTCTCGTTGTCGGGCGGGCTGCGCCGGTAGCCGCCGGTGTCGCTGCCGTAGAGCGGGAAGCCGCTCGGGCCGAGCGACAGGGCGTCGACGAGCGAGGCGGGGAGGCCGCCGACCGAGGTGTAGGCCTCGCCGCCGCGGTCGACCGCGGGCTCGCCCCAGGCGGCCATCGTGGCGTCGAGGTCGCCCGGCCACACGATCGGCGCGTGGACCTGGTCGCCCCAGGCGCCCGAGCGGACGAGCAGGAAGCCGCCGCTCTCGGGCAGCGTCTCGGCGTAGACCTGGTGGTACAGGCGCTGGTACTCGGCGTGCATCGTGCGCTCGTCGGCGCCGTTGGCGAACGTCCACGGGATGCGGCCGCCCAGCGCGCCCACCAGGACCTCCTCGGCGTAGTCGAGCTTGTAGCCCTCGATGCCCATGGCGGCGTAGCGCCCGACGAGGCCCTGCCACCAGCCGTAGGCCTCGGGGGTGCTGAAGTCGACGGGCGAGCCCCAGTCGATGAAGACGGGCGGCCGCTCCGGGGGGAACCAGCCGTTGGCCAGGGCCTCGTCGTGTAGCGGGGCGGAGGCGCCGTCCTCGTCGACGTAGGGCGTGTGCCACAGGGCGACGCGGAAGCCCAGATCGTGGGCCAGGTCGATCATGGCCTGCGGGTCGGGGAACTGGTCGGGGGCGAAGTCGAAGCTGTTGACCGACGAGGCGTAGGGCCGGTCGAGCCAGATGGCGGAGGTGGCGAGGTCGAGGTCGCGCATGGTGCGCAGGTCGTCCTCGACCTGGGCCTGGTCGCGGTTCTCGTCGCGCCACACCAGCGGGCCCAGCGCCCAGGGGGCCGGCAGGGCGAAGGCGCCGGTGGCGGCCCAGTAGCGCTGCGTCACGTCGAGGGGGTGGTCGGCGGCGTACAGGTCGAAGGCGAGGCCGGCGGGGGCGTCGGGGCCGAGGCCGACGGTGACCTCGAGGCGGTCGTCGGCCTCGGTGGCGAAGTCGAAGGTGGTCGGGTGGTCGTCGCGCAGCAGCAGGCCCCAGCCCGTCGTGCCGAGGGCGAAGGGCAGGTGGACGTGGGCCTCGTTGGACAGGGCCTCGGTGGCGACGTCGACCTCGAGCTGCACGGCGCGGACCGAGCCGCGGCGGTTCGGCGTGTCGAGGGCGGAGCCGAGGCCGTACAGCCCCTCGTCGGGGTCGATGACGGCGCCGAGCCGCAGGTAGGCGACGGGGGCCGGCAGCGCGTCGGGGGTCAGGGTGACGGTGAACGCGCCCTCGGCGACGGCGGCCAGGGTCAGGGTCGCCTCGGCGCCGCCGTCGAAGGTGAGGTGGACGGCGTCGCCGTCGGGCTCGGCGGCCTCGGCGCGGCGCCAGGTGACGCCGCCGTCGGCGAGGTCGTCGCTCCAGAACGGGTCGTAGGAGCGGCGGTCTTCGTAGGCCGCGACCTCGCCGAGCGCGATGTCGTCGAGCGGGACGGTGAGCAGCGGCTCGCCGCGCCGCCGCAGGACCAGGGCGTCGCCGGGGAGGGCCACGGCGAAGTGCGCCGAGGGGAGCTCGACGGGCACGGGTTCGTTACGTCCACAGGCGAGGGGCCACAGCATCGGAAGCATCGAGCGAGACTATCCGGTTGCGGTCGGGCTGGCGGCGTCATATCCGTGATGTTCGCGCGATTGTTCTTCATGGGGAGGGCGCATGTCCGGTTCGGGGAGCTGGAAGGTCGGGATCCTGATCGCCGCGGTCGCCGCGGGGTGTGCCAAGCCGCCGCCCGAGGCGCCGAAGGAGCTCGGTGACCTGGGGCTGTTCCTGTTCAAGCACTTCGAGGACGAGGACCCGGCGGAGATGGCCGTGGGCCTGCAGAACCTGAAGTCGCAGATCAAGTCGACCGACTTCACGGCCGACCCGAAGGACATCGCGGTCACGATGCCGATCCTGCAGGGCGACGATCTCGGCGGGCTCGAGATCCCGGCGGGGATCTCGGCCGACGCGCAGATCCCGATCGCGCTGGCGGGCCAGAGCGTGCACGCGATCGGCAAGCAGGACGTGCTGGCGCTGGAGCCGAACCAGGTCTGCATCGAGTCGGAGTCCACGGTGTGGGCGCACCGGGAGTTCCTGTCCGACACCGGCTGCTTCGAGGACGGCTCCTGCGATCGGCTCGAGGTCAAGCAGGAGGTCCGCAAGGAGAACTTCCTCGCGAAGGTGTGGTTCGACCAGTACAAGAACTACCGCTGGTTCGAGCTCGAAGACGAGGACGGCAACGTCACGCGGGCGCTCGTGGGCCGCAGCTGGATCGACCAGCAGTTCATGGCGGACGGCGGGAACAACAGCTGGGACCAGCTGTTCCACATCGATGCCTACATCGAGGACGGCGGGAAGACGCTGCGGTGGTTCAGCATGTGGAGCTCGGTCACGCTGGGCGGCGTGGGCGACGACCTCTACGGCAGCCTGGTCATCGACGGCATCGGCGAGGCGCTGGTGTTCGGCGACGAGTTCATCGCCGGCAACGTCGAGACCTGCAAGAACGACCGGAACGCCGAGAAGCCGGCCCGGGAGTAGTGCGGAGAGGTCGCCCGCCGAGGCGTGGTGCAATGCCGGATTCGAACCGGACCTACTGATTACGAGTCAGTTGCTCGACCAACGAGCTGCTTGTGGGCACCACTGGGTGGCGGGCAAGGATGGCGTAAGCGGGCGAGGCGGCGCTGGCAAGTCACGGCAGGAACACGGCGACGCCCTCCGCCGCGCGGCCCGCCGCGGTGAGCGCGACGCGCTCCGCGGCGTCGGCCAGCGGCGTGGGGCGGAGCCGGCGGTCCGGCCGGTACGTACGTGTGCATCGAAGAGAGAGGCGTCGAACCGGACACCCCGGCGAAGAGAGGGGCACCGAACCGGACCGAATCGAGCGGATCGGCCCCTCGGCCCGCGCAGGTCGCCTTCGATTGTAGGGCTCCTATCGACAGGCGATCGGCGGGCAGTCGGTTTCGGTCCCACTGTCTTCGCCGGGGTGTCCGGTTCGGGTGCGCTCTCTTCGACCGGTCCACGCCACCGGCTCGGTGTTCGGGACGCACACACGGGCACTCCCCGTCGAGGTCGTCGTGCTGGGCATCGCCCCCGTCGGCCGTGTGTGCGTGCCGAACACCCCGGAGCGGCTGCCCCCAGGCGTCCTCCCGCGCCGGCCGCTCACTCCCCGCCGAACAGCTTGAACGACACGCCGGCCACCAGGTCCACCTGCTCCAGCAGGTCCAGCACCAGCTCCGCCGTCCCGACCTCGGCCAGCGCCTCGTCCGTGACCTCCACGTCCGCCACCGTGACCAGCATCAGCGCGTCCTGCCCGCCGTCGAACGACGCGTTCACCGCGTCCGCCGGCCCCTCGCCCCGCCGCTGCAGCGCCAGGTCCCCCGCCACGTCGGGCCCCGACGCCCCGTCGAGGGTGTGCGAGAAGCTCACGAGGTGCTCGGGCCGCCGGGTCAGCGCCCCGTCCCGCAGATCGTCGGCGAGCGCGAGCGGATCGGCCTCGAAGCCGCGGTACGCCGCCGACGTCCCCGTCAGCAGCTGCGCCACCTGCACCGTGGTGCCGGCCGGCGGCAGGTCCCCGTCCACCGTCTCGACGCCGAGCCGGTCGAACGCCGCCGACACCTGCGTCCACTCGATGGCCGCCTTGTCGGGCGCCTGCCGGTCGATGTCGCGGCGCACCTCGCGCCAGTCGATCAGCGCCGTGCGCGCGTACAGCGACGCCCGGCAGCCGGTCGCGGTCGGCTCGATCCGCGTGACGGCGCGGTCGCCGTCCTCGCTCACGACGTCGTCCTGGTCGGGCGCGCAGCCGTCTTCGAGCGCCGGGAGCTGCTCGAGCGCCTCGAGCGTCTCGGTGTGGGTGTAGGTGGTGCAAGCGGCGAGCAGCAGGGCGATCATCGGAGCCTCCGTCTGCCCCGGGGAGGCACTCCGCCCGCTACCTCCGGTCGGTGCGCCGCCGCCCGACGAGCGCGACCGACAGCGCGAGCAGCGCCGTCCCGGCCCCCGGCGCCGCCGTCCCGCAGCCGCACCCCGCCGACGCCTCGCCGGGACAGTCCGCCACGAGCTCGTCACAGCAGTCCGTGACCTCGCACGTCCCGACGTAGACGCAGTCCGCTCCCTCGTGGGGCGCGCCCTGCAGCCCGGTCGCCGAGCAGACGATCGGCGAGCCCGTGTCGAGCGTCGCCGCGACCCGCGTCACCACGTCGGTGCAAGCGCAGCTCCCGCCATCGCTCCAGGCCCACGCGTCCGACCAGCGGTCGCAGCTACAGGAATCCGCCCACGCCGTCGCGGCGAGCAGCCAGAGCATGACGCCTCCCCGCCGTCAGCGTCGCCCGGACGGCGCGTTCCGGCCAGCACAGACCCTCCGGCAGCATTGCGCGCCGCCGTGCAGCGCCGCTCAGGGCAGCTGCGCGTCGAGGTGGCGGGCCAGCGCGTCGAGCGTGGGGTGGTCGAACAGCAGCGTGCCCGGCAGCGCCAGGCCCAGCTCCCGCCCGACCCCCTCCACCATCTCCACCGCGGTGACGCTGTCAAGCCCGAGCTCCCCGAGCGGCCGGTCCGTCTCCACGTCGTCGGGGTCGAGGCCGAGCAGCCCGGCGACCACCCGCTGCAGCTGCGCGAGCAGCAGCCGCAGCCGCCGCCGCCCCGTCGCCGCCCGAACCTCCGCGCCCCACCCCCCGCTCGGCGCGGGCACCTCGGCCACGGGCGCGTCCCAGCGGTACACCGTGGGCAGGTCGCCCGCCAGGTAGCGCGCCCGCGCCTCCGTCCGCTGGATCTTGCCCGAGCTCGTCTTCGGCAGCGTCCGCGGCGGCATCAGCACGATGGACCGCGCCGCGAGCCCGTGCTCGCCGAGCCCCGCGCGGATGGCGCCGAAGATGCCCTCCACGTCGGTCACCTGCTCGGAGACGACCTCGGTGATCAGCACCACCTCCTCCTCGTCGCCCACCGTCACGCCGAAGGCCGCGGCGCAGTTCGGCCGCAGCGCGGGGTGGGCCCCGGCGACGGTCCACTCGAGGTCCTGCGGGTGGTGGTTCTGCCCGCGGACGATGATGACGTCCTTGAGCCGCCCCGACAGGTAGATCTCGCCGTGGTGCACGAACGCGAGGTCGCCGGTGCGCAGGAACGGGCCCTGGCCGTCGGCCGTGTGGGCGCGGAAGGTGTGCTCCGTGGCGGCCTCGTTGGCCCAGTACCCCTGCGCGACGGTGGTGCCGCCGACCCACATCTCGCCGACGCGGTCCTCGGGCAGCGCCTCGAGGGTGTGCGGGTCGACGATCAGCACCCGCGTGTCGCCCGACGTGAAGCCGTTCGACGCGATCGCCCGCGAGCCCGGCGCGCCGCGGTCGACCAGGACGACCTCGTTGCGCTCGTAGGCCGCGGCGTCGACGTGCAGGAACATCGGCGGGACGCGGTCGATGGGCTCGGTCATGATCTTCGCCGTGGCCTCCGACATCCCCATCGCGTGGGTGACGGCGGCGCCAGGCAGCCCGGCGGCGGCGAAGACCTCGACGAAGCGCTCCTCCGACGCCTGCCGGATGGGCTCGGCGCCGTTGAGCAGCACCTTGACGTGGGACAGGTCGAGCCCCTGCAGGTCGCCGGCCTTGCGGGCCGCGACCTCGAAGCCGAAGTTCGGGGACGGGCTGTGGGTGCCGCGCCAACGCGACATCGCCGCCATCCACCGCGACGGCTGCTGCATGAACGACGCCGGCGAGAAGAAGACGCAGCGGCAGCCGATGTACAGCGCCATGAACCGGCCGTAGACGAGGCCGAGATCGTGGGTGGCGGGCAGCCAGCTGACGATGACGGAGTCGGGGCCGTGGTCGTAGCCCAGGTCGAAGTCGGCGAGCTGGTGGAGCAGGTTGCGGTGCGACACCATCACGCCCTTCGGCGTGGCCGTGGAGCCCGAGGTGTACTGCAGGTAGGCGATGTCGTCGGGGCCGACGCCGGGGTCGGCCCAGGCGTCGGCCAGCGCCTCGTCGACCTCGTCGACGGCCAGCCAGACGACGCGGGCCAGCGCGGGCTCGCGGGCGAGGGGGCCGCTCGCGGCGTCGACCACGTCGCGCGTGGTCAGGATCACGCGGACGCCGGCGTCCTCGGCGATGGTGAGGAGGCGGGGGAGCGTGCGGTCGAGGCGCCCGGGGTCGGGCGGGTGGACGGGGACGGCGAGGATGTCGGCGTACATGCAGCCGAACAGCGCGTCGAGGTAGGGGAGGCCCTCCTCGAACATCATGAGGGCGCGGTCGCCGCGGGCGATCCCCTGCTGGGCGAGCCAGGCGGCGACGGCGCGCGCGCGGCGGTCGAGGTGGGTCCAGGTGCGGTCGCTCGCGTCGCGCTCGCCGTCGGCGAGGAAGGTGTAGCCGAGGGCGTCGGGCTCGTGGGCGGCCCGCCAGCGCAGCAGGGCGGTCAGCGTGTCGGCGGGCGGGACGTGGGGCACCGGACCTCCGGGGAGCCCTAACCGCCGGACGCGCCGGGGCCGGCCGAGCGCCGGGCCTCGGCTACTCGCCCACGTCCTTGTACAGGAAGTGCACCGCCTCGCTCCCCGACGCGACCGCCGCCGTCACGATCACCCCGGCGAGCAGGCACCCCAGCGCCGACGCCACCAGGTAGTCCCGGAACCGGAACCGCAGCACCCACGCCGCGAGGCACCCCGAGTACACGCCCGTCCCCGGGAACGGCACGCCGATGAACAGCGCCAGGCCGTACACCCCGTACTTCTGCACGTAGGGCTCGACCTTGCGCACGCTGCGCTCCGACGCCCACTCGTAGACCCGCGCGATCTGCGGCACCCGCAGGAACAGGTGCATCACCTTGTCGAGGAACAGCCACACCACCGGGGCGAGCGCGATGTTCGCCAGGATGCCCACGACGCCGGCCAGCACCGGGTTCCAGTGCTCGATCAGCAGGGCGTAGGGGATGCCGGCCCGCAGCTCCAGCGTGGGCGTGAAGCACAGCAGGACCACCCAGAACAGGGCCACCAGCGTCACCCGCACCTCCCGGCCCCTGGTATGCCGCTCCGCGCGCGCCCGCCGCCCGCGTGAAACCACCTCAGTCGTGGCGCAGCGCCTCTACGGGGTCGAGCCGCGACGCCCGCCACGCCGGGTACATCCCGAACACGAGCCCGATCGTCGACGAGAACAGCACCCCGACGAGCAGGCTCCACGGCACGATCCGGAACGTCCACGTGGTGATCTGGTTCATCGCCACCGAGCCGACGGCGACGAGCCCGATCCCGCACACGATCCCCATCGCCGCGCCCACGAGCGTCACCATGATCGTCTCGGCGAGGAACTGCCGCAGGATGTCGCCCTGCGAGGCCCCGAGCGCCCGCCGCGTGCCGATCTCGCGCGTCCGCTCGGTCACCGTCACGAGCATGATGTTCATGATGTTGATGCCACCGACCAGCATGCTGAACACGGTCGTCAGGTAGAGCAGCGCCTTGATCGTCTGGAACACGATCTTCTCGGTGGACGACTCCGCCGAGGCGCCCTCGAACCGCCAGCTCTTCACCGTCCGGTTGCCGGCGAGCACGGCGTCGACCACGTCGCGCGCGGCGAGCACGTAGTCCTTGATGAGCCCGTCGTAGCCGACGGGCGGCGTGACCTGCACGGCGATGGTGCGCGGCCGCCCCGACGGGTCGAACTGCAGCTGGAACGTGGTGTACGGCACGAGCAGTCGGTTGTTCCAGCTCCACGCCCCGCCGGGACCCATGTCGGCCTTCTCCGCCAGCACGCCGACCACCACGTAGGGCACGGTCTCGATGCGGATGGTCTCGCCGGGCTTCACCGCGCCGCCGCCGACCTTGGACCCGGCGATGACCACCCGGCGCCGCTGGTCGTACTCCTCGGAGAGGAACGCGCGCCCGCTGCCGATCTCGAGGTGCCGCAGCGCCAGCGTCTCGGGCGGGATGCCCATGACGAACGGCGTGAAGTCCTCGTCGCCGTAGTGCGCCTTGCGCTGGTCGGGGCCGTACTCCGCGGCGACGCTGCGCCGCTCGGGCAGGGTCTTCGTCTCCCGCAGCGCGGCGACATCCTCGCGGGCGAGCGCGAGCGCGTCGGGGTTCTCGTGGATGGTGCGCCAGTCGTTGCTGACGCTCACGACGTCCTGGCCCGTCACCTCGGTGGTGGTGCGCTGCAGGACCTCGCTGCCGACCGACAGCAGGCTCGCCATCACGAGCAGCGAGGCCACACCGACCACGATGCCGGAGACGGTGAGGAGGAACCGGAACTTCTGCGTCCGGAACAGATCGAGGGCGGTGCGAAGGTGGGTCCACAGGTTCATCGACGCAAGCACTCCACCACGTCGAGGCGGCTGGCCCGCCAGGCCGGCAGCGCCCCGAACACCAGGCCGATGCCGGCCGTCACCCCCACCGCGAGCCCGAGCCCGAGCGCGCTGTAGGACCCCACCCAGGTCTCCAGGAACTGCTTGATCACGAGGTGCGCGGCCGTCACCACCAGCAGCGCGCCGCCCACGCCGATGAGCCCCCCGATGACCGACAGCGTGCTGGCCTCGATCAGGAACTGGCTCAGGATGGCCCGGCGCGTGGCCCCGAGCGACCGGCGGATGCCGATCTCGCGGATCCGCTCCGTGACGCTCACGAGCATGATGTTCATCACGCCGATGCCGCCCGCGAACAGGCTGATGCTCGCGATGGCCGCCACGATGAGGTCGAGCACGCGGAAGAACGTGTAGAACTGCGCGATGAACGAGGAGAAGTCCAGCGACTGGAAGTCCTCGATCCCGCGGTGGTTCGCGAGCAGCGAGGCGTTGGCGAGGTTGACCACGGCGTCGTTGTGGGACGCGTCGTCGGTGAGGGCCACGAAGAACCGCGCCTGCTTCGGCCGCCCGTCGCGCTGCTCGGCGGTGAGCAGCGGCACGAACACCGACATGTCCCACGAGAAGCCGAACTGCACCCCCATCATCTCGCGCTTCTGCAGCACGCCGACGACCGTGTAGGGTCGCCGACCGACGAAGATCGTCTGCCCGATCACGTCGGTGCGCCCGTCGAACAGGGCCTCGGCCAGCGGCGCCGTGAGCACGGCCACGCGGTCCTTCTTGAGGTTGTCGGCGTCTTCGATGCCCCGACCGTGCAGCATCTTCCACGACACGATGCCGAGCAGGTCGCCGTCGACCCCGGTGACGTCGGCGTTGCCGGGCTTGTCGGGGGACGCCCAGACGGCCTCGCGCCCGTAGGAGCCCTGCGCCGCCACGTTCGCCACGTACGGCGTGCTGCGGACCGACTGCAGGTCGCGATCGGTGAAGCCCCGGTCGTACACCGCGCGGTCGCGGGCGGTGGGCGCGTGGTCCTCGCTCGGGAACCAGATGACGAGCCGCATCCCGCCGATCTCCTCGATCTGGCGCGAGAGCGTGTTGTGGCCCGACTCCGCGAGCGACAGCATCCCCACGATGCTGAAGGCCCCGATGGTGACCGACAGCATCGTGAGCAGCGTGCGGAACGGGTTGGCCCACAGCGTGCGGATCGCGAGCGCTGCGGTGGAGAAGATGCGCACGGCGCCTACTCGATCTTCGCGGAGAGGTCCTTGACCTCGGCCTGGGCGTAGAACGAGTCGCCCGCCTCGAGGCCGCTCACGATCTCGACCTCGCGGTCGGAGCGGCGCCCGATCTTCACCTCGACCTTCTCCTTGCGCTTGCCGCCCTCGCCGTCGTCGGTGATGCGCCAGACGTAGGTCTTGTCGTCCTCCTCGAACACGGTCTCGGCGGGGAGCTTGACCACGTCGGGGTAGTCGCCGACCTCGATGCGGACCTCGGCCGTCATGCCGGGCTTGATGTCGACGTCGGTGCGCGAGGCGTCGACCTCGACCTTCACGGTGAACACGTCGATCCCGCGCGTGCTGTCGAGGTGGCCGGCGGCGGCGATCTGGGTGACGGTGCCCACGACCTCCTCGCCGGGGTAGGCGTCGAGGAGGATCCGCGCGGCCTGGCCCACCGCGACCTTCGCCACGTCGATCTGGTTCAGGTCGAGCTCGAGCAGCAGCTTGTCGGTCTGGGCGATGGTCAGCTGCGCCTCGCCGTTGACGGTGGCGGTCATGCCGGCCGTCACGACCTCGCCCTTCTCGACGTTGCGCCGGATGACGACGCCGTCGATGGGGGAGTGGACCTTGCAGTAGGCGAGCCGGTCCTGCGCGGACTGCAGCTGCACCCAGGCGCTGCTGACGGAGATGCGGGCGAGCTCGGCCTGGCGCATCGCCACGTCGTACTCGGCCTGCGACACGGCGCGGCTCTGCAGCGCCTGCTCCCGCCGCTGCCGCTCGGTCTCGGCGTTCTCGCGCTCGAGCTTGGCCCGCGACAGGGCGACCTGGGCCAGCGACACGTCGCGCGCGTAGTCGGTGTCGACGAGCTCGTAGAGCAGGTCGCCCTCCGCGACGTGCTGGCCCTCCTCGACGTAGACCTGGGCGACCTCGCCCGAGACCTTGCTCTTGATGTCGACGTCGAAGGCCGGCGCGATCTTGCCCGACTCCGAGACCTCGTCGACCAGATCGCCGCGCTGGACCACCCGGACCAGGTTGTCGTCGATCTTGTCGCTGCCGCCGCCGCCGCAGGCGAGGAAGAGCGCGAGGAACAGGGGCGTCATGGCGTGGCTCCGAGGTCGGCGCCGAGCAGCCACACCAGATCGAGCTCGGCCGTCGCGAGATCGACGGTCAGGTTCGCCTCCTGGATGGCCGCGGCGCGGAACGAGGACTGGGCGTTGAACAGGTCGAGGATCGTCGCCGATCCCTGGGCGTAGAGGTCCTGCATGATGGTCTGGTTGTCGCGGGCCAACGTCAGCCGCTCGTGGACGATCGGGTAACGTCCCCGCAGGGTCTCGAGCTGCGTCGCCGCGGTGCGGATCTCCGCCTCGAGCCGGTCGCGCTCGAAGGTGTTCTGCGCGTCGACCCGCTGGGCGGCGAGCTTGGCCTGGCGCACCGCCTGGTGGGTGCGCAGCAGGTCGAACGGGTTCCACTGCAGCTGCAGGCCGAGCGTGGCGTCGGCGGCGGGCCGGACCACGTCGCCCGGCTCGAAGTCCGCCGGCGGGACGGAGACGCCGAGCGTGGGCAGGTCGAGCGCCGGGCCGCCGCCCGAGGCCGCGGCGCCGAACCCGGCGCTGCCGACCACCGAGACCGTGGGCAGCGCCGCGGACCGCGCCAGGCGCACGTCGGCGTCGGCCTGCTCGACGGCCAGGCCCTGCCGGCGCAGCTCCGGCCGCGCCGCCAGCAGCTCGCCCGGCAGCGCGACCGCGCCGGCGAGCGGATCGGGCGGGGGCGAGGTGAGCACCAGCGCCTCGTCGCCGAGGTGCAGCAGCCGGTCGAGCTCGAGCTCGGCGCTGCGGCGGGCGACCTGCTGCGCCAGCAGCGTCTCCTGCTGCGAGAGCACGTCGACCCGGGAGCGGTTCACGTCGACCCCGGCCGACAGCCCGGCGTCGGCCTTGTCGGCGATGATCTGCGCCGCCTCCTTCGCCGCGCGCAGGCCCTCCTCCGTGGCCTGGATCTGCAGCTCGTAGCCCTTGATGGTCCAGTAGGCGCTGTAGGCCGCTCGGGCGAGGTCGCGCTCGGTCAGCGTGACCTCCACCGACGCCGACGCGGCCGCCGCCCGCGCCCGGTCGATCGACGCCTGGACCGCGCCGCCCGCGTACAGCGGCGCCGACGCCGTGGCGTGGGCGTCCCAGCTCGCGGACGTCGTGTCGTAGGACGGGGCGTCCCACGGCTTGGTGACGCCGGCGGTGGCGCCGCCGTTCGCGTCGACCCGGACGGAGAAGCGGTCGAGCTCGGCGCGGGCGGCCGAGATGCCGGCGATGGTGGCCGTCAGGTCGGTGGCCTGGGCGAGCGGGTTGCGCTCGACGGCCATCGCCACGGCCTGCTCGACCGTGAGCTCGGTCTCGGCGTGGGCGGTGCCGAGGAGCGCCAGCAAGAGGGGCATGGGCATCACGCGATCCCCGGGTAGCGCTGGGCCAGGACCTCGGAGGGGGGCCCGTCGGCGACGATCTTGCCGTCGCGCAGCCAGACGACCCGCTGGGCGCGGGCGGCGACCTCGTTCTCGTGGGTCACGACCAGGATCGTGAGGCCCTGTTGGTGCAGCTCGTGCAGCATCGTGAGGATCTGCTCCGTGGTGTCGGTGTCGAGGGCGCCCGTGGGCTCGTCGGCCAGCAGCAGGCGCGGCTCGGTGACCAGCGCGCGGGCGATGGCCACGCGCTGCTGCTGCCCGCCGGACAGCTGGGTGGGGCGGTGCGTGAGCCGGTCGCCGAGGCCCACGCGCTTCAGGGCCGCGATCGCGCGCTCGCGCCGGTCGGACGGGCGCACCCCGGCGTAGACCAGCGGCACCTCGACGTTCTCGACGGCGTTGAGCCGCGGCAGCAGGTTGAAGCTCTGGAACACGAAGCCGATCTTCTGGTTGCGCAGGTGCGAGAGGGCCTTGTCGGCCATCTTGGACACCGGCTGGCCGTCGAGGCGATATTCGCCGCCGCTCGGGCGGTCGAGGGCGCCGAGGATGTTCATGAGCGTCGACTTGCCCGAGCCCGAGGCGCCCATGATGGCGACGTACTCGCCGGGGAGGATCGTCAGGGAGACGTCGTCGAGGGCGTGCAGCTCTTCGTCGCCGCTGCGGTAGATCTTCACGAGGTGGTCGGCGTCGATGAGGGTTTCGGGCATCGGGGCTCTCGGCGGGGCGGAGGAAGGGCTCGGGCCGGGCGTACGACCCGGGGCTGGGATGGATTGCATCGCCGGCCCGAGCGACAGGTGCAACGTGCTCCCCGCGACCCCGCGCGTCGCCGGTCGGTCCGCTCACCGGTCCCCCCGACCGCTCATTGGGTCGGGGTGTGCTCGGGCCGGGGGCCGGGCACCCGAACGTGCGGACGGGAGCGATGGGCTCACAACCGTGACGTTCGCCCGCCCGCCCCCCGGCCCTGCGCGCACCCCAGCCCCGCGCTCGAGGCTGGACCAGGCCTCCGCGGCGGGGACGTGGCTGCTGCGGCGGCGAGCGGACGGGAGTGCGGGCTCGCGACGATGCCGCAGCGGCCGGCCGCCTGGCTGGCCACAGCCCCGCCACCGAGGCTCAGCCTCGCCCGAGCGCCCTGCAGGAGCCGAGTCCCCGCCGCGGAGGCCTCGTCAGCCGTCAGCGCGGGGCTGGGGTGCGCGCAGGGCGGGGAGGTACGCGACGTCGGCGCCCACACGACCGTTCGCCCCGGCACTCCGCGCCCCCTGGGCGACGGCGTGGCGTACCGCCCCGCCCGAGCACACCCCCGTGATCACGCCAGGACTTTCTGGACCGCCGACAGCAGCGACGCCGTGTCGAACGGCTTCTCCACCAGCGGATCCGTGAACGCCTCGAGGTGCACCTGCTGCGTGTACCCGCTGACGAACAGCACCCGCAGCGTCGGCCGGTCGGTGCGCGCGGCGTCGACCAGGTCCGGCCCCGACATCCCGGGCATGAGCACGTCGGTCAGCAGCAGGTCCACGGGCACCTCGCCCAGCTTCGCCAGCGCCTCCTCCCCGCCGCTCGCCGACCACACCGTGTAGCCGTGCGCCTTGAGCAGCCGCTCCAGCGTGCGCCGCACGATGGGGTCGTCGTCGACCACGAGGATCCGCGCCTCCCGCGCCGGCGGCGGCGGCGACGGCGCTGCCGGCTGCGGCGTGGGCTCGTCCTCGATCGACGGCAGCGCGATCCGGTAGACGGTGCGGTGGTCCACGGCATCGGCCCGCGCGAGCCCGCCGGACTGCGACACGAAGCCGCCCACCGCCGCGAGCCCCAGCCCGACCCCCGGCGTGCCGGCGAACGGCTCGAACAGCCGCGACGGGTCGCCGTCGGGCGGGCGATCGGACGTCACGCTGACCACGCCGCACTCCCGGCCGAGGTGGCCGAGCCACGCCTGGTCCGCGGGCCCGCACCGCGCGACCGTCACCTCGATCCGCCGCGCCGGCGGCCCCCCCTCGCCGCCCGCCGCCACGAGCACGAGGTTCACCAGCGCGAGCTCCGCCTGCCCCGGGTCGACGAGCACCACCACCGGCCCGTCCCCGCGCACCACGAGCGCCGTGCCCGGCGGCAGCACCCGCTCCGCCAGCGGCTGCGCCCGCGCCACCACCTCGCGCAGGTCCGTCGGGACGGGGCGCAGCAGCTGCCGCTGCCCGTACGCCAGCAGCTGCGTGACGAGGTGCGCCCCCCGCGCCGAGGCCCGCTCGATGAGCTGCACGCTCTCCACGAGCCCGCTCTCGTCGGGCCGATCGGCGAGCGCCGCCCGCACGGCGCCAGCGTTGGCCCGCGCCACGGCGAGGAGGTTGTTGAACTCGTGCGCCACGCTCCCCGCGAGCCGCCCGACGGCCTCGAGCCGGTCGGCCTTGGCGAGCCCCTCCTGCAGCTGCACCTGCAGCGTGAGGTCGCCGATCGACCACAGCTCGCGGCCCTCGTCGAGGCGCGCGCGCGACACCCGCGCCGGGAACGAGCTCCCGTCGGGCCGCAGCCCGCGCGCGCCGCCGGTGTCCTCGGCGAGCAGCGCCGCGGCCTGCTGGCCGACCACCCGCGGCCCGAACATCGCCACGGCCGACGGGTTCGCCTCCCGCACCGCGCCCTGGTCGTCCACGACGAGCAGTCCGTCGGAGGCGGCGTCGAACACCAGCCGGTAGTGCGCCTCCTGGTCGCGCAGCGCCGCCTCCGTGCGCAGTCGCACCTCGATCTCGTGCTGCAGGGCCTTGTTGCGGTGCCGCTGGATCTGGACCAGCGACAGCAGCGCCACGAGCACGGCCAGCGCCGCGAGGAGCCGGACCAGCGGCTCCTCGTCGAGGCGGCGCTCCAGCGAGAACGCGAGCGTGCCGGGCGCGAGCGACCACAGGCCGTCCTCGTTGGCGGCCTGGACCTGGAACTCGTAGGACCCGGGCGGCAGGCTCGCGAAGCGCACCACGCGCTGCTCGGTGTCGTGCCACTCCTGCTGGATGGGCATCAGCCGGTACCGGAACCGCGCGAGCTGCGGGTGGCCGAGCACCGCGGCGGTGAAGCGCACCACGGTGTCGCGGCGGCCGGGGGGCGCCGACCAGCCGCCGTCGATCGGCCACGCGTGCCCGTCGACGGAGACCTCCTCGATCACCGGCTGCGGCGCCACCCGGTTGAGGGGCTGCGCTTCGGGCCGCATCCGCACGATGCCGTCGATGGTCGGGAACCACAGCGCGCCATCGGGGCCCTCGGCGACGGCCGGGGCGGCGCCGCCGTTCGCCTCGGGCGACTGCAGCCGCCGCCCGATGGGGACGGGCTCACCGCGCACCCGCGCCGTCAGCGCATCGGCGGAGACGGCGAACAGGCCGCGGTTGCCGTGGCCCCACAGCCCGCCGCGCCCGTCGTCGGCCAGCGCCGAGACGGTGTTGTCGGGCAGGCCGTCGCGCTCCGACAGCCGGTGGAGGGTCACCTCGGATGCGGCGTCCCACAGGCGGTCGAGCGCGCCGAGGTGCACGAGGCCCCCGCCGTACGTGCCGACCCACGCGCTGTGGCCGGGCTCGAACAGCACGGCGCGGACCTGGCCGATGGGCATCCCCTGCTCGGGGCCGAACCGCACGCTGCCGCGCGGACCGAACACGACGAGGCTGTCGCCGAGCCCCGCCCACCAGGTGTCGTCGCTGGTGGGGTCGGCGACCAGCGTGTGGACGGAGGCGGTCGCCGGCACGGCGTCGACGCGGGTGAGCTGCTCGCCGCGCAGCGTCCAGGCGCCGTCGCCGTCGGTGCCGACGAGCACGGTGCCGTCGGGCGCCACCTCGATGGCGATGATGTCGCGCTCGAGCTCGGCCAGGGGGTGATCGGGATCGGACAGCCACAGGAGCTCGTGCGCGTCGCCCACCAGCACGCCGCGCTCCGTCGCCCGCAGCGCGTGGACGCAGCGGTCGGCGGGCAGCACCTCCGACGCCGTGCCGTCGGGCGCCAGCGCGTAGACGCCCCGGCAGATGGGGGCGACCAGCATGCGATCGCCGTCGCGCTCGACGACCCGGACAGCGGGCTGATCGGGGCTCGGAGACGGCACGCGCTCGAAGGACAGCGGCAGGATGCGGACGAGGCCCTCGGTGTCGGTGCCGGCCCACAGGTTGCCCTCGCGGTCCACGAGCAGGCTGCGCACGCCGTGGACGGCCCAGCTCGCCTGGCGCTGCACCGGGGCGCCGGCGCGCGCGGCGGCGATCAGCGCGTCGCCGTCGCCGAGGAGCTCGAGCCCGAGGGTGTGGCCGAGCCAGACCCGGCCGTCGCGATCCAGGGTGAGGACGGCGGCGTAGGGCTCGCGGGCGTCGAGCCCGATCGGCAGGAACGCCGCCTCGCCCGCGGGCCGCACGGCGACGCCCTGCTCGCCGGCGATCCACACCGCGCCGCGCCGATCGACGTGGACCGACGACACGGGCCCGGTGAACGGCACCGCCACCGGCACCAGCGACTCGGGGTGGGCGCGGTCGATGGTCGCCAGGCCGCTGTCGCCGGCGATCCACAGCACGCGGTCGTCGGCGACGATCTGGTTGGTGTGGCGCGGGTGCGCGACCCAGTGGTCGCCGTCGAGCCGCAGCAGCTGGTCGCCGACGCCGGCCCACAGGCGCTCGCCGTCGTGGAACAGCGCTCGGACCTCGAGCATCCCGGTGTCGGGCAGCAGCTCGATCCGCTCGCCCGTCAGGCTGGCCACCTGGCCGTCCTGCGTGCCGAGCCACAGCGTGTCGCCGTGGACGGCGACGGCGGTGAAGCGGATGGTGGTGAGCGGTCCCTCGGTGGTGTCGAGGGGGACGAAGCGGACGCCGTCGAAGCGGGTGGCGCCCCCGAAGGTGGTGGCGTAGAGCAGCCCGCGGTCGTCCTGGACGAGGTCGGTGACGGTGGCCTGGGGCAGGCCCTGCTCGGCGTCCCAGGCGTCGAAGGCGAAGCGCCCCACGGCGTCGCCATCGCCTGCGACCCTGAGGGGCGTGGCGAGGGCGGGCGATCCGAGGAGCGCAGCGGCCAGCACGACGAGCCGCCGCCACGGGGCAGGCGGTCGGCGAGGCGGTGCGAGGCGGGCCCTGACCATCCGGTCACAGCGTATCGGGTCCCGCGCGACCGCGCTTGAGGCCTGTGACCCACACCAGCCGGGCATGTGCGCGCCTGGAAAGAAAACTTCTTTCACCGGGGCAGAGGCTGGCCAGAGTGTGCCATCAGCGCACGAACTCGGACCGCGTTCGCGGGGCCCGCGCGCGCCGCACCGCCTCGCCCGCGCGGCCCATGATATTGCGGCTGCCGGCCGGCTCGTGCCGGCCGATCGAGGGGCAGGATGGACTGGAAGTGGTGGTTCGAGGGCTACGCGGACGATTGGGCCAGCGGGGAGCTGCAGGCCGTGGCGGCCCGCTACGGGTCGCAGTTCCTGAGCGCCAAGCCCGGGAAGCGGGCGGTCTACGACAACGACCAGGGCTTCGTCGACTGGCTCGACCGGGTGCGCGGCTTCCACGCCGACGCCGGTCTCGAGAAGGTCGAGGTGGTCACGCTGCGCGAGCACAGCCTCGGCGCGCACCACCTGCTCGTGTCGGTGCTGTGGGCGGTGCGGTTCGCGAAGCATCGCTCGCTGCGGATCCAGTTCGAGATCAGCTACCTGCTCGGCCTCGACGAGGACGGCCCGCACATCCTGAGCATCGTGTCGCACGAGGATCAGCGCGAGGCGATGCGCCGCCACGAGCTCTTGCCGCGCTGACAGCGGGTCGGACGTGCGGATCCTGGTCGTCGAAGACGAGCCCGGCATCGCCAGCCTGCTGTCGCGCGGGCTCGGCGAGGAGGGCCACGGCGTGACCGTCGAGGGCACGCTCGCCGGCGCGCGGCGGGCGCTGGAGCTCGCCGTCGCCGACCTGCTGATCGTCGACCGGATGCTGCCCGACGGCGATGGCCTCGACCTCGTCCGCGGCCTCCGCCGCGCCGGCGACGGCCGCCCCGTCATCGTCCTGACCGCTCGCGACCGGGTCGACGAGCGGGTCGAGGGGCTGTACGGCGGGGCCGACGACTACGTCACGAAGCCCTTCGCGCTGGACGAGCTGCTGGCGCGGGTCAGCGCCGTGGCGCGGCGGACGGCGGGCGACAGCAGCGGCCGGATCGAGGTGGGCGACCTGGTGGTCGACACCGAGGCGCTGCGCGTCTGGCGCGCCGGCGAGGAGCTCCGGCTCACCGCCCAGGAGTTCCGGCTGCTGCGCTGCCTCGCCGAGCACCGCGGCAAGGTCCTGTCGCGCACGCGCCTGCTCGAGGCGGTGTGGGACGTGCGCCACGACCCGGGCACGAACATCGTCGACGTCTACGTGAGCTACCTGCGCACCAAGGTCGACAAGGGCCGGGCGCCCCTCATCCACACCGTGCGCGGGCTCGGCTACGTCCTCGAGGACCGGTGAGCTCCCTGTCGTCCCGCGTGACGGCGACGGCGGTGGTGACCCTGTGGGTCACGCTGCTGGCGGTCGGGATCGCGACGGCGTGCCTGCTGCAGCTGCGGGCCACGCGCGCCCTCGACGACGCGCTGCTCGCGGCCGCGCTCGCCGAGGCGCACCCGCCGACCCCCGAGCAGCGCTTCGAGAACCGCTACGCGGCGAGCCCGGTGACGGTGCGGCCGTGGGCGCCGGGCGATCCGGTGGTGCCCGACGCGCTGCACGCGCTGGCGATGACCGAGGAGCGCCCGGTGTGGCGGACGCTGGGCGAGCGCCGCGTGCTGGTGGTGGTCGTCGAGCCCGAGGGGGTCGGCGGCGACCACGACGAGAACCACCCCCACCTGGCCGTCGTCGCCGAGGCGCCGCGGGTCGGCTGGACCGCGGTGGCGCTGCCGTTCCTCGCGCTCTACGCCGGCGTGGCCGCCGTGGCCGCCGGGCTGGCCGGCCTCGCGGTGCAGCGGGGATGCGGACGGCGCTGGCGCCGCTGTCGGCCGCCGCCGATGCGCTGGAGCGGGTGCAGGGCCTCGGCAGCCGGGCGCGGCTCGCGCAGGGCGGCCCGGTCGAGGTCGACCAGCTGCTGGCGGCGGCCAACGCGCTGCTCGACCGGCTCGACGCCGCCTTCGACGCGCAGGCGACGTTCACCGCCCAGGCGGCCCACGAGCTGCGCACGCCGCTCACGGTGCTGCGGGGCGAGCTCGACCTGGCGCTGCGGCGCGACCGCGACGCGGCGGACTACCGCGCCTCGCTCGACCGGGTGCGCGGCGAGGCCGGGCGGCTGGCGGAGCTCGTGGAGGGGCTGATGCTGCTCGCGCGCGTGGAGGCGGGGCACGCCGACCGCGGCCGGGCCGTCGAGCAGGTCTCCGAGGCCGTCCACCGGGCCGTGCTCCGGGAGCGGCCCGCGCTCGACCGGGCCGGCTGCGCGCTGCAGGTCGACCTGCAGGGCGGCGGGCCGGCGTCGATGCACCTGGCGCTCGTGACCGCCGCCGTCGCCAACCTGCTGGCCAACGCCGCCGCCTACGCACCCGGCGCGCCCGTGGCGGTGTGGCTGCGGCGCGAGGGCGACGCCGTCTCGGTCGGCGTGGACGACGGCGGGCCCGGGCTGCCGCCCGACGAGCGCGCGCGGGTGCTGGAGCGCTTCCAGCGCGGCGCGTCCCGCCGCGACGGGCTCGGCCTCGGGCTCACGCTGGCCCGCGAGATCGCGCGCCGCCACGGCGGCGAGCTCGCGCTGGACCGGTCGCCGCTGGGCGGGCTGCGCGCCGTGCTGGTGCTCCCCGGCGCCTGAGCCGCCGTCCTCATCGAACTCCAATGCTGAGCTGAGGGAGCCCTCAGGTTCGGGCCCTACAGGGCCCGGGCGGAGGACACTCGTGCTGCTCGCCTGCATCGCCGCCGGGGCGCTCGGCGCCGAACCGATCACCTGGGACAACGTCACCACCGAGGCCGTCTCGGCCTGGGACGCGGGGCCGGGCGCCGGCGCGCTGGCGGCCGCGGACGGCGCCGCACGCGCCGCGCGGGCGGTGCCGGTGGGCCCGCGGGCGCTGCGGGCCGAGGTCCAGGCCGGCCCGCCGGCGCAGCAGCAGGTGCTCACCGCCGTCGAGGTGCCGCTCGGCCTCGGGATCCGCGACCGGCGCTGGTGGACGGCGCAGGCGGTCGCCCGCGGCGCCGCCGCCGACGCCGCCCGCTGGGACTGGGTGCTGCAGGTGCAGGACGCCTGGCTCGCCTGGTGGACGGCCTCCGAGCTGGCCCACCACCTCGATGACTACGCCCACGACGTCGAGGACGACCTCCAGGGGTTCGCCACCGCCGTCGACGAGGGCCTGCTGGCGCCGCTGCAGCTCGAGGACCTGCGCGCCGAGTCCCTCCAGGTGCGGGCGGAGGCTGCCGCCATGGCCCAGGAGGCGGTGGTGGCCGAGGCGGAGGTGCGCGCGCTGCTCGGCGAGCGCGCCCTGGACGCCGGCGAGCACGAGCTGCACGACGTGGACCCCGGCGTCACCAACCCGTGGGCGGGGCTCGCCGACGAGGCCGCTGCGCTGCCGGCCGTCCGCGAGGCCAGCGCGCGGGCCGACGCGGCGCGGCGCCACGCGGGAGCGCTGGGCGCCTCGCGCACCCCGACGCTGGAGGTCGGCCCCATGTGGCTGCCCGACCGGCAGGGCACCCTGCAACCGCTGCTGTTCGCCGGCGTGCGCCTCCCGCTGCAGCCCGGCGACGGCCCCGCGCGGCGGGACGCGCGCGCCCGCGCCGGCGCCGCGCAGGCCGACGCGGCCTGGCAGGCGCGCGCCGGCGCCGCCGCGCTGACGACCGAGGCCCTGTTGTGGGACGCCGGCCGCGCGCGGCTGTCGCGCCTGCAGGGCGAGGTGCTCGCGCCGCTGGCCTCCCGCCAGGCGCGGCTCGAGGAGGCGCTCGCCGCCGGCCTCGTCACCGCCGACCGGGTCGTGCGCGCCCGGCGCGAGCGGCACGAGGCCGAGCACGAGCAGGTGTTGGTGTCCGGGGCGCTGCTCGCGAGCGGGGCCCGGGCCGAGGCGGTCCGTCGCATGTTGGAGGAGGGGCGATGACGGTGCTGTGGGCGTTGTTGGCGTGTGGTGGCGCCGAGGAGGCCGGGCCGCTGCGCCCGGACCTGTCGAGCCGGCTGCAGTTCGAGGCGGTGACGGTGCCGTCGGCGGTGCCGGTGGCGGTGCTGCCGGCCGAGGTGGTGCCGGGGGTGGGCGCCGTGCAGGACCTCGGGCCGGGCGTGGCGGGCCGCATCGTCGCCTGGCACGTGGCGCCCGGCGACGCCGTGGCCGCGGGCGACCCGCTCGCCGAGCTGCACAGCCCCGAGCTCGCCGGCCTGGCGGCGCGGGCGCGGGAGCTCGGCGCGGTGGTGGCCGAGCACGAGCGGCTGCGCGAGCTGCGCGCCGCCGCCGCCGAGCACGGCGTCGCCAGCGCCGCCGACGTGCGCGAGGCCGACGCCGGGCTCGCCGAGGCCCGCGCCGCCCGCGACGCCGTCGTGCGGCAGCTGCGCGCCCTGCAGGACACCAGCACCGCCGAGGGCGGCACCTGGACCTGGCGCGCCCCCGCCGACGGGGTGGTGGGCGAGGTCTCGTGCTCGCTCGGCACCGTCGACGCCGAGCGCACCTGCGTCTCGCTGGTCCGCGACGGCGTGCTGCTCGAGGTGCAGGTGCCCGAGCGCTACCTCGCCCAGCTCGAGGTGCCCACGTCGGCGCGCTTCACCGCCGCCGACGGCCGCACCTGGGCCTTCCGCGAGCTCGGCCGCGCGCCGAGCGTCGATCCGCGCTCGCGGGCGCGCACCTTCCGCTTCGCCGTCTCCGGCGACGACGCGCCGCTGGCCGGCGTCTCCGGCCGCGCCCTCGTCGCCGTGGCCCCCGAGGCCGGCGTCCACAGCGTGCCCGCCGCCGCCGTCACCCGCATCGAGGGCGTCCCCACCGTGTTCCTCCCCGCCGAAGAGGGCGGCACGCCCCGCCCGGTGGAGATCCTCGGCCGCGACGGCGACACGCTCGTCGTCCGCGGCCTGGCCGACGCCGACGAGGTCGCCGTGCGCGGCGTCTTCCTGCTCAAGAGCCTCTCGCTGCTGTCGGAGGAGGGGTGAGCCTCGTCGACCGTGTCATCGGCTGGTCCGTCGCGAACCGCTACCTGGTGCTGCTGCTCACCGCCCTGGGCATGGTGGGCGGCGGGTTCGCCCTGGAGCACCTCACCTTCGACGCCTTCCCGGACCTCACCAACGTCCAGGTGCAGGTCCTCACGACCGCGCCCGGCATGGCCGCCGAGGAGGTCGAGCTCCTCGTGACCCTGCCCGTCGAGCGCTCGCTCGGGGGCCTCGCCGGCGTCCAGCAGCTGCGCAGCATCTCGCGCCCCGGCGTGTCGTCGGTGGCGGTGGTGTTCGAGGACGGCACCGACCCGTGGCTCGCGCGGCAGATGGTCAAGGAGCAGGTCGACGTCGCGCGGGGCGACATCCCGCCCGGCGCGGGCACGCCCGAGCTCGCGCCGCCGACCACCGGCCTCGGCGAGGTCTACCAGTTCACGCTCGCGAGCGACGAGCACGCGCCCTGGGACCTGTACCGCATCTTCCAGCAGGACGTGGCCCCGCGCCTGCGCGCTGTAGACGGCGTGGTCGAGGTCAACGCCTGGGGCGGCGGCGTGCCCCAGGTCGACGTCCGGCTCGACCCCTACGCGCTCGTGTCCCACGAGATGCCGTTCTCCGAGGTCCAGGACGCGCTCGACGGCGCGCTGGCCGTCACCTCCGGCGGCGACGTCGAGGGGGGCGCGGAGCGGGCCAGCGTCCGCGCCGTGTCGAACCCCGAGGACCCGCAGGACCTCGCCGACCTCGTGCTCCGCAGCGACGAGCGCGGCGTGGTGCGCCTCGGCGACGTGGCGGAGCTGCAGCCCGCCGGCGCGCTCACGGTCGGGCTCGGCACGGCGGACGGCGAGGGCGAGGTGCTGTTCGCCGTGGTCCAGCTGCTCGCCGGCGCCGACGCCCTGTCGGTCGTGGAGGCCGTGCGCGGCACGGTCGAGCAGATCCGCCCGACCCTGCCCGACGGCGTTCGGCTCGAGCCGATCTACGACCGCGAGGAGCTCGTCGGCAGCACGCTCGAGACGGTGACGCACTCCCTGGTCGAGGGCGGCGTGCTCGTCGTGGTCGTGCTGCTCCTGCTGCTCGGCAACCTGCGCGCCGGCCTGGTCGTCGCCTCCGTCATCCCGATGGCGATGCTGGGCGCGTTCACGGGGCTCGCGGCGCTCGGGTACTCCGGCAACCTCATGAGCCTCGGCGCCATCGACTTCGGCCTGGTGGTCGACGGGACCATCGTGGTCGTCGAGAGCATCGTGGCGCTGCACCTCGCCGACCGGCGCGTCCTCGGCGACGCCGTGGTGGAGCGGACCCGGCGGGTGAGCCGCCCCGTGCTGTTCTCCGTCGGCATCCTGGTGCTGGTCTACGTCCCCGTGCTCGCCATGGTCGGCACCGAGGGCAAGCTGTTCCGCCCGATGGCGCTGACCGTGCTGCTCGCGCTCGTGACCGCGCTGGTGCTGTCGTTCACGTACGTGCCCGCGCTGGCCTCGCTCGTCGTGGTGCCCACCGGCGACCACGAGACGCGCCTGCTCGCCGCCCTGAAGGCGCCGTACGTGCGGGTCGTGCAGCGGGTCGTCGACCGGCCGGGCGCGGTGGCCGGCGCCGTCGGCGCGATGCTGGCGGCCGCGGCGCTGCTCGCTGCCACGCTCGGCGTCGAGTTCGTCCCGCGGCTCGAGGAGGGCGACCTCGTCGTGCAGACGGCGCGCCTGCCGTCCATCTCCGCCGCCGAGGCGCGCCGGGAGGCGACGCGGATCGAGCGCATCCTCGGGAGCTTCCCCGAGGTCGAGCGCGTGGCGGCGCGGACCGGCTCGCCCGCGCTCGCGACCGACCCGATGGGCCTCGAGGAGGCCGACATCCTGGTGAAGCTGCGCCCGAAGGACGAGTGGACGACGGCGTCGTCGACCGAGGGCCTGACCGAGGCAATGGCGGAGGCGCTGTCGCTCGGGGCGCCCGGCCCGGACTACAGCTTCACCCAGCCGATCGAGATGCGGTTCAACGAGCTGCTGGAGGGCATCACGAGCGACGTGGGGGTCCAGATCTACGGGCCCGACCTCGGCGTGCTCGTGGACCTCGGCGCGCAGGTGGCCCACGCCCTCGCGTCGGTCGCCGGCGCCGCGGACGTGAAGGCGCCGTCGGTCGAGGGGATGCCCGGCGTCGACGTGACGCTGTCGCCCGGCGACCTCGCGCGGCTCGGCGCCGCGGCCGTCGACCTGCACGGGCTCGTCGGCGCGGTGCGGCGTGGCGTCGAGGTGGGGACGCTGTTCCGCGGCCAGTTCCGCGAGCCCGTCGTCCTCAAGGTGGCGCTGCCGGCCGAGGTCGCGCTGGCGGACCTGCCGTTCGCGCTGCCCGGCGGCGGGCACGCCACGCTCGGCGACGCGGGCACCGTGTCCGAGGTCACCCGGCCCGCCCTGGTCCGCCGCGATGGCGGCAGCCGGCGGGTCGTCGTGCAGGCCAACGTGCGCGGGCGCGATCTGGGCGGCTTCGTCGGCGACGCGCAGGCCGCGGTGGCGCAGGTGGCGCTGCCCGACGGGTACTGGATCGGGTGGAGCGGCAAGTACGAGCAGCTGCAGGCCGCCGCGCGGCGCACCGCCGTCACCGTGCCGCTGGCGCTCGGGCTCATCGTGGTGGTGCTGTACTACGCGTTCGGCGCCTGGCGCCCGGCGTGGCTCATCTCGCTGAACGTGCCGGCGGCGGCGTCGGGCGGGGTGCTGGCGCTCGCGCTGCGCGGGCTGCCCGTGTCGATGAGCGCGGTGGTGGGCTTCGTGGCGCTGTTCGGCGTGGCCGTGATGAACGGCATCGTGCTGGTCTCGCGGACGCAGGAGCTGCACCGCGACAGCGACGGCCGGGTGGCGGCGCTCGCGAGCGCCATCGAGCGGTTCCGCCCCGTGCTGACGACGGCGTTCGTCGCGGGGATCGGGTTCCTGCCGATGGCCGTGGCCACGGGGGCGGGTGCGGAGGTGCAGCGGCCGCTCGCGACGGTGGTGATCGGCGGCCTGTGCACCAGCACGCCCCTGACGCTGCTGGCGCTGCCCGCCCTCTACGCGCGCTGGGTGCGGCCGCCGGTTACGCGGCCCGCATGAGGCAGTGGACGCCGGTGGGCGTGGCCGTCGCGATCACCGTGCTGTGGTGCGTGCTGTGTGCCGTCACGCTGATCACGCCCGTCACCGACGTCCGCTGCGCGCGCCTCGGTCCCGACGTGCGCTGCGAGGCGTTCCGCAGCGGGTTCCTCCACCAGGGCACCGTGCCCGTCGACCGCTGGCAGACGGAGGGGCCGGTGCAGGTCGTCCTCTCGGAGGACCGGGCCGCGCCCGACTACGCCGCCTGCCTGGCGTGGGGGGATCCCGCGAACCGGCGCTGCCTGCCGTCGTCGGGGCAGCGCAGCGACGCCGTGGCCGACGCGGCGCTGCTGGAGGCGCTCCTCGCCGGCGAGCGCGAGCGCGCCGCGTTCCCGCCGGCCTACGGCGAGACCTTCGCGGTCGGCGGCGGCTGCTGCGGCCTCGTCGTGCTGCTGCAGCTGCTGGTGCTGCGCGACGCGCTGATGCGGCGGCTTCGCCGCGACGGCGCCGAGGCCTAGCGCCGGCGCACGATCACGTGGTAGGCGCCGTCCGTGGCGACGCCGCGGACGATCTCGTAGCCCAGCGCGGGCAGGTCGAGCCCGGCCCACAGGGCCTCGCCGCGGCCGAGCAGCGTGGGGGCGAGCGCGAGGTGGAGCTCGTCGAGCAGGCCGGCCTGCAGGTACTGGCGGATGGAGGAGACGCCGCCGCCGAGCCGCACGTCGCGGTCGGGGCCGGCGGCCTCGCGCGCCCGCTGCAGCGCGGCCTCGATGCCGTCGGTGACGAAGTGGAAGGTGGTGCCACTGGCCATCTCGAGCGGCGGCCGCGCGTGGTGCGTGAGCACGAAGACGGGGACGTGGTAGGGCGGATCCTCGCCCCACCAGCCGCGCCAGCTGGCGTCGGGCCAGGCGCCGCGGACCGGGCCGAACATGTTGCGGCCGAGGATCCACGCGCCCACGCCCTCGAAGCCGTAGGCGGCGAAGCGGTCGTCGAGGTTGTGGACGCCGTGGCCGCTGCCGTGCTGGCGCTGGAAGGTGTCGGTGTCGCGGAACCAGCCGTGGAGCTGCTCGCCGCCGCGGCCGAGCGGGTGCTCCAGGGACTGGTCGGGGCCGGCGCCGAAGCCGTCGGCGGAGACGGTGAAGGACGCGACCCGGAACCGGCTCGTCCCCGCGGGCCGCCGCGGCACGCCCTCGACCTCCTCGGCGAGGCGCGCGACGGTCTGGCGGGCGCCCTCCGCGGCGTTGTTCTCCTCGACGACGCGCCGCAGCGCCTCGGGAGTGGGGAACGTCGAGCGCCAGCGCAGACGCGTGGCGTCGCCCTCGGGGTCGAACGTCACCTCGACGCGGAAGTGGATGTCGCCCTCGTCGCCGTGCTCGTAGGCCAGGCGCCGCCCGGGCTCGACCGCCGTGAACCGGACGACGTTCTGGAACCGCCCGTGCTCGGGGTGGACCATGACGAAGCGCCAGACCCCGCCGGGCGCGAGCTCGAAGGCCTCGGTCTCGTTGGTGAAGCCCTCGGGGCCCCACCAGGCGTCGAGGTGGGCCGGCGTGGTCCAGGCGCGCCAGACGCGCTGGGGGCTCGCGTGGAGCAGGCGCTCGAGGCGCAGCTCGTTGTCGGGGGCGTCGTCGCTCCAGGCGCTCATGGCTCGTCTCCTTCGGGGTGGTCGGCCAGGAAGCGCTCCAGCCGGTCGAGGCGGGCGCTCCAGTGGCGGCGGAACCGGTCGGCCCAGTCGCGGACGTCGCGCAGCGGCGCGGCCTGCAGCGACCACAGGCGCTCGCGGCCGCGCCGCTCGTCGCGGACCAGCCCGGCCTCGGCCAGCACGGCGAGGTGCTTGGTCACGGCCTGGCGGCTCGCGCCGGCGTCGCGGGCGAGGGCGGTGGTGGGCTGGGGCGACTGGCGCGCGAGCTCGTCGATCAGCGCGAGGCGCGTGCTGTCGGCGAGGGCCGCGAACAGGCGCGGGTCGGGCTGGACCATGGGCAACCTCTCGCTTGCCTTTTTATGGCGGCGGCCGCGATCAGGCAACCGAACGGTTGCGTCTCTGCGGGGCGCCTACCACGGCTCGAGCGTGACGTCGGGCGGCGGCGGCCCGCGGACGGCCCGCGCCAGGTCGCACTCCGCGGGGAGCGCTGCGGCGATCGCTTCCACCTCGGCGCGGGCGGCGTCGTCGCCGTGGCGGGCGCGCGTCCACAGCACGCGGCCGAGCTCGATCGTGTCGCCGGAGGCCCGCAGCGCGTCGGTCGCCTCGCGCAGCAGCGCCCAGCCCTCCTCGGACGGCCCCGCTGCCAGCAGGATCCGGCCCAGCGCGTGCGCGGTCTCGGCGAGCGCCATCGGGTGGCCGGTGGCGCACGCGATCTCGCGGGCGCGGCGGGCGATGGCGAGGGCGTCGTCGTCGCCCGCGGCGAGCGCGGTGCACGCGCGCACGGCCAGGATCCCGGCCTGGCGCGCCGGCCGCTCGGTGCACGCGGCTGCGGCCTCGTCGAGCGTGGTGCGGGCCGCGTCGAGCGCGCCGGTGCGCAGCCGCAGGTCGCCCAGGTTCCGCAGCGCGGTCGCCTCGCCGAGCGTGTTGCCGAGGGCGCGGTGCGCCGACAGGGCCTCGAGCAGGAAGCGCTCGGCTTCCTCGAAGCGGTGGACCTCCAGCAGGTGGTTGGCGAGGTTCGCCCGCGCGGCGGCGGCGCCGCGGCGGCTCCCGATCGCGTCGAGCTCGGCCACCGCCGCGCGCAGCAGCGGGATGCTCTCGGCGAAGGCGCCCTGCGCGCCCAGCAGGGTGGCCAGGTTCTCGCGGGTGATGGCCGCGTTGATGCGCTCGGTCGCGGGGTACCCGGCCAGCGCCTCCCGGTAGGCCGCCTCGGCGCTCGCTCGCTCGCCGCGCTCCAGCCAGGCGGAGGCGAGGTTGGCGAGCCACTTCGGGACCTGGTCGGCGAGCCCCGCCTCCCGGAGCGCGGCGATGCACCCCTCGTAGGCCTCGATGGACTCGACGATCCGGCTCTGGGTGCGCAGGACGTTGCCCAGGAAGCCGAGCGCGGACGCCCGCTCCGCGAGCGACGGCGCCGCGGCCAGCGCGCCGCGCAGCGCCGCCTCGGACACGGCGGGCTCGCCCGCGTACATCCCGGCCTCGGCCACCCGCCGCGCGACCAGGCAGCGATCGTCGGGGGGCAGCGGGTCCTCGAGGAGGGCCAGGCCGAGGTCGAGCGTGGCGCGGAACGGGCCGCGATCGAAGCGGACGAGCGCGGCGCCGGCGAAGCAGCGTACGGCGACGTGCAGATCGCCGCGCGCCCGCGCCCGCCGCGTCGCCGCGACGAAGTTGTCGAGCTCCGCGGACAGCGGCTGGCGTGGCGAGGTAGGCGGTCACGGCCTCGTCGGTGACGCGCGCGGCCAGGATGCGTCCGTGCAGGGCGTCGGCGGCCTCGGCCTCGTCGGGGAACGCCTCGCGGGCGTAGCGCCGGAGGCTGCCGAGCACGGCGTACCGCTCGGTGCCGGCCACCCGCTGCACGAGGCTCTGCTCGACGAGCCCCGCCAGGAGGTCGAGCGCGAACGGCGCCTCCGGGTCGAGGTCCTCCAGGGCCGCCTCGGCCATCGCGGCGTCGAAGCCGCCCTCGAACGCGGCGAGGCGGCAGAACGCCCGCTGCGCCCACGTCGGCTGGGCGGCCACCGCAGCGGCGACGGCCGGGCGCAGCGGCTCGAGCCCGTGGTCGCGCCCTGCCTCGTCGACGAGCCCCTGCAGCGAGGCCTCGCGCAGCCGCCCGGCGGCGAGCTCGATCGCCAGCGGCACGCCGTCGAGCTGCCGGACCAGCGCCTCGACGAGCGGCGCCTCCTCGGGACGCGGCGCGAAGGCCGGGCTGGCGGCGGCGCGCGCGTGGAACAGGGCGGCCGCGGCCGCGGGCGACAGCGGCCCGACGGGGTAGGCGTGCTCGTCGGGCAGCCCGAGCGCTGCCCTCGCGGTGACCACGAACCGGACGGCGGGGTAGCGCGGGGCCCAGCGGCCCACCGTCTCGGCGGCGAGGGCGGGGTCGAGGCCGTCGAGCACCAGCGTGCCGCGGAGGCGGGCGAAGGCGGCGCTCTCGGCGAGCCCGCGGCCGAGCTGCAGGCCCGTGGCCCGGGCGACGGCGCCGACCACCTCGTCGGCGCTGGCGGCGACCGCGGCGTCGGCGATCCAGGCCGGGTGGCGCTCGGCCAGGGCGCGCGCCAGGTGCGACTTGCCGACGCCCGCCGGCCCGTGCAGCGTGAGGGTGCGCACGCCCTGGCCGAGCAGGTCGACGAGCTCGTCCAGCTCGGCGGCGCGGCCGAAGGTGGCGGGCGGCGGCGCGATGTCGGGCTCCCCGCGGAGGCGGTGGGCCAGGGCGCGGGTGGTGCCGTCGAGGCCCGGGCGGCCGCGCAGCCGGACGCGCACGTCGGCGGCGTCGACGGGCCGCTGCGCCGGATCGACGGCGAGCAGGGCGTCCAGCAGGTCGCGCCACCCCTCGGGGATCGGCGCCGCCACGGTGCCGAGCCACCGCTCGCCGGTGAGGAGCTCGTACAGCAGGCAGCCGAGCGACCACACGTCCGCGCGGGCGTCCACGGGGCCGTGGCGCTGCTCCGGCGCGGCGTAGCGCGGGGTGCCGACGGCGGCGGCGTCGCCCGGCGGCGCGGCCAGGCCGAGGTCGGCGATCCGCGGCACGACGGCGTCGGCCTGCACGTCGAGCAGGACGTTGGCCGGCTTCAGGTCGCGGTGGACGAGCCCGGCGCGGTGGATCGCGGCGGCGCCGGCCACGACGCCGCGGAACAGCGCCGCGGCCTCGCCGAGCGGCAGGTGCTCGGTGCCGAGCAGCAGGTCGAGGCTGCTGCCGTCGACGAGCGGCAGCAGGAGCGCCGGCGCGCCGTCGACGTCGAGGACGGCGCGCAGCGACAGGACGTTCGGGTGGCGGATGGCGGCCTGGGCGTCGCCCTCGGCCCGCAGGCGCGCCAGCGCGGCCGGGGTGGGGTCGGTGAGGACCTTGAGGGCGTGGCGCGTGCCCCGGGTGCGGTGGCGCACGGCGAAGACGCGGGCCTGCCCGCCCCACCCGACGGCGCCCTCCACCACGTACGGATCGACCCGATCGCCCGGCTGCACGCCCTCCGGTATCCGGTCGCGACCGGCCGGCTGCAACAGGCTGCAACGAACGCGTCGCGGCCCGGCCGCCTCCGCCCCCCTACGTCGGGAGCGGAGGTTCACCATGCTCTTCGGGACCCTGCTCGCCGCCTCGGCGCTCGCTGGCGCGCGCCACCCCTGCACCGCCGCCGAGGACCTCGGCGAGGGGCGGTACGTCCGCAGGAGCATCGTCGTGTTCCCGCTGCAGGTGGACGCCGACGCCATCGCCGTCGACGGCGCCTGGCGCGGCCAGGACCCCGCGGGCGCGAAGCTCGCCGGCCCCGAGGCCCTGCTGGGCTCCGTCGCGGCGGGGTTGTTCGCCGTGGACTGGCCGCTACGGCGCTTCGACGCCTGGCACACCGGGCAAGGCGCCCGTCCTCGACGACATCGGCGTCCTGGAGCAGCGCGGCGAGGCGCTGCGCTGCACCGACGCCGCCGTGATCCCGCGCCTCGTCGACGCCGAGCTCACCGTCGACGGCAAGGCGGCGAAGGTCAAGCTCACGCTCGGGCTCGACGTCTACCAGCGCGACGAGCAGGGGCGCCTGTCGCCGACCGACTACCTGCGCGCGGCGGCGCCCGGAGTCGTCGACGCCGTCGAGGACCTGATGCTGACGGCGCGGCGCCAGTCCGTCGACAAGCTCGTCTCGGCGCTGCCCGTGCGCGAGAAGCAGCTCGAGCAGGCGGAGCTCGCCGGCGAGGTCGTGCTCGAGCTGCTGCCCGAGGCCCAGGCCGAGGCCGCCGAGGCGGTGGCGCGCCAGGCCGGGCTCGGCGCGACGCGGGTGGCGTCGGTGGCGCGCCCGGCCACGGTCCTGCCGGTGCTGGAGCGCGGCGCCGACAGCCCGGGGATCCTCGGCCTGCAGTGGCGCGCCGAGGAGGACCGCTGCTACCTCCAGCCGCCGGGCGACGACGAGCCCGAGCGGGCGCTGCCCTGCGCCGTGTTCAGCCGGGTGCGCCAGGCGGTGCGCGAGCTGCAGCTGCAGACGCAGCGGATCGACGCGTTCCGGCTCGTCTCGCCCGTCGTCGCCGGCGGGACGCCGCTCGGCGAGGCCGAGGGGCTGCGCATCGGCGACGGCTACGTCCTCGAGGGCCCCGACGGGCGGCGCGGCTATGCGCGGGTGCGGCGCCTCGGGGTCGGGGGGCGGGCCGGCGAGCAGGCGCCGTCCGCGCTGCAGGTCGTCTACGGACCGCGCGGGGCGCCCGGGCTGTCGGTGCGCGAGAACCCGCAGCTCGGCATCGAGATCGGCGGGGCGGGCGGGGTGGTGCCCGCGGGGCGTCCGGCGGCGGCGCTCCCTGCGGACCCCATCGAGGGCGGGGCGCGGTCGCTGTCGGCGGCGTCGATGGCGGCGGCGGGGACGCTGCGGTTCGACGTGAACCTCGGTCGCACCGCGAAGATGTACGAGTGGTACCAGACGAACCGGCTGTCGCGCGGGCTCGCCGGGCCGCTGCAGCACACGGCGGCGACGTTCGGGATCGAGCGGCGGGTCCAGATCGTGCCGCGGACCTCGCTCGGGGCCGGGGTCGGCGTGACGTTCGGGTCGTGGTCGGTGCCGAGCGGCGCCGTCAAGCTCGACGACGACGGGGACCCGCACGAGCTGCGGGCGAGCGCGAGCCGCATCGGCGGGGACGCCGAGCTCGGGCTGTCGGTGCTGCTGTCGCCGTCGCTGGTGCTGCGGGCGACGGCGGGGGGGCGGCTGTCGGGGGCGGTGACGTCGTTCTCGTGGTCGCACGACGACCTGTCGGGGACGGTGATCCCGGTGACGAGCGGGGCGCCGTTCCGGCTGCGGACGGGTGGGCTCGTGGCGGGGGCGTCGACGGCGTGGATCTTCTGACGGGGGTAGGGGGAGGGGAGGCCCGATGATCCCCCACGACTGGCTCGCCCCGCTGCCCGCTGCGCTGCAGGCGGAGGCGCGCACGCTGGACGCGACGATCCGCGCGGGTGCGCCGTCGCTGGCGCCGGAGGTCACGGGCGCGATGCTCGGGTACGGGCCGTTCCGCTACCGCTACGACTCCGGGCGGGAGGGGACGGCGTTCCTGGTGACCGTGGCGGCGCGGAAGCACGGCTGGTCGGTGTACGTGAACGCCGTCGACGGCGGGGGGTACCTGGCGGAGCAGGCGGGCGATCTCGGCAAGGTGAAGGTGGGGCGGAGCTGCGTGAAGTTCAAGACGGTGGCCGACGTGGACCTGGACGCGCTGGAGCGGCTGGTGGCGGCGGCGGTGCGGGCTGGCGGGGCCGGCGCGGTGTGAGCGGCGGCGCCTGCTCGCGCGAGCGGAGCGGGATGCGGCCGCCTGCCGAGGTTCGCCGGCCATCGGCCGTGGGTCGCACGGCGGTCCCGACGTGCGAGGACGCGGCGTGGTGATGGAAGTTGTCGTTCGCCCGTGCGAAGTCGGGCGTGCAACAGCTACCATGGGCGCGTGCGCGCCATGGTGATGGGAATTGGCGTTCGCCCGCGCGAAGCCGGGCGGACGACAATTCCTACGGTGCCGCCGGGCGGGGGACCCTGTCGGTCAGGCGCAGCCAGCGGGCATCGTCGCCAGATCTGCACAGCGCCTGCCCGCCAATAGTCCCCTTTCGCCCGTCAGCACAATTCGCACCGGCTCACCCCCAGGTAAGCGACGGCGGATCGCACACCTCGGGGAGGTAAGCCGCCGTCGATCGCACACCCGGGGAGGGCGGCTACGATGCAACCGTCACTCTCGAGCGTGACCGCGCCTCTCGAGCCCCCGAAACGGCTCCAACTGTGCGATCGAGGGAGGCATACCTCCCGCGGGTGTCTCACTCGACCCGGCTTGCTCCCGGTGGCGTTCGCCGGCGACGAGCGCAATTGACGCGATCGCGTCGATTCCCAGCATGATGGCGCGAGCTCATGGCGGTTGAACCTCGGCAGGCGGCCGCATCGCGCTCCCGCCGGCTCCGCGCGCGCAACCTGTCGCTCAGGCGCAGCCAGCCGGCATCGTCGCCGGATCTGCCCAGCGCATTCCCGCGATTGTTCAGGTTCGTGCTCGCGGATGGCGTCCGCCGGAGCTCAGTCCAGCGGCGCCAGCTTCATCACCCGCAGCGCCTCCATCCCCGAGCAGATCGAGATCCCCGACGGCGCCCGCACCTCCGGCCGCGCCGCCAGCCACACGTCGTCGAGCACGGTCCACCCGAGCCGCTCGAGCTCGTCCCGCCGGATCGCCGCCGCCGACGTGGGCCCGGGGCTCGCCCACCGCGACCGCGCACTCCCGATCGCCTGCGCCGTCCCGCCGGCCCCCGAGCTCTGCGCCGGCAGGATCCCCGGCAGGTCGACGATCACCCGCGCCTCCCGCACGTCCCGCCGGATCCGCCCGAGCAGCCGCTTGCAGCTCTCGAGCCCGAGCCGCGACGCCACGCCCTCCAGCACCACCAGCGTGTCGTCGCTGTTGGCGTCGTGCACCGTCCACCGGTCCTCCTTCACGGGGATCCGGTGGATCCGCTGCCACGACGGCGCGAACGTGCTCGTCGACAGCGCGAGGTTCTTGAAGTCGAGCACGTCGGGCTCCTCGACCTCGCAGTGCGCCCGCACGCCGTCGCCGAGCGCCTGCAGCCGGAACCAGCGGGCGTCGAAGCCCCCGCCGAACCCCCAGAACGACACGGCCCCGCCGCGACTGCGCGCCCGCGCCACCTCGTCCTCGATCATCCGGTCGACGATCGTGGCGCGCGCGCGGATCATCGACAGGATGGACGGCGCGGCGAACGCCGGCTGCAGCTTCGGGTGCCGCCGCAGGAACCAGGCGGCGACGGGGTCTCGTGGACGCCGCACGCGGTGGCCCTCGACGGCGCCGAGCGCGTAGAGGGTCCAGCGCGTCACGATCGGGACACGGTGCTCCATGTGGCGTTACCGGGGCGGGGAGGTCCCGGGATCATAGCGCTCCGCTTGACCGCGTACGGCCCCCATGCACAAATGTGACGCTCGACCGACGGCCGACGGCCGCCCACCGCGTCCCGTCGAGCCCCCGCGAGGAGCGATGAAGCGCCCCCCCTCGACCCTCCTGCCCCTCGTCCTGGCGCTGCTGGGCGGCTGCGCGGCGGCCAAGGTCCAGCTCCAGATCGTCCAGGCCGAGGAGGCGCTCGGCCGCGCGGAGCACGAGGAGGCCCCCCGCAAGGCCACCTACGAGTACACGATGGCCGCGCAGTACCTCGACAAGGCGCGCGAAGAGGCGGGCTTCTCGTCCTACCGGATCGCCGATCAGCTCGCCCGGCGCTCGGCCCAGTGGTCCGACCGCGCGATCATCGCCGTCGAGCGCAAGGGCCGCGGCGAACTCGATCTCGACGTGCTCCCCGACGCCCTCCCCCCCGAGGAGGCCGAGGCGCCCCCGCCCGCGCCCGCGCCCGACGACGACCTCGACGACCTCGACGACGACATCGACATCCCGGTCGCCCCGTGACCCGCGCCCTGCTGCTGCTGGCCGCCTCGGGCTGCGTCGCGCCGCTCACCATCCGCGACCAGGCCACCCGCACCCAGGAGACGCTCGACCAGGCCTACGCCGTGTACGGCCCGCTGTGCGCCCCGCGCGAGATGGCGCTCGCCCAGGCCAACCTCGACTTCACGCGCATCGAGCTGTCGCAGGGCCGCGTCCGCCGCGCCGCCGACCACGCCGCCGTCGCCGAGCACGAGGCCGCCGAGGCGCTGCGGTTCTCCCAGCCCTGCGGCGGGGTCGACGCCGACCGCGACACCATCCCCGACATCGTCGACGCCTGCCCCAACGAGCGCGAGGACTTCGACGGCGACGCCGACACCGACGGCTGCCGCGACGTCGACCCCTACGGCGACCAGGACGGCGACGGCGTCATCAACGTCGACGACGGCTGCGTCGACCAGCCCGAGGACTTCGACGGCGACGCCGACGACGACGGCTGCCCCGAGACCAGCGAAGACACCGACGGTGACAGCATCATCGACCTGGTCGACCAGTGCGTCACCGCCGCGGAGGACCTCGACGGCTTCCAGGACGCCGACGGCTGCCCCGAGCCCGACAACGACGAGGACGGCATCGGCGACATCGTGGACGACTGCCCGAACGTCGCCGAGGACCTCGACGGCTGGGACGACGAGGACGGCTGCCCCGACCCCGACAACGACGGCGACGGCGTCCCCGACCAGTACGACGACTGCCCGACCGTCCCGGGCGATCGCGACCGCCGCGGCTGCCCGCTGATCGACGCCGACAAGGACGGCGTCGCCGACGCCGACGACCGCTGCCCCGACGCCCCCGAGACCCGCAACGGCTACCTCGACGAGGACGGCTGCCCCGACCAGGCGCCCACCGGCGTCCAGGTCACGCGCCAGCAGGTCAAGCTCACGGGCGACACCGTCCAGTTCGAGTCCGGCTCGGCCACGCTGCTGCCCTCGTCCCACGCGGTGCTCGACAAGCTCGTCCAGGTGCTGCAGGACGCCCCGTACCTGAAGCTGCGCATCGAGGGCCACACCGACAACGAGGCCGGCGAGGCGCTCAACCTGGCGCTGTCGCGCGATCGGGCGCAGGCCGTGCGGCGCTACCTGCAGGACCACGGCATCGACCCGGCGCGCCTCGAGTCCGAGGGCTACGGCGAGACGCGCCCCATCGACACGAACCGCACGCCGAACGGGCGGGCGCGCAACCGCCGGGTCGAGTTCCGCATCGTCCGCCCCGAATAGGCAGGCCCGGACCTCAGCGGTCGAGGAACGCCGCGACGGGCGGCCCGCCGGTGGGCCCCTGCTGCAGCAGCACGCCGGGCTCGGGCGGCAGCGCGCTCGCCCGGCCCCACCGGACCGGCCGCACCACGGAGCCCTCCTCGCCGCGCACCAGACGCCGGATGTTGGGGACGTGGGTGGCCATCACGGCCAGCCCGATGCCCACGACCACCGGCGCGACCCACGGGTCGAGCCACAGGGCGACGCCGATGGCGCCCGCCGTCGCGCCGAGCGCCGCCACCGAGGAGCGCCCCGTGGCGGCGAGCAGCACCAGCCACAGCGCCCCCGCCAGGACGGCGACCCGCGGCGCCATCGCCAGCAGCCCGCCCGCGCTCGTCGCGACGCCCTTGCCGCCCCGGAACTCGAGGTACACGGGGAAGCAGTGGCCGAGGAAGCAGGCCGCCAGCACCGCCGCCCACCAGCCGATGCCGGCGCCGGGCCACCACAGGCGGGCCAGCGCCACGGGCACGAAGCCCTTGGCGGCGTCGAGCGTGATGACCAGCGCCGCGAGGCGCCAGCCGTAGACCCGCGCGACGTTGGTGCCGCCGATGTTGCCGCTGCCGGTGGTGCGGATGTCGGCGTCGCCGCCGTACAGCGTGGTGACGACCACGCCGAACGGGATGGCGGCCCCGAGGTAGCTCAGCAGCAGGAAGAGCCCGCCGCCGAGCAGCGCCGACAGCGTCACGGCACGATGATCTGCGGCGAGCGCTCCGGGCCCCACGTGCCGGCCGGGTGGTCCTGCACGCCGCCCGCGCTCGCGGTCTGGCCGGGCTGCAGGCGGCGCGCCTGGGGCGCGGCCGTGGTGTCGCCCGTGACGCCGACGTTGCGGTCGACCCCCGGATCCTGCTTCGCCGTGCGGAAGCTGTAGTCGACGCGGAACTGGCCGTCGGGCGTCGTGAGGTCGGCCAGCACCTGGTACTTCGTGTTCGGCTCGAAGGGCCGCCGGGTGTAGATCGCCAGCGTGGTGCGCAGGTTGATGCCGCTCGGCCAGGAGTCGACGGCTTCGTCGCCCGGGTGGACCACGTGGGTCGGCAGGGTGCCGTCGGGCCCGACGATCGCCGCGGCGTCGATGTAGGCGCTGTACTGGTTCTGGTCCACGTCGACGAAGTGCTCGGGCGTGACGGAGCCCATGAGCAGCGTGACCGGGTAGCTGATCTGCGTGGGCGCGTAGCCCCCGCCGTCGATCACGAAGTTCCGGTTGATCGACCAGGAGTACAGCGGCACGTCGACCTGGTCCTCCTTCGGCAGGAGGACGGGGGTGGCGACGTGCTCCGTGTGCGGCTCCTCGAACAGCGTCACGAAGTAGTAGACCTTGCCGTGCGGCGTGGGCGAGATGCCGCCGTTCGCGTCGCCCAGGCCCCAGCCGCCCTCGGTGAACCAGTCCTCGGACAGCTCACCCTCGGCGAACGCGCCGTCGATGAACGAGGGCTGGAGCGCCGACTGGCGGAAGTCGGGGATCCGCATCAGGTGGTCGACGGCCTCGGCCCCCGAGGGGAACTCGACGTTGCCGATGCCGTACTCGATGTAGATGTACTCGCGGCTGCCGGTGGTGCGCAGGTTCGCGATGGCGTAGCCCGCGCCGCCCGTGATGGGGTCGCCCGTGAGCCGCTGGAAGAGGTTGCTGCCCGTGTAGCCCGGCGCGTCCTGCGACTCTCGCAGCCAGGTGACCGGCCCCGTGGTGCCGAGCAGCGCGCCCACGCTGGGGTTCTGCTGGGTGTAGGCGATCGTGCCGCGCGCCGCGATCTGGACGTTGCCGTTCGCCGTCATGCGGGTCACGCCCGCGAGCCGGCGGTAGCAGTTCATCCGCAGCATGGCGTCCTTCTCGTCGGGGTCGAGCTGACCCGAGCCGACGAGGTTCTCGGAGCAGGCTTCGTCGACGTCGAAGTACTCGGTGCAGCCGCCGAGCGGCGCAGCGAGCGGAGCGAGGACGAGCGCGAGGATCGGGAGACGGGCCGTGTGCATGCGAAAGCCTACCATGGTCAGGGGGCGATCGGGTTGCCGGAGGCGCGGGCCGCCGCCTCGGCCTCGCGGGCCAGCCAGGCGACGGAGGTCTTGAGCCCGATCGTCGCGAACGCCCGCTCGATCGGCGCGGGCACCCAGCCCCGCGCCTTCACGTCGGCGCTGTAGGACACGCGGGACCAGCCGGGCCGCTCGGGCAAGGCGTCGACCCGCCAGTAGCCGACCGTGTCGTCGAAGTCGCTGGTGCGCCGGTAGTTGAGGCGCCAGGTGAGCCAGCCCTGCTCGGTGTGGACGGTGTGGTCGATGTAGTAGCGGATGTTGACGAGCGGCGCGCCGATGACGAACTCGACGTAGAGGTGGTCGCCCTTCCGCTCGTAGATCGCGGTCGACTTCACGTGGTCGACCATGCCCGGGTAGCTCGGATAGTCGAGGATCTTCGACCAGATCACCGAGGGCTCGGCGTGGATGTCGAGCACGGCCACGCCGCGGCCGGCGGCGTCGCTTCCCGACGCCGTCTGCTGCTGCTGGAGCACCGGCTCGCCGCGGGCGAGGGTGGCGAGGTCCTCGGCCGAGAGCGCGGGGCGCGGCGGGGCGCCGTCGTAGGCGTCGAGCACGCCCTGGTGGGGGTGGGACGTCGGGGTCGGCGGCGAACGCGGCACCGGCCAGCCCTGGCATCGGCGACATCGCTCCTCCTCCCGGCGGGATAACGCGCTACCGCTCGCGCCGGCCGCGGCGCGCCCGCCGCGCCGGGCTGGGGCGCGGCCCGCCGCCGCCGAGCTGCGCCATGGCCTCGGCGAGGTCACCGTGGAGCGGCGCCTCGTTGCCGTCGCGGTCGCGCTCGACGTGGACGAAGGGGCGCACCAGGCCGCCCTTCTCGGCGAAGAACGCGCGGGTGCGCGGCTCGGCGCCGGCCAGCGCGTGGCCCCGGGCCCGCAGCCCCGCCAGCGCCCGGCCGAGCGTGGTGGTGAGCTGCAGCCGCACCAGCGAGTGGCCGGCGACGGTGCCGATGCGCTCGTAGCGTGCGCCGTCGACGGTGCCGCGCTGCCGGGTCTCGCCCAGCACCAGCGCCAGCGCGGCGCTCGGCCGCCCGGGCGCGCCGGAGTGCGACAGGCCCCGCTCGGTGCGCCACGGGGTCTCGGCCCAGCCGCCCGGGCCGCGCCAGCGCGCCAGCGGCGGCCCGCGCACCAGCGTCACCACGGTCTCGACCTCCGCCGTCTGCGGGAACAGGTCGACGGGGACGATGCGCTCCGCGCGGAGCCCGTGCGCCGCGAGCACGTCGAGGTCGCGCGCGAGCGTCTCGGGGCCGCACGACACGTACACGGCGCGGTCGACGAGCCCGGCCAGGCGGGCGAGCGGTGCGGGCAGCGACCCGCGGCGGGCCGGGTTGATCACCGCGGCGTCGAACGCGCCCTGCGCCAGCGGCTGGTCCTCGACCCGGCCGGCCACCACCTCGACGTGGCGCGGCGCCATCGCCCGCGCGCCGTCGGCGGCCTGCGGCACCTCCTCGACCATCAGCACCCGGTCGCGGCCCGGCGCGAGCATGAGCCCGTAGGCGCCGACGCCGGCGTAGAGATCGAGGACCGAGCGCGCTCCGCCCACGCCCTCGCGCACCAGCGCGTGGATGCGCTCGGCCTGCAGCGGATCGACCTGGAAGAACGCCCCCGGGTGCAGCCGGTAGCGCGTGGGGCCGATCGCCTCCTCGAGCCAGGCCGCGCCGGCCACGGGCACCGGCGCGCTCCCCATCACCCGCTTGCCCTGCGGGTCGGCGCGGCTCACCGCCACGCCGGCCAGCGCGGGCAGGTCGCGGCGGAGCTGCCTCGCGGCGCGCGACCCGCCCGGCAGCTCCCCGCCCGCGCAGGCGAGGACGAGGTACAGCTCGCCCGTGGCCGCGGACGTGCGCAGGTCGACGCTGTGGATGCCCGATCGCCCGTCGAGCCAGGCGAGCAGCGGCGGGATGGCCTCGCGGAGCGCGGGCGCGAGGACCGGGCAGTCGGGGGTGTGGAGCACGCGGTGATCGGGGCCGTACAGCCCGATCCGCGGCGCGCGCCGCAGGTCGACGGGGAGCTTGGCGCGGTGACGGTAGTCCCGCGTGCGCACCGCGGGGACGATGGGTTCGGGCGCGGGCAGCTCGAGGTGGGGGTAGCGGTCGAGCGCCCTGCGCAGCCGCGCCGCCTTGCGCTCGAGCTGCTCCGGGTAGGGGACCTCCAGCAGGGGGCAGCCCGGGCAGCCGGTCCCCGCCCGTCGGTGCGGGCAGGCGAGGCGGTCGGTCACTTGCCCCTGGCCTTGAGCTTCTTCTCGTCGAGGTCCTGCTGCCCGTCGCGGCTGTAGCCGCAGGCGAGCGAGGGGTCGGCCATCATCGCCTTCGCGTGGCGCTGGTCGATGCGCTTGCGCTCGCTCGCGCCCGTGGGCAGCGACGCGCCCTTCTGCAGCGACGCCATGCCGGCGTCGATCATCGCCTGGTCCTTGTCGTGCTGCCCGAGGCAGAGCTGGGTGGCGCCGAGCTCCTTCCAGTTCGCGACCTCGTCGGGCTTGCAGCGGGTGGCCTTCGTGTGCCACTCGACCGACTTCTCGAGGTTCCCGCGCGTGCCCGCGATGACCTGGACGATCCACCAGTCGGGGACGAGCCGGTAGTAGATGCCGAGCGCGTGGAACGCGTCGCACGGCAGCACCTCGTGGCCGCCGATGCTCGAGTACTGGTACGCCTTGTCGTTGGCCACGGCGAGCCAGGACTGCTCCACGTCCTTGGCCATGAACAGGCTCGAGAGCACGCCGCGGGTGGTGCCGAGGCGGCCGAGCGCGACCCCCCGGGCGAACAGCAGGTGCCGGTCGGTCGGGGCGAGCGCGAGCCCGGCCTCCACTGCGTCGGCCATCTCCTGGTAGAAGGCCAGCCGGTCGATGCTCGTGTCCTTCGGGTCGAACTTCTCGCCGATCTCGTACATGAACCGGACCTTCATCCAGTACAGCTGCGGCGAGGGCGCCTGGGCGAGGCGGCGCTCGACCTCGGCGAGGCCGTCCTCGAACCGCCCCTCGTAGTAGACGACCTCGAGGTCGAAGTTCGGCTCGCCGGGGCGGACCTGGCCGGGGAAGCGGACGGGGTACTTCTCCTCGAGCGTGGGCGGCGCGGGCGCGGGCGCGGCCGCGTCGGCGGCGTCGACATCGGCGCCGTCGGCGGCGTGCGCCACCGCCTCGACCAGAGCCAGCCATTCGAGCATCATCGCGCCTCCGCGGAGCCCTCACCCTATCCGCGCCGCCGGCGGGGGGCATGCCGCACCCGGACAGTTCCTGTCCGCCTCTGCGTGGCGCGCGCCAGCGCTGCGTTACGGCCGGGTCGACGAGGCCGTCCGCTGGTACGCCGACCCCGCCGCCCGCGCGCAGGCCGAGGCGCTGCGCGACGCGCTCGAGCGCACCACCCGCGGCCACGCCGTCGCTCGCGCCGCGGCCCACCTCGAGGCCGGGCGCCTCGCCCGCCTCGACGGGCTCGCGCTGCTGGGCCCGACGACGCCCAGTACGACGGCGTCTACACCACCGAGGCGCCCTGCGGCGACGCGCCCGGCGAGGCCGCCCGGTTCGCCGCCTCGGCGCCGCACCCCGCGGAGCGGTTCCACTACCGCGAGGTCGCCGTCGACCACTTCGAGGCCGCAGCCGACCTGCTGCCCCGCACGAGCCAGGCGTTCGCCGTCGCGCTGTGCCTCGGCGCGCGCAACACCAGCCGCCCGGAGCGGCGCGAGGCGCTGTACCGCCGCTACCTGCGGGAGGGGCCGCTGTCTCCGGGGTCCGGCACGTTCGGCGACGCCTGGCCGGCGTCGCGCTGTCGCTCGTCGCCTGGGCGCGGATCCGCCGCGCCTAGTAGACCCCGATCGTCCCGCTCAGGCGCCCGATCACGCTGCCCGCGACGCCCTCCTGCCGCCCCTTGGCGGTCCGGTAGTCCTGCAGCGCGCGCCGGATGGCCTCGACGTGGGTCTTGGCGAGGCTGTCGTCGCGCAGCTGCGTCGACGACTCCAGCACCGCGGAGGCGAAGGCCGCGGCGGCGTCCGGCCGCTCCGCCGGCGTCGCGTCGTCCACGGCGAAGTACCGCTCGGCGAGCACCTCCTTGTCGGCGCCCTCCCGCACCAGCGCCTCGATCACCGGCTGGTGGTCGGCGATGGTCTGGGTGAGGTGCCGCGACGCGGCGTCGAGCTGCCGGCTCGTCCAGACCTTCGCGCCGATGCCCGACACCACGACCGCCAGCAGCGCCGCGACCATCACGCTGCTCGCCAGCAGCGACCAGTACGTGGCGTCGCGGACGCCGGAGCGCGGCGGCGAGGCCTCGGTGAGCGAGCGCGCGCCGCCGTCGTCGATCTTCACCGGGCGCCGCGACGGCGCGGGGCGGTCGGTGACGGCGTCGAGGTAGGTCGGCACCTCCTCCGAGCTGCGCGACAGCGGCGCCGGCCGCCGGCGCTCCGAGCGACTCGGCATCCGGTACGGGATCGGCGCCGGGACGGGCGTGAACAGCCCGTCGAGCGGCGGCAGCGGCGTGGCGAGCGAGGCCAGGGTGGGCTGCTCGTCGGGCACCGGCGACTCGAGGGCGCGGACGAGGTCCTCGACGCCGGCGTCGGCGTCGACCCAGCTGGGCGGCTGCTCGGGGATGGTCAGCAGCTGCGAGGCCAGCGCCACACCGGTCGGATCGGGCGGCAGCTGCGCCATCCGCTCGGCCAGCGCCTCCGACATCGCCGCCATCGACTCGTAGCGCTGCTCGCGCTCGTAGCGGCAGGCCGTGAGCACCACGGGGCGCAGCAGCTCGGGGACGTTGCGCAGGATGGCGTCGCGCGACTCGGCGAAGAACAGCTCGGCCGAGGTCTTGCCCGTCAGCATGGTGAAGAGAGTGGCGCCGAGCGCGTAGACGTCGGCGCGGTGGTCCACGCCCTTCGCGTCGGTGCGCTGCTCGGGCGCCATGAACGCGAACGTGCCCATGATGGTGCCCGTCTGCGTCAGCGCGAAGCCCTCGGCCACCTGCGCGATGCCGAAGTCCGACATGGCCACCGAGCCGTCCTCGCGGATGAGGACGTTGTGCGGCTTCACGTCGCGGTGCACCACGCCGACCTGGTGGGCGTGCCCGAGGCCGTCGCAGCACTGGCGCGCGACCCGGCAGGCCAGGACCGGCGGCACCGGCCCGTTCTGCTTCATCCACTCGGTCAGCGCGCCGCCGCGGGCGAGCTCCATCACCATGTAGGGCGTGTCGCCGTCGTGGTCCACGTCCACGACCCGCAGCAGGTGCGGGTGCGACAGGCGCGCCATGGCCTGCGCCTCCTGCTCGAACCGCGCGCGGACGTGCTCGTCCTCGAGGTAGCCCGAGCCGAGCACCTTCACGGCGCGCCACTGCTTCAGCCGGAGGTCGAAGCCGAGGTAGACCCGCGCCTGTGCGCCCTTCCCGATGAGGCGCGCCACGACGTACCGCCCGTTGAGCCGAGGCGGTCGGAACACCGGTTCGTGGGAGGTCTGCGGAGGGAGCATCGTGATGACAGTACCAACCTGCGCCGGGCCAGCGGTTACCGATCCGTTTCCCCGGCGGGTCGGGGGGCGGTCGGGACGGGTTCCGCGCGCCGGGATAGTCCGCGCCCCGGATCACGCCGCTGCCAGGCCCGGCGGTGCGTGTACCCGAAGTGAAACCGCCGACGAGGCGGGCCAGGGGAGGATCGGGATGGTGGAGCGTCGAACCCACACCTGCGGCGCGCTCCGCGCGGAGCAGGCCGGGGAGCGGGTGGTGGTCCAGGGCTGGGCGCACGCCGTGCGCGACCGCGGGGGGCTCACGTTCCTCGTCCTGCGGGATCGCCACGGCACCGTGCAGGTCACCGTCGACGAGCGATCCCCCGACGCGGCGCGCGAGGCGGCCAAGCAGGTGCGGCTCGAGTACGTCGTGCAGGCCGTCGGGCGCTGCGAGAAGCGCGATCCGGGCGCCGTGAACGCGAAGATGGAGACGGGCGAGATCGAGGTCGTCGCCGAGCAGGTCACCATCCTGAGCGAGACGAAGCCGCTCCCGTTCGCGGTCCACGAGCACGGCAGCGACGCCCACGAGGAGACGCGCCTGCAGTACCGCTACCTCGACCTGCGGCGCCCGGCGCTGCAGAACAACCTCGTGGTGCGGCACCGCGCGACCCAGGCGGCCCGGCGCGCGCTCGATCGGCTCGACTTCCTCGAGATCGAGACCCCCATCCTCACGCGCGCCACCCCCGAAGGGGCGCGCGACTACCTCGTGCCGAGCCGGGTCCACCCGGGCGAGTGGTACGCGCTGCCGCAGTCGCCGCAGATCTTCAAGCAGATCCTGATGGTGGCCGGCATGGACCGGTACTTCCAGATCTGCCGCTGCTTCCGCGACGAGGACCTGCGCGCCGACCGGCAGCCCGAGTTCTCGCAGATCGACATCGAGATGTCGTTCGCCACGGTCGACCTCGTCACCGAGGTCGCCGAGGCCGTCATCCGCGAGATCTGGCGCGACGCGCTCGGCGTCGAGATCCCGCCGATCCCGCACCTTCCGTACGACGAGGCCATCGCGCGGTTCGGCGTCGACGCGCCCGACCTGCGCTTCGGCATGGAGCTGCAGGACCTCGCGGGCCCGCTCGCGGGCACCGGCTTCGCGCCGATCGCGTCCGCCCTGGCCGACGGCGGCGTGGTGAAGGGCTTCGTGGTGCCCGGCGCCGCGCAGGACACGAGCCGCAAGGTGCTCGACGAGCACACCACCTTCGTCAAGGCCTACGGGCTCGGCGGCCTGCTGTGGGGCAAGGTCGGCGCCGGCGAGGTCACGGGCCCGCTCGGCAAGGCGATCGCCGAGGGCGGCGCGGCCGCGTTCCTCGCCGCCATCGGCGCCTCCGAGGGCGACCTCGTGCTGGTCGGCGCCGGTCCGGCGCGGGCCGTGAACCCGGGGCTCGGGCGGCTGCGGGTCCACGTGGCCCGCCAGCGCGAGATGATCCCCGAGGGCTACGCGTTCGCCTGGGTCGTCGACTTCCCGAGCTTCGAGTACGATCCCGACGCGGGGCGCTGGTTCGCGGCGCACCACCCGTTCACCCGCCCGAAGGACGAGGCGATGGACGCGCTCGCGGCCGGCCGCCTGGAGGACGTGAAGGCCGACGCCTACGACCTCGTGTGCAACGGCATGGAGGTCGGCGGCGGCTCGATCCGAATCCACCGCCAGGACGTGCAGCAGCAGGTCTTCGAGGCGCTGGGCATCGGCGCCGAGGAGCAGCGCAACAAGTTCGGCTTCCTGCTCGACGCCCTGGCGTTCGGCGCGCCGCCGCACGGCGGCCTGGCGTTCGGCCTCGACCGCCTGATCATGCTGCTGACGGGCGCCCAGAGCATCCGCGACGTCATCGCGTTCCCGAAGACCACCTCGGCGCAGGACCTGATGAGCGGCGCCCCCTCGTCGGTCGACCCCGCTCAGCTCGCCGAGCTGCGGGTGCGCACCGTGGAGAAGGGGTGAGCACCGACGGCGAGCGCGAGGACGTCGACGCGAACGTCGGCCACCACCTCGGCCTGCGCTACACGCGCCGGCTCGACGAGGCGGTGGCGCTGGCGCTCCACGACTTCCGGCGGATCACGCGCAAGGCGTCGGAGGTGCCCTACGTCTCGCACCTGCTCGCCGTCACCGCGCTCGTGGCGGAGGCGGGCGGCGACGAGGACCAGCTCATCGCGGCCGTCCTGCACGACTGGCTCGAGGACGTGCCCGAGGCCTCGGCCGCGGCGCTCGGCGAGCGGTTCGGCCCGCGCGTGCGGCGCATCGTGGAGGCGCTCACCGACACCACCGAGCACCCGAAGCCGCCGTGGCGGGCGCGCAAGGAGGCGTTCGTCGCCGCCATCCGGCGGCAGCCGCCCGAGGTCAAGCTCGTCTGCTGCGCCGACAAGCTGCACAACTGCGGCACCCTGGTGCGCGACCTGCGGCTGCACGGGATGGAGACGCTCGACCGGTTCCGCGGCGGGCGCCAGGGCACCGTCTGGTACTACCGCGCCGTGTGCGACGCGCTGGGCGACGGCTTCGAGCACTGGCTGCACGGCGAGCTCGACCGCACCGTGGCCGAGCTCGAGGCGGCGACCGGGATCGGCGGGGATCAGCGCGCGTAGCTGACGCGCCGGTCGCCGTCGCGCCGGGTGACGCGCTGCTTGTCGAGCCACTCCAGCAGCGGGATGGCGCTCTTGCGCGACAGCCCCGTGATCTCCTTGAAGTCCTGCGGCGTGAGCGCCTCGTGCTCGCCGAGCCAGGCCTCGACCCGCGCCCGCATGGCGTCGAGCCGCTCGGACAGGATCCAGCCCACGCCGGACACGTCGAGCACGGCCCCCTCGTTCGCCAGCAGGTGCACGATGGGGACCGCGGCGGGGCCGAGCTCGCCGAGCTGCTTGTCGGTGCGCCCCTCGAGCCCTGCGGCCGCGAGCCCGGCCAGGACCTGCTCGCGCACCTGCTGCTGCGCCGGATCGAGCGCCACGGCGAAGCCCCGGGCGCGGACCAGCGGGCCGTCGAGCTCGGCGACGCCTCGCTGGGCAGCCAGCTCGAGGAGCGCGTCGAAGGGCTTGTCGCCCAGGTGGGCCAGCCGCCCCCGGCGCAGGTCGCGGCGGGGCGCCCCGCGCGCCAGCGGGTTGTCGCGGTGCCAGGCGGCCAGGGCCTCGCCCAGCGCGGCGCACAGGGCGTCCACGGCGGGCGCCGCCACGATCCGGTCGCCGAGCTCGACCCCCAGCGCCGGGTCGACGCCGCGCGCCGCGCAGTCCGCGCGCGACAGCCCCGCCTCGTGGGCGCGGTCGAGCCAGACGGTGCGGTCGCCGGCGTCGAGGCGGTCGAGCTCGGCGCCGTAGCGCGCGCGGTCGCGGCGGCGCAGCCGGGCGGCCCAGGGGTCCGACGCGGCCGCCGCCGAGCGTGGTGGCCGGGCTCGAGCGCCGCACGATGACGCGGTCGCCGGGCAGGCAGGCGAGGGGGGCCTCGAGGCGGAGCTGCACCCAGCGGATGGCGCCGGGCGCGATCGTGTCGTCGCCCGGGTCGGCGAGGTGCAGCCGGGCGCCGCGCTCGGTGGTGCCGTGGAGGATGCGCACGGCCTCGCCGTCTTCGAGGGGGGCGCTCCCGGGGAGGTGCCGGTAGCGCACGTCGACCATCGGCGCGAGCGGCACCGGGCCGCGGGTGGCGACGAGCCCGCGGTGCACCTGCTCGGGGTCGACGCCCGCGAGGTTCAGGGCCGTCCGCCAGCCGGGGACGGCGCGCTCGACCTTGGCGCCGTGGACCTCGATGCCGCGCACCCGCGCCGTGGTGGCCTCGGGCAGCAGCGTGACGGTCTCGCCGTCGCCGAGGGTGCCCGACCAGGCGGTGCCCGTGACGACGACGCCGAAGCCTGCCCGCACGAACACGCGGTCGACCGGGAGCCGGAACGGCGCGGCCTCGACGGCGGCGCGGTCAGGGACGCCGAACCCCGCGATCACGTCGACCAGCGCCTGGCGCCCGATGTCGGCCACCGAGGACCACGGCACGATGGGCGCGTCGGCCAGGAAGGTGCCGGCGACGGTGGCCCGCACGTCCTCGACGGCGAGCTCCAGCAGGTCGGCGTCGACGAGGTCGGCCATCGTCAGCGCGACGGCGCCCTGCCGCACGCCGAGCAGGTCGAGGATGGCGAGGTGCTCGCGCGTCTGTGGCATCGCGCCGTCGACGGCGGAGACGCAGAGCACCACGGCGTCGATGCCGGTGGCCCCGGCGACCATGGTGCGGATCAGCCGCTCGTGTCCGGGCACGTCCACGAACGAGACGCGGCGGCCGTCGGCGAGATCGAGGTGGGTGAAGCCCAGCGCCACGGTGATGCCGCGGGCCTTCTCCTCCGGCAGCCGGTCCAGGTCGACGCCCGTGAGCGTGCGCACCAGGCTCGTCTTGCCGTGGTCGATGTGGCCGGCGGTGCCGACCACCAGGCCGCGGGGGCCGTCAGGCGGGGTCATCGGGGCTCTCTGCGTCGGTGAGGTGGCGGAACACGTCCTCGAGGTTGCGGTGCGCGGCGGAGAGCTCCACCAGCACGTGGCCGCGGTCGACCGCCCAGCGGAACACGTCGGCCCGCGCGTCGCCCTCGGCTTCGACCTCGAAGCGGTGCGCCTCGTCGAGCGGGGTGGCGGGGCGGACGGCCCGGACGCCGGGCACCGCCCGCAGCTCGGCCAGCAGCGCCTCGCTGCGCGCCTGGACCTTGCCGGCGCCGATCCCCACGTGCAGCACCTGCCCCCGCGTCGACGCGACCACGCGCTCCACGCGGTCGTCGGCGACGAGCCGCCCGCGGTGCAGGATGAGCACGCGGTCGGCGGTGGCCTGCACCTCCGACAGCACGTGCGTGGACAGGATGACGGTGCGCGTGGCGCCGAGGCGGCGGATCAGCGCGCGCAGCTCGGCCACCTGGTTGGGGTCGAGGCCGGTGGTGGGCTCGTCGAGCACCAGGATGGGCGGGTCGTGGACCAGCGCCGCGGCGAGGCCCACCCGCTGCCGGTAGCCGCGCGAGAGCGTGCCGATGCGCGGGCCGAGCCGGTCGGCGATGTCGACGGCGTGGGCCACCTGCTCGACGGCGCGCGCGCGCTCCGCGGGGCCGAGCCCGCGGGCCTTCGCGACGAACTGCAGCAGGCGCCCCGCCGCCATCTCGTCGTACAGGGGGGCACCCTCGGCGAGGTAGCCCACGCGGGCCTTCACGGCGATGAGGTCGGCCAGGACGTCGCGCCCGTCGACCCGCGCTACCCCGCCCGTCGGGGCCAGCAGGCCCGTCAGGATCCGCCGGGTGGTGGTCTTGCCCGCGCCGTTCGGGCCCAGCAGCCCGACGATCTCGCCCCGGTCGACGCGGAACGAGACCCCGGCGAGCGCCACGAGCGCGCCGAACGTCCGCTGCAGGTCCTCGACCTCGATCACTGCCACGCGGGCTCGTATCTGACTGCCGGGCCCCCCGCCGCCGCCCGCCCGGTGGGGTATGGTGTCGCCTCGCGGAGGCCACCATGCGAACCTGCCCTCTGGCCCTGTTGGCCCTCGCTGCGGCCTGCCGCGGCGAGATCTCCCTCGACGTCGACGACGTGGGCACCGTCCCCGAGCACCCGGGCGGGCCGGGCACGGGCTGGGAGACCTCGCCCTGGGAGCAGCCCACGCAGCCCACCGCGCCCGACACCTCGCGGTGGGACGGCGCGTGGATCCGCATCGACTCGCCCGCGCCCGACGGGCTCGTGCCGCTCGAGGCACCCTCGCCGTTCGAGGCCACGATCTACGGCGCCGACGGCGCGCCGATCACCGAGGCGCCCGACCGCGTGCAGTGGTTCGCCAGCGGCGACCCGGACTTCGAGGGCGACAGCCTGTCGTTCCCCGGCGGGCCGCTCGAGCTCGGCACCCACGAGATCACGGTCATCGCCGACCTGCCCAACGGCGACCGCGTGGCGCACACGGTCGGCGGGGTGAAGTCGCAGTCCGAGGTCGCCGGGACCTACGCCGGGCTGTTCTCCGTCGACGGCAGCGTCAACAACATCGTCCTCACCTGCCCGGGCGCCGCGGTGATGACCATCGACCCCGACGGCACCGTGGGCGACGGCGAGGGCAAGTGCCTCGTGTCGCTGCTCGGCATCGACGTGCCCATGACCTGGGACTTCGCGCTGCTGTCCGACGCCGGCGAGCTGTCGGGCGAGGCCGCCGTGAACCTGCTCGGCTTCTTCAGCTACGACGTCCCCATGACCGACGGGACGGTCGACCCCGCCGCCGACGGCCTCGACCTGTCGTTCGCCGGCGAGGTGCCGTTCGTGGGCACGCTCACGGCCTTCCTGCAGGCGCCGCGGGTCTCGCTCGACGTGGAGTGAGCCTCAGGCCGTCTTCGCGGCCTGCGCCACGGTGCGCTCGAGCGCGCGCTCCAGCACGATCCGCAGGATGTTCACGTCCTGATCGCGCTGGGCCAGGCTCGGCGACCCCGTCGGGCCCGGCCGGGTGACCGCGCGGATCTCGGACCGGGCGCGGCCCACCGCGTCGTGCGCCTCGCGGTCGTCGGCCCGGGCGCGCGCGAGGGCGATGACGGCGCCGCACAGCCCGAGGAACGGCTCGGTCGACGCCGGGGCCGTCTCGCGGGCGAGCGCCAGCGTCTGCTCGGCGAGCTCGACCCGATCGTCGTCGGCGTAGGCGACGGCGAGGTGGCCCAGCACCGGGGCCCGCAGGCGCCCCGAGCCGATGCGCTCCACCAGGCGCTGCATGGCGTTGATGGCGGCGTCCATCCGGCCCTGGAGGTGCCAGACGATGGCCAGGTTGCCGAGGTCGGCCATGCGGTTCTCGGCGTCGTCCTCGGGCTCGGCGCAGGCCTGGATCAGCGCCTGCTCGGCGCGCTCGAGGTCGCCCGCCTCGAGCAGCACCAGCGCCAGCAGCCGGAGCAGCAGCTGCGCGCGGCCCTCCTCCTCGCCGAGGGCCTCGTAGCCGCGCAGGCCCTCCTCGAGCAGCCGGATGGCGCCGGCCAGATCGCCCCGCTGGCGGCTGATCACGGCGAGCCAGCGCAGCGCGTCGTACTCGCCGCGGCGCAGCTTGAGCTCGCGGGCGCAGCGGATGGCGTCGCTGATGGCGCCCGTGGCGGCGTCGAGGTCGGAGCGGCGCAGGTGCAGCTGGATGAGCTCGCGGTGGGTGTGGAAGGCGCGCAGCGGGTCGCCCGTCTGCTCCACCAGGTCGCGGACGCGCTCCAGCTGGCGCAGCGCCTCGTCGGTGCTGCGGCCCCGGTGCAGCTTGGCGAGGTACCGCAGCGTGTCGGTCTCGCGCGCCCGGTCGCCCACCGCGCGGAACACGGTCAGCGACTCGTGCAGCATGGGCTCCGCCTCGGCGACCCGGCCGGAGTCGCACAGGGCGAACGCCAGCTCGCAGGCGGCGATGGCGCGCGGGTGCTCGCCGACCTGGGCGCCGGCGTGCAGGGCGTTGCGCAGGGCGTCGGTGGCGTGGTCGAAGCGGCTCGCCAGCCGCGCGACGTAGCCGATGCCGACCCACAGCCGCCAGGCGATCTCGGGCGGCGGGCCGTGCTTGAGCGCCTCGCCGCACACGGTGGAGACGAGCTCGCGCGGCCCATCGGTCTCGAGGAGCGGGCACAGGGCGAGCGCGGCGCGCACCTTGATGGCGGGCTGCGTGGCGCGGGTGTGGATGGCGAACAGCTCGTCGCGCAGCGAGCGCAGCTCCGACAGGGCCGCCACCAGCGAGCGGCCGTTCAGGCGGCCCGCGGCGTCGCTCGCGCGGCGGACGCACAGCTCGGCGTGGCGCTCGCAGGTCTGCTCCCAGATGCCGAGCAGGATGGCCTTCTCGCGGGCGTACTCGCGGATGCCCTCGTACATGCGCCAGCCGTCGCCCTCGCGCTGCAGCAGCGAGCGATCGGCGAGGTGGGCGAGGGTGGACGCGACGGCGGGCACGCTCAGCACGCCCCGCGCGAGCTCCGTCGAGAAGCCGCGCGCGAAGACGGCGCACTCGGCCATGGCCGTGCGGGCGTCCTCGTTGAGGAGGTCCCAGCTCCAGTCGAGCGCGCCGCGCAGCGAGCGGTGGGAGCTCACGGCGTGGGCCGGCGGGCGGACGAGCCAGTTGAGGCGGTCGTTGAGGCGCGCGAGCAGCTCCTCCGCCGTGAAGTCGGTGGCGCGCGCCGCGGCGAGCTCGATGGCCAGCGGCAGGCAGTCGAGGCGCTGGACCAGGGTCCGCAGCGGCGCGGAGCGCGGGTCGAGGGCGCGGCTCGAGAAGGAGCGGTCGGCGAACAGGTCGGCGGCGGCGTCGACGTCGAGCGGGCCCACGTCGAGGCAGCGCTCGTGGGGCAGACCGAGCGCGTGGCGCGACGTGGTGACGAAGCGGACGCCGGGCGCCTTGCCGAGCCACTCCTCGATCGGCGTGGCGTGGTGCGTGACCTGGTCGATGTTGTCGAGGATGATGACGGAGCCCGCCGGCTTGCGGGCCAGCACGCGCTGGATGCGGAGCTTGCTGTCGGGGGTGGGCTCGGTGATGCCGAAGGTGGTCTCGAGGGCGCGGGTGATGCCGCTCTCCCCGAGCGCGCAGCTCAGGTCGCAGAACCAGACCTCGATGTCGGGGTGCTCGCGGAGCTGGCGGAGGCCGACCTCGTAGGCCAGGCGGGTCTTGCCGATGCCGGCGGGCCCCCGGATCGTGACGAGCGGCCCCTCCAGCAGCGCCACCAGCTCGGCGACCTCGGGCCGGTCGATGAACGTGGTGCGCTGGGGCTGCAGGTTGGTGCGCGACGCCCAGATCTCGTCGCTGGCCCGCTCCAGCCGGACGGCGGCGCCGGGGAGCGACACGACGATGCGGGGCTCGGCGGCGTCGTCGTCGAGCTTGGCGCGCAGGCGCCGGAGGGCGGCGTGAGGCTGCGCTCGTGGCGGCCGCGGCCCCAGATCCGCGGATCAGCGTGTCGCGGGGCACGGCGGCGCCCGACCACAGGCGCTCGAGCAGGTCCACGTCGAGCTTGCCGAGGGCCGCGGGTCGCCGTCGCCCTCGGCACCCGGGAGGAAGGCGCGCCGCTCGAGGTCGATGCGGCCAGTGGCGACCCGCAGCGGCGGTCGGACGACCCGCGCCGCCGGGGTGATGACGGGGGCGTCGAGCCGGGCGCCGACGAAGCGGTAGCCCACGCCGCGCACGGTGCGGATGTGGTTGGGGGTCTTCGGCTCGCCGAGCTGGCGCGCAGGCGCGCGATGGCGATGTCGATGGCGCGGGCCGAGGGGGCGGTGCGGCCGGTGCGGGTCAGGGCGTCGAGGAGCTCCTGACGATCGACGTCACGGTCGGCGTTGTCGACGAGGGTGCGCAGCAGCACGCCCTCGGTCTCGGTGAGGGACTGGGGCTCGGCGTCGGGGCGCGTCACCTTGAGGAAGGCGAGGTCCACCACCGCGGTCGCGAGCCGGAGCTCGCTCATCGCCCCGCTCGGCGACCAGAGGAAGAGCGCACCGCCCGTGGGTCGCCGGCACGTCGAGGCCGGGACCCGCGCCGAGCTGCAGCGGCCGGGCGGTGGCGCGAGGGTTCACGCGAGCACGAGAGCAAACCCCTATCCTCCAGGCATTCGATATCGGGCCGCTGCGCACGCCGATCCTACTCCGTGTTTCGGAGTGTTTCACAGGAGGCTGCGGGACGTAGGCCTGCGCCAGCGGCCGCCTCCCGCAGGCTCCTCCCCTGCCCCTGCCCCTGCCCCTGCCCCTGCCCCTGCCCCTGCCCCTGCCCCTGCCCTGCCCCTGCCCTGCCCGTGGCTCTGCCCCTGCCCGTGGCTCTGCCCCTGCCCCTGTCCCTGCCCGTGGCTCTGCCCCCGCCCGTCTCGCCTGCCCGTCGGCTCGGGATGCCGGACAGTTCCTGGCGCCTCCCACCGCAGCGAGCCACTCCTACCCACCCCGACCAGGACGGGCGGGCCGAGACGGGCAGGGGCGCGGGCAGGGGCAGGGGCAGGGGCAGGGGAGGAGCCCGGGCGCGAGGCGCCACGGCTCCTAGTCCCGCTCGTGGCGCCGCTGCCGGCCCATCAGCTCCATCAGCGCCTGCACCGCGGGCTTCCCCTCGTGGAGCATGGCGTGGACCTGGTGGGTGATGGGCATCTCGACCCCGAGCGCCTGCGCGAGCTTGTGCGCCGAGCTCGCCGTGGTCACGCCCTCGGCCACCTCGCCGAGCTCGTCGAGGATCTGCTGCAGCGTGCGCCCCTCCCCGAGGGCGAGCCTCACGCGCCGGTTGCGCGACAGGTTGCCCGTGCACGTCAGCACCAGGTCGCCGAGCCCCGCCAGGCCCATCATCGTGAGGGGGTTGGCGCCCATCGCCACCGCCAGCCGCGTGATCTCGGCGAGGCCCCGCGTGATGAGCCCGGCCCGCGCGTTGTTCCCGAGGCCGAGCCCGTCGCTGACCCCGCAGGCGATGGCCATCACGTTCTTGATCGACCCGCCGACGCAGACGCCGACGACGTCCTCGGTGGTATAGGTCCGGAACAGGTCGCCGTGGAACGCCTCGGCGGCCACGTGCGCGGTGGCCTCGGGGCCGGCGACGACGACCGCGGTGGGCAGCCCGTTCGCCACCTCGAGCGCGAACGACGGCCCGTAGAGCAGCGACACGCCCACGTCGTCGCCCAGCGCCTGCCGGCACACGTCGGCCATGGTGACGAGCGTGTCGTCCTCGATGCCCTTGGTCGCGCAGCACACGGCCGTGCCCGCGGCGACCGCGGGGCGCGCGGCCTGCAGCACCCCGCGCAGGGCGTGCGACGGCACGACGGGCACGAGCAGCTCGGCGCGGGCCGAGGCCGCGGCGAGGTCGCTCTCGGCGCGCAGGGCGTCGGGCAGCCGGACGTCGCGCAGGTAGCGCGGGTTGCGGTGATCGGCGTTGATCGCCGCGCACCGGTCGGGGTTGCGGTCCCACAGCACCGTCTCGTGGCCGACGCGGGCGAGCTGCACGGCGAGCGCCGTCCCCCACGAGCCGCCGCCCAGCACCGTCGCGCGCATCTGCACCCTCCGAAGCCACCAGGTACCGCCCGGAACCGGTGCGGGCAACGGCGCGGACGGCGGGGTATGGGCGGCGTCGGAGGGCGCGTGATGCAGGAGGCGGACCGGGAGCACGTGCGGCAGGCGATGCGGTTCCTCGTGGCGAGCGGCTTCGTCGACGGCTCGCTGCTCGACGACCTCGACGCCCGGGTCGACGACCTGGTCGACGGCGCCGACGCCGCGCTGCGGGCCGAGATCCGCGAGCAGGTCACCGCCGACCTCGACGCGCCAGCGCGCCGCGAGGCCGAGTGGGACGAGGAGACGGTCAACGACCGCATCGACGAGGCGTTCGACGAGCTGTGGGACGGCGAGGTCGTCGCGCTCCAGAACGTCGGCTACACGCCCGACGAGGCGTGGGACGACGTGGACGACGCCGCTGCGCTGCTCGACGCGCCGCGGGGGGCGGCGCTGTGGCTCGCCACCGAGACCGAGCGGGCGGTCGACGGTGCGGGCCTGCGGATCCTCGTCGCCGGCCTCGACCGCGCGCCCGACGCCGAGCTCCTCGACGAGGTCGTCGGCGTGCTCCGCAAGTACGGCGTCGACGCCGCCGCGACGGGCCCGAGCGAGGTCACGGTCGCGCCCTTCCGCTGGCAGAAGCGCGCGTTCACGGAGCCCGGGTGACGCGCTGGCTCCTGCTCGCGGCGGCCTGCCGCACGCCTGCGTCCGCTGCGCCCGGAGGCCCGATGACGCCGTTCACCGTCGCGATCCTGGCCCAGAGCAACGGCTCGGGCGCCACCGGGCCGAGCCCGTTCGATCTGGCCGACCAGCTGCACCGCGGCGCCCAGGTCGTCGACAACGGCGAGGCGCTCGGCGCCTACCCCACGCTGGTCGGCCCGGAGCCGTGGATCGTCGAGGACCTGCTCGACGCGGGCTTCGCGCCGCGGGTCGTGATCCGCGCGCTGCCGGGGCTGAACCTCGAGAACCTGCGGACCAAGCAGCTGCCGCTGCTGATCGGCGACCTCGGCCCGACCCCGCCCGACGTGGTCCTCGTCTGGCAGGGCGAGTCCGATGCCCGCGTGGAGGGCACCGCGCGCGAGTACCGGCAGCGGCTGGCCGGCCCGTTCGGCGTCGACGGCGACGAGAGCCTGCGCGACCTGCTCCGCGCCCAGTGGCCCGACGCGCCGATGCTGGTGGTCGAGCTGCGCGTCCGCGACTACGACTACGCCGCGTTCCACCGCGAGGTCCGCGCCGCCCAGCACGACGCGGGCACGCTCCCGGGCGTGTGCCTCGTCCCGTCCTACGACGCACCGCTGATCCAGGGCGACAACCAGCCCCACGTCTCGGTCGAGGGGCTGGAGATCGTCGCGCGACACGCCGTCGACGCCGCGCTGGCGCTGACGGGCGGCGAGCGCTGCCCCTGACGCGCCTGCGTGTTACCGAGCCCGTCACCGCTCGGAGCGCCTCTGGAGCAGCTGTACGGCAACACGGCGGGCCTCAAGCCCCACCAGGCGCGCGCGCTGCGCGCCCTCTACGGTCGGCGCACCGACCGCCACCAGTTCGTCTCGCCCCAGCTGGCGCGCGCGCTCACGGAGGCCTCGCGGGAGGTCGGGCGCCGGGTCGGGCTGCTGATCGACCGCTCCGGGCGGGTCGACTTCGTCGTCGTGGGCGACGCGCACCGCGTGCACCTGCCCGACCTCGGGCCGAAGCGCGCTGGCGCGCAGCGCTTCCGCGGGGTGCGGCTCGTCCTCACGAGCCTGCGGCCGTGGGTGTCCTCGCCGGGCGGCTCCACCGGAGGCCTCACCGAGGACGACCTGACCGACCTCGCGCTGCTCCAGCTCGACGGCGTCGCTACCATCCGGGTCCTGCCCGACGGCCTGCCGGGCGAGATCGAGTACGCCACGCTCCTGCCGCCCACCGGCGCCGAGGACGAAGGCAAGGCGTGGCAGGTCGAGCAGGTCCGCTCCGTCCACGACTGGACCGACGACTGGCACGCGTTCCTCGTCGACCTCGAGGCGCAGTTCGCGCGCCACCC
>JAWKRQ010000022.1:0-147442 GCA_041389545.1 Myxococcota bacterium | reverse complement strand
CCCGAGCCCGCGCCACCCGCTGGCGCAGCTCGGCGGCGTCGCGCGCGAGGAACGCCACGACCCGCTCGCCGCCCCGCCAGCGCGCCAGCGCCTCGCGCGACGCCCGCACCGGGTCGGCGGGGTCGAGCGCGTCGAGCTGCGCCTCGAGGTCGCCGCCGAGCAGGAACAGCTGGGCCTCGGCCGGCGCCACCGCGGCGACCTGGCCGTCGCCGTGCTCCTCGAGCACCGCGTGGAAGTTGCTCCCGCCGAAGCCGAAGGCGCTCACGCCCGCCCGGCGCGGGTGGTCGGCGGCCCGGATCCAGGGCCGGGCCCGCGGCGACAGGTACAGCGGCCCCTGGTCGAGCCCGAGCTTCGGGTTGGGCCGCGCCACCTTCGCCGACGGCGGCAGCACCCGCTGGTGCAGCGCCAGCGCCGCCTTCACCAGGCCCGCGGCGCCCGCGGTGCCCTTGGTGTGGCCGATCTGCGCCTTGACCGAGCCGAGCGCCGCCCAGCGGCCGCCGCGCCCCGTCTCGGCGAACACGCGCGTCAGCGCCTCCACCTCGGCGGCGTCGCCGGCGCGGGTGCCCGTTCCGTGGGCCTCCACGAGCTCCACCGTCTCCGGGCCGAACCCGGCCCGCGCGTAGGCCCGGCGCAGCGCGACCGCCTGGCCGTCGGCGTTCGGCGCGTAGATGCTCTTGTGGCGGCCGTCGGAGCTCGATCCGAGCCCGCGGAGCACGGCGTAGACCCGGTCGCCGTCGCGCTCGGCGTCGGCGAGCCGCTTCATCGCGAGCACCGCCACGCCCTCGCCGAGCAGGATGCCGTCGGCGTCCACATCGAACGGCCGGGTGTCCCCCGCGCGCGACAGGGCGGGCGTCCGCGTGAAGCACTGGTGCATGAACGCGTCGTTGAGCGCGTCGACCCCGCCGGTCAGCGCCAGGTCGCTGCGCCCCGAGGCGAGCTCGGCCACCGCGAACTGCACGGCGGCGAGCGAGCTGGCGCAGGCGGCGTCGACCACGGCGTTGGTGCCGCCGAGGTCGAGGCGGTTCGCGATCCGCCCGGCGGCGACGTTGGCGAGGAGCCCCGGGAACGTCTGCTCGGTCCAGCCGGGCAGGTGGTTGGCGATGTCGCGCACGACGGCGTCGGCCACGGCGTCGCTGACGCCGCACCGGGCGAGGGCCTTGCGGAACAGCGGGCCCTGCAGGCGCGTGCCCACGGTGACGGCGAGCTCCTGCGGCCCCGTGACCCCGAGCACCACGGAGACCTTGCTGCGGTCCCAGCCCTCGGCGTCGGGGTCGAGACCGGCGTCGCGCAGGGCCTCGCGCGCCACCAGCAGCGCGAGGAGCTGCGTGGTGTCGACGGACTCGAGCATCGCCGGGGGCAGGCCGTGCTGCAGCGGGTCGAACGCCACGGGGTCGAGGAAGCCGCCGCGGGTGGCCCACGTCTTGTCGGGGACGGTGGGATCGGGGTCGTGGTGGTCGGCGACCGACCAGCTGTGGCCCTCCGGGACGGGGCCGATGCAGTCGACCCCCGCCACGACGTCGCGCCAGTAGCCCGCGAGGTCGGTGCTGCCCGGGAACAGGCAGCCGATGCCGACGATCGCGATCGCGGATCGAGTCGCTCAGACACGGGCCGGCTCGGCGGCGCAGGCCGCGGGCGGTGCAGCGAGCGGCCGCGGCCGGAAGCGTAGGGTCGAGCTGCGTCGATCCCCTGGTCGCGCAGGTGCTCGGCGCGCCGCAGGCCGCGGCACGGCCGTCATCAGGTTCGCCATCACCGCGACGGCGGTGCGCGCTTCGGGGCGTGCCAGCGGCGTGCCGCGCGTCCAGTCGTTGAAGGCGCCGATGGCCGGCCCGCACCACACCTGCAGGTCGGTGCGGCGGTCGGCCTCGCCGGCGATGGCCCAGCGGCTCGAGCGGCCGAGGTACCAGCGGAAGACCAGCGCCATGCGGTGCTTCGGGTCCTGCGCCGCGCGCTCGAGCTGCGCCGGGTCGCGCTCGGCGAAGTAGGCCTCGCAGGACGCCCAGATCTGCGCGACGGGCGCGCGCAGGATCTGCTGCTCGAGGCGGGTGCGCACGTCGTCGGGCAGGGCCTCGAGCGACGGGTACGCGCGGTACCACTCGTACAGGAGCTGCGCGCGCATGGGGAACATCGTCGCGCGGCGCAGGACCTGCAGCTGCACGCCGCCCTCGAACATGTCGGAGGCGGGCGCCATCGCCACGTCGGCCATGCCCGCCTCGGCGAGCAGCTCCTTGACGAGCGGCGAGGTGTCGGCCTCGACGCAGGCCTGGTTCACGCTGCCCGTCACCACGTAGGCTGCGCCCAGGGCGAACGCGCCGGCCGCGGCCGCCGGGCTGCCGATGCCGCCCGCGGCGCCCACCCGGACGCGATCGGCGTACCCGTGGGCGCGCCGGGCCTCGGCCGCCTGGGCGCGCAGCAGCGGGAGCAGCACCGACAGCGGGCGGTTGTCGGTGTGGCCGCCGCTGTCGGCCTCGGCCGTGAGGTCGTCGGCCAGGGGGAGGCGGGCGGCGAGCCGCGCTTCGTCGGCGGTGAGGCGACCCTGCTCGACCAGGCGCTGGAGCACCTCGGCGGGGGGCGGGGCGAGGAAGCGCGCGGCGACCTCGGGGCGCGAGACCTTGGCCGCGATGCGGCGGGCGGGGACGGGCGCGCCGTCGGGCCCGGCGCGCAGGCCCGCGGCGCGGAGCTGCACGAGCGGCGGGGTGAGGCCCACGAAGGCGCTGGCCTCGATGGCGCGGACGCCGCGGGCGAGCAGCAGGTCCACCGTCTCCTGCTCCTGCCAGGGCTCCTGCGGGCTGTGGATGAGGTTCACCCCCCAGGCGAGGCCCGGCGCCTCGCGCTCGAGCTGGTCGACGGCCGCGGCGATGCGCGCGGTGGGCAGGCCGGCGGCGCCGAAGAAGCCGAGGCCGCCGGCGCGGGCCACGGCGGCGACGAGCGCGGTGGAGGCGATGCCGTTGGCCATGGCGCCGCTCGCGTAGGCCACGCGGACGCCCCAGGCGCGGCGGAAGGCGGGATCGCCGAGGCGGTCGGGGGTCAGCGCGGGGACCCAGGCGAGGAGCGGGAGCCCGTCGCCCTCGTCGCCGAGGGTGGCGGTGCCGCCGGTGGCGGCGGCGGGGCCGGCGGGGGTGTCGACCACGGCGAACGGGACGTCCAGCCGGTCGAGCGCCGCGAGCAGCGCGTCGCGGCCCGGGGCGGGCGGGGTCGACGGCGATGCGGTGTAGCGGCCGATCGGCGGCACGGGCCCTCCCTCGGGACCGGCCCCTATAACGGATGGCGCCGGCCCGGGACACGACGCAAACGCGCCCGACGCTTTTCCGTCAATTGACGGAAAAGCGTCGGGCGACGGAAGCGCGTCGGGCGCGATCGCGTCATCCCCGATGCGCCTGCTCCCGGAGTGGCGAGAAGGGGGCTACATGGCTTGGACCGGAGGACCCGTGACCCACGCCCGCCTGCTCTCCCTCCTCGCCACGGGGTCCGTCGCCTGCGTGGTCACGCCGTCGACCACGAAGCCGACGACGATGACCACCTACATCGACACCGACGTCGACACCGACGCCGACAGCGACACGGACACCGACACCGACACCGACACCGACACCGGGATGGCGGCGTGCGCATCTCCGATCGACGTCCGCCTGTGCGTCGAGACCACGGCGGCCCAGACGGCCACGACCATCGGGTACTGGTACGGGCAGCAGGTCGACGGGACCGGCACCGTCACCGAGGTCGGCGGCGCGCTGGCCCCCGTCCCGGGCGCTGCGCGGTTCGCGTCGTTCGCGGCCTGCGGCGCCGACCAGGAGCAGCAGGTCCGGGTCGTCGACGCGCTCGGCGACACCTGGACCTTCGGCTGGGGCTTCCCGCTCGATCCGAGCGACGCCGGCAGCGCGGACGCCTTCGCCGCCGGCCAGACCGTCGACTTCACCGCCGCCGACATCTGGCACACCTACGACTCCGAGTACGCCGTCCTCCTCGCCGACGCCGACGGGCCCCGCTTCGTCTCCGAGGTCCTGGGCTACGACGGCCCGCTCACCGAGGCGCAGCGGGGCGGGATCGCCATCGAGCGCCACTACGACGACACCTGCCGCGCGACCGGCCCCAGCGGCGAGGAGCTCGACCACCGGCTGCTGACGTTCACCCACGCGGACGGCGCGGTGGACCTGCGCAGCGGCGAGCGCGCCACCGTCACCACGACCGGCGGCCGATCGCTGGACCTGACGTTGAACGCCGCCTACACCATCTACGCCTGCGCCGACGGCTGCAGCATCGACGAGTACACCGCCTGGGAGACGCCCTGACGTGGACTGGGCCTACCTCGTCAAGTTCCTGGGCGCGCTGTTCGCCATCATGAACCCGTTCCTGACGCTGCCCATGTTCCTCGGCTTCACCGAGGGCATGGAGCCCGCGGCGCAGCGCCGCAGGGCCTGCAGGTCGCTGCCTACGCCGCCGTCACCTGCGCCGTGGTCGCGGTCGGCGGCAACGGCATCCTGGCGCTGTTCGGCGTCGACGTGGAGGACTTCCGCGTCGCGGGCGGGCTCGTGCTGCTGCTCATCGCGCTCGACATGCTGAACGGCCGCAGCCGCGCCCACCACGGCACCACCGACGAGCGCGCCGAGCAAGAGGAGGTCGGCAACGTCGCGTTCTACCCGCTGACCTTCCCGATGATCGTCGGCCCCGGCACCATCACGACGCTGGTGCTCTTCGCGTCGCGGTCTCGCGGCCTCGCCGACGACGCGGCCATCGCGGTGGTGCTCGCCGTCGTCCTCGGGACGCTGGCGCTGGTGCTGTACTTCGGGAGCGCCATCGGGCGGGTGATGTCGAAGTCGCTGCGGGCGATCGTGAGCCGGCTGATGGCGATGATCCTGGCCGCCATCGCCGTCGAGATGATCGTCGCGGGGCTGCTGGTGCTGCTGCCAGGATTGGCCGGCCGGTGAGCAGGTCGTCGAGGTGAGCAGGTTCGGAGAGGTCGCCTGCGCCGACGCTGCCTATGGGTGGACACGGAGGACGGAGAGCATGGCAACGCGCAAGGCGAAGGAGAGCGAGGGCTTCACCGCCGAGGAGAAGGCGGCGATGAAGGAGCGGGCGCGCGAGGCGAAGAAGGGCGCCAAGGCCGACGGCGAGCAGGATCTGCTCGACAAGATCGCCGAGATGGAGGGCACCGACCGCGAGCTGGCCGAGGCGATCCACGCCATCGTCAAGGAGGCGGCGCCCGGGCTGTCGCCCAAGACCTGGTACGGCATGCCGGCGTACGCGAAGGGCGGCAAGGTGGTGTGTTTCTTCCAGGCCTCCGCCAAGTTCAAGGCGCGCTACGCGACCCTCGGCTTCAACGACGCCGCCGCGCTCGACGACGGCGCGATGTGGCCCACGGCATTCGCCGTCACCGAGCTGAACGACGCGGTGTCGGCGAAGATCGCCGCGCTCGTTGCCCGGGCGGCCGGCGCCTGACTTGACAGGTGAGCCCGGTTCCGGAACAACGTCCGCAGGTCCCTACGCTGCCCGGCGTCACCTCGCGCCAGGTCCCCACGCCCCGCCTGTCGACCCACCTGCTCTCGGCGGGCCCCGACGACGGCGTCCCGGTGCTCTTCGTCCACGGCAACGCCTCCTCGGCGACGTTCTGGGAGGAGGCGATGCTGGCGCTCCCCGCGGGCTTCCGCGGCCTGGCGCCCGATCTCCGCGGCTACGGCGACACCGAGGACCTGCGCATCGACGCGACCCGCGGCGTCGGCGACTGGGTGGACGACCTGCTCGCACTGGTCGACGCGCTCGGCCTCGGCCCCGTCCACCTCGTCGGGCACTCGCTCGGCGGGGCCGTGGCGTTCGGGCTGGTCGCGGCGCGGCCAACCGCGTTCCGCACGGTGACGCTGGTGGCGCCGGGCTCGCCCTACGGCTTCGGCGGCAGCCGCCCCGACGGCACCCCCTGCCACCCCGACGGCGCGGGCTCCGGCGCGGGCGTGGTCAACCCCGAGTTCCCGAAGCGCATCGCCGCGGGCGACCGCAGCGAGGAGGACCCGCAGGGCTCGCCGCGCGTCGTCATGAACACGTTCTACTGGAAGCCGCCGTTCCGCCCTGCGCGGGAGGAGGCGCTGCTGTCGTCGGTGCTGTCGGAGAAGATCGGGCCGGAGCGCTACCCGGGTGACGCCGTCGCCTCCGAGCACTGGCCGGGCAGCGCCCCCGGCGTGTACGGGCCCGTGAACGCGCTGTCGCCCAAGTACGCGGGCGACCTGGCCGCGCGCTTCGTGGCCGCCTCCCCGCGGCCGCCGGTGCTGGCGCGAAGCCTGGTCGCCGGATGCCGGCGGATCGGCGCGATACGACCACCGGGTCGCAGCCGCGCGCGAGGTCGGCGTTCGTGGGCGAGCGCATGCCGCCGTCGAGGTACGTCCGCCCCTCGATCGGCACGGAGGGCCCACGAGCGGCACCGCGCAGCTGGCGGCGACGGCGTCGGCGAGCGGCACGCCGTCGCTGCCGTCGAACACGCGCAGCACGCCCGTCTCGGCGTCGCAGGCCGTCACCCGCAGGCGGCCTCCGATCCAGCCGCGATCGCCGAGGCGGTGCCGATCACCTCCCGGCGCTCCTCGACGCTCGCCGCCAGGCGCGCGGGCGGTCCCACCGGCCGAGGCGAGCGGCGGCGGCCTCGTCGCCCCGGGAGCAGCGACGCGGCCACGAACCGCGCGAGGTGCCACGGCCCGAAGGGGGTGACGATCTCGGCGCTGGCATCGCGCTGCTGCGCTGCGTACAGCTCGGGCAGGCCCGCAGCGCCGTCGTTGACGACCAGCGCGCCGACGACCGAGCCGGCGGACGTGCCGACGACGACCCGGCGTCGGTGGGTCCACACCGGCCTCCACGAGCCCGGCGAGGAGGCCCAGCTCCCACGCGATGCCTGTACCCCTCCGCCCTCGAGCACCAGCCCACGCACGGTGTCACCTCCACGTGCGGGGTATCCGGGGGCGGAGCGGGGTGGGGACGCGCCTGACTTGACAGGTGATTCGGGTTCCGGAACAACGGGGAGACGGAGGTCCGCATGTCCTCGATCCCCACGCTGCCCGGCGTCACCTCGCGCCAGGTCCCCACGCCCCGCCTGTCGACCCACCTGCTCGGCGGGCCCCGACGACGGCGTCCCGGTGCTCTTCGTCCACGGCAACGCCTCCTCGGCGACGTTCTGGGAGGAGGCGATGCTGGCGCTCCCCGCGGGCTTCCGCGGCCTGGCGCCCGATCTCGCGGCTACGGCGACACCGAGGACCTCGCATCGACGCGACCCGCGGCGTCGGCGACTGGGTGGACGACCTGCTCGCACTGGTCGACGCGCTCGGCCTCGGCCCCGTCCACCTCGTCGGGCACCGCTCGGCGGGGCCTGGCGTTCGGGCTGGTCGCGGCGCAACCGCGTTCCGCACGGTGACGCTGGTGGCGCCGGGCTCCCTACGGCTTCGGCGCAGCCCCGACGGCACCCCCGCCACGACGGCGCGGGCTCCGGCGCGGGCGTGGTCACCGAGTTCCCGAAGCGCATCGCCGCGGGCGACCGCAGCGAGGAGGACCTGCAGGGCTCGCCGCGTCGTCATGAACACGTTCTACTGGAAGCCGCCGTTCCGCCCTGCGCGGGAGAGGCGCTGCTGTCGTCGGTGCTGTCGGAGAAGATCGGGCCGGAGCGCCCGGGTCGCCGTCGCCTCCGAGCACTGGCGGGCAGCGCCCGGCGTGTACGGGCCCGTGAACGCCCTGTCGCCGAAGTACGCGGGCGACCTGGCCGCGCGCTTCGTGGCCGCCTCGCCTCGGCCGCCGGTGCGTGGATCCGCGGCGACAGCGACCAGATCGTGGCGGACGGGTCGCTGTTCCGTCTGCACGCTCGGCCAGCTGGGCCTGGTGCCCGGCTGGCCGGGCCGAGGGTCCCGCCGCAGCCCATGGTGTCGCAGGTGCGCGGCGTGCTCGAGCGCTATGCGGCGGCGGGCGGGACTTCCGCGAGGTCGTGATCGCGGAGGCGGGGCACACGCCCTACATCGAGCAGCCCGAGGCGTTCGCCGCGGCGTTCCACCCGCAACTGACCGCTCATCTGGGCGCCTGACCTCCGCCGAATCGCTCCTCGATGCGCGCCTCGGCCTGGTCGAACCACTGCGGCTCCCCAGGCGCCAGCGGCGGGTCGATGCGCAGCTGCCACGGCAGGCTGCGGCGCTGATCCTGCACGTCGGGCCGGGCATAGTAGGGGTCGGCCATGGCGGTCTCGAGGTCGACGAAGGTGAAGCCCTCGGCCTCGAACCGGGTCAGGACCGCGTCCAACGCCTCGGCGTTCAGCGCGTTGACGTGCATCAACGCGATGTGCGGGACCGACACACCGTGCCGCACGCGGACCTGCCACGCGGCGGCGCGCAACGAGGCGACCATGTGCTCGACCAGGGCCTCCACCAGGGCTGGACGCTCGGTCTGGGCGGCCTCGTCGTACAGCTGGGCGAGCCGCCACTCGCTGGTGGCGGCGGTGACGGGCACCGGCCGCTCGCCCAGATCCGCGAGGACTGCGGCGGTGGCATCGCGGGTGGAGGCGTCGCCGCGCCGCAGGTACGGGTAGCGGAACCAGCGCGGCGGGGCGCCGGTCCGCTCCGTCAGGAGCTGGTGGCACGCGCGCACCTCCTCGCCCCACACCTCGAGCGGCACCTGCTCGGCCGACGCGTGGGTGTGGGTGTGGTTGCCGATCGTCGCGCCGGCTTCGCGCCACAGCCCCAGGACGTCGGCCTCCCCGAGCAGCCCGCAGTTGACGAACACCGCGGCCGGGACCTGGTGGGCGGCCAGGGCCGCGATCATGGCCTCGCTGATCCGCAGCTGTGCCTGCGGGTCGGTCACCGACGGCTGGCCACGCGCCACGGTCTGGGACGGCAGGTCGTCGAAGGTCAGCGCCACGCGAAGCTCGGGCGCCTGCAGCGGGCCCGTCGGCGCCGATCCGGCCAGCGGCCAGGCGCTGAACGCCTCGGTGAGGCCCTCCGCCTCCGGCAGCGCCGCCACGCCGTCCATCGCCTGGCGTCGGCGCGGCGGGCCGTCGAGGGGGAAGCTCACCAGGTCCGCGGCATACAACAGACCGTGCTCGGGCAGCGCCGCGACCCGGTAGCTGTCGGTATGCTCCGAAGCAGCGCCGATCTCGACGATGCGCACGCCAGCGAGCCGGGTGTCGGTCCGGACCACGGGCGACGGGATCGGCGGGTCGGCGGGATCGAGGTCCCGGGGTGCCTGCAGCAGCGCCGTGACCCAGGGCACGAGCAGGGGCGAGACCACCACGGGCACGCCGTCGCGGGCGAAGGGGCGCAGGCCGCCGGTGTAGTGGGGGTGGTGGTGGCTCACGACCACGGCCCACTGCGTCACCTCGGGCGCGAGCTCCCGCGCGGTGCGCCACAGGGTCTCGCCCAGCGCCGACGACAGCGGCGGATCGAACACCAGGCCCTCCTCGCCGCGACGCACCACCAGGCTCCGCGCGTCGGCCGCGGGGATCGCGACCGCCCAGGCGTCGTCGCCGAGCGGCACGGTGTCGAAGACCTCCGGCAGCGGTGGCTCGGACGCCGGGCTCACCACGTCGGTGAGGGTGGCCGACAGCCACCAGCGTGCGTCGTCCTGGGCACGCTCGAGCGTCCACGTCGCCGGGAGCGTCGTCCCACCCACGTCCTCGTAGTCCGACCAGGTGGCGACATCGGCGGTGTCGCCGAACACCGGGTGGGCATAGCGCCGCTCCAGCCGGACCGGGCGGCCGTGGGCCAGCGTCAGCTCGAACAGGCCCTCCGGGCTGCCCCACAGCACGGTGTGTCGGTCGACCGCTCGGAGGTTGGCCGGCTGGGCGAGCAGATCGTCGAGCAGGAGCGCCGGCCACGGCATCAGCGCTTCGATCCGCTCGAGCGGCGTGTCGCCGTCGAGGACCTCGGTCCAGTCCACCTCGGCCACCTGCCAGGTGCTGCGGACCGCGGAACCGGCGAAGCGCGAGCGGCCCTCGACGGTCCAGTCCTCGGTCTGGTCGGGGACCGGGAAGTGGCCCGCGTACGTGAGCGTGCCCTGGAAGCCCACCTCGACGGACGAGGGGCGCCCGAGGCCTTCGCGGGCTCGCTCCAGCTGCGGGAGGGCGCCCGGGCGGGGGCACCCCGCTGCCCACGCCGCCAGGACCCCGATGCGGATCGCCTGCTGTCCACTCGCCATCGCTCCCCGTCCACGCTGGCCTGGGCTAACCGCGCCCCGTTCGCCGCACCGTCGAGGTCTCCTCGCGCCTCGAACGTTACGGCGCGCAGCGGAGGCAGCATGCAGATCGGCACCTACGACGTGGCTCGCATCGGGCTCGGCACCAACCGGCTCCGCGACACGGCCGAGCACGTCACGTTCCTGCGCAGCGCCGTGGAGGCGGGGGTGCAGCTCGTCGACACCGCGCACCTGTACACCAGCGGCGAGAGCGAGCGGGCGGTGGGGAACGCGCTGTCGCCCGTCCCCGACGGCTGTCTCGTGGCCACCAAGGGCGGCTACGGCGGTGCACGCCCCGACGTGCTCGCGGCGGAGATCGAGGAGAGCCTGAAGCGGCTTCGGACCGACCGCATCGGCCTGTACTACCTGCACCGGGTCGACGCCGACGTCCCGCTGGAGGACAGCCTCGGCGCCATCCGGGCCTACGTCGACCGCGGCGCCATCGCCCACGTCGGCCTGTCCGAGGTCGGGGTCGAGCAGATCGAGCGCGGCCGCGCAGTGGTGCCGATCGCAGCGGTGCAGAACCACTACAACCTGACGGAGCGCAAGCACGAGGCCGTGGTGGACCACTGCGAGGCGCAGGGCATCGCGTTCGTCCCGTTCTTCCCGCTGCACGGGCTCGACCGGCCCGGTGTCGACGCCATCGCCCGCCGCCACGGCGCGACGCCGGCGCAGGTCGCCCTGGCCTGGATGCTGCGCCGATCGCCGGTGATGGCGCCGATCCCGGGGACGCTGTCGCTCGCCCACGTCCGCGAGGACCTCGGCGCCCTGGACGTGGCGCTGACCGACGAGGACGTCGCCGCCCTCCGCTGACGCTTCACACTTCTTCGCGGGCCCCGCCCTCGCCGCGTCCGTAGGATGGACGGGGAGGGGCGTTCGCGGTGCGCGCGGACGCGTGCCACGGGTGCGGGCTGTGCGTGACGGCCTGCCCCGAGCGGGCGATCCGCCTGTCGGTGCGGTGAGCCGCGGCGCGGGCTACAGCCGGCCATGCAGCACGACGTCGAGACCGTCCTCCGCGAGCGCTTCGGCTTCGCCGCCTTCCGCCCCGGCCAGCGCGAGGTCGTGGACGCCCTCCTCGCGGGCGAGGACCTGCTCGTGGTCCAGCCCACGGGCCACGGCAAGTCGCTGCTGTACCAGCTGCCCGCCACGCTACTCCCCGGCGTCACCCTGGTCGTCTCGCCGCTGCTGGCGCTGATGCGCGACCAGCTCGGCCACCTCGGCGAGCGCTTCGGCATCGCGGCCGGCTCCATCAACTCCGACCAGGACGACGCCACCAACGACGACGTCCGCGCCCGCGCCGCCCGCGGCGAGCTCACGGTGCTGTTCGTGTCGCCCGAGCAGCTCGACAACGTGGAGCGGCAGGGCTTCCTCGCGGGGCTGTCGCCGGCGATGGTCGTGGTCGACGAGGCCCACTGCATCTCGACCTGGGGCCACGACTTCCGCCCGGCGTACCGCGAGATCGCCCGCTTCGTCGGTCGCTTGCGGGCCGCGGGCCCCGTGCGCGTGCTCGCGCTCACCGCCACCGCCGACGCCCGCACCGAGGGCGACATCGCCGCCCAGCTCGCGCCGCTGCGGGTCGTCCGCCACACCATGGACCGGCCGAACCTCTCGCTCGGCGTGCGCCCCGTGGGCGGGCTGCCCGAGAAGCTCGAGCTGCTCGACGCGCTCGTCCGCGAGGCGCCCGGCTGCGGCCTCGTCTACTGCGCCACGCGCGAGGCCACGGAGATCGTCGGGGAGTGGCTCGCGCACCGCGGCCACGCCGTCGCGGCGTACCACGCGGGGCTGCTGCCGGAGCGCAAGGCCGAGCTGCAGCGCGCCTTCCTGCAGGGCTCGCTGCGCGCCATCGCCGCGACCAACGCGCTCGGCATGGGCATCGACAAGGGCGACCTGCGCTACGTCGTCCACGCCGACGTGCCCGGCTCGATCACCGCCTGCTACCAGGAGGTCGGGCGCGCGGGCCGCGACGGCGAGCCGGCGCGCGGGATCCTGCTGTACGACCCGGGCGATCTGCGCGTGCAGGAGTACTTCATCCACTCGGCGCAGCCCACGCCCGACGACTTCGCCGCGATCCTGCGCGCCGTGGCCGACGAGCCGCAGCGCCTGACCGACCTGAAGCGGCGGACGGGCCTGCACCCGACGCGCGTGACGGTGGTGGTCGCGGAGCTCGTGGAGCAGGGGTTCCTGGTGAAGGAGGCCCGCGGGCGCACGCAGTTCTACGTGGCGACGGGGGCGGCGGGCGAGCCCGACCTCGGCCGGTACCGCGCGCAGGAGCAGGTGCGCCGCGACGGGCTGCAGCGCATGGTCGACTACGCCACGGGCGAGGCGTGCCTGATGCAGACGCTGCGTCGGTCGCTCGGCGACGACGACGCCGAGCCCTGCGGCCGGTGCTCGCGCTGCGCGGGGTGGACGGTGGAGGGGCCGCCCAGCACCGGCGCCGCGGCGACGTGGCTGGCGATGCGGCCCGTGTCGGTGCCGGGCTTCGCGCGGGTCAAGCTCGACGGGGGCTCGCGCTGTACGACGGCACCCAGCGCGACGCGGCGTACGTCGCGTTCATGCGGGGCCGGACGGCCGGGCGCCCGACGGCGCGCTGGTCGAGCGGCTGGTCGCCGTGGCGCGGTCGCTGCCGGCGGTGCGCAGCGTGGTGCCGCTGCCGTCTCGGAGCTGGGCCGGCCGCGACGCGGCGGCGGGGGCGCTGGCGGGGGCGCTGGGCGTGCCCGTGGCCGACGTGCTGCGCTGGCGCGAGCCGCCCGAGGCGCGCCAGGGCGAGCTGTCGAACAACGACCAGCGGCTCGCCAACGTCGAGGGGCGGATGACGGCGCAGGGCGGGCCGCCCGCGGGCCCCGTGCTGCTGCTCGACGACTACACGGGCTCGGGCGCGACGCTGCGCGAGGCGGCGCGGGTGCGGCGCAAGGAGCTCGGCCACGAGGGCGCGGTGGAGCCGCTGACGGTGGCGGGTGCGCTGGCGGCTCGGGCGCCCCGGGCTGGTGTGATCCTGGAGGTGGTGGTGCATCTGGAACCCGATCGCGACGCGATCATCGCGGTGATCCGGCAGGGCCTGCAGGGCCCCGTCGACATGCTCAACCTGCTGCGCTTCCGCGAGGTCGCCGACTACGCGACGACCCCGGCGCTGGCGCCGGCGGCGAGCGTCTCCGGCGCGGCCGCCTACGACCGGTACGCCGCCCACACGGCGCCGTTCCTGGCGGCGGCGGGCGGGGAGGTACTCTACGCGGGGACGGGCGCGGCACCGTCATCGGCCCGCGCGACGAGCGGTGGGACCGGGTGATGATCGTGCGCCACCGCTCGCTGGAGGCGTTCTCGCCTTCGCGCAGGACGACGCGTACCTGGCGGGGATGGGCCACCGGACGGCGGCGCTGGCGGACTCGCGGCTGTTCCCGCTCCAGGCGACGCGGCACTGACCGAGGCCGGTCGCCGGTCAGGTCCGGGTGCCGGCGCGTTGGATCGCCAGGTACCAACACGACCACCACCACGACCACCACCACGTCCTGGTGCCCGGCCAGGCTGCGGGCCCAGCCCGTGACTGCCGGCTTGGTGGTGGTGGGGTCGTCGTGGTCGTGCCGCTCACTCCGACGACGGCCCCTTGCGGCGAGGCTTCCCTTCGCCGCCGCCTTCTCCTCCTTCTCCCGCCGGGCTGCCTCGCGCGCGGCCGCCTTCCTCGGCGGCTGCCGCCGCCTTCTCGGCGGCCGCCGCCGCCTTCTCCGCCTTCGCCACAGCGCGCCTCCGCCGCTGCCTCCTTCTCGGCTCGCGCCGCCTCCCGCCGCCGCCTCTTCGGCGGCGGCCGCCTCCTTCTCGGCCTTCGCCGCCGCCCGGGCGGCGCCTTCTCCTCGGCCTCCCGGCGCCGGGCCCTCGGCCGCTGCCTCTCTCGGCCCTCGCCGCCCGCGCGCCGCCGCCTTCTCGGCGGCGGCCGCCTCCTTCTCGGCCTTCGCCGCCGCCGCGCGGCGGCCTTCTCCTCGGCCTCCCGGCCGCCGCGCCTCGGCCGCCGCCTCCTTCTCGGCCTTCGCCGCCTCGCGCGCCGCCGCCTTCTCGGCCGCGGCCGCTCCTTCTCGGCCTTCGCTGCCGCCCGCGCGGCGGCCTTCTCCTCGGCCTCCCGCCGTCGCGCCTCGGCCAGCGCCTCCTTCGGCCTTCGCCGCCTCGCGCGCGGCCGCCTTCTCGGCGGCGGCCGCCTCCTTCTCGGCCTTCGCCGCGGCCCGCGCCTCGGCCTTGGCTGCGTCCCGCGCCGCCTTCTCCGCCGCGGCCGCCTCGCGCGCCGCCGCCTTCTCCGCCGCGGCCGCGCCCTCGCGCGCGGCCGCCTTCTCGGCCGCCGCGCGCTCCTTCTCGGCCTTCGCCGCCGCCCGCGCTTCCGCCGCGCCTCGGCCTCCGCCTTGCGCTGCGCCGCCGCGGCCGCCCGCTCCTCCGGCGTCACCACGACCCGCGGCAGCTCCCGGTACGGCTCCCCCGGCGCCTGCGCCTCGACCCCACCTCGAAAGCACGATCGGCGCCCGCGCCCACCGCCCGCCCTCGAGCGCGCCGGCGCCTCGCCGAGCTCCCTGGCCACCAGCCGCTCCTTGCCCTCGAAGCGCCACCACCTGCGCGCCCTTGCCGGCCGACTTCACCACCGGCACCTTCGCAGGCCGGCACCTCGACCGTCCGCCCGAGGACGTTGCCACCATCAGGCGATCGTCCACGCCGGGCAGCCCGCACACTGTCACCACCTGGTCGCCTCCCCCAGCCGCGCGAACTTGCGACCCGTGCGGTTCGACAGCCTCGGTGTGCGCCGAGCGAGAACCGCAGGCTGCGTCCGTGCGATGTGACCGCGATCGCAAACGGCGTCGGCGGGTCGTCGGGGTAGGCGGGCGGCCGCTCGGGCACCCGGTGCCGGGGATCGGGACACGACGGCCACCACCACCTCGCCGTCCCCGAACGCGAACCGCGCCTGCACGGGCTCGCCGTGCCCGTGGTCGCGGGGACGTCGCCCACGCGCAGCACGTACGCGCCGCCCGGTTGGTGAAGAACGTCATCGTGGAGCGGGTGTCGGCCTGGATGAGCCACCCACGGCGTCGCCGTCGCGCAGCCGCACCCTTGTCGAGCCCGCTGTACGACGACTGGCGCTTGATCCAGCCGTCCCGGCTCACCACGACGTAGTGTCCTCGACACGATGTGCGCGTCCTCGTCGAACGCCAGCGCCAGGCCCTCGCCGATGACCGTGCGCCGCGGCGAGGCGTAGTGCTTGCGCAGCTCGAGCAGCTCCTTGCGCACCGCCCCACAGCTTGCGCCCGAGCCGAGGATCTTCTCGATGCGCGCGGCCTGCTTGCGCTTGTCGGCGAGTTCGGTGCGGATGGCCTCGATCTCGAGCTGCGCCAGGCGGTACAGCCGCAGGTCGAGCACGGCGTCGGCCTGGATCTCGGACAGCCCGAACCGCGCGATCAGCCCCTCCGCTGCCTTGCGCCCGGCCGACGCGCGGATGATGCGGATGGCGTCGTCGAGGCCGTCGAAGACCAGCGCGAAGCCCTCGAGGATCGTGGATCCGCTGCCGCAGCTGGTCGAGGTCGAACTGGTAGCGCCGCCGCACCGTCTCGAGGCGGAAGTCGAGCCAGTGCTCCAGGAGCTGCTTGAGGTCGAGCCGCATCGGGCTCGGCACCTCGCTGCCCGCCACGGGCACGAGCGCCGTCAGGTTCACGGGCCACGTCGTCTGCAGGTTCGTCCGCTTGAACAGGTAGGCCATCACGACCTCGGCGCTCGCCCCGGCCGCGAGATCGAGCACCACGCGCACCTCGTCGGTGGACTCGTCGCGCACGTCGACCACCTGCGGCAGCCGGCGGTCCGCACCTCCTCGCCGATGTGCTCGACGATCTCGCCTTGTTCTGCCCGGGAACGGCACACTGTCGACGATCACCCGCCGGCGCCGTCCCTCGGCCTGCTCCGACCAGGTCGCGGACCTTGAGCGAGCCCTGGCCGGTCTCGTACAGCGCGATCAGCTCGTCGCGCGTGGCGAGCACCCGCCCGCCGGTCGGGAAGTCCGGCCCCTGCAGCACCTTCATCAGGTCGCGCACCGTGCGGGAGCGGTCGTCGATGAGGGAGACGGCGGCGTCGATGACCTCGCCCGGGTTGTGCGGCGGCACCCGCGTGGCCATCCCGACGGCGATGCCCTCGCTGCCGTTCACGAGCATGGTGCGGCAGCTGCGCCGGCAGGACGACGGGCTCGGTGCGCTGGCCGTCGCAGCTCGGGCGGAAGTCCACCGTCCGCTTGCGGATCTCCGGAGGAGCCTCGGCGACGGCCTGCAGGCGGCACTCGGTGTAGCGCATGGCCGCGGGCGGGTCGCCGTCGAGCGAGCCGAAGTTGCCCTGGCCGTCGACGAGCGGCGCGCGCGGCAGAAGTCCTGCGCCATGCGCACCAGGGCGTCGTAGATCGACTGGTCGCCGTGGGGTGGTACTTGCCCATGACCTCGCCGACGACGCCCGCGCACTTGCGGTACCGGGCGCTCTGCACGAGGCCCATGTCGGCGTACATGGTGTAGAGGATGCGCCGCTGGACGGGCTTGAGGCCGTCGCGCACGTCGGGGAGCGCGCGAGGTGATGACGGGAGAGGGCGTAGGAGAGGTAGCGGTCGGCCGTGGCCTGGTGGAGGGCACGGTCTCGACGAGCTGGGACATGGGGGCTCCGCGGGGATCGGCGGGATGCTAACCCACGACCCCGCGGGCGCAGGATACGGTGCGCGAGCGACGGAGGGGCGGTTGGGCAAGGTCATCTACGGCATGGCGCAGTCCCTGGACGGCTACGTGGCCGCTGCCGACGGGCAGATCGGCGTGCCGCCCCCCGAGGAGGCGCTGCACCGCCACTTCAACGCCAAGATGGCGCGCACGGCCGTCGCGCTCTACGGGCGCCGGATCTACGAAATCATGCGCTACTGGGAGACAGCCGACACGCTGCCCGAGTCCCAGCCCTGGGACGTCGAGTTCGCGCGCCTGTGGCAGGACACGCCGAAGGTCGTGGTCTCCAGCACGCTCCTCGAGGTCGGGCCCAACGCCACGCTGCTGGCCGACGACGTCGACCGCGGCCTGCAGGAGCTCGTCGCCCGCACCGACGGCGAGATCGACGTCGCCGGGCCCACGCTCGCGGCCACGCTCACGCGCCTCGGCCTGATCGACGAGTACCACCTCTACCTGCACCCGGTCGTGCTCGGCGGCGGGCTGCCGTTCTTCGCCGGCGGGCAGCCGCTGCAGCTGCGGATCCTCGGGGTCGACGAGCTGTCGCAGGGCGTCCGCTGCCTGCGGTACGGCCGATGACCGTCGACGGCGTCGAGGTCCCGCCGTTCCTGTACGGGACGGCCTGGAAGGAGCAGGCGACGGAGGGGCTCGTCCGCCAGGCGCTCGCCGCGGGCTTCCGCGGCATCGACACCGCCAACCAGCGCAAGCACTACCACGAGGCCGGCGTGGGCGCGGGCATCCGCGACTTCCTGGCCGAGCACGGCCGCGACGCGCTGTTCCTGCAGACGAAGTTCACGTTCCGCCCCGGCCAGGACGAGCGCCTGCCCTACGATCCCGCCGCGCCGGTGGCCGAGCAGGTGCGCCAGTCCTTCGCCTCGTCGCTGGAGCACCTCGGGGTGGCCCACCTCGACAGCCTGGTCCTCCACGGCCCGTCGCAGCGCGAGGGCCTCGGCCCCGACGACCTCGAAGCCTGGCAGGCGATGGAGGCGCTCCACGACGCCGGCCAGGTGCGGCTGCTCGGGGTGAGCAACGTCAGCGCCGCGCAGCTCGAGGCGCTCTGGGCGCAGGCGCGGGTCAAGCCGCGGTTCGTCCAGAGCCGCTGCTTCGCGGTGCGCGGGTGGAACGCCGACATCCGCGCGGTGTGCCGGGAGCGCGGCATCGTCTGCCAGGGCTTCTCGCTGCTGACGGCGAACCGCGACGTCTGGGGCCACCCGGTCACGAGCGAGGTCGCCGCGGCCCACGGCATGGTGCCGGCGCAGCTGATCTTCGCGCTGGCGCTGCGGCTCGGCATGCTGCCGCTCACGGGCAGCTCCGATCCCGAGCACCTGGCGCTCGACCTCGCCGAGCTCGCGCTCGAGGTGCCCGACGCCGCGCTGGAGCGCGTGCTCGCCCTGAGCGCATGACGCGGGGGCGAGCGGCCCTGGCCCTGGCCCTCGCGGCGCTGCTGGCGGCGTGGGCGCTGTGGCCGCGGCCTGCGCCGCCGCCTGCGCCCGTGCCGGTGGCAGCGCCGAAGGTGAGCCTGCCAGCGCCGGTCGAGGTCGTGGCGCCGCCGCCCGCGCCGGCGCAGCGCGTGGAGTGCCAGCTCGCCGAGGCGCTCGAGCCCTACACGGGCCTCGTCGTGGACGAGCGCGACCCCGACAGCTTCGAGGCGCTGGCGCTGCACGAGCCCACGCTGGCGGGCAGCTGGTTCGCGTTCGTGCCGCGCAACGGCGTCGGCGTGGGCTACGTCTCCACGCCGCGCCACGCGCCGCGCGCCGTGGCCTGGATGGACGGCGCCTGCATCGACCTGGTCGCGCTGACGCCGCTGCCCGTCCGGACCGTGCGCGGGACGGTGCTCGGCCAGATCGAGGTCGGCGGCGTCGCGGTGCGCGGGCGCTGCGAGGGCGACCGCGGCGGCTTCTCCGGGTCGGTCCCGGCGGACGGGCGGTTCGTGCTCACGCTGCCCGTCGACCGCGACTGCACCCTCGAGGTGACGCGCGTGTTCGGCGAGGACGAGCTCGTCTCCGAGCCGTTCCCCATCCGCGCCGCCCAGCACGACCCTCGACGGCATCGAGCTGGCCGGGCCCGTCGCCGACGGCGCCGGCGTCGCCTGGTACCCGGTCGACGGCGGGCTGCGCGTGCAGGACCTCGAAGCGGGACGGGCCCGCCGCCCGGGCCGGGCTGCAGCGCTTCGACCTGGTCGTCGCCGTCGACGGGGTGCCGGCGGACGAGCTCGACCTGGCCGAGCTCGAGCTGCCCGCGCGGCTCGAGGTCGAGCGCGACGGCGTGGTGCTGCGGATCGGCGTCCGCCCTTAGGAGCGGGCGGCCCGCCAGGCGTCGACCTCGGCGCGCTCGGCGTCGGTGAGGGGCGGCCAGACGAGCCAGCCCGGCAGGTCCTCCAGCCGGCGGAGGTGCGGCGAGCGGAGCAGGGCCAGCAGCCCGCGCGCGGTCACGCCGTGGTCGGGCTCGAGGCCGAACACGAAGCGGGTGAGCTGCTCTGCCCCGGGCGACGCCGCGAGGGCCTCGAGGCCGGCGTCGCCCACGCGGCTGGCCCGCGCGTCGAGCTCGCGCAGGCGCAGGTGCGGCGAGGCGGCCAGCGCGGCGATGCCCCGCGCGGTCACGTCGCGGTCGTCGGGGAAGGCGAGGACCTCCAGGCGCGCGAGGGCAGGGGACGCGGCGAGCGCGGCCAGGCCGTCGTCGCCGAGGTGGGTGACGCGGAGCTCGGTCAGCGCCTCGCCGTGGGCGAACAGCGGCGCGAGCGCCTCGGCGTCGAGCGCGCGGGTCGACAGCGACAGGGCCGTGAGCGAGCGGAACAGCGGCGCCGCCGCCAGGGCCGTGAGCCCCGCGACGCCGGCGCGGCAGTCGCCGAGCGACAGGGCGCGGAGCGCCGTCAGGTGGGTCGCCGCGGCCAGGATGCGCAGCCCCGCGTCGCCGAGGTGCACGTCGAGCAGCGTCAGGGCCTCGAGGCCGGCCAGGGTGGGGGCCAGCAGCGCGGCCGCGACCTGCGGGCGCGGCGTGTCGGGGTCGGTCGGGCGGGCGTCCACGGTCAGGGCGCGCAGCCGGCGGATCCCCGGGTGGACGGCGAGCAGCTCGGAGGCGCGCGGGCGCCCGAACCGACGGAGCGTGGCCTCCCGCAGCAGCGGCGCGGCGCGCAACAGCTCGCGGAGCTGCGTCAGGAACGGCGCGGTGTCGGCGTCCACGGCCTCGACGAAGCCGCGCCGCCAGGTCCAGCCGTGCACGTGGGGGCGCAGCGGCGCGACCCAGTCCTCCTCGTGCGCCCCCAGGAGGTCGAGCGCCTCTCGCCGTGCAGCTCGACCCGGAGGGACGGGTCGAGGGTGCGCGCCAGGGCGCACTGCACCCGGATCAGCGCCCCCGGGGATCGCCGCGCTCCAGCAGGCGGTCGGCGTAGACGAGGCGCGGCGCGTCGTCGTCGGGGGCGGCGCGGACGGCGTCGAGGAGGCGCTCGTCGAGGTCGGGCACGGTACGGCGTAGCCCGTTCGCAGCAGCCTCGCCTATGCTCCGGGGATGGCACAGACGTTCACGGCGCAGATCGTCCGGGGCACCGAGAAGGACACGATGGGCATCGTGGTCCCCGACGCGGTCGTCGCGGCGCTGGGCAAGGGCCGCCGCCCGCCCGTCACCGTCACCATCCAGGGCTACAGCTGGCGCTCGACCGTCGCCGTGATGGGCGGCCAGACCCTGCTCGGCATCGCGGCAGTCCACCGGGCGCACCTCGATCTCGACGGGCGAGACGCGATCGAGGTCACGCTGGCGCTCGACGAGGCGCCCCGCGACACGCCCGTCCCCGACGACCTGCGCGCGGCGCTGGAGGCCAACGGCTGCCTCGCCACGTTCGAGGCGCTGTCGCCCTCGCGCCGCAAGGAAGCCGTCCGCCAGGTCGAGGACGCCAAGACGGCCGCCACGCGCGAGCGCCGGATCGCGAAGGTGGTCGCCTCGCTCGGGTGAGCGCGGGATAGCGGGGGCCGTGGACGTGCCCGAGCCCGAGGACGTGGTGGTGGTCGGCGAGGCGGCGGACCCGCTGGCGGCCGGCACTGCGCAGGTGACCGACGTCGATCCCGACGAGCTGCCCGCCTCGGCCGAGCTCGCCGACGCGCTGCAGCGCGTGCCGGGCGCGGTGGTCACCCGCCTGGGCGGCCCCGGCGACTACGCCCAGGTCTCGCTCCGCGGCGCCGCGGGCCGCCAGGTCGAGGTCCTGGTCGACGGGATCCCGCTCAACCCGGAGGGCGGCGCCGCCGTGGACCTGTCGGACCTGCCGCTGGCGGCCTTCGAGCAGGTGCGCGTGATCCGCGGGCTGAGCCCCGCGCTGCTCGGCTCCACCGCGCTCGGCGGGGCGGTGCTGCTGGTGCCGGGCGCGGGCGACCGCACCGTCCGCGCGGCCACGCTCGCCGCGGGGAGCGGCCCCACCGGCCACGCCGCGGCGACGCTGGGCGGCCCCGTCGGCCCCGTGCACGTCTGGACCGCGGTCGACGCCCTCGGCACCGGCGGCGCCTTCCGCTACTACGACGACGCGGGCACCCGCTTCACCCAGGCCGACGACGGCGTCCAGCACCGGGTCAACAACGACACGGCGCGGCTGTCGGCGGTGGCGCGGGCCTCCTGGCAGGGCGTGACCGCGCTGTACGTGGGGCTGCGCCGACGCGACGGCGTCCCGGGCTTCACCTTCGCCCCGAGCCCCCACGCCCGCTACGCGCTGGACCGCCACCTGGCCGGGCTGCGGGTCGAGCGGCCCGTCGGGCGCGCGATCGTGGCCGCCCGCGCCTACGGCGTCCTGGCGAGACGAGTCGCTCGCCGATCCGCGCGGCGAGATCGGCGTCGGCGGCGGCACGAGCCGCGACCACCTCGCGTCGATCGCCGCCGACGCCTCCGTCCGCGCCGAGCACGTCGAGCTGGGCCTCGGCGCCCGCGCCGACCGCTACCGGGGCCTGGCCGCGCAGGCCGACCGCGGCGTGGTGCGGGCGCTGCTCGCCGCGCCGCTGCAGGCCGGCGACCTGGCGGTGGTGCCGAGCGCGGCGGCGCTGGCGGTGGTGGATCCCGGCCACACCGCGCTGCTGGCCGTGCCCCGGGTGGGGGCGAGCGCGGGGCGCGGCGCCTGGCGGCTGCGCGCCAACGTCGGCGCGGTGGCGCGCCCGCCGGACCTGACCGAGCTGTACGGCGACCGCGGCGCCCTCGTCGGCAACCCCGACCTGCGCCCGGAGCGCGGCCTGCAGACCGACGTGGGGCCGCGCTGGGCCCGCGGCGGGTCGCACGCGGAGGTCGTGGGCTTCGTGGCGCGATACCGCGACCTCGTCGCCTGGACCACCGGCCCGCAGGGGGTCGCGCGGCCCGAGAACCTCGGGCGGGTGGACGTGGGCGGGCTCGAGGTCGCGGCGGGGACCACGCAGGGGCGTGGACCTTCGGCGCGACGGGGCGCTGACCCGCGCCGCGAACCGCGATCCGGACCCGACGTACCTCGGGAACCAGCTCCCGCGCCTGCCGCTGGCGAACGGCACGTTCACGGCGGCGCTGGCGCCCCTCGATCCGCTGCCCTGGCAGCTCGGCGCCGATCTCACCGTGGACGCGGGCACCTGGGCCGACACGGCGAACTTCGCGCGGTGGCCGGCGCGCGCCCTGCTCGGCCTGACGGCGTCGGTGTCGGACCGGCGGCGCCGGATCACCGCGGCGATCGACCTGCGCAACGCGCTCGACACGCTGTCGCGGCGGGTCGCGCGGGATCCGCTGGTCGACGATGGCGTCCGGGTGCCGGTGCCGCTCGTCGACTACGTCGGGTACCCGCTGCCCGGGCGCACCGTGACGGTGTCGGTGCGCCTGCAGGGCGCCGGGAGATAGCTGCCGGGCGGGAGGTGCGGGTTGCCGATGGTGGAGCTGGGTGAGGCTCGATCGCGTACGAGGAGTGCGGTGACCCCGACGGTGTGCCGATCCTGTGCATCGCCCCGGGCGGGATGCGCTCCGAGGCGGCACGCTGGGCGAAGACCCCCTACGATCCGCGCGCGCCTGGAGGGCTTCCGGGTGATCGCCATGGACCAGCGGAACGCCGGCGGGTCCCGGGCGCCCATCGGCCCGGGCGAGGCTGGGCGCGCTACACCGCCGACCAGCTCGCGCTGGCGGACCACCCGGCCTCGACCGCTTCCACGCCCTGGGGATGTGCATCGGCGGCCCCCACGCCGTCCGGCTCGCGCTGGCCGCGCCCGACCGGGTGCGCTCGGCGGTGCTGATGCAGCCCGTCGGGCTGTCCGACAACCGCGACGCCTTCTACGCGCTGTTCGACAGCTGGCGGGAGGAGGTCGCCCCCGCGCACCCCGAGGCCAGCGACGCCGACTGGGCCGCGTTCCGCGAGGCGATGTGGGGCGGCGACTTCCTGTTCGGCGCCTCCCGCGACGACCTCGCCCGCTGCGACACGCCCCTGCTCGTGCTCGCGGGCGACGACCTGTACCACCCGCGCGCCGTCTCCGAGGCGGTGGCCGCGCTCGCCCCGCGGGCGACGCTCCTGCCGCAGTGGAAGGAGGGCGCGGCCCGGGTCGCGCTGGCGCAGCGCCTGCCCGCCTTCCTCGCCGCGCACTAGAGACGCGAGCAGGCATCCGCGCCAGCGGATGCTGGCGCGTCTCGCAGGAGTCGGAGGACGCGCGCCAGCGCGTTCTCCGACGTATTGAGCGAGCAAGCAAGCCGAATGCCTGCCCGACCGGGGGTGCGGCGAAGCCGGAGCCGCGATCGAGGCGGTGCATTCGGCGAAGCTTGCTGCGAGGTGACCCACGTCCACGGACGGTTGATCGAGTCTCCCGCCGCGTCAGGGCGCGATGCGCCGCACCACGTGGTTGCCGCTGTCGACGACGTAGACGGCGCCGTCGCGATCGACCGCCACCCCGGCCGGGTTCGACAGCAGCGCCTGGTCGGCGGGGCCCTCGTCGCCGCCGTAGCCGGGGTTCGCGCCGCACTGCCCGGCCGCCACGAACGCCCCGCCGTCCGGCGCCACCGCGACGACGCAGTGGTTCGCCGTGTCCGCGACGTAGACGGTGCCGTCTGGCGCCTCGGCGGCGTCCATCGGCTGCAGCAGCTGGTCGGGGCCGCCGAGCAGCGTCGTGAGGGTGCCCGCCGCGAGGTCGAGCCGCTGGACGCGGTGGTTGCGCGGGTCGACGACCAGCAGCCCCGCCTCGGCCGGCGCCAGCCCGCAGGCGAGCGAGCCCTCGCCGCAGTCGAAGCGCGCCTCGGCCAGCCGCCCTTCGGCCTGGCCCGCCTCGCCGCGGGCGCCGGCCACGTCGTGGACGACGCCGTCGCGGTCGAGGCGCCGGAGCACGTCGTCGTCGGACTCGAAGAAGTAGAGGTCGCCGTCGGCGGCATAGGCGGCGGCGTCGACGGGGACCCAGCTGCCGCGCTCGTCGGCGCCGGCGGCGAAGCTGAGCGTGCCCGCGTCGAGGTCCAGCAGGTCGAGGTGATCGCTCTGGCTGCTCGCGACGGCGAGGCGCGCGGCATCGGTCGGGTCGACGGTGACCCGCAGCGGGTGGGTGAGGTTCGCGCCGTCGAGCGGCCCCTCGGGCCCGTCCCCGAGGAACGGGCTGCCCACGATCGTGTACACGCGCGCGTCGTCGGCGGTGATCGAGCGGATGCGGTGGCTGTCGAGGTCGGCGACGTAGGCCGTGCCGTCGGGCGCGAAGGCGAGGTCGGTGGGCAGGTTGAGGTAGGTCTCGACGGCCAGGCCGCCCTCGGAGGTGTCGGAGCGCGCCGCCTGGGGCACCCCGGCCCAGGTGCAGATGTTGCCGGGCTCGTTGCACGGCGGCAGCGGCCGCGGATCGAGCGGCACGGCGTCGAGGCATCCGACGAGCGACAGCACCAGCAGGGTCACCGACACCTCACGGCTCACGGCCCATGCATACGGTGCCGTCGGCGCCGCAGAAGGATCACGCCGGCACCTCCGGCGCGAGGAACGCGCGGATCTCGTCGGCGCGCGCCGCGGCGTCGCGGCGGCCGAGGTCGAGCAGCTCGGCCGCGTAGCCGCCGTCGAACAGCAGGTACGACGCCAGATCGCCGGCCGTGCCCTCGCCGAGCCCCGTCGCGCGCAGCATCGCCGCGGTGGCGGCGCCGCGCCCGACCCAGGACAGGCTGCGGATCTGCTGGGCGGCGATCTCCGACAGCGGCACCGACGGGCGCACCGTCAGCGCCTGGATCGGGCGGTGGACGGGGCGCCCGCGGCTCGCCGCCGCCTCGGACATGCGCGCCACGGCGTCGGGCCCGCAGGCGACCATCGCGTCGCCGAGCAGCTCGTTGACCCGCTCCAGGTTCTCGAGGTCCTGCGCCACGTGGTCGAGCAGGAAGGCGTTGAGCACCTTCCCGAGGAGGAACGAGGCGCCGGGGTAGCGCCCGGGGCCGAGCTCGGGCGCGGCGTCGCGCACGGCGTGCAGCCCGACGACCAGCACCCGGTCGGCGCCGAGCCGGATCGCGGGCCCGAGGGGCGTGTTCAGGCGCAGGCCGCCGTCGCAGTACAGCTCGCCGCCCACCGACACGGGCGGGAACACCACCGGGATCGACGCCGACGCCATCACGTGGGCCAGCCCGATCGCCTCCCGCCGCGTGATCACCCGCCCGCCGGTGCCGGCGGTGAGGCCGTGCTCGGGCGGCGCGTCGAGGAACATCGTCGGGCGGCCGGTCGGCAGGTGGGTGGCGGTGACGGTGAGCGCGCCGACGACGCCTTCTGCGAGGTTCTGCCGCACCCGCCGCCAGTCGATGGTGTCGCCGACGAGCCGCGCCAGCGCGCGCGGGTCGAACAGCCCGACCCCGTGGGAGCCGCCGGCGAGGATCCGCCAGGAGCCGAGGCCCTGGCGGAGGCGGAAGCGCAGGACGCGGTCGAGCTGCAGGGAGCGCCAGACCTCGTCGAGCCGGCGCGCGGCGGCCTCGGGCTCGTGCACGGCCGAGGCGAGCCAGGCGGCGTGGATGGCGCCCACGCTCGTGCCGCACACGGCCCGGATCGCGAGCGGTGCGCGCCGCCGCGCCGCGTCTTCCAGGATCCAGGAGAGGACCCCCGCCTCGTACGCCCCGCGGGCCCCGCCGCCCGACAGCACCACCGCCAACCGCGATTCCACCCTGGATAGCCCCCGGATCCACGACGACCAGAATCTGTCCGCCTCGCCGGCTAACGGGTCTGCATGGCGAAGCCGAAGCGATCGTACCTGTGTCGGAGCCGTGGCGCACCCGCGAAGTGGATGGGCCGGTGCGCGTCCCTGCAAGGATGGGACACCCTCGAGGAGCAGGTGGAGACGCCCGGTCAGGCGGCGGCGGCGGCCGTCGGCCCGGCCCGCTCGGTGCGCCTGGCCGACGTCCCGCTCGATCGGGGCGGCGAGGTGCGGGTCCGCACGGGATCGGCGAGCTCGACACCGTGCTCGGCGGCGGCCAGGTGGCGGGCTCGCTCGTGCTGCTCGGCGGCGACCCGGGCGTCGGCAAGAGCACGCTCCTGCTGATGGCGCTCGACCGGTTCGCCCGGCGCGGGCTGCCGGTGCTCTATGCGTCGGGCGAGGAGTCGCTGCAGCAGGTGCGCCTGCGCGCCGACCGGCTGGGGTGCAGGGCGATCCTGCCGCGGCTCGTCGCCGACACCCGGTTCGACGCGATCGAGGCCGCGATCCGGGCCGACAAGCCGGCGGTGGCGGTGATCGACAGCGTGCAGACAGTGTCGGTGTCCGACGCCCCGGGATCCCGGCTCGATGTCGCAGGGCGCGAGGTGGCGCACCGGGCGATGATCCTCGCGAAGTCGACGGGCACCGCCGTGTGGCTCGTGGGCCACGTCACGAAGTCGGGCGAGCTCGCGGGGCCGAAGGTGCTCGAGCACCTCGTCGACACGGTGCTGTACTTCGAGGGCGACGGCGGGGCGTCGCTGCGCGTGCTCCGGGCCGTGAAGAACCGCTTCGGCGCCGCGGGCGAGCCTCGGCCTGTTCGAGATGGTCGACGAGGGCTGCGCGAGGTGCCCGACGCGAGCGCCCGCCTGCTCTCGGAGCGCGACCCCGAGGCCGCGGGCACGGCCGTGCTGTGCGCCCACGAGGGCAGCCGGCCGGTGCTGGCCGAGATCCAGGCGCTGGTGGGCCGGCCCACCCCGCAGATCCCGGCGCGCACCTGCGTGGGGATGGACCGCGCGCGGGCGTCGATGCTGGCGGCGGTGCTGGCGAAGGCGGGGCTGCCGCTCCACGAGCGCGACCTGTTCCTCAACGCCGCGGGCGGGCTGCGCATCGACGAGCCGGCGGCCGACGTGGCGGTGGTCGCCGCCGTCGCGAGCTCGCTGCTCGACAAGCCGCTGCCCGACCGCACGGCCTGGTTCGGCGAGGTCGGCCTCGTCGGCGAGGTCCGCGCCGTGTCGCACCCCGCGCTGCGCCTGCGCGAGGCCGCGCGCCACGGCTTCCACACCGTGGTGGCGCCCGCCCGCGTGGCCGAAGGCGACGCCCCGGCGGGGTTGCAGGTGGTCGGCGTGCGCACCGTCGGAGGTGCTCGAGCGGGTGCGCGGCTGAGCCCCACGCGCGCCGCGCCGCGGCATACGCCCCGTGAGGGGGGCACCGCATGGCCGAGGGTCCGACGACGACGCTGTCTGCCGAGCAGGCGCGCCACCGCCTGACGTCCCGGGCCCGGCGCCACCTCGCCGACGACGCCGCGGCCGAGCGCGCCGCCTTCGAGGCCCTGCTCCGCGTGGCGGGCGGCGACCCGCTCGTCATCGAGCTCATCGGCCGCTGCATCGCGCTGGAGCCCCGCTGGTGCGGCTACTCGGCCTACCTCGGCCGCTTCGCCCGCGCGAAGGACCACCCCGTCCCCGCCGATCCCGCTGCGCCCGACGCGCTGCGCCTCGCCTGGTGGCTCACCCGCGAGCGACTGGGCGAGCCGGCGCGCCGCATGCTGCGCGCCGCCGCCCACCTCGCGCCGGCCCCGGTCCCGCTCGAGCTGGCGGCCCCGCTGGCCGCCGCCGTCGACGAGGTCCACGGCCTGGCGCTGCCCGCGCCGCGCCCGGTCACCGTGTGGACGGAGGCCTGCGAGCCGCTGCTGGCGCGCGGCCTCGCCACGGGCGGCCGCGGCACCTTCGCGCTCTCCCCGGCGGTGCGCCGCCTGGAGCGCTGGGCCGCCGTGGAGGACGGCACCGCCGACGAGTGGGCCCGCGCCGCGCTGCTCGCCCTGCAGCGCGCCGACGACTGGGACCCCGCCGCCGACCACCTCTGGCCCGTCGTCGAGGCGGCGCCGCGCTGGGCCGCGGGCTGGTCCACGGTGGCGGCGCAGGTGGCGCGGCGCGAGCGCGTCAGCTCGGGGCGCGCGGCGGTCGGCCGGCGCGGAGAGGCCCTGCTGAAGGAGATCCTCGCCCTCGGCGCCCCGTCCGATGCGGCACCGCCGCTGCCCGCCGTGCGGCGCGAGCTGGCCCGCTGCCTGATGGCGCGCGGCGGGTGGACCGAGGCCGCGCAGCTGCTCCGCCTGGTGCTGGGCGCGCTCCACGCCGAGCCGGGCGTGGGGGCCGAGCACCCCGAGGCCCGCCGCACCGAGCGCCTGCTCCGCGTGTGCCTGCGCCGGCGGGCCGTGTGCGGCGGGTCGAACCCCCCGCTCGCCGACCGGCCGCCCACCCCCGTCGTCGGCCTCGTCTACGAGGTCACGGCCGACGGCTGAGCGGCCAGCGGCTGCGCCGTCACCGGCGCCGCGCCGTCGAACACGACCGCCTCGCGGTTGAGCACCTTGTCGAACGGCGGCATGTCCATCGCCACCACCGCGCTGCGGCGCACCACCAGGTCCGGGTCCCGCCGCGCGGCGTGCAGCGGCGGCAGCGCCTCGCGCTCCGCGGGCGACAGGCGCCGCTCGGTCGTCTCGCGCCGCACGAACGTGCCGCGCTTGAAGAACGCCGGGTAGTCGTTCCAGTTGACGCCCTTCGCGAAGAGCATCTCCTGCATCCGCGCCGCCGAGCAGCGGTTCAGCTCGCCGTGGCCGTAGTGCTCGCGCGCCGCCATCGACACGGAGTTCTTCGTGGCGTCGCGCTCGCGCCACAGCAGCACGTTCGCGGCCTCGGCGCGGCTCGGCACCTCCCAGACCCGGCAGTCGAACAGCGCCGGCCGGTCCGCGCGCTCGGGGATCGCCTCCCGCAGGCCCGCGTTGAACCACGCCGTCGCCATCGACGCGAGCAGCGAGGTGAGCTTCTGGATGCGCCCGTCGAGGAACGTCTGGTGGTCGGGGTCGGCGTCCCAGAACACCAGGCTGATCTCGTCGGACTGCGTGTAGCCGATGCAGGCCTGCGTCTCGGTGACGAGCATCCGCGTCGTCTCGATCATCCGGCTCGACAGACGCGGGTCGTAGGGCCGGGCGAGGCCCTGCGTCCACCGGCTGAAGCGCTTGCCGTCGATCCGGGCGCACACGGGCAGCCCGGGGAGGCAGCGCCGCCCGGACTCCCGCTTCTCGAGCGCCTTCATCCGGTCCCCGAACGCCGTCTTGTCGCTCATCGATCCCCCTCGCAGGGCATACCCGCCCGCTCGGGGGGATCGTGGGCTCAGCCGGCGCGGCGGAGCTCGATGTCCATGATGGTGCGCTGCAGCGCCTGCTCCGCGGCGACCGAGACGGGCCGCAGCGTGCAGCCGACCCGCGTGCGCTCGGCATCGGCCTCGTGGCGCTGCACCACGAGGTCGCACGGCACGAGCTGGCGCTCGACGAGGTGCAGCAGGCACCGCCCGAGCTCAGCCCCGACCGGCGGCGGCCGCTCGTCGGGCGGGAACGCGAGCGCGACGCCCACCACCGAGATGTCGAGGATGGGCACCACCGTGCGGCGTCCGCCCGGGGTCCGCAGGTGGCAGGCGAACGGCTCGCCGGCGAGCGGGCGGACGCGGAAGCCGTGGCGGCGCTGCATCCGGTGCACCACGTCGGGGCGCGTCAGCCGCAGGCGCAGCTCCCCGCGGCGGGTCACGAGGCCGAGCGGCCGCACGGCGAGCTGGACCTTGACCTCGTCGAGCAGCGCGACGGCGACGAGCTGCTGGACCTCGGCGGCGTCGGCGCAGGCCAGCGGCAGCACGGCCTCCATGATGCCCTCGCCGAGCGCCTCCACGGTGGTGGTGAACGGGGTGGCGGCGCCGAACAGCGTCACCATCGTCCGGCGGCGGACGAGCTCGCGCAGCACGGCGTCCACCGCCGTCCCGTCCACGCGGAACTGCGCCAGCACGTCGTCGTCCACCTCGGGCAGCAGCCGCTCCACCCAGCCCCCTCCCGCCTCCTCGGCTCGGAGCGGCGGGCGCTTGAGCTCCCCTCAAGTCGCACCATCGGTTACCGATGGCTACGGTGCCGCCGGGCGGGGGACCCTGTCGGTCAGGCGCAGCCAGCGGGCGTCGTCGCCAGACCAGCACAGCGCCTGCCCGCCAATAGTCCCCTTTCGCCCGTCAGCACGAATGAGCCATCATTCAGTCCAACGATCTCCCCGGGGGAGGATGCATGAGCGGTGCCCTGCGCTTCGAGGTCGACCTCGAGGACATCAAGTTCGTCCTGTTCGAGCAGCTCGAGGTGCACTCGGAGCTCGCCACCATCCCGAAGTACGCCGACTTCGACCGCGGGACGTACGAGGCGACCCTCGACGAGGCGGCGCGCATCGCGGAGGAGGTCCTGGCGCCCATCAACGCCACGGGCGACCGGGAGGGCTGCCACCTCGACGCCGACGGCAACGTCCGCACCCCCACCGGCTACCGCGAGGCCTGGAAGACCGTCGCCGAGGGCGGCTGGGTGGCCGTGTCGGCCCCGCCCGAGCTCGGCGGCGTGGGCATGCCGCTCACGATGTCGATGGCCGTGGTCGAGATGTTCATCGGCGCCTGCATGGCCTTCGAGATGTTCCCCGGGCTGACCTCGGGCGCGGCGCGCGTCCTCGCGGAGTTCGGCGGCGAGACCCGCGGCACGCCCTGGGCGACGAAGATGTTCACGGGCGAGTGGGCGGGCACCATGTGCCTGACCGAGGCGGGCGCGGGCTCCGACGTGGGCGAGAACCGCTGCAAGGCCACGCCGACGGGCGATCCCGACGGGTCGTACCACCTCGAGGGCGAGAAGATCTTCATCTCGAGCGGCGACCACGACCTGACCGAGAACATCGTCCACCTGGTCCTCGCGCGCACGCCCGGGTCGTCGCCGGGCACCAAGGGGCTGTCGCTGTTCGCCGTCCCGAAGTTCCTCGTGGACGACGACCTGTCGCTGGGCGACCGCAACGGCGCCTACGTCACGAAGGTCGAGGAGAAGATGGGGATCCACGGCTCCCCGACCTGCGTGCTCGAGCTCGGCGGCCGCGCGCCGTGCCGCGCCTGGCTCGTGGGCGAGGAGCACGAGGGCATCCGCATCATGTTCCACATGATGAACGAGGCCCGCATCGGGGTCGGCGCGCAGGGCGTCGCGATCGCGGCGACCTCCTACAGCTACGCGCTGCAGTACGCGAAGGAGCGGCTGCAGGGCAGCGCGACCGACAAGCTGCGCGACCCGGCGGCGCCGCGCGTCGCCATCGTCGAGCACCCCGACGTGCGGCGCATGCTGATGACCATCAAGGTCTACACCGAGACGATGCGCTCGATGCTGTACCGGCTCGGCCACCGCAACGACGTGGCCACGAGTGCCGGGGTCGAGCCCGAGAAGGCCGAGCGGTACCTGTCGCGGGTCGAGCTGCTGGTGCCGATCCTCAAGGCGCACTGCACCGACCTCGGCTTCGAGTCCGCCGCCACGGCGGTGCAGGTGCTCGGCGGCTACGGCTTCATCGGCGAGTACCCGGTCGAGCAGCTCGTCCGCGACGCGAAGATCACGAGCCTGTACGAGGGCACCAACGGCATCCAGGCGCTCGACCTGCTGGGCCGCAAGCTGCGCCAGAAGGGCGGCGCGCTGATGATGGAGTGGATGCAGGACGGCAAGGCCGAGTGCGGGCTGCTGCGCGAGGCCGGCTTCGAGGCCGAGGCGGCCGCGCTCGAGAAGGCGATCGACGCCTGCGGCGGGGCGGCGATGCACCTCGGCGGCCTGTCGATGCAGGGCCGCATCGACGGCGCGCTGCTCCAGGCGTACCCGTTCCTGCAGATGATGGGCTGGGCGCACCTCGGGCTCGAGGCGAGCAACCAGGCGCGCGCCGCGAAGCGGGCGATCGCGCGCGACGGCAGCACCCCGCACCGCGAGGGCAAGCTGCTCAACCTGAAGTTCTACGTGGCGAACCTGCTCCCGCAGGCGATCGCGCTCGGCAAGCGCATCCAGTCGGGCGACGACACGGCGCTCGACCCGCGCCTGTTCGCGTAGCCCGCGCAACAATCCGCGGGGTTTCGCGTAGGCCGCGACAAGGGTTAAGGTCGGGCCTCGATGCTGTCTTCCTCTTGTCCGAGCTGCGGAGCCCCGCTGTGGTTCCGCCACGCCGCCGCCGTCGCCGCCGTCTGCGAGAACTGCCGGTCCACCGTCGTGCGGGGCGACGCCGACGTGCTGCAGGTCACGGGCAAGGCGAGCGCCTTCCCGCGCGATCTGTCGCCCATCGTGCTCGGCGCCCACGGCACCTTCGGCGGGCGCAGCTTCGTCGTGGTCGGCGTGGTGCGCAAGGCGCGCGAGCGCGTCCGCTGGAACGAGTGGTACTGCCTGTTCGAGGACGGCGGCGAGGGCTGGCTGGGCGAGGGCAACGGCCAGCTGCAGGTCTACGACGCCTTCGTCCCGGTGAAGGGCGCGCCCGAGAAGCTGCGCGCCGGCGACACCGTGAAGATCGCCGGCAAGCCCTGGCAGGTGCTGGAGTGCGACGAGGCCGTCGTGGCCGCGGCCGACGGCGAGCTGCCGTACCCCGCGACCGACGGCGCGCCCGCCCCCTACGCCGACCTGCGCCGCGGCGACGGCGTCACCGTCGCCACCCTCGACCACGACTTCGATCCGCCGCGGCTGTACACGGGCAAGCTCGTCACGCTCAAGGAGCTGCGGCTCGAGCCCATCCGGCCGATCAGCGGCTGGAGCGATCCCGACCTCAAGGCGGCGATGACGGGGCCCGACCTGCAGGGCACCCGCTCGCTGGCCTGCCCGAACTGCACGGCGCCGCTCACCCTGCGCGCGCTCGACGCCGCGTCGATCGTCTGCGGGCACTGCGGGAGCGTCGTGGCCCTGCAGGACGCCGACCCGGCCGGGATCATCGGCAAGCTCCCGCGCGAGCAGGTCCAGTGGAAGCCGCCGCTGCCGCTCGGCGCGCGCGCGAAGCTGCGCGACGTGGGCTCCGCCGACGTGATCGAGTGGGAGATCATCGGGGCCATGGAGCGCGCGGTGCGGGCCGGCGGCGAGCGCTTCGCCTGGACCGAGCACTTCCTGTTCAACCCGTACCACGGCTTCCGCTGGCTCGCGCTCGACCACGGCACGCGCCAGTGGAACCTCATCGAGCGCCTCCCCGACCTGCCCACCCGCCCGTCGCTGCGGTTCGCGCGCCACGGCGGCCACAGCTACAAGGCGTTCCAGCAGGGCGTCGCGCAGGTGGAGCGCGTGCTCGGCGAGTTCACCTGGGAGGTCCGCGCCGGCGACACCGCGCAGACCGTCGACTTCGTCGATCCGCCGTTCATGCTGTCGGTCGAGACCGAGAACAACGAGCAGAGCGCCTCGCTCGGCCGCTGGGTCGACCCCGACGAGATCGACGAGGCGTTCCCCGACCACGAGGTCCGCGCCCCCATCGGCACCGCGCCGAACCAGCCGAACCCGTTCGACCAGACCGCCACCCAGGCCGTCTTCGCCGGGGCCACCGTGATGTTCGCGCTCGCGACGATGCTCCTGTTCGTCGTGCAGCTGGGGGTCTGCGCGAACGAGCCGCTGCTGAGCTGGCAGGGGCCGTTCGGCACCGGCGCGCGCAGCTCCGACGCGTTCACGGTCGCCGACACGCTGCGCACGTCGCTGCAAGTGAGCGTCACCTCCTCGCTGTCGCCCGAGAAGGCGATGGTGCACGTCACGCTGCTCAACCGCACCGACGGCCGCGCCTACCACGTCGACGCCGGGCGGACGGGCGGCAGCGACACCCTCGGGCGCGTCACCCCCGGGGAGTACGTCGCGGTGGTCGAGGGCGCGGTGTCGCCCATCTTCGGGCAGGGGGTCACGGGCACGGTCGCCGTCCGCGTCGTGCGCGACCCGGTGCGCTACGGCCCCATCCTGTTCGCGTTCCTGATCACCGCGCTCGGGCCCGTCTGGTGGTTCGGCGGGCGGCAGGTCTTCGAGAGCCGCCGCTGGGCCAACAGCGACTTCTGAGGAGCCCATGAACCTGCAGTCGCTCGCCTACATCCTGGTCGGCACCTTCCTGATGGTCGGCTGCTTCGGCATGGCGCTCGTCGGGCTGCCCGCCCGCAGCGGCCAGGTCGTGCCGGTCTCGGTCCGCGAGAACCCGGCGAGCTTCCGGCCGAGCTACCTGCTGTGGACGGGCTGGCACGCGCCCGCCTCGTCCGACGGCGGCGGCTTCGGGTTCGGCAAGTAGCGCAGCGCACCCCGAGAGGTCCCCGTGATCGACGCAGAGCACATCCTCGTCACCCTGGTCTACACGCTGTTCGGCATGCTGGTGTTCGGCATCGCGTTCATCGGCATCGTGCGGTTCTCGCCGTTCTCCATCCGCAAGGAGATCGAGGAGGACCAGAACACCTCGCTCGCCATCCTGCTCGGCTCCGTGTTCATCGGCCTCGCGATCATCATCGGGTCGACGGTCTCGGGCTGATCGTTGCGAGGCGTCCCCCCGCCGCTGCCGCTCGGCGGCGTGCTCTACGTGTCGGTCCTCGCCATCGCGACGTGCGGCCTCGTCTACGAGCTGTGCGCCGGCGCCCTGGCGACCTACCTCCTCGGCAACTCGGTCACCCAGTTCTCGCTGGTGATCGGCACCTACCTGTCGGCGATGGGGGTGGGCTCCTACCTGTCGCGGTACGTCGAGCGCGACCTGCTGGCGCGCTTCGTCGAGGTCGAGGTCGTGGTGGCGCTGGTGGGCGGCGTCTCGGCGCCGCTGCTGTTCGCGCTGTTCGCCTGGAGCCCGGCCTTCCGGGCGCTGCTGTACGCGCTCGTCGCGCTGATCGGCATCGGCGTCGGGCTCGAGCTGCCGCTGCTCATCCGGATCCTGGAGCGCCAGGCCGCGCTGAAGGACCTCGTCGCGCGGGTCATGTTCCTGGACTACGTGGGAGCGCTGCTCGCGAGCGTGCTCTTCCCGGCGGTGCTGGTCCCGAGGCTCGGGCTGCTGCGCACCACGCTCGCGTTCGGCCTGCTCAACGCGGCGGTGGCGCTCGCGGCGACCTCGGTGCTCGGGGAGGAGACCGCGCCGCGCGCGCGCAGCCGGCTGCGGGTGCTGGCGTTCGGCGCGATGGTGCTGCTCGCGGGCGCGTTCGCCGGCTCGGCCGCCTGGGAGCACCGCATCGAGGCCGACCTGTTCGCCGACCCCGTCGTGCTGCGGGCGACGAGCCCCTACCAGCACCTGACCATCACGTCGCGCGGCGGCGACACGCGCCTGTTCATCGACGGGCAGCTCCAGTTCAGCACCGTCGACGAGTACCGGTACCACGAGGCGCTGGTGCACCCGGTCATGGCCGCATCGCGGCGGCGGGAGCGGGTGCTGGTGCTCGGCGGCGGCGACGGCCTCGCGGTGCGCGAGATCCTGCGGTGGCCCGAGGTCCGGCAGGTGGTGCTCGTCGACCTCGACCCGCAGATGACGAAGCTGTTCTCGTCGCGGCCCGAGCTCGAGGCGATCAACGCGGACAGCCTGAACGATCCGCGGGTGACCGTGGTGAACGACGACGCCTTCCTGTGGCTGCAGCAGCAGGCGCCCGGCGGCTGGGACGCGGTGGTCGTCGACTTCCCCGACCCGAACGACTACGGGCTCGGCAAGCTCTACACCGCGCAGTTCTACCGGCTGCTGCGGCGCGCGATGGCGCCCGGCGCCGCCGCCGTGGTGCAGGCGACCTCGCCGATGTGGTCGCCGGGCGCGTACTGGTGCATCGTGGGGACGGTGGCGGCGGAGGGGTTCTCCGTGCGGCCGTACCACGCGTACGTCCCCGCCTTCGGCGAGTGGGGTTTCGTGCTGGCGGGCCGCGACGCTGCGCCCGACCCCGAGGCCGGGCCGATGCCCGAGGGGCTGCGCTTCCTCGACCGCGACGTGCTGCGCACGCTGTTCGTGTTCCCGCAGGACCTGCAGCGCGGGCGCCCGGCGGATCTGCCGGTGAACCGGCTCGACAACCAGGTGCTGGTGCGGCTGTACGAGCAGGACTGGCGCAAGCTGCAGGGCTACCGGTGATCACGCGCCGCGGCCTGCTGGCGGGGGTGCTGGCGACGGGGTGCGCGGGGGGCGAGCGCACGCCGCCCGTGGTGGGCGAGATCGTCGGGCGGTCCGACGCCGAGCGCGGCCACGCCAGCGGATCCGGCGCGGTCGCGGGGAGCGAGCGGGTCGACGTGGCGATCCTCGGGGCGGGCATCGGCGGGCTGTCGGCGGCGTGGCGGCTGCGGCGCGCGGGCTTCGACGGGACGGTCGCGCACGTCGAGCTCGGCGACCGCATCGGCGGCACGGCGCAGGGCGACGGCGGCTTCCCGTGGGGCGCCCACTACGTCACGCTGCCCAACCCCGGGGCCGCGCACTACCGCGCGATCCTCGCGGATCTCGGTGTCATCACCGGCTTCGACCCCGACGGGCGGCCGCGCTTCGACGACCGCGCGCTGTGCTACGCGCCCCAGGAGCGCCTGTGGGACGGCCAGCGCTGGACCGAGGGCCTGCTCCCCGAGACGCTCGCGCCGCAGGACGCCGCGCAGGTCGCCGCGTTCGAGGCGCTGTGCCGCGCCTGGCGCGACCGGCGCGGGGCGGACGGCCTGCGCGCGTTCGACATCCCCGTGGCGCACAGCTCGGCCGACCCGGCCTTCCGCGAGCTCGCCCGCATCTCGTTCGCCGACTGGCTGGCCGCGCAGGGCCTCGACGGCTGGGCCGTGCGCTGGCTCGCGCGCTACGCCGTGCGCGACGACTTCGGCAGCGAGCCCGAGGCGGTGAGCGCCTGGGCGGGGCTGCACTACCACTGCGCCCGCGCGCCCGACCCCGCGATGCGCGACCTCGGCACGCAGGTGCTCACCTGGCCGCAGGGCAACGGCTGGCTGGTGGCGGCGCTGGCGGCGCGCTCGCCGTGGCCCGTGGCGACGGGGGCGGTGGTGCGCCAGCTCGAGGCCGAGGACGAGCAGGTCCGGGTCGTCGTGGTGCAGGGCGAGCGGACGCGCGAGATCGTGGCGCGCACGGTGATCGCGGCGCTGCCGTCGCGGGTGGTGGCGCGGTGGCTGCCGGTGGCGACGGTGCCCGACCTCGCGCCGTGGCGCATCGCGGCGCTCCACGTGGACCGGCTGCCGAGCGGGCCCGGGCTCGCCTTCGCGTGGGACAGCGTGCTGCTGGGCGCGCGCGGCCTCGGCTACGTCAGCAACGCCCACCAGACGGGCGCCTTCCGCGGGCCCGCGGTGCTGACGTACTACGATCCGCTGTCGGGCGGGCTGCCCGCGGACGGCCGGCGCGCGCTGCTCGGCGCCGCCTGGGCCGACGAGGCCGACCTCGTGCTGGCCGACCTGGCGCCGGCGCACCCGGACCTGCGGGCGGTGGTGCGCCGGGTCGACGTGCGCCACTGGGGCCACGGCACCACGATCCCCGCCGTGGGGCTGCACGCCGACCCGGGCTGGCACCACGTCCAGCCGCACCCGCGGGTCTGGCTGGCCCACACCGACCGCTCGGGGATGTCGCTGTTCGAGGAGGCCAGCTGGCACGGCGTGCGCGCTGCCGAGGGCGCGCTCGCGCAGCTCGGGCGCCCGCCGGCCGAGCGGCTCTGCTGAGGGGACGATGGGCGTCGAACCGACCGATCTCGAAGACCTCCCCGCGGCCAGCGGCCCGGGCTACACGCTGCGCCCCGGCCCGGCGGAGGAGCGGCCCACGGGCGACCTCGCGAGCACGCTGCAGCTCGTCCTGTTCGACGCAGCGGGCCAGGTCGTGTCGATCCGCGAGCAGCCGGTGGTGCTCGTCCCCGCGCGGCACCGCGAGGAGCCGGAGCGCGTGCGGGCCTACCTCGCGGGCTGGCTCGAGGCCGTGCAGCAGGTGCTGCAGGCCGTCCCGCCGGACGCCGAGCTGTACCCGGCCGACCTCGTCTGCGCCGACGTGCTGGACCTGGCGCGCGCCGAGACGGCCGCCGACTTCCGCGCCGCCGCGCTCACCGCGAGCCGCCTCGGCGGCCTCACTCGCCCACGTCGCCCGTGAACCACAGGTCGCGGATGCGGGCCCACTCGCCCCGCTCGCGCACGGCCAGCAGCGCGAGCCCGATGGCTTCGCGGTGGGGCGAGTCCGCGGCGAGGGCGAAGCCGTAGCGCTGCGGGTCGAAGATGCGCCCGACCGTGTGGACGCCGCGGTCGTCGTGTTGGGCGAGCCAGTCGAGCGTGGGGGCGTCGTGGACCAGCGCGTCGAGGCGGCCGGCCGCGACGGCGTCGATGCCGGCGTCGAGGCTGTCGATGACGACGACGTCGCCCCCGAGCTCGCGCACGGCGTCGACGGCGGTGGTGCCGGCGCGGACGCCGACGCGCCGCCCGCGCAGGTCGTCGGGCCCGGAGATGTCGCCCTCGATGGACGCGACGGTGAGCGTGCTCGCGAGCTCGGCCGTGAAGACCGCGAACATGGGCAGGCTGACGACGATGACCGCCGCCGCGACCAGGCGGCCGGGCCAGCGCACGGGCGCCTTGTCGCCGTAGCCGACGGTGCTGGCCGTGACGATGGCCCAGTACATGCCCTCGAAGACGCCGGGGATGTAGCGGTCGTCGAAGGCGTCCGCGCCGCGCTCGGCGTACCAGACGAGGTGGCCGCTCACGACGATGAGGGCCAGGAAGCCGAGGACGATGCCCACGCGCGCCGGGGTGAACAGGCGCGGCAGCGCGGCCATCGACGGGCCGGACACGTCGGCCACGAGGATGTCGAGCCCCGTGCGGAACACGGGGAGGGTGAAGTCGAGCGTGCGCTCGCGCTCGAGGGTGATGCTGATGCCGCCGATGGCGACGTCGGCCTCGCCGGAGGCCACGGCCGCGAGCTTGGCGCCCACGTCGGGGTAGGGGACGAGCTCGTAGCGCAGGCCCACCTCGCGGGCGACGGCCTGCCACAGGTCGATGGAGAAGCCCTTCGGGCGCTCGCCGCCGAGGCTCACGAACGGCGGCAGCTCGCTCACGGCGACGCGCAGCGCGGCGGGCGGCGCGGCGGCCGGCTCGGGTTCGGGCTCCTGGGCGCGCGCGGCGGTCGCGAGGAGCAGCAGCAGGGTGAGGGCCAGGCGAGCGACCGGTCCGAGGGGCATCCGTCCTCCGACGCCCTGGTAGCGGATCAGCGCGCGCGGCGCGACGTGGCCCGGAACGCGGCGCGCAGCGCGCGCACCCACGGCGACCAGCGGCGGGGGCGCATCGGCTGGCCCGTCACCGCGGCCTCCGCCTGATCGAGGGCGTCCTCGAGGAGCGCGTCGTGCAGCGGCCGGTAGACCAGCGGCCAGGTGAGCCGGGCCCAGCCGCGGGCGCGCATCTCGAGGCGGTGCTCGAGGCGCGTGCCCTCGGGCGTGTCGTGGACGTCGATGCGGTGGCCGCCGTCGTAGCCCGCCGGCCGGGTGAAGCGGTAGACGACGCGGCGGCCGGGCGCGTAGTCCTCCACGACGTAGCCGATGGGCCCGTGCCCCCGCTCGCGCCGACGCCGAGCGGCCGATCGAGGCGCTGGGCCGGCCACCACCGGCGGGGCCCAGCCGGTCGCCGTCCGACGCGAGGGTGTCGACGAGGGCGCCCACCTGGTCGGCGGGGCAGGGGAGCAGTCGGGCGTGGACGTTGCAATTCTGCTGGCGCGTGCGCGCCGAAATGGCTCCCCGATTCCTGGGCACCCAGGAGCAACCTCGTGAACGGAGCAGGAATCGGGGAAGCCCCATCGGCTTTGCTCGCGCAACTCACCGCGACACCTTCCGGATGGTGCCCTGCGCGACGGCGCACAGCGTGGGCTCGCCGGCCTCGGGCTCGCCGAGCACGTCGCAGCGACACACCGCGGTGGTGCGGCCCGCGTGGACGACGGTGGCGACCGCGCGCAGCCGCGCCATGCCGGTGGCCGGGCGGACGTAGTTGACGGTGACGTCGATCGTGACGGCGTCGCCGAGGATGGAGCCGCCGGCGAAGGTGGTGGCGTTGTCGGCGAGGTAGGCGAGCACGCCGCCGTGGACGAAGCCGTGCTGCTGCAGGAGCTCGGGGCGCACGGGGAGGACGAGCTCGGCGCGCCCGGGGACGAACACGTCGAGGGTGGTGCCGAGCAGCGCGCTGAAGGGCTGGCTCGCCAGCACTTCGCGGCCGAAGGTCATCAGCGCTGCGGGGTCCATGCGGCCTCCTCGGTGGCGACGGCGCGCCACGCCGCGCGCGCGAGCACGTCGACGGTGCGGTCGGTCGGCGCCCGGCGGGTCCAGGCGCGGGTGAGCTGGAGCGCCGGCCCGAAGGCGAGCGCCAGGAACAGGCCGAGCGGCAGGTCCTGGACGGTGCCGTCGGCGACGTGGGGCGCGAGCCAGGCGCGCAGCGCCCCGAACGCCTCGGCGTTGGCGGCGGCCCAGTCGACGGGCTCGCCTTCGACGGTGGTGTCGGCGCGCAGCTCGGCCAGCACGCGCGCCCGGTCGGGGTGCGCCGCGACCCAGGCGGCGTGGGCGCGGACCAGCGCCTCGACGCCCCGGCGGGCGGGCGGATCGTCGGCGAGCGCGGCGAGCACGGCGGCCTGGAAGGCGCCGAGCGCCTCGAGGTAGACGCCGCGCGCCAGGTGCGCCTTGGTCGGGAACCAGTGGAACAGGCTGCCGTTGCTGACGCCGGCCGCCGCGCGGATCTCGGCGAGCGACGCCCGGGCGACGCCCTGCTCGACGAAGCGCGCGCGGGCGGCGTCGAGGAGGGCCGTCCGCGGATCGCCGCGGGGATCGGTGCCGGGAACGGAGCGTGCCATCGCGTTGGAGTGTAACTCTAGAGCATCACTCCAGCCACCGCGCGGCGGCATCCTGGTGGGAACGCTGCAACCCCTTCGATACGCCCCAACAACGGGAGCGTGAACATGAACAACGATGCAATCGACCGCGTGCCGTGGGGCGCCGTGGGCGTCGTCGGCGCGGCAGCCGGCCTGTACCTGCTCGCTCGCGCCCGGCGCCGCCGCCGCTACGCCGTGCGCGACAAGGTCGTCGTCATCACCGGCAGCAGCCGCGGCCTCGGCCTGCAGCTCGCGCGCGAGCTCGGCGCCGCGGGCGGGCGCATCGTGGTGGTGGCGCGCGACCCGGCCGGCGTCCGCCGCGCCGTGGAGGACCTGCGGCGCCGAGACATCGTCGCGATGGGGATCCCCTGCGACGTGACCACGCCGGCCGGCGTGACCGCCCTCGTGGACGGCGTCCGCAGCGGCTACGGCCACATCGACGTCCTCGTCAACAACGCGGGCACCATCGACGTGGGCCCGGTGGAGCACGTCACCGAGCAGGACCACCGCGACGCCTTCGAGCTGCACGTGATGGCCCCGATGCGGCTCATCGAGGCCGTGCGGCCGCAGATGGAGGCGCGCGGCGGCGGCCAGATCGTGAACATCACCTCGATCGGCGGCGCGATGCCCGTGCCCCACATGGTGCCCTACTGCGCGAGCAAGCACGCGCTGGTGGGCCTGTCGCGCGGCTACCGGGTGGAGCTCGGTCGGCGCGGGATCGTCGTCACCACCGTCATCCCGGGCCTGGTGCGCACCGGCAGCCCGCGCAACGCCACGTTCAAGGGCAAGCACCACGCCGAGTACACCTGGTTCACCCTCGCCGAGTCGGCGCCGCTGTTCGCGGTGCCGGTGGGCGCGGCCGCCCGCCGCATCCGCCGCGCCGTCGAGCGGGGCGACACCGAGGTGGTGGTCGGCGCGATCACGCGCCTCGGCCTGTCGGCGCAGGCGCTGGCCCCGCGCCTGACGCAGGGGCTGCTCGCCGCGTTCAACCGCGTCCTGCTGCCGTCGCCGTCGCGCACGGCGGGGAACCGCAGCTGGTCGGGCGAGGAGAGCACGACCCTGCTCACGCGCTCGCCGCTGCTGCTGCTGAACCACCGCGCGGAGAGGCGGCAGCACGAGCGCGGTGCGCCGTGAGCGGGCCCAGCGACCTGGTCGTGGACGGGCTGCCGTCGCCGGAGCTGCTGCTGCGCACGCCGGGCTCGCTGCTCCGCGACGCCGACCTGCGCGGCCGCGCCATCCAGGGCGCCAAGCTCGGTGGCGCCGCCGCGCTCGCCATCTACGCGCTCCGTCGCCAGGGCTGGTGGGGCGTCGCGGCGCTGGGCGCCAGCGCGGCGCTGGCCAGCTCGGCCTGGGGCGCCGGCGCGCGGCGGGCGCGCGAGCGCTGGGTCACGGCCGAGGCCGCCGTCACCATCGGCGCGGCACCCGGGCTGCTCTTCGCGGCCTGGCGGGGGCCGGAGGCCCTGGGCGACCACCTGTCGCACCTGGCCTACGAGGGCGCCGCGGCTGACGACACCTTCGCGTTCGTCGCCGGGCGCCCCGACGGGAGCCTTCGCTTCGCTGGCGCGCCCGGTGCACCGAGGCGCGCGACGACCGCGCCATCACGTGGCAGTCGGTGGACGACAGCTTCCCGTGGAGCTGCGAGCTCGCGTTCCAGCCCGCTCCCGGCGACCGGGGACGGAGCTGCGCGTCCGCATGGTGTACGGCGCCGGCGCGGGCGACGTGGGCGGCATCGCCGCCGAGGGCCGGCGCTCGGTGCGCGCGGACCTGCGTCGCTTCCAGCAGCAGATCGAGGCCGGCGAGGTGGCCACCACCGCGGGGCAGCCGCGCGGCCCCGAGCGCCCCCAGCCGGTGCGGGTGGAGCGCCGCTGGGCTGGCCGCCGACCCCTCGACCGTGCTGCCCCTCGAAGACGTGCCGAGCGAGGTCCTGCGCGACCCCACCGCCCCGCCCGGCACGGAGGTCCGCCTCGCTCGGCCTCCCCGAGCCCACCCCGAGCTACGGAGGCCGCCCGTGAAGGCCGTCTGCTGGTACGGCAAGGACGACGTCCGCGTGCAGGACGTCCCCGAGCCCCGCATCCTCAACCCCCGCGACGCGCTGGTGGAGATCACGTCCACCGCCATCTGCGGGTCCGACCTCCACCTCTACCACGGCTTCATGCCGACGATGCAGCGCGGCGACGTGCTCGGGCACGAGTTCATGGGCCGGGTCGTCGCCGTCGGCTCGGCGGTGGAGACGCTGCACCTCGGCGACCGCGTGGTGGTGGCGTTCCCCATCGCCTGCGGCCAGTGCTGGTACTGCCAGCGCGGCGAGACCTCGCTGTGCGACAACAGCAACCCCAACGTGCACCTGGGCGACCACCTCTTCGGCCACGCGACCTGCGGCATCTTCGGCTACTCCCACGCCGTGGGCGGCTACGCCGGCGGGCAGGCCGAGCTCGTGCGCGTCCCGTTCGCCGACGTGGGCTGCCTGAAGGTGCCCGAGCGCCTCCCGGACGCCTCCGTGCTGTTCCTCTCCGACATCCTGCCCACGGGCTGGATGGCCGCCGAGCAGGGCGGGGTGGGGCCGGGCGAAGTGGTGGCCGTCTGGGGCTGCGGCCCGGTGGGGCAGCTCGCGATCCGCTCCGCCTTCGCGATGGGTGCCGACCGCGTGCTGGCGCTCGACAGCGTGCCCGATCGGCTCCAGCTCGCGAGCGACGCCGGCGCCGAGGCCATCGACCTGCGCGACGGCGCCGAGCGCGGGCTGCTCGACCACCTGCGCCTCCTCACCGGCGGGCGCGGGCCCGACGTGTGCATCGAGGCGGTCGGGCTCGAGGCCCACGGCGGCACGCTCGACGCCCTGTACGACCGCGCGGCGGCGGCGCTGCTGCTCGAGACGGGTCGCCCGGCGGCGCTGCGCCAGGCGATCCTGGCGTGCCGGAAGGGCGGGACCGTGTCGATGGCGGGCGTCTTCGGCGGGATCGTCGACAAGATCCCGTTCGGCGCTGCCTTCAACAAGGGGCTGACCTTCAAGATGGGCCAGACCCACGTGCACCGCTACATGGCGCCGCTGCTGGACAAGATCGCGCAGGGCGAGCTGAAGCCCGACGTGATCGTGACCCACCGCGTGCCGCTCTCCGAAGCGGCGGATGCGTACGCCATGTTCGCGGATCGTCGCGACGGCTGCATCAAGGTCGTGCTCGACCCCGCGGCGTGACGCTCACTCCATCCCGACGGCGAACTCGTAGATGGAGCCTCTGCCCTGCTTGTGGCGGATCTCCGGCCCCAGCGCCGAGAGCGCGCTCGCGTCCTGCGCGAGCGTGTTCGTGAGGTCGATCGTCTTCAGCCGCGAGAACGTGGGCGCGTGCTGCGCGATGAACTCCAAGTCGCCGCTGTCGACGTTGCTGCCCGACAGGTCGAGGTCGGTGACCGAGGCGGGGATGGCGTCGACGAGCGCCTGCAGGAGCTGCCGCGCCGAGGCGAAGCCCGTGAGCGACAGCCGCTCGAGCTTGCCGTCCTTCAGGGCGGCGAAGATGGGGCCGAGCTCCTCGCCCCAGTTCACGTCTTCGTTCCAGCCGTCGTCGTCGCCGTACTCGTCGTACTCGCTCGGCTCGGCGTAGCGGTCGAGCGGGGCGTAGGCGCCGAACTGCAGGGGCCACGAGTAGGTGAACGTCTCGGGCAGCCGCAGCGACAGGGACTGCAGCTGCGGCCAGCGCGCGGCGGCGAGGGCGCGGCCCACGCCGGACGGGACGTAGCCCCAGGCGAGCCCGTACAGCGCGAACGAGCGGAGCGCTGGCGCATCGATCGTGCCGAGCTGCAGCTGCTGCGGATCGGCCACGTCGATCCGCAGGTGCTCGAGGTGCGGCACCCGCCACAGGGGCTCGAGCGGGCCGAACGAGACGAGGTTGTCGCCGGCGTCGTAGTCGGCGCTCACGAGCATGCGCGACTTCGTGGCCCGCTCGTCGACGAGCTCCACCGCGGTGCAGCGCGCGGGGAGGTCGGCCAGCGCGGCGACCGCGGCGGACAGGTCCACCCGGTCGCTGGTCGACGGCGTGACCCCGACGAGGCGCAGCCGCTCGAGGTCGGGCGCGAGCGGCGAGGCGAGGAGCGCCTTCACCAGCGCCGCGCCGTCCTCCTTCGGGCCGATCCGCAGGTCGACGGCGCGCGGAAGCGCATAGTGCCACTCGATCTCGACGTGGGCGGCCTTCGCGGCCAGCGGGCCGAGGATCGCCTCGACGTGGCGCACCAGGTAGGCGTTGCGCTCTGCAGGATCGGCGCCCTGGGCCACGGCGTGGTTCAGGACGACGAGCTCGCCCCACGGATCGTCGCTCGCCTGCAGGGCATCGGCGTAGACGAGCCAGGCTTCGGGGGGCGCATCGGCTTCGGGACGGTCGACGTTGGGCATGGCGCCCGGGTATCGCGGCTCCGGCGGTCGGCCAGGGGGATCGCGCGACCTCAGCGCACCTGGGGGCTGCACGCGAGCTCGTCGCCTGCGGTGCAGGTCACGTCGGCCCCGGCGGTCAGCGAGACGCTGGTGACGAGGGTGTGCCCGTCGAGCCTCGGTGCGCACCCAGCAGTCGCCGGCCGGGAACCCGCGCAGCTCGAGGGTGCCGCGGCCGGCGTCGGCCACGTCGCCGCAGCGCGCCTCGAAGCGGTCGACGCCCGGCAGGTGGAACGTCGCGGCGTCGACCACGGGCGGCTGCGTGGTCACCCGGACCGGCGACGCCGCGGGAAGCTCCATCACGGCGGCCTCGACCGGCTCCGGCGGCGGGGCCACCGAGGCCCAGCTGCCGACCTGCGCCACCAGCGCGCCGCCGGCGACGAGGCCGAGCCCGAGCGAGGCCGCTGCGGCGCCCACGACGGCGAGCAGCCCGATCGGAGGGGCCTTGCGCGGGCGGGGCGCGCGGGGGCAGCGCGGCGCGGGCGTCCATCAGGGTGGGCGCCTCGGCGGCGCTGACGTGCTGCATCCGGGCGGCGAAGTCGGGCAGGACTTCGCCGCCGATCCGTCGCACAGGTCGCCGAGCGCGATGGCCAGCGACCCGGCGTCGGCGCTCCGCGGGATCGGGCGACAGGGCCAGGCGGAGCAGCGCCAGGAAGGTGCGCGCGCCGACGGTGGCCCCGACCACGTCGCGCACGGCGTCGACCGTGCGCTCGGGATCGGCGCGGTCGGCGTCGACCCCGAGGAGCACGACGACGAGCTCGGCCGCCTCGCGCACGTCGTCGGCGGGCGTGGGGTCGGCCCACGGGGCGTCGGCCTCGTCGGTCGGCGTGGCCGACGCCTGCAGCACCACCTCGCCGACGGGCGTGATCCACACGTCGTTGGAGCTGACCCGGCCGTGGCCGACGGGGCCGCCCTCGGCGTCGCCCCGCGCGTGGCCCGCGCACAGCACGTCGAACAGCGCGGCGCCGAGCTCGACGGCAGCGCGGCGCGGGAACGCCTCGCCGCGGAGCGCCAGGCGCGCGAGCAGCCGGCACACGGGTGTGCCGCGCCAGGCGAGCCCTGCCCCCTCCCACCACGGACGGGTGCGCTCGTTCCGGCCTTGCTGCGGACTCGTGGTCGTCGTGGTGATCATGACTGCCCCGCTCGGAATATCATACAACATCCTGGTACCCGTTGCAGTCAAGCAGTCTACGAACTTCGGGACGATGAGCCGATGGACTCGCTGATCGCCCAGGTGGCGATCGCCCATGCGGCGCCGAGCGCCCAGCCGCCGAGGACGTCGGTGGGGTAGTGGACCCCGAGGTAGATCCGGGACAACCCCACGAGGAGCGCCACCACCAGCGCGACGCCGAGGACATAGGCTTGCAGGATCCGTTGCTTGGTCACGCGCACCAGCAGCACGGCGAGCGTGAGCCACACGAGCGACGCGCCCGTGGCGTGGCCGCTGGGGAAGCTGTAGGTCACCACGCGGACCTCGTGGGGGACGAGGTCCGGGCGCGGTCGGGCGAAGCCGAGCTTCAGGGCGTAGGGCAGGAGCACGCCGACCGCAGCGGAGAGCAGCACCAGCCCGGCGGTGCCGAGGTGGCGGCGCCCGTCGTCGTCGCGGCGGATCGCGAGGTAGCCGGCGACGGCGACGGTGACGAGCCCGAGGAGGGTGTAGGAGCCGAGCGAGGTGATGTCGCGGGCGGCGTCCTCGAGCTGCGGGGGGCCGATGGGGTCGGCGGGGTCGGCGGTGCGGAGGCTCAGCAGGATCCGGTCGTCGATGGCGCGGGTCTCGCCCTCGCCGATCTCCTCGGCGAGCGAGGCGAAGCCCCAGAGCAGCACCAGGATGGCGGCGATCGGGGCCAGGATCCGGAGGGGCAGCTGCCGCCTGAGGCGGTCGAGCCAGTGCGGTGCCGGGTGGGAGGTCTGCATTCACAGGGGTGGTATGCAGCGACGTCGCGGGTCGGCAAGCGCTCCGGGCGGGCCGCCACTGGAGCGATCGAGGGGGCACGCCGGTTCGCGGGCGGTCGCCTGGCGTCCTGGCCGTGCGAGCACGCACCATTCCCCGTGCGAGCACAGCCGGCCGGGACGCGCGTGGCGGCCGCCACTCAACGATCGAGCGGGCACCTGGGGTCGCCGGCGGTCGCCTGGCGTCCTGGCCGTGCGAGCACGCACCATTCGTGCGAGCGCAGCCGGCTGGGACGCGTGGCGGCCGCCACTGAAGCGATCGAGGCACGCCGGTTCGCGGGCGGTCGCCTGGCGTCCCGGCCGGCGAGCACGCACTGTTCAGCGTGCGAGCACAGCCGGCCGGGACGCGTGGCGGCCGCCACCGAACGACGGAGCGGGCACTCCGCCGCGGGCGGTCGCCTGGCGTCCCGGCCGAGCGAGCACGCACCATCTAGATCGACAGGCCGGCGTGCACGCCGGGCCAGAACACCACGTTCCGCCCGCTGTCCATGGCCGCTGGCAGCCTCGTCCGTCGGCCGCGGCCACACGGCCCCCGTCCCGACCCACGTGTTGAGCGACGCCCCCACGAACGGCTGCAGGTGCTCCCGGAGCGCCCACCCGCCCTGCAGCCGCAGCCGGTTCTGCACGCCCGGGGCCAGCACGTTCGCGTTCGCGAGCCCCCACACGCTGTCGTCGGCCTCGATCCACAGATCGTCCCGCTGCAGGTGCACGCCCCAGCCGCCGCCGAACGTCCACCAGCGCTGCTTCGGGTTGACCCAGCCCACGCCGAGCAGCGTGTACATGTTGCGGGAGCCGAACTTGAGCGCCGCGGCGCCCACCGCGCTCTCGCTCACCCACACGTCGACGTGGTGCAGCCCGTCCTCGATCAGGTTGATGGGCGCGATCGACACCTTCGACGTCTTCGCGACGTTGACCAGGCCGAGCTGCAGCCCGTCGACGTTCCGCCCGAGGTTCACGAGCCCGAGCTGCACCCCGGCGATGTCGTCGGCCAGGCCGAGGGCGCGGCCTGCACCCCGTCGAGCTGCCGCGCGATGTTGATGCCGCTCGACGCCTGCACCCCGGCCGAGGCCATCCCGAGCGCGATGTTCACGCCCATCGACGCCTGCACGCCGACGAGCGCCGCGGGCGACGTTCGCACCCATCGTCCCCTGGAAGCCGAACACGTCCTCCTCGGCGACGTTCGCCCCCATCGAGAGCTGCGAGAACCGCACGTCGTCGCGCGACCAGTTCGCACCCATGGCGATCTGCAAGCCCTGCACGTCGCCCGCGACGTTGACGACGGGCGAGATCTGCGACCCGCGCATCCGCCCGTCGACCCAGGACGCGATCATCTGCAGGTCGACGCCGTCGGCGGTGGTCTGGCGCGAGACGAGCCCGAAGCCGAAGCTGCCGAGCCCCTCGTCGGGTGCGGCGTGCCACCCGACGTTGGGCAGCGCGGACAGCCGCACGGCCGCGGGCGCGGTGTTCGGGGCCCCCACGGTGGCGGGCGGCGGCGGGGCTTCGGCGTGGGCGACGGAGAGAGAGAGCGCGAGGAAGGTGAGCATGTGGCCTCCACGACCCCACGACACCGGGCGTCTCCCGCCGTGTCACCCCCGCGCTGATGCAGACGGCGTGCGGGCGTAACATCCTGAAACGGACCGTACGTGGCCCCGCATCCGGCCGCCCCATTAGCTCAGCCATCCATGCGGAGGAGATCCATGCGACCGATCCTGTTCCCTGTGCTGATGGCAGCGCTCCCCGGCTGCACCTTCCTCTCGCCGCAGTGGGAGGGGGTGTGGTTCCTCGAATGCCGACGTTCGACGAGGCCGACTGCGACCCCCGTCATCGACGAGAACTACGACGATGCCGAAGTCCCCGAGGACGTGAACTTCGACAGCGACTGGACCATCATCGACGAGACCACGCTGTCGAACTCCGCGTTCTTCATCGAGGTGCTCGGCGGCCGCGGCACCAGGTGTTCGTCGTCCTCGGTGACCAGGTCTACCCGGGCACGGCCGACAAGAACCTGCTCCAGGTGTCGTGGACGAACAGCACCGACAGCACCTACTCGCAGGAGCACGACGCGGGCTACGACTTCTCCGTCGACCTGCTGTCGGAGACCGACACGACGATCACGCTCACCAAGGGTGAGAAGGGCGCCGCGACCGGCACCTTCACCGTCGACACCGTCTCGTCGCTCGAGTACGCCGAGTCCGACCGCTGGCGGCCGGCCGACGTGGGCGTGGCGGGCACCCAGCTGCCGAGCACCTACTACCTGGTCGGCGACCAGCCGTTCAACGTCCCGAACTCGGCCGACTGCGCCGACAACGACTGCAAGCTCACCGTCGACACGTCCTGCACGGGCGACGTGACCTTCGCGGCGACCTTCGCGGGCAAGTACGAGAACGGCATGTTCGGCCCCGTCAACGGCGCGGCCCAGAGCGCGGGCGACGGCGGCGGGCTCATCATCACCCCGCCCGGCACCACCAGCTACTACGGCTACTGACGCTCGAGCCCGAGCAGCCCGCGCAGCTCGGGGTTGCTCGGCCCCATCTTCCAGACGAAGCCGTCGAGCAGGTAGTGCGTGACCTGCGGGACCGCCAGGATCCCCACGGCGACCGTCGCGAAGGGGGACGGCGCCCAGTCGCCGAACAGCCACGGCCGATCGTGCCACACGAGGGCGTCCCACAGCCCCTCCTCGGCGAAGGCCAGCACGACGAGCCCGCCGAGCAGCAGCGGCGCGGCCAGCGGGCGGAACGCGGCCGGGTGCAGGGCGCCGCGGCCGGCCAGCGCCCAGCGCCGCGACGCCGTCCACCAGACGAGGGCGAAGTAGGGCACCCCGTGGGCCACGACGTTGCTGACGGTGAAGGCGGCGTCGGAGCGCGACACGACGATGCCGCCCACCCACACGAGCGCCGTGCCCGCGAGCCAGAGATCGGCGCCGGGCGCGGGGCTGCGCTCGCGGAGCCGGTTCACCACGTGCCACCCCACCACGAGCGCGGCGACAGCGGCCACGGGGCCGTTGGTCCAGGCGGGCAGCGGCCCCAGGAAGTCGCCGTCGACGAACCAGGCGAAGGGCAGCGGCAGCGCGGTGTGCCACCACCACAGCGGCCCCACGGTCACGGCGTACAGCGCCAGGCGGTCGATGCGCGCGGCGAGGCCGCGGGTGGGGCGGCCGGAGCGCGCGCGGTAGAGCACGCCGATGCCCACGGCCTGGCGGACGAAGTGGAACGCCGCGAGGTACGCCAGCACCGTCCAGAAGCGGCCGGGCGCGGCGAGGGCCAGCCCGAGGCAGCCGGTGAGCGCCACGGCGGGGGTCGCCGCGTAGAGGACGGGGCGGCGGCGGAGCTCGTCGCCGTCGAGGTAGGTGCGGTAGAGGGAGGACCAGACGTGGGCCACGTCGACGCCGAGCACCAGCAGCGCCCAGCCCCAGGCGGGCAGGGGCGTGCCCGCGGGGATGGCGAGCGCGAGGGCGCCGGCGAGCAGGGTGGGCCCGAGCACGAACGCCAGGTCGAACCGGCGCGACACGAGCCAGCCCGGCGCGAGGGTGCGGACGTTGGGCGGGGCGGCGCGCACACCCTCCGCTAACCGCTGCGGCTCGGGATACACACCGGGCGCGTGACGACCGCTCGCCCGATCCGACGGTTCCGGCTGGGCACCATCGTGCTGGCGGTGGCGCTGGCGTCCGCCGTGCCGCTCCTGCTGTTCGGCGCCTGGGTGCTGTGGTCGCTCGGCGACGCGCAGCGCTCCGTGATCGACCGCCAGAACATCGAGATGGCGCGCGCGGTCAGCGTGTCCATCGACAAGGAGATCGACAGCACGATCGGCGCGCTGCGGGTGCTGGCGTCGATCGACGCGGTATCCGACGAGCCGACCGACGAGGAGCTCCACCACTACGAGGACATCGCGCTGCGGCTGGTCGCGAGGCAGCCCCGGTGGCGGTCCGTGCTGCTGCTCGCGCCGGATGGCCACGTGGTGTCGAGCACCGCGAGCGACCTGGGCGCGGAGAGCTTCGGCGGCTCGCCCTGGTTCCAGCGCATCGTGGCCACGCTGCGGTCGGGCACCTCCGAGCTGCTGCAGGACCCGGCGACCGGCCGGCACTTCGTCGTGGTGGGGGTGCCGGTGCGGCAGGACGGGAGGCTGCACGCGGTGGTGGCGGCGGAGATCAGCTCCGAGGCGCTGAGCGACGTGCTGCGGCGCCAGAGCCCCTTCGGCGGCGGCGTGGTCACGCTGCTCGACGGCACCCTCACCATCATGGCGCGCACCCGCGGCGAGTCCCGCTACGTCGGCGGGCCGCCGAGCCAACCGTTCCTCGACGCCGCGCAGCGGATGACGGAGGGGGCGTGGGACTCGGTGCTGCTCGAGGGCACGCCCGCCTACGCCGCGCTGAGCCGGTCGGAGCTCACGGGGTGGACGGTCGGGATCGGCGTGGGGGCGGACGCCGTCGACGAGCCGATCCGCCGCGCGGCGCTGGCGCTGGCGGCGCTGGCGGTGATCTCCGGCTTCGGCGTGGCGCTGTCGGTGCTGGTGGGCCGCCAGGTGGCGACGGATCTCGGCGGCGTGGCGGCGGCGGCGCGCGGGCTGTCGACGGGCACCGCGGTCGGGGAGGGGCCCGGGTCGCGGGTCGCCGAGGTCGAGGAGCTGATGGGCTCGGTGCGGGCGGCGTCGGCGGCGCTCGAAGAGCGGCGGCGCGAGCGAGACGCCGCCGAGGCCGCCCACGAGGCGGTGCTGCGGCGCGAGCAGGCGGCGCGCGAGGCCGTGCAGCGCAACGAGGTGCGGCTGCGGGTCACCGTGGCCAGCATCGGCGACGCCGTGGTCGCCACCGACGCCGAGGCCCGGATCACGCTCATCAACCCCGTCGCGCAGGCGCTGACCGGGTGGAGCGAGGGCGCGGCGGTGGGGCGGCGCATCGACGAGGTCGTCGTCCTTCGCGACGAGCGCAGCGGAGAGCTCGTGCGGCTGCCCGTGGCCGAGATCCTCGCCGGCGACGCGTCGCAGGGGGTTCCGCGCGACGCACACCTGGTGGGGCGCAGCGGGCGCGAGGTGCCGGTCGAGGACTCCGTGGCGCCGATCCGCGCCGGCGACGGCGAGGTGCAGGGGCTCGTGCTCGTGTTCCGCGACGTGACCGAGGCGCGGGAGGCCGAGCTGGCGCGCGTCTCGCTGCTCGAGCAGGAGCAGCACGCCCGGCGCCAGGCGGAGCTCGCGGCCCGCGAGAAGGACGAGTTCGTCGCCACGGTCTCGCACGAGCTGCGCAACCCGCTCAACGCCATCGTCGGCTGGGTGAAGCTGCTGCGCTCCGGCGCGCTCGACGCCGCGAACACCGAGCACGGCCTCGACGTGCTCGACCGCAACGCGCGCACCCAGGCCCGCCTCATCGAGGACCTGCTCGACATGTCGCGGGTCGCGCGGGGCAAGCTGCACCTCGACCTGCGTCCCGTCGAGGTCGGCCCGATCGTGGAGGCCGCCGTGCTCGCCGTGGCGCCGACGGCCCGGGCCAAGGAGCTCGAGCTCGCCTGCGAGATCGGCGGCATCGGCGGGGCGCTCGGCGACGCCGACCGGCTGCAGCAGGTGTTCTGGAACCTGCTCACCAACGCGATCAAGTTCACGCCGCGGGGCGGCCGCATCACGGTCACCGGCGTCGACCAGGGCGACGAGGTCGTGATCACCGTCACCGACGACGGCATCGGCGTCGACGCCGCGCTGCTCCCCCACATCTTCGACCGCTTCACCCAGGGCGTCGCCGCCACCGGCGCCAAGGCGGGGCTCGGCATCGGGCTGTCGCTGGTGCGCCACCTCGTCGAGCTCCACGGCGGCACGGTGTCGGCCCGCAGCGCGGGGTCGGGGGCGGGCGCCACGTTCGAGGTGCGGCTGCCGCGGCTCGACCACGTCGTCGCGACCGAGGGGCTGCCGCGCGAAGACAGCGACACGGCCAGCTCGCCGGCGCTGGAGGGCCTGCGGGCGCTGGTGGTGGAGGACGACCCCGACTCGCGCGACCTCGTCGTCACCACGCTGCGCGGGGCGGGCGCCACCGTCACGCCGGCCGCCTCGGGCCGCGACGCGCTCGACGTCATCGGCACCTGCGACCCGGACGTGGTGTTCTCCGACGTGGGGATGCCGGGGATGACGGGCTACGAGCTCGTGGCGAAGCTCCGCAGCGACCCGCGGTGGCAGGAGCTCGTGGTGGTCGCCGTCACGGCCTACGGGCGGAGCCAGGACCGCGAGCACGCGTTCGCCGTGGGCTTCGACCAGCACCTGGCCAAGCCCGTCGACCCCATCGCCCTGGTGCGGATCGCGGCCTCGGTGCGGCGCCGGCTGCGCCGCAGCTGACCGTCAGGTGAAGGCGCTGATCCCGGTGATCCACCGCCCGAGCACCAGGTTGTGGATGTCGTGGGTGCCCTCGTAGGTCTTGACGGACTCGAGGTTCGCCATGTGGCGCATCACGGGGTACTCGCCGAGGATGCCGTTCGCGCCGTGCACGTCGCGGGCGACCCGGCAGATCTCGAGCGACACGTCGACGTTGTTCATCTTGGCGAGGCTCACCATCTCGTGGGTGAGCGTGCCCTCGTCCTTCATGCGGCCGAGGCGCCAGGCGAGCAGCTGGCCCTTCGTGATCTCGCGCAGCATCCAGGCGAGCTTGTTCTGGACGAGCTGGAACGACGCGATGGGGCGGTCGAACTGGATGCGCGACTTGCTGTACTCGGTGGCCGAGTGGAAGGCGCCCATGCCCGCGCCGAGCGCGCCCCAGGCGATGCCGTAGCGCGCGTTGTTGAGGCACGACAGCGGGCCCTTGAGCCCCTTGACGCCCGGCAGCAGGTTCTCCTTCGGCAGCTTCACGTCGGAGAACACGAGCTCGCTCGTGACCGAGGCGCGCAGGCTGTGCTTGCCCGTCATCTCCGGGGCGGAGAAGCCCTCCATGCCGCGCTCGACGAGGAACCCGTGGACCTCGCCGCCGAGCTTCGCCCAGACCACCGCGACATCGGCCACCGTGCCGTTGGTGATCCACATCTTGGCGCCGTTGAGCAGGTAGTGGTCGCCCTTGTCTTCGGCGCGGGTGATCATGCCGCTCGGGTTGCTGCCGAAGTCGGGCTCGGTGAGGCCGAAGCAGCCGATGGCCTCGCCGGCGGCGAGCCGCGGCAGCCACTTCTGCTTCTGCTCCTCGCTGCCGTAGGCGTGGATCGGGAACATCACGAGGGAGCCCTGCACCGAGCAGAACGAGCGGATGGCGGAGTCGCCCCGCTCCAGCTCCTGGCAGATGAGGCCGTAGCAGACGTTGTTCAGGCCCGGGCAGCCGTAGCCCGACAGGTTGGCGCCGAGGAAGCCGAGCTCGCCCATCTGGCGCGCCAGCTCGATCGGGAATGTGCCGGCCTGGTAGTGGCGCTCGATGATCGGGAGGACGTGCTCGTCGACCCAGGCGCGGACCGTGTCGCGCACCGCCTTCTCGTCGTCGGAGAGCAGATCGTCGAGCCGGTAGAAGTCGACGCCCTGGTAGGCTGCCATCTGGACCTCGCGGAGGGCCTTGCGTATCGTGGCGGGCCGCGCGTGTCGCGGGGGAGGGCGGGTTGGCCGACGACGGGTTCGCGGTGGTGGACGGGGCGCTCGTGCCGCTCGCGGAGGCGGTGCTGCCGGTGACCGACGTGCAGGTGACGCACGGGCTCGGCGTCTACGAGACGCTGTCGTCCGACGCCGATCCCGGGCCCAACCTGGCGCGGCTGCGCGAGAGCGTCGCGGCGATCGGGGTGCCCATGCCCGACGAGGACGTGCTCCGCGAGGAGATCGCGCGGGTGGCCGCGGCCGTCGGCGCGGTGGCGTGGATCCGGGTCAACGTGACCGGGGACGGGCGGCGGATCGTGTTCGGGACCCCCGCGGTCGCCGAGCGGCGGCACCAGGCCGTGCGGTGCGGGCGGGCGCCGCACGTCGACCACCCGCTGCTGGCCGGGGCGGTCAAGCACCGGTCGCGGGGGCCGTGGGTGGCCGAGCTGCGGCGGCGGGAGGTCGACGAGCTGCTGTTCGTGGACGCCGCGGGCCGGTTCACCGAGGGGACGAGCTGCGCCGTGCTGGCCGTGGTCGACGGGGTCGTGTTCACGGCGCCGTGGGACGGGCCGGATCCTGCGGTCGACGACGCTGGAGCGGATCCTCGGGCGAGGCGGCCGCGGCCGGGATCCGAGGTGCGGCGGCTGGGGCCGCTGGCGGAGGTGGGAAGGCGCCCGTGGGACCGCTGTACATCGCGAGCACGACGCGGGACCTAGGCCCCGGTGGCGGAGCTCGACGGAGGGCGCTGCCGATGTGGGAGGGTGGGTCGGGCCCTCTCCCACTCCCTCCCTCCCGCCTGACCTGCTCCTTTCCCCTGCCCCTGCCCTTGCCCTTGCCCCCTGCTCCCGTCCCCGATCTGACGCAAACACGCGTCGGGCGTGATCTCGTCATCTCTACCGGCGCGCACGCGCCCGTGTCGAATGACAGAGCTGCGTCGGGCGCGTTTCCGTCCAGAACTGACCGGTGGTCAGCCTCGGCCCGGGAGCAGGGGCGAAGGCGGGAGCGAAGGAAAGAAGGGAGCCCTGGTGTTCAGCGCACGACCCGGATCACCCCACCGGCGCCGCACCGGTACGGATCCACCACCCCGTACGTCCCCTCCCGCCCGAACGTGTGCTCGTGCCGCACCGGGAACGGGTCCGCCAGCGGCCCCTTCGCCGTCGCCCCCTCCAGCCGCCGCGCGTGCAGCAGCGCGCTCCAGTCCTTCGCCCGCGCCCCCTCCCGGTCGGCGTCCCACGCGCCCGCCTCGTAGACCTCCACGAACGTGGCCGCCGACTCGTCCAGCGCGTGCTGCACCGTCCGCCCGAGCGCCGCCGCGTCGGTCACGTCGTTGGTCGTCTGCAGCCCCACGATCTGCTTGTCCTGCCGCTCCTTGCCGATCAGGTTGTTGATCGGCCTGTCGGGGCGCAGCCCGGCGTGCTCCATCGCGAACCGCGGCCCGAGCGCCTTCCAGCCCCGCTGCAGGATCTCCTTCGTCTGGTCGACGGGCGGCGGCACCCCGCGGCGCGACTTGCCCTTGCCCTTCTCCTCGCCGCACTCGAGGTAGGCGTCGCGCCCGCCCACCCGCGGGAACCCGTCGTGGATCAGCAGGTAGGCGAGGTCCTTCTCCGGGAAGGCGTCGGCCATCAGCTCGAACTGACGGTCGTAGAACCGGTACAGCCCCTCGGGCGTGTAGCCGGCCTCGGCCCAGACCTTGGTGTTGCAGATCCGCCCGTCGGACTCGAGCCCCGGCGCCCCCTGGAACTCGCGCGGCACCTTGCACGGGTCGCGCGGACACTCCGCCTCGCAGCTGCACCGCTTCGGCAGCCGGTTCTCGGCGCTGTACAGGTTCGCGCCGGACGGCTTGACGTAAGCCAGGCTGCGATACCACGCGGCGTTGGACTTCAGGTGCTCGGCGACGGCCTGCAGCATGTCGAAGTACAGCTGCTGGTACTTCGGGTCCGTCGGGCTGCCGAGCTCCATGAACGCACCGCACTTGCAGTCGTCGACGCCGGCGTGCGTGCCGAACTCGCGGAAGGTGAGCTTCTGCACGCCGCCCGCGCGGAAGATCCAGCCCGGGGTGCCCTTGTCGCCCGCCTTGACGGCGATGCTGTAGAGCTTGCCGTTGGCGACGGCCTTCTCGACCTCGCGATCGAGGATCGTCCAGTCGTAGCGGCCGGGGCCGTCGGGCTGGATCCAGTTCCACCGCAGCCGCAGGAAGGCGCCGACGTTCTTCGGGCTCCTCCAGTTGGCGTCGAGCACGCCGCCCTCGGGGCCGCCCTCGCGCAGCTGCCCGCCGGACTCGACGAGGCCGGGGCCGTCGGCGTTGAGCACGAACACGCCCGACGCGTTGCGCGGCATCGGCCCCGTGAAGTCGTCGGGGCCGCCGCGGTAGGGCGCGATGGCGCGACAGGCGTCGGGCGCGCCCACCGAGGTGGTGGGCGCGACGCTGTCGCGGTAGCGGTCGGGCAGCGCCCACGCGACGGTGTCGCCGACGTGGATCTGCACGTCGGGCGGGTCGAAGGTGCCGTCGGGGCGGATCGTGATGACCACCTTGCCCTGCGCGTCGCGCGTGGGCGAGGCGACGGGGCCCGACGGGCTCGGCAGCGAGCCGAGCGAGGAGCAGGCGAGCACGGAGACCACGGCCGCGGCGAGGGCGGCGAAGCGGAGGCGCATGCCAGGCAGCGTACCCCCTCCCGCGGTCTCCGGCCGCCCCGCCGCTCAGGTGTCGGTGTCGCCCGGATCCGTGATGCAGGTCGGCGTCTCGGCCTCCAGATCGCAGATCTGACCCGCCTCGCAGTCCTCGTCGGCGGTGCAGGCACCGTCGTCTTCGCCGCCACAAGCCCCCACGGCCAGGAACGCCGCGACCCACAGATAGCGCATCTACTCCCTCCCAGGTTGATCGGACGCGCGGGCTCGAGCCGAGCCTGCACGCACCCGGGCAATGTCGGGTCCCCCCGGAACGGTTCACTGCGCCGAGGATTCGTGGACGAGGCAGTCGTGGACGGTGCCCACGGCCTCCGCCAGCCGCTCGGGCGGCACCTGCCACCAGGCCTGGTCGCCCTGCGCACCGTGCGCCAGCGCGGAGATGCCGGCGCCCTCGAGGGCGGCCGCCGCCCGCGCGAGGTCCAGCGGCCGCTCGCCGAGCGCGCTGCCCACCGCGGTGACGACGGCGATGGGCGCGTGGCCCGCGAGCCCGCCGTGCGCGTTGCGGACGTCGACGTGCAGCGTGTCCCCGACGCGTCGCCGCACGCGCGCCCCGGCCGCGGCGAGCTGCTGGAGCGTCTCCACGTCGGTGGGCGCGCACGGGACGGCGAGCAGGTCGGCGTCTCCCGTGACGGCGGACGCGGCGGACGCGCTCGGCACGGTGCCCGCGACGAGCCGCGTCCCCGAGCCCGGCCCGAACGTGCTCGACGCCACGATCTCGACGCCGTGGTCGCGCGCGTAGCGGACGGCGTCCTCGAACAGCACCTTGGCCCCGCCCCGGGCCAGCGCCAGCGCCTCCTCGAGCGACAGCGCGTCGAGCTTGACGGCCTCGGGCACGACCCGCGGGTCGGCGCTCCACACCCCGTCGACGTCGCTGCAGATCTCGGCGTGCGCTGCGCCCAGCGCCGCGGCGAGCACGACGGCGGTGGTGTCGGAGCCGCCCCGCCCGAGCGTGGTGACCTCGCGCAGCCGGCTGACCCCCTGGAAGCCCGCCACGATGGCGACCTCGCCGCCGTCGAGCACCTGGCGGAGGCGATCGGGGCGCACCTCCACGACGCGGGCGTCGGCGTGGGCCTCGTCGGTGACGATACCGGACTGTGACCCGGTCAGCGAGCGGGCGCGGACGCCGAGATCGCGCAGGCACATCGCCAGGAGCGCCATCGTCACGCGCTCCCCGACGGAGATGAGCATGTCGAGCTCGCGCCGATCGGGGCGCTCGGCCACCTGGCGCGCCAGGGCGAGCAGCTCGTTGGTGGTGTTGCCCATCGCGGAGACCACCACGCAGACCCGCGCGCCGTCCGCGCTCTGCGCGATCCTCCGGGCGACGGCGCGGATGCGGTCGAGATCGGCGACCGACGAGCCCCCGTACTTCTGGACGACGATCCTCACGCTTCCCTCCTCCGCCGGACCGGTCGGCGCACACGTTGACACACGCCGCCTCGGAAGTGCTTAGATTCGGCGCTGTGGGGGGAGCGTGTTAGCCCGGCTCCGTCCGCCGTGGTCGCTCCGACCGGCCTCCTCGACCGGTGCGCAGTCCAAGGAGAACGCTTGATCCGACACTTCCTGAACCCGCCCAACTGGTTCACCTCGGCGAGCATCTTCTGCAGCGTCTACGCGATGGCCCTGGTGCTGGCCACGCCCCAGGTCGACCCCGCCACCCTCTCCCGCGCCTGCGTCCTCGTCATCTTCGGCGGGATCTTCGACCTGCTCGACGGCCGCGTGGCGCGGATGACGAACCGGTTCACCGAGTTCGGCGTGCAGCTCGACTCGATCGCCGACGTGCTGGGCTTCGGCCTCGCGCCCGCGCTCATCGCCTGGGTCTGGGCGCTCAAGGATCTCGGCCCGGTCGGGGTCGGCGTCACCTTCTGGTACGTGCTGTGCGCCGCGTTCCGCCTCGCGCGGTTCAACGTCGCCGCCCAGGAGCACGACTGGCCGCTCGACGGCCACACCAGGGCCTCACCACCACGATGGCCGGCGGCGCGCTGGTCACCTTCGTGTGGTCTTCAACGACTACCTCGCCGGCTGGATGCGTCACGGCCACCGCCCTGGCCGGCATCGTCGCCGTCCTCGGCTTCCTGATGATCTCGAGCCTGCCGTTCCGCAACTTCAAGGATCTGCGGGACAACCGGCGAGCGCGCGGGATCCTGGCGGCGTTCCTGGCGCTGTGCCTCACGGGCGCCGTCGTCCTCGACCCCTCGATGTGGTGGGGCGTGGGCGCGGCGCTTACCTGACCGTCGGCACCATCGACGGCGTCATCACCGCCATCTGGCACCGCCGCCCTCCAAGGCGCTGCTGCTCGACGAGCTGAGGCGAGGCCCTCGACGACGCGGGCGACGACGAGTTCGCCGACGAGGTCCAAGCGTAGCGTGCGGGCCTGGGTGCTGCTGGGGGTCGCGATGGGCTGCAGCGGGGGCCACCCCCCGCCGGAGGCGGCCGTGCCGCCGCCGGAGCCGCTGCCGCCGCTCGAGCCCCACGACCCCGTGAGCGTCGCGGCGCACCTGGAGCTGCCGGCCTCGGTGGAGGCGCAGCGCGGGGTCTACGCCCAGCGGGTGGTGGCCGCCGAAGACACGGTGGCGCTGTTCGCCGCCGCCCACGGCTGGCGCGAGCAGGTGCCCGAGCGCCCGTTCGAGGGGGTCGCGCTGTTCGACACACCGGAGGCCCTGTGGGCGCGGCTCGCGGGCGAGGCGCCGCCGCCCGCGGCCCTGCCGCCCGCAGCGCTGGAGGCGGGTGCGCTGCTGGTGGTGACCGAGGCGGGCTACCGCGCCTCGTCCCCCGACCGCGCCGATCCGCCCGACGCCTGGACCCGGCTCGTCGCCCACGAGCTCGTCCACGGGCTGCAGGGGGCGGTGCTCGCCGCGGACGGCCGCCCCGCCGAGGCCGTGGGCCCGCACTGGTTCGCCGAGGGCCTGGCCGTGCTCGGCTCCGGGCAGGACTTCGACACGCGCGCCGGGCTCGTCTATGCGTCGGCGGAGGAGGCGCTGGCGGGCGTCGGGTCGGGCGACCCGGCCACCGCCCTCACGCGCTACGCCGCCGCCGTCCGCTACTTCGCCCGGCGGGAGCCGCTCCCGGCGCTGGTCGCGCGCGCCGGTGACCCGGGCTTCGAGGACAGCCTGCGCTGACCGCGGTTACGGGCACCGAGGGAGGTCTCGTGCTCGACGCCGGCACGGGCGACCTCGCGCTCCGGTGGCTCGCCCGCGCCCGGCGCGGGGCGCTCGTCATCCAGCTGCTGCTGATGCTGGTCGCCGAGGCCGGCACGGAGCTGCACCTGCACCAGCCCGCGCTCCTCGCGGTGCTCGGCGCGTGGGTGGCGCTCGACCTCGCCGCGGTGCGGGTCCGGCCGGTGCGCGCCGGCGTCGTGTTCGGGCTGGCGGTGGCGGATCTCGCGCTGCTCACGGGCGTCCTGGCGCTGTCGGGCGGCACGCACAACCCACTGGCCTTCGGCTACCTCGTCTACGTGGCGCTCGTGGCGCTGGTCCTGCCGACGCGCTGGGCCTGGGGCGCCGCCGCCGTAGCGCTGGGCCTGGAGGCGCTGTTGGTGCTCGTGGCCGAGCCGATGCTGTCCGTCGCGCGGGACGTCCACGGGCTGCCCCACCAGCTGCTGCACGTCCTCACGCTCGACCTGTCGGCGGCGGCGATCGCGGTGGTGGTGAGCCGCCTCTCGGCCACGCTGCGGGCGCGGGAGCGCGCCGAGCGCGAAGCCGCGGCCGCCCGCGCCACCACGGAGCGGCTCGCGGCGCTGGGCACGCTCGCGGCCGGCGTGGCCCACGAGCTGGGCACGCCGCTCGGCGCCATCCGGCTGCTGGCGGAGGAGGCGCAGCGGGCGCCTCGAGCGCGCGGCGTTCGCCACGCTCCTCGGGCAGGTGGACCGCTGCACCGAGCTGCTCGACCGTCTGCGCGGCCGCGACGGGCCGGGGCTCGACCGCTGCCGCGCCGACGTGCCCCAGTGGGTCGCCGAGTGGGCCCGCGCGGCCCCGGAGGTGGAGGTGGCGCTGGAGGGCGATCCCTCGGCGCTCGAGGTCGCGGGCGGCGAGGAGAGCTGGCGCGGTGCGCTGTGGATCGCGCTCGACAACGCGCGCCAGGCGGGCGCGAAGCGGGTCCGGGTGGTCGCGGAGAGCGACGCGGACGGCGTGGAGGTGCGTGTGGACGACGACGGCGCGGGGCTGACCCCCGAGGCGGCCCGGCGAGCCGGCGAGCCGTTCTTCACCGGCAGCCAGGGGACGGGCCTGGGGCTGTTCGTGGCGCGGAGCTTCGCCGAGTCCGTCGGCGGCTCGGTGGTCGTGGCGCCCGCGGCGCGCGGGCGCGGACCACGCTGTCGATGCGGCGGGTGCGCGCATGAGCCAGGTCCTGGTCGTGGAGGACGACGCCGTGTACCGCGAGGTCGTCGGGCGGACGCTGGAGGACGCCGGGTTCCTGCGGTGGTCACCTGCGAGGACCTCGCGGGGGCGCGGGCCGCCTGCGAGGCGACCCCGCCGGACCGTCGCGCTCGTGGACCTGAGGCTCGGCGGCGACGCCGGCGCGGGGCTCGAGGTGGTGCGCCTGCTGGCGGCCGCGGCGCCGGGCTGCCGCGCCGTCGTGCTCACCGGCCACGGCACCATCCCCGTGGCGGTGGAGGCGATGCGCGCGGGCGCCGTCGACTTCCGGACCAAGCCCATCGACGGCGGCGCGCTGGTGGAGGCGCTGCGCGAGGCGCTCGTGCCGCTGCCGTCGGAGACGCTCGAGGAGGTCGAGCGCAACCACATCCTGTCGGTGCTGCAGGCGACGGGCGGCAACATCTCCGAGACCGCCCGCCGGCTCGGCCTGTACCGGCGGACCCTGCAGCGCAAGCTGCAGAAGCTGCCGCCGGCTCGGTAGCTCAGGGCCCGCCGCACTCGGTGGCGCAGCAGGTCGCGGTGCAGCTCGTCAGGAAGTACGCCGATCCGCCCCCCGTGGGCGCCTGCGACCGATTGACGCGGGACATCATGTCACATTCCCGATCGTCGCTGGCGGCGGTACCCAGGGGGCGTGCTGACGCTGCTCCTGGCCCTGTCCCCCGCCCGCGCCGACGACCCCGTCGACGACGTCGACGACGTCGACGACGTCGACGACGTCGAGGAGGTCGAGGTCGTCGGGCAGACGCCGTCGCGGACGACGACGCAGTCCGCCGAGACGCTCGACCACGAAGCCCTGGCGCGCAGCGCCGGCCAGGGCCTCGCCGAGACCGTCTCGCAGGTCGCCGGGGTCGTGGTGGCCCACGGCTCCGCCGCCGCCGCCAAGCCCATCATCCGCGGCCAGGTCGAGCGCCGCCTCCTCACCCTGTTCGACGGCGTGCGGCACGAGAGCCAGAAGTGGGGCGTCGACCACGCCCCCGAGATCGACCCGTTCTCCGCCGGCGCCATCACCGTCCTCCGCGGGGCCTCGGGGGTGCGCTACGGCCCCGACGCCATCGGCGGCGTGGTGCTCGTCGAGCCCCCGCCGCTGCGCGACGCGCGCGGCGTCGGCGGCGATCTGGCGCTGGTGGGCGGCACGAACGCCGCCCGCGGCAGCGCCGCCGCCCGGATCGACGCCGCGCCCGACGATCGGCTGTCCCTGCGCCTCGAAGGGAGCTTCTCGCGCGCGGCGTCGGCCCGGGCCCCCGACTACGTGCTCGGCAACACCGCGAGCCGCACCTGGAACCTCGGCGCCCGCGCCGCCTGGCGCCTCGGCCCCGCCACGCTCGAGGCGGCCGTCCACCACTACGACTTCCTGGGTGGCGTCTGCTACTGCTTCAGTGCCGACACGCCCGCCGACTTCCTCGCCCGGCTCGACGCCCCCACCCCCGTCGGCGCCGAGGCCTGGACCGCCACGCTCGACGTGGACCGGCCGAAGCAGCAGGTGGGCCACGACCTCGCGCTGCTGCGCCTGCGCACCGGCGCCGCCGACCCCGTCGACGGCTCGGGCGCCACCGTCACCTACGCCTTCCAGCGCGACCACCGCCTCGAGTACGACACGGTCCGCGACGCGGAGCACGCGGGCGCCCAGTACGACTTCACGCTGCTCACGCACGCCGTCGACGTCGAGCTGCACCACGCGCCGCTGACGGCGCTCGGCGGCCGCGTCACCGGCGGCGTGGGCGCGTCGGGGATGCTGCAGCAGAACGTCTACCGCGGCCTGCCGCTCGTCCCGAACTACGCAGGTGTCGGCGGTGGCCTGTTCGTCGTGGAGCGGCACGCCACCGCCGACACCGCGCTCGAGGTGGGCGCCCGGGTCGACCACCTGTCGCGCACGGCCTACCTCACGACCTCGGCGTTCCAGCGCGGGCTCGCCCGCGACCAGATCACGGCCGACGACTGCGAGCTCGGCGCCGACGCCGCCCGCTGCCCCCGCGCCTTCGACGCCCTCTCGCTCACCCTCGGCGGCGTGTGGCGGGCCGGGCCCGGGCTGCAGGCGCGCCTCGACCTCTCCACCGCGAGCCGCTTCCCCAACGCCGACGAGCTCTACCTGAGCGGCAGCGCCCCGAGCCCGCCCGTCTACGGGCTCGGCGACCCGGGCCTGCCCGTCGAGACCACCCGCGGCGTCTCCCCCACCGTGTCCTTCTCGGCTGGCCCGCTGACCGGCGAGGCGTCGGGGTACGCGAACCTCATCGACGACTTCGTCTACTTCGCGCCCGACGTGCAGGACGGCGCGCCGCCCGATCGACGCCCTGTTCTACGGCTTCGACGGCGGCGTGGCCCTCGGCGAGGAGGCGCCGGTGGGGGCGCGCCTGTCGGGCGCCGTCGTCCGCGGCCTCTCGCTCGCGACCGGCGAGGGGCTCGTCATGGTCCCCCCCGACCGCGGCACGCTCACCGTGAGCGCCCATCCGCACCTGCGGCGGGTGGAGCACGCGTTCGTCGAGGTGAGCGGGCAGTACGTCGCCGAGCAGACGCGGGTGGACCCCGCCGCCGACCTCGCCCCGCCGCCGCCCGCGTACTTCCTGCTCGGCGCCGCCGCCGGCGTGCGCTTCGAGGTCGACGGCCGGGCGTGGTCTGCCGGACTGGCCGCGACCAACCTCACCAACGCTCGGTACCGCGACTACACGAGCCTGCTCCGCTACACCGCCGACGAGGTCGGGCGCGACGTGCGCGTCCGCGTCGGCGTCACCTTCTGACAGGAGACCCGCATGTCCCGACTGCTCCTCGCCGTGCTCGCGCTCGGCGCCTGAACCGATCCGTCCAAGCCCACCGAAGACAACGAGAACGAGGTCATCACGACGGTCCAGCTGGACTTCACCCCGACCGACGGCGGCGCGCCGCTGTCCTACGCCTGGTCGGACCCCGAGAACGACGGCGACCCCGTCATCAGCGACATCGCGCTCGCGGCCGGCCAGTCCTACACGCTGGCCGTGTCGTTCCTGAACGAGCTCGAGGACCCCGCCGAGGACATCACCCTCGAGGTCGACGCGGAGAGCGACCAGCACCAGGTGCTGTTCCTGGGCAGCGGCGTCCAGAGCCCCGCGACGGGCGACAACGCCGCGGCGGTCGTCGCCATCGACTACGCGGACACCGACGCGAACGGGCTGCCGGTTGGCCTCGACGACGACGTCACGACGCTCGGTGCGGGCGCGGGCGAGCTGCGCGTGGTGCTGCGGCACATGCCGCCGCAGGACGGCGAGCCGGTCAAGGTCGCCGGGGTCGCCGAGGACGTGGCGTCGGGCGGCATCGGCGCCGCGCCCGGCGACAGCGACGTGGACGTGACCTTCCCGGTCACCGTCCAGTAGCCGAGCGTCCCTCAGAAGCCGGCGAAGAAGCTCCAGGCGAGCTCGGCGGCGTCCTCGTACCGGGTGCCGCCGCCGTAGAGCCAGTCGTCGGAGCCGGCCCAGCCGTGGTCCATGCCCTCGAACGAGCACCAGGTCACGCTCGAGCCGTCGGTGCAGCCCGTGACCACCGCGCAGGTGCCGCCGGCGACGGGGACCTCGAGCGGCGCGCCGGCCGGGCACCCGTCGCGGCGCAGCCACTCCTGCGCCGCCGCCTCGCCGCAGCTCGGGGAGATGAGCGGGTCGGCGTCGCCGTGGAGGATCATCACGGGCATCGGCGCGTCGTCGCAGTCGCCCGGGTAGGTGCCGCCGGAGTGGGGCGCGATGGCGCGGATGACGGGCGGGCCGGCGCAGCCGAGGTGGTGGCTGAAGTAGCCGCCCATCGAGAAGCCCGTGGCGAAGACGCGATCGCGGTCGATGCACGGCGCCGAGGGAGTCGAGCATGCCGGTGACGAAGCCGAGGTCGTCCCCTGTGGCGGTGGCGGAGGCACCCGCGCCGCACACGCCGTCGCCCACGTATCCAAGGGTTGTCCTGGCCGTCCGGGTACAGGACGGCGACGCCCTCGCGGTCGGCGAGGGGGTGATATCCTCCATCAGCTGGCCGCTCATCGTGTAGCCGTGGAACACGAAGACGACGGGCACGGGTGCGTCGGGGTCGACGGTCTCGGGACGTACAGCCGGAAGGTGCAGGGACGCTGACGCCGATGTGGACGACGTGGACGGGCACCGGGTGCGGGGCGCGGTGCGGGTCGTGCGGCCCGTCCACATCGCCCACAACGGCTTGGACAACGTGGCCTCGTGCAGGTGGCGGCTCGGCGGGCGTGCTCGAGGCCACGTTGCCCACAGCGCCCACAGCCCCCGACGACGAGACAGACAGGACCTGGGTGGGCGCCGAACGGGTGTTGTGCGCCGAGTCTGGACGGGGCTCAGATGCGCTCTTCACCGTTTCGTCGCGGATCCAGATCACCGTCGACAGTCCTCGCATCCGCCCGTCGGGCGCCGGAAGATGATGCCGGTCCGACCGCTGGGTCCAGGCTGTGGACGCACGGTCGTCAGCGTGAGGCTGCGGCCCTGGTCGCACCGCAGCTCGCCGGTGGCCGCGTCGAAAGACCAGCCGGGCCGGCCCAGCAGAAGCGCGGGCCAGTCCAGCTCGGCGAGCATCCTGTTCAGCACGGGGTCACGAGGCCACAGCTCGGGGACCCGGTCGCAGACGGCGGGCTGGCGAAGCTGCTGCACGGGTGCCTGGTCGGGTGGACGCTCCAGCTGGAAGCCACGGACCACTCGCTCGTTCCAGATCGCCAGCCCGACGACGGTGGCCAGCTCCTGCCCGGGTAGGTGGTAGCTGACGATGCGGTCCAGCACCAGCTCGCGGTCCTGCTGGGCGAGGCGGTTCTCGAAGCCGTTGCGAGCGTAGTAGAGCGCGATGGCGTCGGGTGCGGGCCAGTCGTCGGCGCACAGGTCCACCGCGAACAGCTCGACCTCCCAGCCGTCGATCGTCCGGCCGCGCTTCGCCTTGCCCCGCTTCGGGAAGATGCAGGCCACCACGCGCACCGAGACCGGCTCGTACGCGGTGTTGTCGGGCCGCCGTGTCTTCTTGCCAGGCGCGATGCTCAGGAGCCCGATGTCGGCGGCCGCGCGCTGAGGGCCACAGCCGCTGTCTGGGACGAGGTACCAGGTGGCATGCCGCAGCTTCGCGAGGACCTCGGGGTCGTCGAACAGCTTCGGGCGGTTGAGGCGCGTGATGAACGGCACGCCCCGCTCGCGGCAGGCGGTGAACCACGGGACGTTGCCGTACGCACCGTCCAGGCGCACCAACGACCGGTACTGCGGGTGGTCCAGGCGGTCGGTTGCCGCGACGATGCTGTCGAGTGCCCGCTCCAGGTCGACCACCCCTTCGCCGTTGCCGCGGCTGAGGTGCACGTGGAGCCACAGGCCAGTGCCCGCGTCCATCACCGGGACCTCCTGGTACTGGATGTCGCCCCGCTTCCTGCCGGAGTGCCCTGGTGCGCCCGTGTCCTCCGTCGCGCATCGCCTCGGGCAGGTCCTCGATGTCGGGCAGCGCGCGCTGGTGGAGGGTCACGACCTTCGGGTCCACGTCGAACACGCGCCAGCCGTGCCCGCGCGCGCTGCGGAACAGCGTCGCCGGGTGACGCAGCACCTCGTCGATCCGCGGCACGTCGACCAGCAGGCCGTCGACGACGGGCCGCAGCAGGTCCAGCTCGACCGCATCGAGCGCACGCGATGCCGCCGACGGCGACGGGAGGCTCGAGCGGCCAGCGCCGCGATGCCCTTCGCACACGGCCGCAGCATGGGCCAGAACGACTTCAGCCGGACCCCCACGCCGACAGGTACAGCCACAGCAGGAGGAACACGTCGATCGCCGGGTAGCCGCCCTGCCGTCGGATCTTCAGCCGCTCGCTGACGATATCCAGGGCTCCACGCTCAGCGAGCCGGGTGACGACCCCTACTCGTTCCGGATCCTTCACAAGCCAGCTGAGACCTGAGCTCTCGGCCAATCGCTTGTCCTTGCCCCAGAGTCGGCTACCCGGACTGATCCTCTGGGGATGGGCCCCGGAGGTATCGGTCGCGGGCCATCTTCTTGGCAGACGATCCGCCAGAGCAACGTGGTGGACGTGACCAGCACCCGTTCCACGCCAGCGACCGCCATCGCCGCCACGAGCGCGTCGCCGGAGCGCACGTAGACCTCGCTGGCACGCCGCGAGGGGACGCGCGGCCCCAGCGTGGACACGACGGCATCGTGCCCTGGCAGCACGCCGAGCAGCGGCGCCACCTCGCACGGGCTCCCGCCAACGACGGACAGCCGCGCGTGCTGCACGCCCTCGAGGCCGGCGACCGAGCGCACGAGCGCCGTCACCTCGTGGCCCCGGCTCAGGGCGAGGTCCACCACGAGACGCCCCGTCCGCCCGCCGCCACCGAGAACCAGCACCTTCACGCCGCCCTCCGTCTCCGACAGCTTGCGCCGCCGGGCGGGCCGGGACCCGCAGCCGACCGCTGGGCGGTGCGCGCGACCGCCGAGCGGTCCCGCCGCGCACTCGCGCGAGGCGCTGCGTCGGGGCAAGCTGGGGACCCGATCGGGAGCAGCTGTGGACTACGTCGTGGGGTACACCGTGGGAGGGCAGGGGGCGGCGTCCCTGGGCCTTTGTGGACAATGTCAGGAGGACGACTGGGAGCTGCAGTCGAGGGTGCCGCGCGCCGACGGATGGCCACGACGCCGCCTGCCGGGCGGACTACGGCACGGGGCGAACCTTCGAGGACTTCGTCGGCGCGGGCAGCAGCGTGGTCTCCCCGCGGGTGCGTGCCTGTCTTCGAGGCGCAGGGGCTGCAGGCCGTCGAGCTCGGTGGTGATCCTCGACCCGAAGGGCAAGAAGCCCGTCCAGCGCGACTACGCCATCCTGCACCCCGTCGACCCCGTGGGCGCGCTCGACCCGAGCTCGCAGGTCACCGAGGTGGGCGGTTCATGGGCACGCTGGCCCTCCGCGGCGACGACCCGTTCGAGGGCCGGCGCCTCGGGCGGCTGGCCGACGAGGCCCTCTCCGCGCCGCTGTTCTTCGAGCGCACGCTCGCGGAGGCGGTGCAGGCCGAGGGGTTCACCGGCATCCGCTTCGTCGAGATCGCCGACGCCGGCGACGTGTCCAAGTTCTAGGCTAGGAGCGCGCCGGGCTCCCGGTGCATCCCCGCAGGCGACCGGCCAGGACCTGTCTGCGTCGACTTGCGACTCGCTCGGCACCGGCGTCACCTTCGCCGACTGCGAGACGCCGAGCTGGAGACGGTTCAGCCCGAACAGAACGACCTGCCCCGGTCGACGAGCTGCTCAGTCACTGCCGTCGGGGCCGCGCGGCGTTCACGCGCTCATGATCAACCAGCTGATTGAAAACCGTCGGGGACAGGCTACAGCGGTGTTGTTCTTGTCGGAGAACTCCTGCACCACGACGACGTTCGCGTCGTCGAGGCAGTAGCAGGCTTGCCCCACTTGACGGTCTCGTCGAAGCCGCTCGCCAGGAGCACGGGCCGCAGGGCGCGGATGGCCTCCGGCCACAGCTCCGACGCAGCGAGGTAGGCGTCGACGTCGGGGTAGTCCTCCACGGGCGGCTCCTGGTCGGGGTACCGGGCACCTATCCCGCGGGGGCGCGCGACATCGCGACGAGGCTCTCCGCGGCGGCCGCGACCGCCTCGTGGGCGTGCTCGAAAGCGATCATCGGGCTAGTGGGCTCGCCTGGAGGTGGGGGGGTGGTCTGGTGGATGGTGCTCGCGACGGCCCTCGCCTGCGACGACCCGGCAGCTTGCGAGACCGCCTGCAGCGGCGGCGACCTCGACGCCTGCCTGACCCTCGCCGACATGATCGACGACGACCAGCAGGGCGGCAAGACCCTCGAGGCCGAGACTCTGGCCTGGTCCCTGTGCGACGCGGGCACCACCCGCGCCTGCCCGCTGGCCGCCCGCCTGGGCATCCGCCGAGAGGCCACCCGAGCCCGCCCCTACGCGTCGGAGCCCGCCCACGAGGTCGCCTACCTCGCGCCGTGCGAGCAGGGCGACCTGGTCGCCTGCAGCGTCGTCTATGCGGCATTCGAGCACGGTGACACGGCGCGGAAGTCCCGCGCCCGGCGCAGCCTGCTGGCTGGAATCGTCGCCGTCGCCGCGCGCGATCCGTCGCTGTGCCAGGCGCCGGCGCTGTTCCTGGGCCCCGACCTGCGGCGGGAACCGTCGGCTGCCGTCCCCGCGATGCAGGCTTGCCGGGATCGTGAGGGCACCGAAGCGATCTGGTCGCAGTTCGTCGGGGAGGGGGTGATCGACGGGCGCGGCATCGACTGGCGCGCGTTCGGCATCGCCGACACCCCGCTCGGCGAGCGCCTCGACCGCGTGTGGCGGTCGCGGGACTGGACCGACGCCGAGCAGGCCCGTGAGGTCCACACCACTCTCCTGCGGAAGGACGTGACGGCCTGTGCCGACGATCCGAGGGGGCTACCGTGCCTCGACGGGCTGGCTCGCGCTGCGACAGGCTACGCGGCGTGCAACGGCCAAACGGCCTGCGAGGAGCAGGGCCTCGAGCAGCTCCAGTCCCTGTGCCTGGCAGGGGTCGACGCCGCCTGCGGCATGCCCGAGCGGATCGGCCGGCCGACACCGCCTTGCGACGACGAGGCGTCCTGCCTCGCCGCGGCCGTCCGCGCCACGGCGGGGAGCGACTGGGACGATAACTGGCTGGAGAAGCGCTGCGAGGCGGGGGAGGACTCAATATGCGCCTTCTACGCGGCCGCAGGCGGCCGGTCGGCGGCCGTGGGCGAGTGGTCCTGCGCCCATGCCTTCGGCCAGGCGTGCCCCGAGACGGTCGGAGGACCCTCGCTGGTGGACGTGCTGCGCGCCTGCGAGCTGGATGGCGAGCCCGACGCGTGCACCACTACGGCCGCATGGCTCGCCGCCGACCGAGGGGGGGACGGCGGCTTCCGCTGGATGCGGGCGCAAGACCGCGGTTGTCGAGGCGGCTGGGACGAGGGCTGCCGCCGCGTGGCCCACGGCATGGAGGAGCGTCCGGAGTGGGGCGGACCCCCCGCAGCACGAGCGCTCTACGAGTCCCGCTGTGACGCCGGGGACTGGGAGAGCTGCGGCCAGGCGGCGCGCCTGCACCCCGACCCCGCCGCCCGTCTCCGGCGCGCCCTCACCGCGGCCACCGCTGCGTGTGGCCTCGACGACGTCGCGGCCTGTGCCAACGCGGTCAGCCTCCTGGAGCACGACGGGCGACAGCTGGAGGCCGCGAAGCTCCGGCATCGGTTGAGCGCCGACGCCGAGAAAGCCTGCAGAGGCGGCGACATCGCCACCTGCCGGCGCCTGCAGAACGGAGGCTGGAGGCTGCGCGGCTGGGACGGCTGGGTGACGTTCGACCTGGACGGCGACTGGCTCGCGCTGGGCGATCGGGCGCTGGCGAAGCAGTGCCGCAAGCGCGGCTGCGACGAGGCCCTGGCCTGGAGCCTCGAGCGCGAGCGCGCCCTGTGTGACGGGGACGACCGCTGCGTCGCGGACGCCCGCGGCCTGCGCAAGGCACTGTGCGGCCGCGGCGCGGTGCTGGCGTGCGGCGGCCCCGCTCGGGACGCCGATCGCCGCGCGTGCGCCGAAGGCGAGCCCCGGGCCTGCCTGCATCTGGCGATGGGCGCGCTGGCGCGCGGCGAGGACGTGGGAATCGACGCCCTCGACCGCGCCTGCGACGGCGGCGCGCAAGACGCCTGCACGCTGGCGGCGGCGATGGGCCTGCGGGAGGTGCCGCCGGCGCAGTGCGCCGACCTGGCCGCCTGCACGGCGCAATGCGCTGCCGGCGACGGCGTCGCCTGCGAGCAGTCCACCGACTGGCGCGTCGGTCAAGACGCCGAGCAACGCGCTGACGCCTTGCGTCGGGCCGGCTGCGACGCGGGCCACGCGGCGAGCTGCTACGGCTGGTTCGAGGACGGGCCGCGTGAGACCGTGCGCCCGCGCGCGGCCCAGCTGTGCGAGGCCGGCGACCCCGTGGGCTGCGCCTGGGCGGTCGAGCTGTACGACGAGGAGGAGGGCAGGCAGTGGCTCGAGCGGTTCCGCGCGCTCGCCGGCGAGGCGTGCGCCACCGGGGACCTGGGGGCCTGCGCCTCCGCGGCGGGAGCGGGTGGAGATTCCTCGATCTTCGTCCGCTCGATCCTCGACGGGCTGCGCGCCCAGTGCGTGGCAGGGGAGCTACGAGCCTGCCGCCACTTGCTGTGGGTCGCGCGCGCCGGCAAGCTGTACCAGGATGGCTGGGAGGGCCTGCACCCGCGCACGCCCCGCTACAGCAAGCTCCTCCGCCAGCAGACGCTGGACGTGAGCGAGGACGTCGTGCTGCCCGTGGCCGCCTTCGTCGCCATCGCCGATGCTCGCGACCGCGCGTGTAGCGCCGACGCCCCGAACGCCTGTCGGGAGCACGCCAACGCGGCGCTCACGCTCGAGCAGGTCTGCAGCACGCTGCGCGGAGCAGCGCAGCGGCGAGCCGCCGCCGCGCGCAGCAGGCGCGCCACTTCGAGCGGCTGTGCGCCCGCGGGCAGGTGGCCTGCGACGAGGCGCCGCTCGCCGAGGCGCTGGTGGCGTGTCAGGCGGGCGACGGGTCGGCCTGCGTTCTCGCGGAGTGGGCGCGCGATGCGCAGCGGATCCGGCGAGCTGCAGGGGATGCACACGCTGTGCGGCACTGGGCGGGTGCAGGCGTGCCGCGTGGAGGCGCGGCTCGGTTGGACCCATGCGCAGAGCCGACGCGGAGCAGCGCTACGCCTGGCAACTGCGCGCCGACCGCGCCGCCTGTGACGACGGCGACGTGATCGCCTGCGCGCTGGTCCCCATCGACGAGGCGGGTGTCGACTGAACACGACGAGATGGGCGGCCGCTACGCAACCGCGTCTCTCCGCGAGCCCGACTGAGGTCGCGATGACCACGAAGCACCCGTCCACTCATCCTGTCGGGCTCGCTCCTCGCCGGCGCTGTGGGCCGGCCCTGCTGTCGCCGCCGAGCCGGCGACCAGCGCCGAGCCCGGCCTGACGCTCCAGCCGAGCATCCGCCTCGGCGTCGCCGCCGAACGCCCGACGCCGACCCGCTGCCGCTCGTCACCGCCCACGCCGACGTGCACGGCCAGCTCGGCGTGGTGGGCAAGCTCGGCCGGACCACCGGCATGTTCCTGGAGGGGCGACCTACCAGAACGTGCTCCCGGTCGGCGCGAGCGGCCACGCGCGTTCCCGACCGAGGTCGGGATTGCGTTCGGCGTCATGTTCTAGCCTAGGAGCGCGCCGGGCTCCGGCGCATCCCCTTGCGACTCGGTCGGCACCGGCGTCACCGTCGCCGACTGCGAGACGCCGAGCTGAAACGGTTCAGCCCGAACAGGACGACCTGCCCCGGTCGACGAGCTGCTCAGTCAGTGCCGTCGGGGCGGCGCGGCGTTCACGCGCTCTGATCAACCAGCTGGTTGACAACCGTCGGGGACAGGCTACACCGATGTTGTTCAACCCAGAGGTTGAACAGCTGGAGGTCCCATCGCGACCGACCCGCTCTCCAGGTGTTCTCGGCGCTCGCCGACCCCACCCGGCGCGACATGGTCGCCCGCCTGAGCCTGGCCGACGCCACGGTCAACGAGCCTCGCCGCCCCCTACGACGTCTCGCTCCAGGCCGTCTCGAAGCACCTGCGGGTGTCGAGGAGGCCGGGCTCGTGAGCCGCCGGCGGGAGGCGCAACGCCGCCCCGTCCACCTCGAGCCGGAGGGGCTCGACCTCGTGACCACGTGGATCGAGCGGTACCGCCGTCAGGCCGAGGAGCGCTACCGCCGCCTCGACGCCCTGCTCACCGAGCTGCCCGACGAAACCGAAGGAGAACCGAGATGAAGGAAGCCGTGGTCGTCATCGACGAGAAGCTGCCCCTGGTCCGCATCGTCCGCGAGTTCGACGCCCCGCCGGCAAAGGTCTTCCGGGCGCACGTCGAGCCGGAGCTGTTCGCCAGGTGGAACTGGCCCGAGGGCTACGAGGTGCGGTTCGACCAGTTCGACTGCCGCACCGGCGGCGCCTACCGCATCACGATGTCGGGGCCCGAGATGTCCGGCAGCGTGCACGGGTCGTTCCACGACGTCATCCCGAACGAGCTGATCGTGCAGACCTTCGCCGCCGACGGGTTCCCCGACTGCGTCGTGCTGGAGCGCCACCGCTTCGAGGCGCTCGCCGACGGCCGCACGCGGCTCACCGCGCAAGTCGCTCGTCGAGAGCTTCGAATACCGCGAGGTCTTCCTCGACGCGGGGCTCGTCGAGGGCTACGCGCGCCTCGACGGCCTCCTCACCGAGCTCACGCCCGCCTGAGCCGGCAGCCGGCCTCGACACCGCCGCGGCGACCCGCTACTGCCGACACCATGTGGTGGTGGCTCTGGCTGGCCTGTACGACCGAGCACGCCCGCTGGCAGAGCCCGGACGGCCGGTTCGAGGTCGTCGCCTCCCGCTCGGTCGTCTCGGGCTGCATCCCGGTCTCGCCCGGACAAGGCAGCGACGCACCCGGCCGGGTCGAGGTCGTCCGCCTCGCCGACGGCCGGTCGTGCGGCTCGGTGCGCGTCCCGATGGTCTGGATGAACGGCGACGTCCGCTTCGACGGCGACACCGCGACGATCCCGGCGCTGGCCGACTGGGACCTGCTGACCTGCACCGTCACGACGTACGACCGCTGACGCGACCCACGGGGTCAGCGCCGCGCGAGCCACCCACCGAGCAGCACGCACGGGATGGCCTCCACCAGCAGCGCCACCGGGTACCACAGCGGCCCCATCTCCGGCTGCGCCACCGCCGCCGCCACGCCGCCCGCGCCGCCCAGCGTCCCCAGCGCGGCGAGCACGCCGACGTGCACCCACGGCCGCTTCGGCGCGAGCTTCGCCGTGATCCAGCCGCCGAGGACGGTGAACGCCGTCCGGTAGAGCGTCGCGACGGCGAACAGCCCGTCCGACATGCGCGCGGGCGGAAACACGCCCGCGGCGTGCAGCACGGCGTCCGTCCCCGTCGACAGGACGACCACCGCCAGGAACCCCGCGAGCACTGCGCCCACGCTCTTCATGCGACCTCCGGCGCCCACCTACCACGGCGCCGCCGGCATGCCGCGCTACAGCGGGCGCAGCGCGTACACCTGCCGCCGCATCCCGAGGTACAGCACCTCCGTCGCCGGATCCCACACGAGATCCGACAGCTGCGACGCCTGGAACAGGTCCGGCACCAGCACCTCGGGCACCCCGCCCGGCGTCAGCGTCAGCACTGCGTGCCGCGAGGCGTCCAGCACCACGAGGTCGCCGCCGAACGGACCCCCGACGATGCGCATCGACGCCGGCGTCCCGAGCCCCGCGCCCTGGTACGCCACGCTCGCCGCTCCGGAGGCGTCGACGTACCAGATCGGCCCCGTCCGGTCGGAGACGTAGAAGCCGTCGGGCCACGCGTCCGTCGGGTCGTCGTCGAGGATCAGGTGCGTGGGCACGGTGCTCGCGTCCCACACGGGATCCTGGCTCACCACCGACGCCGCGGCCGGCGGCGCGAGCGCGTCCAGCCCGAACAGCACGGGGATGCCGCTGGACGCACCCTGGAAGTCCATGCCGTACAGCGGCAGGTCGAACGGCGCCGCGCCGCCCAGCGCCAGCCCGAACGGATCGCCGACGGTGACGCCGGGCGTCGCGGCCAGCAGCACCTCCCAGCTCGCCGGCGCCGCGACGGGGACCCGCAGGACCCGCCCCCCGCAGCAGCCCGACGTGATCTCCGTGTTCCAGTCCGCCAGCACCACGTGGCCGTCGTCGGGGACGACGAGCCGCGCCGGCGCCGCCAGCGGCAGCCCCTCGAGCAGCGTGTCGATGGCCCCCGTCGCCGGGTCGAGGCCGTACAGGCCCGGCCGGTCCGGCGCCTCGTCGGGCTCGGCGCCGCGGTCGGCCACGTACAGCCGCCCGGTCCCGTCGACGCCGAGGCCGGTGATGTGCCGGAACCCGGCGCTGACCTCGTCGCAGGCCCAGCCCGCGGGCGCGGGGCACTGGTCGCACGCGTCGCCCACGCCGTCGCCGTCGCTGTCCACCTGGTCGGCGTTGGCGAGGTCGATGCAGTTGTCGACGCAGTCGGCGGCGCCGTCCCCGTCCCGGTCCGACGCGCGCTCGATGGCGTACAGCGTGTCGCCCATCCCGACGTACAGGCGGTCGTGGAGCGGGTCGAACGCCAGGTCCGAGAACAGGTCGACGTCGCTCGAGGCGGTGGCGAACGTCGCCACGGCGCCGGTGGCGGTCACGGTGTAGAGCCGGTCCGCGGCGGCCCCCAGCAGCCACATCGACTCGACGCCGTCGCCGTCGAAGTCGTAGGCGCCCTCGAACCGCAGGCTCGCCGGGGTGGAGATGTTCGGCGACAGCGAGAACTGGCTGATGGTGCGGCTCCCCGGGGGCCCGTGCACCCGCCAGATGCGGCTGGTCCGATCGCTGACGAACATGCCGTCGAACGCGCCGCCGTCGGCCAGCACGACGTGCTGGGGCAGCCGGTTCGTCGGCCACACCGCCGGGTCCTGGAGCTCGACGGCGGAGGCGCCGTCCCAGCGGAACAGCGTGGGCAGCTGGCTCGACGCGCCCTGGAAGTCCATGCCGTACAGCGGCGCCGGCCAGTCCGCGGTCCCGCCGAGGGCCAGCCCGAACGGATCGCCCACGGTGACGCCGGGCGTGCCCTCCTGCAGCGAGGTGACGGTGACGGGGTCGGCGTCCACGTCGACGCTCAGCACGCGCCCGTTGCAGCAAGACGACGTCGGCGTCGCGTTCCAGTCCGCCACGATCAGCTCGTCGCCGAGCAGCACCAGCCGGGCGGGCGCGCTGATGCCGTCGGCGGCGTCGAGCAGGGGCTCGAGCGTGCCGGCCTCCGGGTCGATCGCCACCACCACCGACGCGCTGCGGTCGCTCACGAACACGCGGCCGTCGTCGCGGACCGCCAGCCCGGAGATCGCCTCGAGCGGGCCGCCTCGGTACACCACGCGCGCGGTCCACCCGCTCTGCGCGAACGTCCAGTCCGTCGTGCACGTGCCGCTGCCGCTGATCCGCACGAGCTCGTCGCCGCCCTCCGGGGCCGCTGCCCGGTCCACACCGCACCCCAGCGCCAGCGCTGCGGCGGCCGTCCATCCGATCCTGTTCATCGGGCTCCCTCCTGGCTCGGGGGTAGCCGTGCGTGGGGCTGCCGTTCTGACCGACGTCGGACCGTCCGGTGAACGAGCGGTGACCCGCCGAGGCGGGCATGATGCCGAGGAGGTGACCGTGACGTGGATGCTGCTGGCCGCTTGCACGCCGAAGCCGGAGGCGACGGCGCCCACCGACCCGACGACGCCCTCGAGCAGCACGACATCGTCCCCGACGCCGACCACCCCGGCGGACACGGCCGCCACGACGCCCACGGGCGACACGGCCACGACCACGGTGCCGCCGGGCCTGATCTACCCGGAAGCGCCGTACGACTGCGGCCTCGGGGTGCCCGCCGGTGAGCCCGCCGTGCGCCGGCTCACCGGCATCACCACCACGGAGGCGCTGACGTTCGACCTCGACGGCTACCTGGTCGCCTGGGACGCCGGCGCGAACGTGGTGCAGTACGCGGTGGACGGCAGCGTGCAGGTCCTCGCGCCCAACGCCGGCGAGGCCAAGGGGATCGACCTGCTGAACGACGGCGACATCGCCTACACCCACGGGACGCTCCCGCAGCTGCGCGGCGTGGACCACGCCACGGGCGCGCCGTACCTGATCGCCGAGCTGGGCGGCGCCGGCTCCTACTGCGACATCGACGTGGCGTCCGACGGCACCGTCGTCACGGGCGATCTGTCCGGGGACGCCCGGATCGTGGAGGCCGACGGCACGGTGGTGGACTTCGGGCGGATCGCCGTCCAGCTGTACGGCGCAGCGTTCTCGGTCAGCGAGGACACGGCCTACTGGTCGGGCTACTCGCAGAGCGATCCCTGGATCTTCCGCTCCGAGCGCGGCGCCGACGGGACCTGGTCGCAGCCGACGCGCTGGGTGGAGATCGAGGACTCCACGCTGTCGGGCATGGCGGTCGACGCGTGCGACAACCTGCAGCCGTCGTGCAGTCCTTCGGCTGCAGGCTGTACCGGGTCGACCCCGCGGGCGCGGTCGAGCTGCTGATCGACCTCGACACCGGCCCCGCCTCGTCCTGCCCGAACCTCGCCTTCGGGCGCACGCTGGGCGGCTGGGACCCGTACAAGCTCTACGTCAGCACCTACGGCGACCTGGTGGAGCTCGACGTGGGGGTGCCCGGCCGCCCGCGGTGACGGACGTCAGCGGTCGCGGAGGCCCTTCCCCGCGAGGATGCGCGGGACCACGTTGTCGACCCGGCGCTCGCGGGTGGAGGCCTGCTTCGCGTCGGAGATGTGCAGGTTGTACTCCCGCTGCCGCCCGGGCGTCAGCGCCTCGAAGGCCTCTGCCAGCGCGGCGTCGCTGGCGAGCCGCTCCAGGAGCGCGTCGGCGAGCGGCTCCTCCGGTCGCGGCGGGAGCGGGGTGCCGGCGCGCTGCACGGCCATCGCCTCCTCCAGGTACGCCGCGACGATGTCGGCCTGCGCCTCGACCTGCTCGGCCGAGGTGAACTCCATCCGCAGCGCACCGTGGGTGTTGGGGCCCTGCTCGTGCAGCACGCCTTCGGGATCGTCGAGGAGCAGGCCCTTGATGAACATCAGGGCGAGCTTGTCGGAGAACTCCTGCACCACGACGACGTTCGCGTCGTCGAGGCAGTAGCAGGGCTTGCCCCACTTGATGGTCTCGTCGAGGCCGCTCGCCAGGAGCACGGGCCGCAGGGCGCGGATGGCCTCCGGCCACAGCTCCGACGCAGCGAGGTAGGCGTCGACGTCGGGGTAGTCCTCCACGGGCGGCTCCTGGTCGGGGTACCGGGCACCTATCCCGCGGGGGCGCGCGACATCGCGACGAGGCTCTCCGCGGCGGCCGCGACCGCCTCGTGGGCGTCGCGCGGCGTCCAGCCGAGCACGGAGCGCGCCCGGGCGTTCGACGTGCGCTTGGCGTAGCCGAGGTCGGGTGCGATCGCGCGGAACTGCGCCGAGAACAGCGCACCCAGCCGGATGACGACGCTCGGGATCGACCGGGTCGGCACCTTCGCGGCGGCCTCGCCGAGCCGTGCGCGCACCGTCGCCGCGATGTCGCGCATCGCCAGCGGCGGCCCGTTCGAGAGCAGGAACCGCTGCCCCGCCGCCTCGGGGACCTCGAGCGCGAACGGGCGCGGGCCACGTCCCGCACGTCGACGACGGGGATGTACAGGTCGGAGGCCGGCAGGCGCCCTCGAGCATCCGGGCCACGATCTCGTTGGCACCCGACACTCCGTCCCAGCGCGGGGCCCATCACCGCCACGGGCAGCATCGTGGTGAGGGCCATGGCGCCGCCCTGCGCGGCCACGAAGTCCCACGCGGCGCGCTCGGCGAGGGTCTTGCTCTTGCCGTAGGCGTCGACGCCCGGCCCGTCGAGCACCCACAGCGTGCCGTCGCGCGCCCACGCTCTTCATGCGACCCTGGCGCGCCGCCGCCCCACCCACCAGCCGGCGCCAAAGGCCACGATCCCCACGCCCAGGGCGCCGACGGCCCCCAGGTGATCATCGTGTCGCGCACCTTCCACAGCACCGGGTTGTCCAGGTGGTTCGTGCCGAAGTGGATGGCGCGGATCCGCCACTGGCCGTCCTCGCCGCGCTCCATCACCGTGGTCCAGCGCGTGTCGAAGTCGAAGACGTCGCCGTTCTTGGCCACGTAGTGCTCCCGGCCCGCGCCCGTGACAAGCCCCCAGCTCCGGTCCTCCGACAGGTCCGTCAGCGCGTCGGGTTCGATGTGCAGCGACATGGACGCCATGTACCCACCGGGGCCGAACCACAGCGTGAAGTAGTCCCGGACGCCCTGCCGCCCGCGGATCGGGTCCTGGGTCAGGCTCGTGCCCTGGAAGTCCTCCGTCAGCAGCGGCAGGATGTCCTCGTAGCGGCCGGCGTCGATCGCCTCCTCGGCCTGTCGCACCACCTCCCGCAGCGCCTCGTGGATCTCGTGGTCGGGCTCGTCCGCGATTGCGGGCACCGCCCCGAGCAGCCACGGCAGCCAACACGTCGCCACGCGCCCTCCCCGCTCGCGGTCACCATCTCACGAGAGACCCGAACGTGCACCCGGTTACGCTCGACGAGGTGACGATGGTCCCTCGAACGCGGCGCCCGTGACGACGCCCGGCGGTCGCCCCTGGGGTTGGGCAGCGCTGTGGGGCTGTGTCCTCGCGCCGATGTTCTTCGGGAGCTACATCGGCGCGCTCGAGCTCACGGCGCTCCGCGACCACGTCCCCACGCTGGTCTTCGACTGGGAGCGCCACATCCCGTTCCTCGCGTGGACGGTGGTGCCGTACTGGTCGGAGGACCTGTTCTACGCGCTGTCCCTCTTCCTGTGCCTCACCCGTGCGGAGCTGAATCGGCACGCGCTGCGCCTCGTGCTCGCCCAGGCCGTCGCCATCCCCATCTTCCTGCTGTTCCCGCTGCGGCTGGTGAGCACGATCCCGGCCGACACGGGGATCTGGGCGCCCTGGTTCGCGGCGCTGGGCGACGTGTGCACCCGGCCCTTCAACCTCGCGCCCTCGCTGCACGTCGCGATCGCCATCATCCTGGGCGTCCGCTACGCGAAGCACCTGCGCGGCCCCTGGCGGCGGCTCTCGAACGCCTGGTTCACGCTCGTCGCGCTGTCGACGCTCACCACGTGGCAGCACCACTTCTTCGACATCCCGACGGGGGCGATGCTGGGCGCCTTCTGTGTCTGGGCGCTGCCCGACGAGGGCGCGAGCCCGCTCCACGGGCTGGCGCTCACCCACGATCCTCGCCGTCGGCGCCTCGCCTCGCGCTACGTCGCCGGGGCCCTCGCCTGCCTGGGGCTCGCGTGGGGGCTGGGCGGCGCGGCGCTCTGGCTGCTCTGGCCCGCGCAGAGCCTGCTCCTCGTCGCCCTGGCCTACGGAGCCGCGGGGGAGCGGCTGTTCCAGAAGGACGCCCAGGGGCGCATGAGCGCCGCCGCGCTCGTGCTGCTCTACCCCTACGTCCTCGGCGCGCGGCTCGGAGCCGCCCTGTTCACGCGGAACCTGCCCGACAGCGAGATCGCCGATGGCGTGCGCCTCGGGCGCCTCGCGCCAGCGGGGGCCACCGCGTCGGTGGTGGACCTGTCCGCGGAGCTGCCCGCGCCCCCGCACGCCGACTGGCGCTGCCTGCCCTCGCTCGACCTCGTGCCGCCCGCGCCGGAGCTGCTCTGCGACGCCGCGCGCCACATCGAGGCGCGGGTGGCCGACGGGCAGACCGTGCTCGTCTGCTGCGCGCTCGGGTTCTCGCGCTCCGCGGCCGCCGTCGCCACCTGGCTGGCCGCCTCAGGTCGCGTCACCGACGTCGACGGCGCGCTGGCGCGGGTGCGCGCCGCCCGCCCGCGGGTCGTGCTCGGTGACGCAGACCGCGCCGTCATCCACGAGGCCGTGCGCCGGCTGCGGGAGGCGAGGTGAGCGCCGTGGCGGGGCTCATCCGCTTCGCGGCCGGCGTGCAGCCGCGCTGGGACGGGAGCGAGCCGCTCGGCCCCGACGGCCGCGCGATCCAGCGGCTCTACTTCGCGAACCACGCGTCGCACCTCGATGCGCCCGTGCTCTGGGCGGCGCTGCCCCCCGCGGCCCGGGCGCGCACGCGTCCGGTCGCCGCCCGGGAGTACTGGGAGCGCGGCGTCCGCGGCCTGCTGGCCGGGGCATGCGCGCCGTGTTCGTGGACCGCTGCGGCATCGACGCCGCCGACGCCTGCGCGCCCATGGCGGCCGCGCTGCGCGACGGCGACTCGCTCATCCTGTTCCCCGAGGGGACGCGCAACCTCGACCCGGAGCGCGGGGTGCAGCCGTTCAAGTCCGGCATCTACCACCTGGCGAGCGCGTTCCCGGCGGTGCAGGTCGTGCCCGTGCACCTCGTGAACCTCGGCCGCATGATGCCCAAGGGCCACCTGGTGCCTGTCCCCATGCTCGCTGGCGTCCGCTTCGGTCCCCCCGTGCCGCGGCTCGCCGGTGACGACAAGCAGCGCTTCCTCGACCGCGCGCGCGACGCGCTGATCGCGCTCGTGGAGGCGGCGTGATCGATCGCCAGATCGCGGTCCTGCTGGGGGTGATCGGCGTGATCCTCGTGGTCGGGAGCGCGATCGGGGAGGGCGTGGCGCGCCAGGCCGCCACCCCGCGGGAGCGCCTGGCCGCCGACGACCTGCGGGCCCGCATCCGGGCCTGGTGGTGGATGATCCCCACGATGGTGGCGTTCCTCGCGGTGGGACGCCTCGGGATCGTCGGCTTCTTCGCGCTCGTGAGCTTCCTGTCGCTCCGTGAGCTCGTCACGCTGCTCCCCTCGCGCCCCGTGGACCACACCACGCTGGTGCTGGCCTTCTTCCTCGCGGTGCCCGTCCAGTACGCGCTGATCTGGTGCGGCTGGACGGCGATGTTCCTGGTGTTCGTGCCGGTGTGGGCGCTGGCCGGGGTGTCGGTGCGCCTGGCGCTGGCGGGCGACACCGAGCGCTTCCTGCACCGCCTGGCGGCCATCCAGTACGTGCTGATGGTGGGCGTGTACTGCCTCAGCCACGCGCCGGCGCTGCTCCTGCTGCGGATCGACGGCTACGAGGGGCAGGCCCACAAGCTCGTCGTGTTCCTGGTCGTGGTGACGCAGTCGAGCGACGTGCTGCAGTTCCTGTGGGGGAAGGCGCTGGGGCAGACGCCGCTGACGCCGACGCTGTCGCCCGGCAAGACCGTCGAGGGGCTGGTGGGTGGCGTGCTCTCCGCCACCGCGGTCGGCGCGCTGCTGACGCCGCTGACGCCCTTCTCGTGGCTCGAGTCCGCGCTGCTGGCCTTCACCTGCGCGATGGCCGGCTGGTGCGGGGGGGCCGTGATGTCGGCGATCAAGCGGGACGCGGGCATCAAGGACTACGGGGCACTGATCGCGGGCCACGGGGGCGTGGTCGATCGCGTCGACTCGCTACTGTTCGCGGCGCCTGTGCTCTTCCACGTCGTGTGGTGGCTGCACGCCGGATGAAGCGTGGTCATCGTGAATCACTGCGAGGGGACCTCCAACGCCGTACTTGGCGGGCGGGAGGTCGCGATGACCACGAAGCACCCCGTCCACTCGATCCTGTCGGGCTCGCTCCTCGCTGCGGCGCTGTGGGCCGGCCCTGCTGTCGCCGCCGAGCCGGCGACCAGCGCCGAGCCCGGCCTGACGCTCCAGCCGAGCATCCGCCTCGGCGTCGCCGCCGAACGCCCGACGCCGACCCGCTGCCGCTCGTCACCGCCCACGCCGACGTGCACGGCCAGCTCGGCGTGGTGGGCAAGCTCGGCCGGACCACCGGCATGTTCCTGGAGGGGCGACCTACCAGAACGTGCTCCCGGTCGGCGCGAGCGGCCACGCCGCGTTCCCGACCGAGGTCGGGATTGCGTTCGGCGTCATGTTCTAGCCTAGGAGCGCGCCGGGCTCCGGCGCATCCCCTTGCGACTCGGTCGGCACCGGCGTCACCGTCGCCGACTGCGAGACGCCGAGCTGGAGACGGTTCAGCCCGAACAGGACGACCTGCCCCGGTCGACGAGCTGCTCAGTCAGTGCCGTCGGGGCGGCGCGGCGTTCACGCGCTCTGATCAACCAGCTGGTTGACAACCGTCGGGGACAGGCTACACCGATGTTGTTCAACCCAGAGGTTGAACAGCTGGAGGTCCCATCGCGACCGACCCGCTCTCCCGGGTGTTCTCGGCGCTCGCCGACCCCACCCGGCGCGACATGGTCGCCGGTGCCGGGCGCCGGCTCGTCTCCGCGCAGCGCCGCCTCGATGGCCGCGAGATCGCGCCCGAGCAACGGATCGTCGGCGGTGTGCGGCGCGAGGGCGCCCGCTCGGCGTCCGCCTCCGCGGTGCGCCCGGCGGCGACCAGCGCGGGAGGCGGCGGACCCGCACGAACGCCGGGCTGTCGACCTCGTCGAGCACGGCGATGGCGGCCTCGTAGTGGGCGAGGGCGTCGTCGAGGGCGCTGCGGCGTAGGCCACGGCCGAGGCTCGCGCGGCAGACGCCCTCCCAGCGCCGGTCCCGCGCCTCGCGGCAGATGGCGAGCGCCTCTTGGAGGGCCGCCAGCGCCGCGTCGTCGTCGCCGGCGGCGAGGCGGGCGAGCCCCAGCGAGGTGAGGTGCCAGGACTCGGCGCGCGGCTCGCGGATGTCGCGCGACGGCCAGCGCGTCCTCGTAGCGCGCGATCAGCCTCGGGGAGGTCGCCGCGGTCCTCCGCGAGGGCGCCCAGGGTGTTGAGCGTGCTGGCCTCGTACTCGCGCAGGCCGCAGTCCCGCGTCAGCCCGAGCGCGCGCTCGGCGAGCTGCGCGGCGCGCGCGGGGTCGAGGCGGCGGCGGATCGTGTCGGCGAGCAGCTGGCACGTCACCGCCTGGCTCGCGCGGTCGTTCTGGCGCTCGAAGCCGACGAGGGCGGCGGACAGGTCCGCTTCGGCCTCGGCGAGGCGGCCGGCGTTCAGCGCCCAGTGGCCGCGGTGCTTGAGCGCGCTCGTCTCCGCAGTGGTGTCGCTGCGCTGGCGCGCGGCCTCGATCACCTCGCCCGTCCGGCGCATGGCCTCGGCGGGCTGCCCGACGAGGAAGGCCAGGCCGGCGCGGTTGAGCGCGATCGGCGCGCGCGAGCGGTCGGTCCGGGTGCGCGCGCCTCGGCCTGGGCGTAGGCGTCGTCGGCCTCCTCGTACCGCTTGAGCGTCTGCAGCACGGCGCCGCGGATGTTGTGGACGTTCCACGGCGCCTCGGGTCCGGCGCGCTCCAGCGCGCGGTCGGCGAGGGCGAGGGCGTCGGCGGCGCGGCCCTGCACGAGCACCGAGTAGGCGCGCTCCACGAGGGCGTCCACCGAGGCGGTGGCGTCGAGGAGCGTCTCGGCGTGGCGCACGTCGCCGCGGGACCGGTGGATCTGCGCGAGGGCGAGCAGCGAGGCGTCGATCCCCGCCGTCGACGCCGTGGTCACCGCGAAGTCGCGCTCGAGCTCGAGCTGCTGTCGGGCGTGGTCGAGGGCGACCTCGGTGTTCCCGAGGTCCTGCTCGGCCCAGGCGAGGGTGGCGCGCGCGCGGCTCTCGGCGCGGGTGTCGCCGATCCAGACCGCCTGCCGCAGCGCGAGCCGGGCGGCCTCGGCGGCGCCCTGCGCGTCGCGCGCCGTGACGCGCTGCCCGGCCTCGCGCAGCTGCGCCGCCAGCGTGTGGTCGGTGACCCGCTCGAGCAGCGCGGCGGCCTCTCGGCGGCTCGCCTGGCCGCCGAGGGCGATCTGCGGCAGGGCTCCCTGCAGGCGCCGGCACGTGTCGGCGGTGAGGCGGTTGAGCGAGACGTCGACGGGCACGTCGCGCAGGCGCGGGGCCGCGGACAGCAGGGCGCCGCCCTGCGTGAGGCCCGACATCGACAGGTCCAGCGCCGTGGGGCGCAGGGGCGAGGCGAGCAGCTCGCGGACGGTCTCGTTGGCCGCCTCGTCGTCGTGCAGGCCCAGGGCCAGGGGGTTGCGTGCGCCCGCGAGCCAGGCGACGCGGTCGTCGCCGGGCCCCCACAGGCTGAGGGCGCGCAGGGCAGGGAAGTGGGCGAGGTCCACGAGGTCGACGGTGGCGCCGAGATCGAGCCGCTCCAGCGCGGGGAGGGCGAGCGCGCCGAGGGAGGCGGTCGTGCCGCGGATCACGAGTTCGCGGAGGTTCGGGACGGCGTCGGACAGCGCCGAGAGGGCGCCCACGTCGGCGAAGTACGGCGCCCTGCCGGCGCCCACGCCGATCGTCAGGCGACGCAGGGCCGGCGGTGGGGCGGCGACCAGGGCGTCGACCAGGGCGGGGAGGGCCTCGGCGGGGCCCAGCGTCAGCGTGTGCAGCAGGCGGGCGCTCGGGTGGGCGAGCAGCGTCGTCAGCACGTCGAAGGGGTCCTCGCCCGCGTGGACGGACGCCGGGCGCCAGCCGACCCGCGCCTCGCGGAGGAAGCCGTGGGCCCAGGTCACGCGGAGGCGCCGCTCGTCGACGTGCTCGGCCAGGGGGCCCAGCAGCTCGTCGCGGTGGGCTTCGAACAGGGCGGAGCGCTCCGCACGCAGCGCTGCGCCGCGGTCGCCCCAGGGGTCGTCGGCCAGGGCGCGGTCCAGCGTGCTGAGCTGGCCGCGCGGGTCGCCCTGCTCGAGGAGCCAGTCGCCGTAGACGAGGAAGGCGTCGACCCGGTCGGGGTCGGCGACGACCGCGGCCTCGAGGGCGGGGTTGCGGAGCATGGGTCAGCGCCGCCAGTTGGGGCGTTGAGCCGCGCGCTATCTTTGCCCAGGTGTCACGGTCGTGCACCCCGTCACCCGCCCCCCACCGTAACCTGCTGGACACCGGCCTCGAGGTTGCTGAAACCGGCGGTGCTCCTCTCCGTCGAACCTCTCCTGGCTTCGGCGCCCGGGCGCGCCGTTACCGACCCGGTGGTGGATAGCCTGTGCCGCGCCTGGCCAGCGTCGCCGCCGCCGGCGAGGCTGCTCGCCGCCGCCCGGCTCCAGGCTGCCCCGGACGTCGACGTGGCGTCTTCCTGCCGCGGCAGCCGCCCTCGTCACGGCCACCAGCGACCGCGTGTTCGCCTGGGACCTGAAGGCGAACGCGCAGCTGGCCCGGCCCATGTGGAACGCCCCCTGCGACCAGGGCTGGGTCGCGATCCTCGGCGGCAGCCCCACCGGCGACCGGGTCGTCGTGGCCTGCAGCTACGACCAGACCCCCGCCATCCTCCGCCGCGACAACGGCCACCTGCAGCGCCTCCCGATCGTCGCCGCCCGTCCAGTGGAAGCGCCGACAACGTGATCGCGGCCTGGAACGACGACGAGCTGATGTTCGTCGGCGGCGACACGCTGCACGCCCTGGCGACGTACCCGCTCCAGCGCTGGGTGACGGTCGAGGAGGCCGGCGACACCTGGCTGATCGGCGGCGTCGCCGCAGCGCGCCGACACGGACGTCGTCGCCTGGCGCCGCGACGCGAGCGCTGGCGGGTAGCCTCCGACGAGGCCATGGTGCGCTTCGGCCCGACCGCGTCCTCCGCCTCGACGAAGACGATCCACCTGTACGAGCTCGCGACGGGCGAGCCCTCGCCGACAGCCCGGACCTCGGCGTCGACTGGCGCGCCACGGTGGCGGGCTCCGACCGCGGCCTGTGGGTCGACGGCGTCGGCGGCGCCTCCGCGACCTCACCGGCGCCGGGCCTCCGCCTGCCGGCGTCGCTCGACGAGCTCGTGGTCTCGCCCGACGGGCACTGGATCCTCCAGCTCGTCGGCCGCGCCCCGGTCCTCTACGCGGCCGACGGCACCCGCAGCTCGTCCCCGGCGTGGGGCGCAGCGGGCGACCAACAGCTGGTCGCCACCGGCGGCAAGGCGCTTCGTCGTCGTGGCCAGCGAAGACAGGTCGTCTGGAGCGACCGCCAACGGGGCCGCTCCATCCTCACCCGCGTCGAGCGCGACCCACGCGGCCGTGCGCGCCGACGGCGTGGCGTTCGTCGGCGGCGACGAGCTCGACGCATCGACGCCGACGGCAGCGCCACGAGCCTCGACCCTGGCGGATCAGACGGTCGGCGGCCTGAGCTTCGCCCCGGGCGGCAAGCACGCCTGGGTGGTGGCCTACCGCCTCGACATGGAGGTGGCGCAGCTGCGCGTGTTCGACGATCGACACGGGCGACCTCTGCACTCGCAGCTGCTCTTCGAACGACGTGGAGCAGCGTCGTGGCGACCCTCGATCCCGCCGGCGAGCTCGTGGTCGCCGGGGCCGGCGGGCGCCTGTGGGTGAACGCCTGCCCGACGCCCTCCTCGAGTAGCGACGACCCCCGCGGTGCGTGCTACGGAGACGACCGTGTCGAACCCCGTGCTGCTCGCCGCGCTCGCCGCCTGCCATCCGGAGCCCGGCGCCGTGCGACCCCGCGGCCCCGCCCGCGCCCGCCGACACGGCGCCCCGCGCCCGACAGTGCGCCCGCGCCCGCCGACAGCGCCGCGCCCGCCCCCGTCCCGGCCTGCTGGCGGGTACTTCGCCGACTACCACGACCTCGTCGTCTCCGCACCGGACCGGTCGACGCCGCCTGGGACTGCGGCTGACCCGCTGCTCCCCTGCGACGGCGGCTTCTCCGCCCGCTGGACCGGCGCCCTGGCCGCGCCGCGCGCACGGGCGCTACACGCGATCCTCGACACCGACGACGGCGTCCGGCTGTGGCTCGACGGCGCGCTCGTCTCCGAGGCTGGCGCGAGCACTTCGTCACGCGGAACACGGTGGACGTCGACCTCGTGGCCGGCGTGCCCGTCGCCCTGCGGCGACTGGTTCGAGATCGACCTGGCCGCGCAGATCCGCCTCGCCTGGTCGTCCGACGCTGCCCGAGACGGTGATCGGCCCGGAGCACCTCACCGACGGCGTGCCAGGCGGCCTCACCGCGCCCAAGCCCGACTACGTCAACCCGGTGATCCCGTTCGACTGCCCCGATCCGGGCGTGCTCGTCTGGCGTCCGCGGGCGACGGACCGGACGACCGCCCACCGCCGTCCGCGCGGGCGGCCTTCCCGGTGCGCGCGAGCCGCGGCCTGGTGGGCTGGCGCGACACAGGCGCCGCCCTGCTGCCGAGCGGCGCGCCGTCCTGGGCGGCGAACGGCTTCCCGCAACTGGGCGCCCGAGCTGCACCGCCTCGATGCCGGCTTCGTCGCCTACTACGACGTCGACGCCGGGAACGTGCTGTCGATCGGCGCCACGGCGGCCCGGACCCCCGAAGGCCCCTGGACCGACCTCGGCGCCCCGCTGGTGCAGCACCCCGACGGCGCCATCGATCGACCGCCTTCGAGGACGACGACGGCTCCCGCTGGCTGCTCTACAAACCGACGGCGCGCCCACGGCCGCCCGACGCCGATCCTCCTCCGTCCGCTCGCCTCCGATGGCCTCTCCTTCACCGGCGACCCGGTGGAGGTGCTGACCAACGACCCGAGCAGCTGGGAGGGCGGCGTGGTCGAGCGCCCTGGCTCATCCCGCCACGACGGGCGCTACTACCCTGTTCTACAGCAGCAACACCTACGACGAGCACTACCGCACCGGCGTCGCGCGCGCGGACACCCTCGCTGGCTTCCACGAGAAGCACGGCGACCCCGCATCCTCACCAACAACGAGCGCTGGGTCGGCCCGGGCCACGGCTCGGTGGTGCCGCTCGGCGACGCGCTCACCTTCGCCTACCACGCCTGGCCGAACGACGGCGCGGGCGGGGCCGACGGCACCCGGCGGGCCGGCAGGTGCTCGTCGACCGCATCGACTGGGTCGACGGCTGGCCCGTCGTCGACAGCAGCCCCAGCCGCACCCCTCAGCCCTGGCCGGGGCTCACGATCCGCGCGCAGCGCGGCGTCGAGCGCCTGCGGCATCCAGGTGAACGAGGCCGCCACCGGGCGGTCAGGCCGAAGCCGTCCGAGGCCTCGATCGTGACGAAGCCGTCGAGCGCGGCGCGGACGGTGCGGGCGGCGTCGACGAGGACGGGCCCGCCCGCAGCCCATAGGTCGCGAACACGTCCGAACAGCGGCTGCGTCGCCGCGGCCGAGGCGGCCTCGTCGTCGGGGTCGACAGCGGCGCACCGCGCGGCGCGCGCCGGATGGCCGCGAACCGGCCGAAGTGGGCGTGGCCCCACGCCCGCAGCGCCCGCGACAGCTGATGCAGCCCCTCCGCGCCGCCCCGCCCGCCCACGGCTTCGCTCAACGCCGCGCCGTCGCGCTGCGCGGTGGCGGGGAGGCTGGCGCAGGTGGTCGACGCCGCCGACGTGCTTGTACAGGCTCGGCAGCCGCACCCCCACGCGATCGGCGACCGCCGCGAGCGTCAGCGCCTCCCAGCCGCGCTCGTCGACGAGCTCCGCCGCGACCTCGACCACCCGCGCCGTCGACAGGCCCGCCCTAGGCACGATCGAGGCCCTCGAGGAAGCGCAGCACGGCGTCTGCAGTGATCCCGGGCGCCTGCGCCTGCGGGTAGTGCCCGCAGTCGGGCACCATCACGACCTCGCTGCCCAGTCGCTCGGCGATCCAGGCGGCCTCGGCGGCGGGGTCGGCGAAGTCGGGGTCGAGCGCGCCCATCACCGCGAGCGACGGCGCGGACACGCCGGCCAGCGCGGCCTCCGCGGGGGCGTGGGTGGTGCGCGTGGTGCGCGAGAAGGCGCGCGCGTGGCCCGGGCGGCGCAGCGCCGCCACGACCTCGGCGCGGTGGGCCTCGAAGTCCTCCGGCCGGGCGCCCGCGTAGAGCGTGGGCAGGTAGGCGCCCCACACCGCGGCGGCCCACCACGGCGCGGTGAGCAGCCGGAAGAGCGCCAGCATCAGCGGGTTGACGGGCGGGTTGCGGACGAAGGGCCCGAGCAGCACGAGCCCGCGGACCTGCTCGGGCCGCCGCGCCGCCAGGATCACGGCCGCGCCCGCGGCCATCGAGTTGCCGACGACCACCGCCGGGTCGCCGCCGAGCGCGTCGATCAGCGCGGACAGGTCGTCTGCCAGGGCCTCGTCGTCGAACCGATCGAAGGTGGTGTCGCTGTCACCGTGACCGCGCAGGTCGAGCGTGGCGACCCGGTAGCCCGCCGCCACCAGCGGCGGCACCAGGTGCCGGTAGGTGCTGCGCAGGTCGCCCATCCCGGGCGCGCAGACCACGAGCGGGCCCTCGCCCGTCACCGTGTACGCCAGCTCGCCCGACCCCCGCGACAACCGCCCGATCCGCTCCGTGCCCATGTCGGCCTCCCATACGCTAAAGCTAATACCATTAGCCAGAACGCGCCAGCGGGATCCTTGCCGAGCCCCGGCGCGGGCCATACGACGACGACCCCGACGAGGTGAACTTGCGCTACGCTCTCGGTCGCGTGATCGACCACCTCGACCTCCGGACCGCCGACTTCGACCGGTCGCGCCGCTTCTACCGCGCCATCTTCGAGGCGCTGGACCACGGCGACCGGATCGAGGAGGGGCCCGACCACCTCAACGTCGACGAGCTGTACGTCAGCCGGCTGCGGGAGGGCGGCGCCGCCACGACGGGCCTGCACCTGTGCTTCCAGGCCCTCGATCGCGCGACCGTGCAGGCGTTCCACGCCGCGGGGCTCGCCGCGGGCGGGCGCGACAACGGCCCCCCGGGCGAGCGCGACTACCACCCGGGCTACTATGCCGCCTTCCTGCTCGATCCCGACGGCAACAACGTCGAGGCCAAGGTCGACCTGCGGGTCGTCGAGCGCTCCGCCGCCGAGATCACGGTCGAGACGACGGACTGACTACCGCGGGCGGATCTCCAGCGCGTCCTCGGAGGTCACGAGGTCGAAGCGGGCGAGGAAGCTCAGCCCCAGCAGGCCGTCGAGATCGGGGTCGAGGCCGTCGATGACCACGACCGGCACCGCGGAGGCCGTCAGCCCCTGCACGTCGAGCGCGTCGACGGTCGCGAGCGTGCCGGTGTGCGGGCCGGCGGCGGTGGCGAGCCAGACCTGCGGCCCGTCGGTCGGGATGCCGGTCTCCTCGGCGAAGCGGCGCGCCAGCGTGACGTACGAGGCGCCGGTGTCGATCGCGAACGTCCCCTCGGCGCGGGCGTTGACCCGCGCGCGGGTGTGGATGAGGCCGGTGCCGCGGTCGAAGCGGATGCGCGCCGCGCGGCCCTCCGTGCGGCAGCCGCCCGCCCGGGCCAGCGTATCGGCGCGCTGTCGCAGCGCGTCGGCGTTGCCCGCGTCGGGGTAGTAGAACAGCAGCTGCTCGATGGGGGCCGTCGCCTCGCAGGGCCGGCCCTGCCGCTCGAGGAGGGTCGCCAGGTTGATCGGGATGGAGCGGATCTCGGGGCGCAGCGCCATCGCCTGGCGATAGTCCGCGATGGCGCGCTCGTCGTCGCCCTTCTGCTCGTAGACGAGGCCGCGCCACCAGCGGAAGTCCGCGTCCCACGGGTCGGACGCGACGAGCATCGTCGCCTCGTCCGCGGCGAGGTCCCACTCCGACAGGCGCTTGTGCGCCTCGTACGTGAGCCACCGCAACCGCGTGAAGTCACCGCAGGCGTCGAAGAACGCCGCGGATCGCGCGAGCGCGCCGCGGTTGTCGCCCGCCTGCACCATCCCCTCCACGAGGTCGAGCGCCTTGCCTCGGTTGCAGGGCTCGTCCTCGAGCTGCGCGGTCAGCCGGGCGATCTCGCGGGACCGCGGCCCGTAGTCGAAGCTCGGCTCGTACGTCCACCACAGCCAGCCGCCGACGCCGGCGACCAGCGCGACGGCCACGATCGCCGCGAGCGTCGCTGCGATGCTCCGGCGCCGCTTCCGGGCCCGGTGGGCGCGGGCGCAAGGCGCGCAGCGCTGCTCGAAGTCCTCCATGACGACGCAGGCGTCGCAGATGGGCTGCAGGCAGCCATAGCAGGTGGCGACGGCGGGCGCGGCGGGGTGCACGTGGCAGGGGTGCGACGCCGCGGGTTCGAAGGTGGGGCCCAGGGTTGCCTCCAGCGGCCGGGTTCCGCATCGGATCGCCGAATCTCGGTGACTGGCGGCCCGATTCCGCAAGCATAGCGGATTCTCCAGCCGAGACCGCAGGCGCGCGCTGCGGTCGCCCTCCCCAACGGCGACGTTAGGACGCGAGCCACGCGGAGGTCGGATGCGCTCGTGGTGGATGGTCGCGGTGTCGGGGTGCGCGCACGCCATCGCTCCGGTCACGCCGCCCATGGTGGCGCCGCCGCCCGCGACGGCGTCGGGGGTCACGGCCTGCTGGGTGGAGTTCGCCCGCGCCGGCGCCTTCACCGCCTCGGGGATCGCCGTGCGCGGCCCGAGCGGGGTCGTGCTCGTCGACGTGGGCCAGAGCCTGGCGTTCCGCGAAGAGCTGAAGGAGGTCCCGACCGGCCGCTTCTACCTGCGGCTCGTGCCGGCGAAGCTCGTCCCCGACGAGGCGGCCGCCGACGTGCTCGCCGCGAGCGGCGTGGACCCGGCGGAGCTCGTCGCCGTGGTGCCCACCCACGTCCACAGCGACCACGCGGGCGGGCTCATGGACCTGCCGGACGTGCCCGTCCACGTCCACCCGACCGAGCTCGAGCTGCTCCACGCCGTCGTCGAGGGGCAGACCACGGCGTTCAACGTGATGCCGGCCCAGGCGCGGCGCATCCTGGGCGAAGCCGAGCCGCTGCCGTTCGTCGACGCACCGTACGAGGTCTTCCCGCGCCACGCCGACCTCCTCGGCGACGGCACGGTCGTCGCCGTCCCGCTCGAGGGCCACACGCCGGGCAGCGTGGGCGTGCTCGTCGACACGGGCAAGGTCCGCCTGTTCGACGCGGGCGACGCCATCAACACCCGCGATCGGCTCGATCACCCCCGGACCAAGTCGCTCCTGCTGCGCCCCACCGACGCCGACCACGACGCCGCCGACGAGCAGGTGGCCGTGCTCGCCGCCCTCCACGAGGCCGACCCGTCGCTCGTCATCCTCCCCGCGCACGAGCGCCGCGCCTGGGTCGAGGCGTTCGGCGCGCCCGGCGCGTGCATCGGCGGGTGAGCTACGGCCCTGCGGGCAGCGTGAGGGTGAACGTGCTGCCGGCCCCCGCCGTCGACGTCACGGTGAGCTCGCCGCCGAGCCGTCGCGCCAGGTCGCGCGACAGCGCGAGCCCGAGGCCCGTCCCGCCCTGGCGGCGGGTCGGCGCGTCGTCGATCTGCACGAAGGGCTGGAACAGGCGCGGCAGCGCCTCCGCCGCGATGCCGATGCCCGTGTCCGCCACGGCGAGCTCGACCACGCCGTCGCGCAGGCGCGCGGCGATCCGGACGTGCCCGCGCTCGGTGAACTTGAGCGCGTTCGACAGCAGGTTCAGCACGATCTGGCGCAGCCGCAGCCGGTCCGTCGACGCGACCAGGCCGTCCGGCACCTCGACGACCAGCGGGAGCCCGCGCCGCGCCCGCTGCGGCTCGACCAGCTGCGCCACCTCGGCGACCAGCTGCGCCACCGCCACCGCGCCCACCGCCAGGTCGAGCTCGCCTGCCTCCACCCGGGTGAGGTCCAGCACGTCGTCGATCATCGCGAGCAGGTGGGCCGCGCTGGTGCGCACGTGGTCGAGGTCGGCGACCGCGCCGTCCGCCCGAGCGTCGCGCAGCTCGTCCTGGACGAGCTCGGTGTAGCCGAGGATGGCGTTGAGCGGTGTGCGTAGCTCGTGGCTCATGTTGGCCAGGAACCTGCTCTTCGCGATGTTGGCGCGCCTCGCCTCCCGCTCGGCCGTCGCGAGCTCCGCCGTCCGCTGCGCCACCCGGACCTCGAGGTCCTGGCGGGCGCCGACGAGCGCGCGCTCGAGCCGCACGCGCGGCACGGTCAGCACACCGAGCATGGGCAGCAGCGTCAGGATCGTGGCGAAGTAGAGCGGCGACGCGACCTGCGGCGCGTCGGCGAGGGCGTACGCCGCGGCGCCCGTGCCGAGCGACCACGCGGTGGCGGCCAGCAGCTCCGGGACGCTTCGGACCAGGGTGACGGTGATGGAGCCGATGAGCACCAGCCCGATGACGTGCCCCAGAGCGAGCCCTTCGAGGCCGGCCTGCACCGCGAAGGTCGCCTGGATGGTGCAAGCCAGGCCGAACCCCACGGCGCGGATGTGGCCAGCCAGCGCCACCGCACGGTGGCCCCCGCGACGCCGATCGCGACGCCCGCCATCGGCGAACCGCCAGGCCCACCGCGGGTCGCCGCCTCGGATCGACGACGTGGCGCACGACGCCGAAGCCGACGATGGCCATCGCCCCGAGGACGAGCACCGCCCGCCACGCGGGGAGGTGGTCGAGCGGTTCGGGTTCGCGCACCACGCCTCCGTCCACGGCCCTTCGGTCCCCACCCGGCGAGGCTGCGCGACGGTATCCGCGGCGACACCGTCACGCCTCGGGCAGGTCCCGAGGTTCGCGCGCCAGCCCGGGGTGGCGGTCCTGGTGGGGGCGTATGCAACGCCCCGGGCGACGTCCGACCCGGCTACTCGCTCGGCCAGACGGGCCCGTCGACCACGATGGGCTGCTCGAACCCGAACCGCGCAGCACCGGACGGGGCGCCGTACAGCTCGAAGCGGCCGTCGGCGTCGCTGATGGCGCGGTACGGGGTCCCCGCGTCGTCGTAGGCGACGACCTCGCGCCCGGCCGGGTCCTCCCAGTCGTCGACGACGACGTAGCCCGTCGCGAAGGGCAGCGTGCCGGGATCGAGCGGCACGAAGGCGAACGTCTTGTACAGCGTGTCGTAGTAGACGGCCACCTGGGTGGGCCCCGTGTAGCCGTAGGCCGGGCCGCCCACCGTGACCGTGGCGGCCTCGCTCACGGACGTGGCCGTGGTCTTGCTGTACTGGTCCGAGAAGGTCATGGCGTTGGTGTTGCTGACCTTCGCCTGCAGGCTCGCGAGATCGAAGCCCGTCTCCCAGGAGATGCTCACGGTGTAGCTGTGCTTCGAGGTGTGGGTGGTGCTGTTCGTCTCCGCGAACGTCGACTGGAAGGTGAGCGTCGGGGACGGGTCCCCCGGCGCGTACGGCGGCTGGTACGGGAACGTCAGGTTCACGGGCGCGTACCGCTGCGGGTCGAGCCAGTCGGAGCCGTCGGCGAGCGGATCGGCATCGAGGATGTCCGGGTAGTCGTCCGCGGTGATGCCGTGGGCCGCGAGGGCGGCCGCGACGCCGGGCGGCATCTGCGCCGGGTTCTTCAGGTCGCCGACGTAGACGTACTGGAGCTCCATCGTCGCCGTGGGGTCGACCGACCACTCGACGGTGTGATCGTCGGGCATCGCCAGGTCGAACCGCGGCCCGAGCCACAGCCAGATCTGGTCCCGGTCGTGGTCGACGCCGTCGACGGCCGGGCCGCCCATCGCGATCGTCGTGGTGGACGCCTTCTTGATCTCCGTGGCCTCGGTGTCCGAAGACTCCCGGCCGTACGTGAAGGAGCCGCCGACCGACGTGAGGAGCCCTTGCGACAGCTTCACCCCGACCGTCGTGCTCTGCGAGAACGAGTCGCTGAGGGAAGTGGTCGACCCGAGGGTGCTCCCCGAGCCGTAGCTCACGGAGCTGTTGGCGCCGCCCTGCCGGCCCGGCGGGGCGTAGACCACGGTGAGCACCTTGTAGTCGGCCCGGACCTTCGCCGAGGGCCGCGGGGGCGGCGTCGGCACCTCGCACGGGCCGAACATCCCGTTGCTGCCGCAGGTCTTCCACCCGTACTGGCCGTTGGCGTAGCAGGTCCAGACCTCGCCGGGCGTGCAGAAGGCGAGGGCGTCGTGTCCCCATGCCCCCGCCGCCAACAGCGCCCCGATCCGCACACTCCGCTCCAGCGCACGTTGCATCGACCACGTCTTCATCTTCGTCCCCCTGGGTGCGAGCGGCGCCGCTGCCGCGCACCCCTTTCGTACGGGGCCCGCGATCCCGTCGGAATCTCACCTTGTCTGGAGATGTGCCATGTCGGTGAACTCCGCGCGGAGGCTCGGGGTGGCGAGCGCCGGCCCGGTCGGCCACACTGCCGCGGGGCGGGAGGCATCGAACATGCGCGAGCTGGCCGGATCGCTGCTGGGCGCAGCGCTGATCGGCTGTGCGCCCGGCCCTACACCCGTGGCGCCCCTCCAGGAGCTGGTGGACCTCACCGCGGCGCCTGGCCCGAACAGCGCGCTCACGCTGATCGTCCGCTGGCACACCACCGCACCGGCGACGTCGGTGGTCCGCTACGGCGAAGGGGGTACGCTGACCTGGGAGATCGCGGATCCCGCGCTGACGACCGAGCACGAGGTCGTGCTGTACGGCCTGCACGCCGAGGCGCAGGTGACGGTGCGGGCGGCGTCGGTCTTCGCCGACGGCATGCTCCGCGTGGCCGACGACCTCGTCGCGTCGACGGGCGCCCTGCCACCCTGGGTCCCCGTCGCCGAGGTGCCGCCGTTCGACGAGGACCGGGTGCAGCCCGGCTGGACGCTCATCAACGTCAGCCACCGACCCGAGGGCTGGCCCCCCACCGCCGTCATGTACGACCTGCACGGCGAGCCCGTGTGGTACGTCGTGAGCGCGCCGGGCGCGGTCGACCTGCGCGGTGACCTCGACACGAGCTTCACCGCCGACGGGCGCGTGCTGGTCGGCGCGTCGGGCGCGGGCATCGCGCCGGCGGCGTTCGCGCTGTCGGGCGAGCGCGTCTGGGACGGCCCCCCACAGGTCGATCCGGTGCAGCACCACCACTTCCAGCAGCTCGACGACGGCACCTACGCCGCGCTGCGCTACGCCGCGGATCCCGGCTTCCCGGGGCTGCTGCTCGCGTCGGTGGTCCAGACCGACGCCGACAACGCCGTGATCTGGTCCTGGGACGCCTTCGATCACCTCGACGCGCTCGGCGTCCCCACCGGCGTGACCGGCGACCCCCTCCACGCGAACTCCGTCACGTTCGACGGCGACCGCGTGTACCTGAACAGCCGCAACCGCAGCGCGCTGTACGCCATCGACCGCGCGAGCAGCGAGGTCCTGTGGCGGCTCGGCAGCGGCGGGGACTTCGCGCCCGACCCCGAGGCAGCGGATCCGTGGTTCCGCCTCGAGCACGAGCCCGAGCTGCAGGACGACGGCTCCTGGCTGTTCTACGACAACGGCGGGCTGCTGGGCGACCACGCGCGGATCCTGCAGCTGGCGATCGACGAGGAGGCCCGGACCACCGAGGTCGTCTGGCAGTTCCCGGGCGGAGCGGCCGTCGATCCCTGGTACACCGAGGACTGGTACAGCCCGATCTGGGGCGACGCCGACCGCCTGCCCAACGGCGACGTGCTGGTCGCCGCCGGCACGCGCCTGCCGGGCGGGCAGAGCCGGGTGTTCGAGGTGTCGCCCGCCGGCGAGGTCGTCTGGGAGATGATCCTGCCGGCCGAGGGCGAGGACGTGGTGGGGACGTACCGGGCCCAGCGGCTCGACGTGCCGCTCACGGCGGTCACCGGTCAGTAGCCGCCGGCGGCGGGCGAAAGCGCGCGCGCACGCGACCGATGGGGGCGTCATGGCCGTGACCTCCCGCTGGCTGCGCCTCGAGGACGCGATCGTGGCGGGTCTCCCGCCCGACGACGCGCGTCGGGGACGCGCCGCCGTGCGCTTCGCCGCGGGCGTCGCGCCGTGGGGCTTCCTGTTCACGGTGGCCTTCGTGGCGGCCGGCCAGCCCGCCCTCGCCGTGAGCCTGCTGCTCGCCGGCCTCGGCGTCGGCTCGGGGCCGCTCGTGCTGCGCACCACGGGCTCGGTCGCGGTCACCGCCCACTGGATGAACGCCACGCTCGCCCAGAGCCTGCTCGTCTGCGCGTGGAACCTCGACGGCGTCGTGGCGGCCTGCGTCCCGTGGCTGCTCGTCACCGTCGCGACGGCCTCGTTCCTCTCCGGACCGCGCGCGGGCTTCGCCTGGACGGCCCTGTCGTGCGCCGGGGTGAGCGGACTGCTGCTCGGACACCTGCTGGGCACCGTCCCGGAGCCCATCGTCCCGCCCACGATGATCTGGCTCCTGGCCACGGGCGCCGACTGCGGCCTGCTGATCGTCGGCTTCGTGTTGGTCACCGCGGGGGTCGCGGTCAACGATCGCGCCCGGGCCGAGCTCGAGCAGGCCGACCTGGCCAAGTCGGCGTTCCTGGCGCAGATGAGCCACGAGCTCCGGACGCCCATGAACGCGGTCCTCGGCTATGCCGAGCTGCTCGCCGAGGACGCGACCGCCGAGCAGCGCGACGATCTCGCCCGCATCTCCGCCGCGGGCGAGCACCTGCTGGACCTCGTCAACGACGTCCTCGACCTGTCGAAGGTCAGCGCCGGGCGGATGGTGTTCTCCGCCGAGCCCGTCGACCTCGTCGCGCTGGCCCACGACGTGATCGACGCCTCGGCGCCCCTGCTCGAGGCGCGCAGCAACCGCGGCGTCGTCGACGACGGCCCGCCGCTGGTGGTCCTGGCCGATCCGCTCCGGGCGCGCCAGGTCCTGCTCAACCTCGTGTCCAACGCGTCGAAGTTCACGCTCCAAGGGACGGTGCGGATCGGCTTCGAGCGGGCCGAGGGCCGCGCCCGCGTGTTCGTCGAGGACACGGGCATCGGCATCCCCGCCGAGCAGCTCGACCGGATCTTCGACGCGTTCACCCAGGCCTCGGGCGACATCCAACGCAGCTACGGCGGGACCGGGCTCGGCCTCGCGCTCGTGCGCGAGTTCGCGGAGCGGATGGGCGGGGGCGTCGCCGTGCGCAGTGTGCCGGGGCAGGGCAGCTGCTTCACCGTGACCCTCCCCGCGGCGTAGCGTCGTCGGCGGGGAGCAGCTCGTCGCAGAAGGCGAGCAGCGCGGCCACGTCGAGCGGCTTCCCGAAGATCGGGAGGCCGAGCGACGCGATCCGCTGGCGCGCGGCCTCGCTCGGCGCGCCGCTGACGAAGGCGACCCGCCGGGCGAGGTGGGGGTAGCCCGCCGCGATGGCGTCGTACAGCGCGAGGCCGTCGCGCCCGGGCATCTTCACGTCGGTGAGGACGAAGTCGAAGGGGGTGCTGCGCAGCTGCACCAGCGCCTCGTCGGCCGACAGCGCGATGGTGACGTCGTAGCGGCCGAGGGCGCGGGCGATGGCGCGGGCGACGCTGCGGTCGTCGTCGACGACCAGGACGCGCCGCTGGGACGGTGCGCTCGGCACCGGGGAGACCGGTGGCGCCGCAGGGCGCGGCGCGCGGGACGCCGGCAGCGCGACGCGGAAGGTGGTGCCGCGTCCGGGCTCCGTGTCGAAGGTGAGGGTGCCGTCGAGGGAGGTGACCAGGCCGTTCGAGAGGGACAGCCCGAGCCCCGTGCCCTGGCCCACGGGCTTGGTGGTGAAGAACGGCTCGAAGACGCGCGCCGCCACCTCGGCCGGGATCCCGGGGCCGTTGTCCTGCACCTCCACGAGGGCCTCACCCTGCGCGCCGGTGCGGGTGACGATGCGGACCAGGTTCTCCTCCGCCGGCCGCTCGCCGAAGGCGTGCACGGCGTTGACGACGAGGTTGACGAGGACCTGGCCGAGGCGCCCGGCGTCCGCCTCCACCAGCGGGACCTCCTGCAGATCCAGCTCCACGCGCGCCCGCGCCCGCGTGTGCACCCGCGTCATCCGGGCGACGAGCGAGGCGACCGTCCGGGGATCGAGCGTCACCCGAGGCATCTCGTCGGCTCGGAGCAGGTCGCCCATCTGGCCGGTGATCTCTCGGATCCGCCGGGTGCCTTCGAGCGCGTCGGTCGCGAGGCCGAGGAGGTCCGCGCGGTCGACCGGCTCGTCGCTCCGCAGCGCCTCCGCGATCATCTCCAGGCCGGCGTCGACGTAGGTGAGCGGGTTGTTGATCTCGTGCGCGATCCCCGACGCGAGCGTGCCGAGCGACGCGAGCCGCTCCTGCAGCGCGAGCTTCGCCTGCGCCTGCTTGACCTCGGCCTGCGCCTGGCGCTCGAGGCGCGCGGCGGCCTCGGCCGCGTCCCGGGCGGCCACGAGCTCGTGCTCGAACAGCTGCCGTCGGCGCATGGTGAGGAACGCGAGCGTGGACCGTGGATCGCCGTCGGTGACGGTGCGCGTCCCCTCGAGGACGACGGGGACGTCCTCGCCGTCGCCGGTGCGCAAGCGCAGGTAGATCTCGGCGACCCGCCCCTTGAGGGCGAGCGCGGGGTGGACCTGGGACTGGAAGTAGAGCCGCTCGGCCCGAGGGAGCAGATCCGGGAGCCGCATCTCGAGCAGCGCGGCGCGCGGCCGGCGGAGGAGGTCGCAGGCCATGGGGTTCGCGTCGCGGATGCGCAGGTCGTCGTCGAACGTGAGCAGTCCGCACGGGATCGACGCGCTCACCGCGGGTCGGGCTCCGAGAGGAAGCTGCGGATCGCGGTCCGCACCTCGTCGGGGTGCGTCATGTGCGGCATGTGGCCCGGGATGTCGAGCAGACACCAGCGGCCGTGCGGCAGGCGATCGACCACGTACTCCCCGACATCGACCGGGACGAGGTCGTCGCGGCTGCACTGGACGACCAGGCAGGGGACGGGGACGCGGGGGAGGGCGCCGCGGTGATCGGACAGGAACGCGACCCGGGCGAACTCGCGCAGGATGCTCGGATCGATGGCGGAGAAGCCCTGCTCGAGCTCGCCCGCGAGCTCGGTGCCCGGCAGGGCCATCCGCGACACGGCGGCGGACCAGCCGAGGAAGTTCGCGTCGAGCAGCTGGAGCAGCCCCTCGATGTCGGCGAGCTGGAACCCGCCGCGATAGGGGGGATCGTCGACGAAGCGCGGCGACGGGGCGAGCATCACGAGCCGGTCGAACAGGTCGGGCTCGGCGATCGTCGCGAGGGCGCCGACCATGCCGCTCACGGAGTGCCCGACGAGCGTGGGCCGGCGCAGCCCGAGCGCGTGGCAGACCTCCAGCAGGTCCAGGACGTAGCCGTCCGCCGTCCGATAGCGCTCGGTGGTGTACGCAGCGGCGTCGGACTTGCCGGCGCCCACGTAGTCGAACCGCACGACGGTGTGGTCGGCCTCGAACGCCGGCGCCAGGCGGTCCCAGACGGTCTGGTCACAGCCGAAGCCGTGGGCGAAGATCAAGGGTGGGCCGTGGCCGGTCACCACCACGTGGTTGCGCTCGAGGACAGTCCCCATCGCCAGCTCCGCATGGCCTCTGACGGCATCGTGCCGCGTTCCGGACGATCTGCCAAGGCCCGAGCGTCCCGCCAGGGATACGGGCGGCCGCAGACATCGGAGGGGGCATGGCGTCCGGCCGCTTCACCGTGGGCTCTGGGAGTCGGGGCACGCGCGAGGTCGACCTCGAACGGCAGGTCGTGAAGGGCCCGGACGGTGAGGTGCCGCTGTCGCCGAACGAGGTCGGCCTGCTGCGGGTCCTGGCGGCGAGGCCCGGCGAGGTCGTGGGCCGGGACGAGCTGCTGGTGGAGGGGCTCGGCTACCGGCGCGCCGTCCACACGCGGGCCATCGACCAGGCGATCTGGCGGCTGCGCAAGAAGCTCGAGGCGGAGCCCAGCAACCCGCTCCACCTGCGGTCGGAGCCGAACGCGGGCTACAGCCTGCAGCTCGAGCCGCAGCGAGACGTCGGCGCCTTCGGCCGGCGCCCGGAGGCCGACCGCCTCGCAGCGCTGCTCGCGCGCGAGGGCGAGGTGTGGGTCGTGGGCCCGCCGGGCATCGGCCGGCTCACCCTGGCCCGCACCGCGCCGGGCGCGCAGGTCGTGGAGGGCGACGCGCCCGCCGCGGGGCCCGGCCCCGTGGTGCGCATCGGCCACCGCCTCCCGGAGGGCGGCGCCGCCTGCCTCCGCCTCGGTCCGCTGGGCGACGAGGAGGCCCGGCGGCTGCTCGTCGAGCGGGTGCTCGCGGCCCGCGGCGCAGCGGCGCTCGATCCCGCGGAGCGCGACCAGGTCGACGCGGTCGTGGCCTCGGCCGGCGGGCACCCGGCCACCCTCGCCGCCATCGCCGACGCCGCCACGCTCGCGCCGCTGAGCGCGGGGCCGCTCCCCGTGCCCGCGCCGCTGCGGCGCTGGGTCGCCGACCTGCCGCGGTCCACGCTGGAGGCGATGGCGGCGCTGGCGCAGTTCCCCGATCCGCTCGACGCCGCCGACGCCGCCGCCGTCGTCGGGGAGGGTGGCCTCGACGAGGTGTGGCGCGCCTGCGGCGTCGAGGCGATGCCGGGCCGGCGGTTCGTGGTGCTGCCGGCGGTCCGCGCCGTGCTGCGGGAGGTGCTGCTCCCCGACGAGGTCGTGGCGAGGTACCGGGCCCACGTGAAGGCGCAGGCGCTCGGCGCGGCGCGGCGGGCCCTGGAGCGCGAGGATGCGGCGGCGCGCGACCAGCTCAAGGCCTGGATGCCGCGGATCCTCGGGCTGTGGGACGAGGGCGATCCCGAGCTGCTGCTGGTCGCCGCCGCCCGGATGCTGCCCGTGCGGCCCTGGCTCGAGGCGCTGGCGCCGAGCGATCCCGACCAGGCGGTCGCGCGGCACATGGTGCTGAGCGACGCCTGGATCTACGACTGGGACGACGGCACGGGCGAGGCCCACAACGCTGCCGCCTGGGAGGTCGTGGCGCAGGGGGGCGTGGGGTGGGCCCTGCGGAGCACGCTCATCCGCGGCACGCTCAACTGGGCCCTCTACACGCCCCGCATGGCGTGGCTGGCCGAGCAGGCCGCCGCGCTCGAGGCCGAGGCCCCGAACCCGGTGACCCGGGCCGGCGCCGCCTACGCGCGCGCCATGCTCGCGCTGCAGCGCGGCCAGCTCGCCGCCGCGCGCACGGAGCTGCTCGAGTCGCAGCGCCAGTACGCGCTGTGCGGCGCCGACTGGCTGCGGACCGTGGCCATGAGCTACCTGGCGACGGTGCTGCGCCAGGACGGCCGCCTCGACGAGGCCGTGCGCTGGCAGCTCGAGGCGCTGGAGGGCGACCAGGAGCGGATGGAGTTGGCCTTCCGCGCGTCGCTGGCGCACACGCTGCTCGTCGCCGGCGACCTCCCCGCGTTCGACCAGCAGCTCCTGCTGATCGACGCCCTGGTCGAAGGCGCGATCGAGGTGCAGGGCCTGGCGGCCTGGCGCGCGGTGCGCGCTGGCGACCTCACCACGGCGGTCGTCGCGGCCCAGCGCTGCTGGAGCGCGCTGCCGGCGGGAGAGGAGGGGTGGTGGTGGGCGCGGGTCGCCGAGGCCTGGGCGCGGATGCTGCGGGGCGAGGAGGACGAGGCGGAGCGGCTGCTGTGGCCGGACCCGCCGCCCGAACACGAGGGGCCGAGCGTGGAGGCGGGCTTCCACGGCATCGACGTGGGCCTCGCGCGCGCGGCGTGGGCGGCGCGGCAGGGCGACGCGCCCCGCGCCCACGCGCTGCTGGACGAGATCGTGCGGGTGCGCGAGATCGAGGTGCCGCGCTGGTGGCCGGTCGCACACGCCGCGGTGGACGTCCACGCAGGCGGGGGCGGCGCCGAGGCGCTGCGGGCCGAGGCGCAGCGGCTCGGCGTCGGGTCGCTGTCGCTGGCCGTGGCCGTCGACGCCGCGGGCTGAGCCTCAGGCCGTGTCGGCGCCGCGCAGCCGGTCGAGCGCGCGCCGGACCTCGGGGTCCTCGGCCTGGTGCGACGCGCGCCCCTTCGCCGCCAGCACGGCGTCCGCCATCGTCTGGGCGCGGTGGATCCCGCCGACGGGCACCTCGACGGTCTCTCCGCGCTCGAGCGTCAGCACGAGCAGGCTGTGGACCGCCAGGCGACGGGCCGAGGCGTCGGCGAGGTCGGCGTAGGCAACGGTGCGGGTGACGCCATCGGCGGAGACGCTGAGCCCGGCGTCGCGCAGGACGAGGGTGGTGGGCGGGCGGCGCATCGCGCGGAGCACGATGGCCAGGGCCGCGACCGCGACGGCGAGGAGCGGCACCGCACACAGCGACGCGGACGGGTCGGACTTCAGCGCGATGCCGATCGCTGCCATCGCGCCGTAGGCGGTCATGGGGAGCACCATCACCGCCGCGGCGTCGAGCGGCCGGAGCAGCCGGTCGGACAGCGTGATGGTCTGCCGGCCGGGCTCGAGCCGGCCGACCGACGACGGATCGACGGACATGTCGTGCTGTAGCCCCGCGGGGCGGGCGTGACGAACCTCCCGTCGGAGGCATTCCCAAGCGGAGCGTGGCGCGACCGATGGGCGGGAGCGGCGTGACCCCGCGCCTTTGGAGGGCCGATGATCCTGCTCGCTTGCACCCTGGCCAGCGCCCAGTCCGTCCCCGACGGCGACTTCGAGTCGATCGCCGGGTGGACCGACATCACAGAGCACACCTTCTATCTGGGTGGCGGGCTGTGGGTCACCGAGTCGTACCCGCTGCTGGCGCAGCAATCGACCCCGGCCCGCGGCGCGTGGTCCGGCCTCGTCGAGACCTTCTGGTTCGACTCGCCGATGGGCTCGAACACCTTCGACATCCGGATCACGTCCGCGCCGTTCACCGTCACGCACACCGCGCTGTCGTACGCGCTGATCGACGCCCGGGAGCCGCTCGGCGTGGCGCTCGAGAGCCTCGACGGCGCGCCGCTGTCGTCCGGCTGGTCGCCCGGGCCCGCCTCCGCCGACAGCTTCGAGGAGCGCGTCGTGGACGTGTCCGCGGCCTGCGGTGTCGACGCTCGCGTGGTCCTCTCGACGTTCTCCTACGGCGACATGCTCTCCAGCTGGTCGATCGACGACGTCGCCCTCTCCGGCGACGTGTGCCCCGCGTTCCTCGACGGCGACGGCGACGGCACCTGCCCCCGCGGCACGGATCTCGACGGCGACGGCGCCTGCGACCAGCCCGACGAGATCTCGGCCGTGCCCGTCGACTGCGAAGACGGCGACCCCATAATCGACCACTGCCTCACGATCACCGCGTCGCCGACCTGGATCCGGGGCGGCGTGGCCAACGAGGTCACCGTCACCGGCGCCGACCCCGGCGAGACCGTGCTGCTGCTCGGCTCCCTCGGGCTCGGCTGGACCTGCGGGCCCGTCCTCGGCGGCGGCTGCGTCGATCTCGCACCGCGGCTGCGGGTCCTGGCCAGCGCCCCCGCCGACGGCGACGGCACGGCCGTCCTGTCGTTCACCCCGCTGCACCGCCCGGGCTTCCGCACCCCGCACCTGCAGGCGGCCGTGGATCGCGGCGCGGCGAGCCTCCGCTCGCAGGTGCTGACCCTGCCGTCGCGGCCGGCGGACGGCCCACCCGCGGTCCCCGGCCTCCGCAACGGCGACTTCGAGGATGGCGCGACGTTCTGGGGCCCGATCTCCGAGGTGGGCCTGTGGTTCGCGGGGAGCGGCGGCTACGAGTACGCCTTCGACTGCGCGGGCCCCGCGCTGGATCCCGCGGTGGGCCGCGGCACGGGCAGCCTGTACGGCGAGCTCGTCGCCGGATCGGGGCTGTGGCAGCAGGACTGCACCAACACCGCCCGCAGCTGGCCCGTCCGGGTCACCCACGAGGTGCTGAGCTTCGCGCGGCGGGGCGAGGAGCTCCCCGTCGTGGTGACCACCGACGACGGCGTCGCCACCCCGGTGAGCCCGCTGCTGTGGCCGGCGCCGGACGGCTTCGAGGAGGGCATCGCCGACGTGTCGTGGGCCTGCGGGCGCGACATCGCGGTGGAGCTGCCGATGGGCGAGGGGACGTGGTGGGACGACCTCGCGCTCGACGGCCCCGTCTGCCCCGCGTACCGCGATCGGGACGGCGACGGTCGGTGCGCCGACGGCGTGGACCTCGACGGCGACGGCGCCTGCGTGGGCGCCGGCGAGACGACGGGGCCGCCCGATCCCGAGCCCCTGGCGCGGCTCCTGGAGGACTTCGAGGGCGACCTGGCGCCCTGGCAGCAGATCGGCGACGCGAACGTGCAGTGGCTGGCGTACGATGTCGATCCGCCGGGCAGCTCGTCGACCGCCATGTGGATCGTCCCTGGGGACGCCCTCTCCGGCGCCTTCTGGAGCGGCGCCTCGGTCGTCGTCACCCACGACACCCTGGCGCTCTCCCTCCTCGAGGGCGGCGTCGGCGACTGGCTCGCAGCCCGCCTCCACCTCGAGGCGTTCGACCCCGCCGGCAGCCTGATGGCCGCGAGCCTCGATCCCGCGCTCGGCGCGTCGGGACCGCAGCGGTGGCGGCGGTCCACCCTGGACCTGTCGGCGGTGTGCGGCCGCACCGTCGACACCCTCGCGCTGTCGTTCGACGGCTGGGTGCTGAACTCCGACAACGGCGCCACCTGGGGCTACGCCCACCCCGACGAGCTGTGGATCGACGACGTGGGCCTGGCCGGCGCGCCCTGCCCGGTGTTCGTGGACGGCGACGGCGACGGGCTGTGCCGCGAGGGGGTCGACCTCGACGGGGACGGGCTGTGCGTCGATCAGGACGCCGGAGAGCCGACCCCGGGGACGGTCCAGGATCTCGACGAACCGGAGGCTTGACCCGACGGTCCGCCGGAACCACGAGAGTGGGGAAGGGGGGAACCGTGAAGCTGAAGGACAAGGTGGTGGTGGTCACGGGCGGCGGCAGCGGCATGGGCCAGGAGTGCGTGCTGGCGCTGCTCGCCGGCGGGTCTCGGGTCGCGGCCGTCGACCTGCGCGAGGCCGGGCTGCAGGAGACCGCGCGCAAGGCGGGCGCCGGCGACCGGCTGTCGCTCCACGTCGCGAACGTGGCCGACCGCGAGGCGGTGCGCGCCCTGCCCGACGCGGTGGTCGCGCACCACGGCGCGGTCGACGCCGTCATCCAGGCCGCGGGCATCATCCAGCCGTTCGAGCGGATCCTCGACCTCGACGACGAGGCCATCGAGCGCGTGCTCCAGGTGAACCTCTACGGCACCATCCACGTCGTGCGGGCGTTCCTCCCGCACCTGCTGCAGCGCCCCGAGGCCCACCTGGCGACGGTGTCGAGCATGGGCGGGTTCCTGCCGGTGCCCGGCCAGGCGATCTACGGCGCGTCGAAGGCCGCCGTGAAGCTGATGACCGAGGCCCTGTACACCGAGCTCCTCGAGACGCGGGTCCACGTCTCGTGCATCCTGCCGGGTGCCGTGGCCACGCACATCTCCGAGAACTCGGGCGTCACGATCGACGCCCTGAGCGGCGACGGGAAGGCGCCCAGGGCGCTGCCGGCGCCCGAGGCCGCGCGCATCATCCTCGACGGCATCGAGGCCGACAAGGTGCACATCCTGGTCGGCCCCGACTCGAAGATGATGTACCTGGCGAGCCGGGCGGCGCCGGAGCGGGCCGCGCGGCTCATCCAGCGCCAGATGAAGGGCCTGCTTCGACCCCGAGCCGCACCCGGCACCTGGTGCTGCCGCCGAAGGGCTGACTACGGCGCGTAGTGCTCGGCCCAGGCGGCCTCAAGCCGCGCGGCTCGCCGGAGGCAGACCGGGTCGGCAGCCGCGCCGGGAGCGCCGCTGCGGTGGGTATCCCTTGTGAGGAGGAACTCGCAAGGGTCATCAGCACGCCGCAGTAGTCGCGCAGCCGGTCGGTGTCCGCCGAGGTCCAGCCGGTCGGCGTCCCCGAGGTCGGGCAGCCGCCACAGGTCGGCGACCGCGTCGGCCTCGCCGGGGGCGAGCGTCGGGTCGGCCAGCAGCCGATCCTTGACGGCGACCGCGAGGTCCTCCCAGCTCGGCCGGCCGCGCGGCCGCGTCGGCGGCGACGCGTCGATCCAGTCCACCCACCGGCTGCTGGTCACGAGGTCGAAGTGGTGGCGGTCACGCCCGGGGCCAGCGCCACGTCGCGGGCGTAGCGACCAGGCCGGGCTTGCAGCAGGTGGCGACCTGCGACTCCCAGGCGGTGTAGGTGCCGAGGGCGAGCTGGTCGGACTCGGCTGCGCCACGCCTCCGTAGCGGCCCACCGACGACATCAGCGGCCCGCTCGGCCAGGCCGACCCGTTGCCGCCGACCGGCACCTCGGGCCAGCCGAGCGCCGGACTCGCCGGAACAGCGCGCTCGGGCTCGCCTTGTGCACGTAGTCGCCCTCACCGTTGCCGGCGGTCTCGGGCGTCGCGGACGCCACGGCCACCTCGGGCGCGGCAGCAGCGCAGGTCGTAGGGCACGGTCCCGGCATCGGCGGGCGGCAGGCGCGAGTAGTCGTCCGACAGCACGATCTCGGTCAGCACGTCCTTCAGGCTCCAGCGGCCCAGCAGCGGTCTCGGTGAGGTCCGTCAGCACGACGGATCAGCCGGGTTGCGGGGAAGCCGTGCGGCATCACGAGGTCCTCGCCCATGACCTCGTCCACCACCTGGTCCGCAGGCGTTCGCGGCCACCAGGTAGACGAAGGCGTGGTCGCGGTCGGCCAGCTGGAGCGCGGGCACGGCGGGGTACTGCTGCCGCACCCAGGCGACGGCGTCCCACGCGTCCCGGTCGCTGCTCGTCTGCGCGCGCATCCGGCCCGTGCCGAACCGGACGATGCCGAACAGGCGGTCGTCGCTCATGGTGGCGGCGGCCTGCGCCAGCGGCGGCGCGCCGTTCACGCCGCTCGCGTGGCAGCCGTCGCAGCCCTGCGCGGTGGCCGTGGCGCCCTGGCGCGCGCGGTAGCCGGCCCAGTCGGGCTGCACGAGCTGCAGGCCGGGCAGGGTCCGCACGCCGTCCGCGAACGCGTTCACGAGGTCGAGCACCCCGCGATCGTCGCCTACGGTCTCGCCGAACGCCGCGAACCGGCTCGGGTCCGCCGGCGGCGCGGTGAAGCCGTCGAACTTCACCCGCGGGTTGACGACGCAGGCGTCGTCGATGCCTAGGTGCAGGCCGCCCGCGTCGCGGCCGTCGGCGCGGAACAGGGCGCCGACCTGCGCCTGCACGCGCCGCCGTCGCCGCCGTAGTGTGGAGGTCGCCGACACGGCGCCTCCCCACGAGAACACGCTGCCCTCGGCGTCGAACGGCACCGTCCCGCCCTGCGAGGCCGGGTAGAACCGGTCCCAGTTGCCGTTGGCGGGGCGCGGATCGGTGCGCGAGTACGTCGTCGTGTGGCAGGTCATGCAGGTCGGGTCGCGGTCGAGGTAGACGTCGAGGAACCGGCCGCCGAGCTCGTTCTGCAGGGCCTCGTCGTCGTCGGCGGACGTCGGGAACGAGGCGAGCACGGGCAGGTAGGCGCGGTACAGCGCGTCGAGGCGGTCCGCGCGCACCGCGGCCTCCGCCACGTCGGTGAGGTCGAACGGCGGGCAGCGCCAGCCGCCCAGCTCCTGCTCGTCCACGATCTGCAGCTGGTACTCGGGGTCGAAGAAGTCGCGCAGATCGGGGGTCGTGACCCAGGTCGGCAGCGGATCGAAGGGGAGGGGACCGCCGTCGAACCGCGGCAGGTCGAGCTCGGGGCGCTCGGTGAAGCCCAGGGGCACCTTCGGGTCGACCCACTCGAGCAGCGGCGCGGGCTGCTCCAGCAGCTTGGGCTCGCCGATCTGCGCCAGCGTGGCGCCGGTGTAGCCGTCGAGCGCCTTGTTGACGGCGACGTCGGCGATGATGCCGTAGTCGAGCGGATCCCACGGGGGCGGCGGGACGTACCAGCAGAACGGGACGGTCGGGTCGGCGGTGGCGAGGTGGTCGGCCAGCGCGAGCTGGCGATCGGCGGGCAGGATGGCGGGTGCGGTGCAGTCGGGGTCCACGGCCATGGCGCCGGCCCGCTGGAGCTGCAGGTGGTCGAGCAGCGCGTTGCTCCAGTAGGTGACGTAGTCGGGCTCGGCGAACAGCGCGTCCAGCACGGCCTGGCGCCCGTCGGTGGCGGCCAGATCGGCGAGCGCGCGCACCTCGGCGGCGCCGTGGGGCTTCCGCCCGAGCACGGTGTCGATGGCCTGCGCGGCGAAGGCCTCGTCGCCGGCGTCGTGGCGGGAGAACAGGCAGCCGGTGAGCGTCGCGGCGAGCGACAGCGCGAGGATTGGGTGGTTCAGGGACACGTGGCGCTCCCGGTGCCGAAGAGGTGGTTGGCGAGCAGGTCCGCGGCGCAGTCGGCGCCGGTGCCGGGTGGGACGTTGACGTCGTCGGCGAGGAAGACGTCGGGCTGGACGGGGTGGAGGCCCGCCGCGAGGAGCGTGCCGGCGCGCAGGTCGGTCGCGGTGGTGTGCGGCTCGCGGCCGCCCGTGATCCCGCCGCCCGCGAAGCAGGGGTCGGTGACCTCGTAGGTCTGCGCGTCGTCGGTGGTGTCGAAGTCGAGGCGGCCCACCAGCCCGCCGCGTCCGGCGGCGATCGGGCCGCCGAGCAGCGCGGTGGCGTAGCCGCGGGTGGCGTGGTTGCTGCCCCCCGGGCCGTCGAAGCTGCGGCCGAACTCGGTGGTGAGGACCACCAGCGTGGCATCGAGGTCGAGGCGCCCGGCGTCGACCTCCTCGGCGAGCGTCCGGGCGACGTTGAGCGTGTTGGCGGTCACCCAGCGCGCGTGTTCCTCGGCCGAGGCTGCGTGCATGTCGTACAGGGAGCCGTCGGAGCGGTCACCCAACACGCCCCCGTCCACCACGGTGCACTGGCTCGTGAGGCCCTGCCCGAGGAGCTCGACGGCGGCGCGGAGGGCGCGCCGCGTGCCGTTGTCCCGCGGGACCTCCATCGACGAGGCACCGAGCGCGCCGAGCGCGCCGCGGCGGCGGCAGGGCCGCGGCGGGCGTCCTCGAGCGCGGCCTCGAGGCGGCCAGCGCCGCCACTGCAGGGCAGGCGCGCCGGTGGCGGCCCAGGTGGCCGCGGCCTGGTACTGGCCGAGGTACAGCGTGCGCAGCGCCTCGCGGGCGGTGTCGCGCGGGGCGGCCAGCCGCTGCACCACCGCCGGGTCGTCGTAGGGGACAAACATCGGCGCGCGGTCGCGACGCCGTGGCGCCCGCTGGCGGCGTACAGGCGCGCGACGTAGGACGGAAACCCGCGCCGCGATGCGCGGGCAGAAACACGAACGACAGCCGTTGATCGGCTCAGGTCACGGCGGCGCCAGGCCGGCGCGGGTCCGGGTCGGTGGCGCCGGGTCGGCCTGGGCCGCCAGCGCCCAGGAACTCCTCGTGGACGGGAGCTGTGGCCCGTGGCGACGACCCAGCCGTTCGCGCAGGCCGCTGCGCCAGGCGACAGGGCGAAGCCCGGGCCGAGAGTGAACGTCGCGCCCGGCTGCGCTGCCGAGGTGGAAGTCGGGGCCCCGGAAGTCGGTGCGGGACGCCGGTGCCGCCAGTCCGGGGGCGCGCCCGCGGTCAGCTCGGGGTCCCGGGCCGGATCGAGCGCCGAGAGCGCCTGACCGCGCCGGCGCTTCGGAAGGCGACTCGACCCAGAGCGACTCGCGGTGCGCGAGGCCGCCCACGAAGCAGATCTCGAGGACGTTGTACGCCCCGGCGCCCGGGACGGTGCGCGCGGTGAGGGGGGCGGCGCGGGCGAGGTCGGGCACGCCGCACACGGCGAGCGCACCGGCCCCCCCGAGCAGGCCCCTGCGGGTGATCTCCATGGTTCCTCCGGGTGACCGCTCGGAGGTAGCTGGGGGGTCGGTGCCGGAGTGTGCGGCGATGTACCGGCTCGTACCGGGGAGACCCGGTGCCGCGGCCTGGTACAGGCTGGTACAGCCCACACCCGCCGCCGCCGGCGGACCCGGTACTCCGAGGGCATGCCGAACGCCGCCCTCGCCCCCGCTCGCCGCCTCCGGGTCGCCATCGTCGACTCGGGGATCGACGCCGACGCGCTGACCGCGCCGGTCGTCGCCCGGTACGGCCTGGACGGGGACGCCGCCGGCCACGGCACCACCGTCGCCGCCTCGCGACCGCGGGCGTCGACGTGGACGTGCTCTGCGCCCGCGTGCTCGACGACCGCCTCCGCGCGACCGGCCCCGCGCTGCTGGAGGCGGTGTCGTGGGCGCTGCGAGCCGGCGCCGACCTCGTCAACCTGAGCCTCGGTCTGCGCGAGGCGCGCGGTACCACCGCGCGCCGCTGGCGCTGGACCGGAAGGACGCGCGGCAGGCAGGTGCGGTGCTGGTGGTGGCGGTGCGGAGCGTTCGAGCCGAACGCCCTCGCCACCCTCGGGTGCGCCGTCGCGGTGGGCTGCCACCCGGCCGCGCCCGTGCCGTGGCCCGATCCGACGGGCGGGGGCGCACGGCCCTCGCCGAGCTTCGCGGCCGCCACGGCCACCCGGGCGCTCGCCCGGCGCTGGCTCGCGGGCGGCCCGCTCGATCCCGGCCACGCGCGAGCGTGGCTCCGGAGCCACCCGCACGCCCCGGCGTGCACCCTGGAGATGTGATGACCACCGTCGATCCCGTCCGTTCCGCCATCGCCGGCGTGCTGCAGGCCGCCCGCACCGACGCCGCGCTCCGCACCGCCCTCGAGCAGGACCCGATGGGCGTGCTCGCCGCCGCCGGGGTGTCCCCCGAGGCCGTCGACGCCGCGCGCGGCTTCCTCCCCGGCGAGGACGTCGCCGGCTACAAGCCGAAGGACGACTGCTGGGGCAACGTCACCTGCTTCCTGCTGTCGACCTGCGTCGCGTGGACGATCTGACCGTGCGCCTCGATCCCGTGCGCGAAGCGGTGGACGGCGTCCTCCGCACCGCTCGGACCGACGCCGAGCTGCGCGAGGCCCTGCGGACCGACCCGGTGTCGGTGCTGCTGGCCGCCGGCATCGGCGAGGAGCCGCTCGACGAGGCGGCGCCGCAGCAGGCGATGCCGCAGATCCCGTGCACGTTCCAGCTGACCTGGCACGATTGCGACCCCATCACCTGCTACCTGTTCACCTTCATCTCGTGACCCGGACGATCGTGCCGTGACCACCTACCCTCTCGCTCGCCCGGTCGACGCCGTCGACCTGTCTGCGGTGCTCGCCGCCGCCTTCGGCCCCGACGCGGTCGAGCGGGAGGGCCGCTGGCTGCGGGTCCGCCCCGCCGCCGGCGTCGCGCTGCCCCGCCAGGGCTGGAAGCTGCGCGTCTGCGCCACGCCGGCGTCCTGCGGCGCGGTGCTCGCGGCGGTGCTGCCCGTGCTGCAGCGCCACCGTCCCGCCTTCAAGGTCACCGAGGACGCCCGGTTCCTCGCGGGGCTGAACGAGGGGGCCGGCGGGCTGTCGCAGATCGGGAAGTTCCTGACCGTCTACCCGCCCGACGATCCGGCCGCCGTGGCGCTGGCGGGCGAGCTCGACCGCGCCACCCGCGGCCTCGACGGGCCGCGCGTCCCCTCGGACCGGCGTCTGAACGCCGCGGGGCTCGTGTCCTACCGCTACGGCGGGTTCGACGGGCGCTTCACGCAGACGCCGGCCGGCGAGATCCTGCCGGCCGTGCAGACCCCGGACGGAGCGCTGGTGCCGGACCGCCGGCTGCCGCGGTACGAGCCGCCGGACTGGGTCGTCGACCCGTTCGAGGCCGCCGGCCTGGCCGAGGACGTGCCGCCCGAGCCGGCGGTGCTCGCGGGGCGCTACCACCGCGTGCGGACGCTCCACGCGACCGCGCGCGGCGCCGTGTTCCTCGCGGTGGACCTCGAGGGGCTGCGGCTGTGCGTGCTCAAGCGCGCCGACCGCCACGGCGACCCCGACGACCCGTCCACGCCCCACGGGCGGCTGCGGCGCGAGCAGCGCGTGCTGGAGGCCGTCGCCGGGGACCCGCGGTTCCCCGCCGTCTACGACGCGTTCGTGGACGGCGAGCACGCCTGGCTCGCGATGGAGGACGTGGCCGGGCAGACGCTCGAGGAGCAGGTCGGCGACGCCCGGGTGCTGGCGCGCCGGCTCGACGACCGGGCGCTCGTGGCCCGCGGCGTCGCGCTGGCGGAGCTCGTCGCGAGGCTGCACGCGCGCGGCTTCGTCCACCGTGACCTCAAGCCGTCCAACGTCGTCGACACGGGCGCCGGGCTGCGGCTGCTCGACCTCGAGCTCGCCCACGCCACGGGCTCGGGCGACGCGGCCGTCGGCTACGGCACCCCGGGCTACGTCGATCCGCACCGTCAGGGGCCCCCGACGGCGGCCGACGACGTGCACGCGCTCGGCGCCACGCTCTTCTTCCTCGCCACCGGCGCCTCGCCCGAGGGCGTCGGCGCCGATCGGCGCGTACAACCCGCGCATCGGCGCCGGCGTGGCCGAGGTGGTGGCGCGGGCGATGGGGCCCGACCGCCCGGCGACCCCGGCGGCGCTGGCGGACGCGCTGCGCGCCTGCGAGGCCACCGCGCCCGCGGCGCGCCGACGGTGGGCACCGACCGGGCGCGCGCCCTCGCGCACGCGCTCGGCGACGCGCTGTGCGCCGCGGCGGTGCCCGTGCGGGGCGGCCTGGCGTGGCTCAGCGCCCACCCGGCCGCGCCGGGCTTCCCGGTGCGCGACCTGAACGCGGGGGCGGCCGGCGTGGTGCTGGCGCTGACCGCCCTGTGGGAGGCGCTGGGCGACCCGCGCCACCGCGACGCCCTGGCCGGCGGCGCCCGCTGGCTGCTCGCCGCGCCGCGCCTCGAGGGCCCGCCGCTCGCGGGGCTCCACGTCGGCGAGGCGGGGTGGCGCTGGCGCTGCTCGCGGCGGGCGCGCGCTGGAGACGCCGCGCTGGTCGAGGCCGCAGTGGCGCGCGGCGGCGAGATCGCGGCGCTGCCCTCGCCGGCCCCGACCTGTTCAACGGCACCGCCGGGCGGCTGCGCTTCCACCTGTGCCTCGAGGCCGCCGTGCCGGGGGCGGGCCTCGCCGCGGCTCAGCGCGCCGCCGAGCCGCTGCTGGACGTCGTCGACGGCATCCAGAGCCTCGGCTACGCCCACGGCATCGCCGGCATCGCCGACGCGCTGCTCGACCTGTACGAGGCCACCGGCGACGACCGCTACGCCGCGGTCGCGCGCCACGTCGGGCGGGTGCTGGCCGCCGAGGCGCTGCCCGCCGAGGTCGGCGTGGCCTGGCCCAACACCCGCGGCGGCGCGGCCACGGGCCCCGCCTGGTGCCACGGCGCGGGCGGCATCGCGCGGTTCCTGCTGCACCTCGCCGAGCTCGACGGCGACCCCGACACGCTCGCGCTCGCCGAGCGGGCCGTCGCCGCGGTCGACGCCGGCCGCTGGCTGTCGCCCGTCGCCTGCCACGGGCTCGCCGGCTCGATCGAGCTGCTCGTCGACGCGGCGCCCGCGCTCGGCGGCCAGTGGCTCGATCGCGCCCACGAGATCGGGGCCGTGCTCGAGGCGGCCCACTTCGAGCAGGGCGGGCGGCTCGTCTGCGGCTCGGAGTCGCCGCGCCTCGTCACCCCCGACCTCGGCCTCGGCTACGCCGGCGTCGCCGCCGCGTGGCTGCGCCTCGTCGCGCCCGAGCGCCCCACGCTGCTGTCGGTGGCGCGCTTCGCGCCCTGACGGGGGATACGGCGCGGCATGGCTTCCTGGCTCCCGTGGGTCCGCCGCCGCCACCACCGCCTGCTGCACACGCCGCTGGCGCCCGAGCAGGCCGCGGTCGTGGCGCGCAACGTCCCGCTCGCGGCGCGGCTGTCGCCCGAGCACCGCGCCACGCTCGACGGGCTCGTGCAGGTCTTCCTCGACGACAAGACCTTCGAGGGCTGCGGCGGGCTGCAGATGACGGACGAGATCCGCCTCACGGTCGCGGCGCTCGCCTGCCTGCTGCTGGTGGGGCTCGAGGTCGACGACCCGTACCCGGGCCTCGACGTGATCCGCGTCTACCCCGCGGGCTACCGCGTGCCGACCCGCGCGAGCGACGGCCTCGTCGTGCTCGAGCAGCAGGACCACCGGCTCGGCGAGTCGAGCGGCCGCGGCTACGTGGTGCTGTCGTGGCGCGACGTGCTGCGCGGCGCCCGCGACCCCGAGGACGGGCAGAACGTCGCCCTGCACGAGTTCGCCCACCAGCTCGACGCCCAGAGCGGGGCCGCCAACGGGGCGCCCGTCCTCGGCGAGGCGGGCCTGTACGGGCCGTGGGCCGCCGCGCTGGGCGCCGCCTACGAGCAGCTCATCCACGACGTCGACGCCCACCGGCCCACCGCGCTCGACCCCTACGGGGCCACCAACCCGGCGGAGTTCTTCGCGGTGGCGGTGGAGGCCTTCTTCGAGCGGCCCGCGGCGCTGCAGCGGGCGCTGCCGGACCTCTACGCCGTGCTCGCGCGCTACTTTCGCCAGGACCCCGCGGCACAGGGCAGCATCCGACGCAGTTGAATGGGCGCAGAGAGCCCCTCGGACGCGCCAAGAGACGGGCTGTGTCTACACTGTGTCTACTTTCTGCGCAAGCCCGCACGGTGGGCGCTGCGTCGCGGGCCCTTGACCGGCGCTCCGGCTCGTGCCTACCGTGATCCGAACAAGTCGCGCCGCGAGGGACCCCGGCCTGCAATGAAAGTCTGCCCCGAGTGCGGAACCCAGTACGAGGACCACGTTCCGACCTGCATCGCGGACGGTGTGGCGCTGGTGGAGGCCCGCCAGCCCGCTCGGGTCCCGCCGGCGCCCACGCCCGTCCCCGAGGCGCCGCCCGCCGCGCCGCCGCCGGCGCTGGCCCCGTCGCCGGCGCGGTGGTCGCTGGTCGCCGTGGCGGTGCTGGCGCTCGGCGCCGGGGGCGTGGTGGCGCTGGCGGTCGCCGGCGCGGTCCTGTACGCGGAGCTCGAGCGCCGCCCGTCGCCTCAGCCGCCGGTCGTGCTCCCGGCCGCGCCCCAGCCGGTGCGCGAGCCGTCCGAGCAGCCGCCCGTCCTCGTCGACGTGCGCTCGGAGCCGCCGGGCGCCAGCGTGTACGAGAACGACCAGTACGTCTGCGACACGCCGTGCTCGATCCCGCACCCGGCCCACGCGCCGCTGCCGCGCTCCTTCGTGTTCAAGTTGCCGGGGTATCGCGAGAAGACCGTCGAGATGAACGATGCAAATCAACCGATCATCGTGCAGATGATGCGCTCGCGGGTGGTGCCGGCCTCGCCGACGCCGGGTGCGCGACCGTCGATCGGCCGTGAGCGGTGAGCGCGGGGAGGGGGGCATGAAGCGCAACGAGGACGACGAGCACGAGACCGCGCTGTACGGCTCCGGCGAGCAGACCGAGCCGACGCCGCCCCTGCCGCGCGACGGCGACGTCAAGTTCGACTACGCCGCGTTCGAGCAGTCGCTCGACCCGCAGCCGCCGCTGCCGGAGCCGCCGCCCCGCCCGAGCGCCGACACGGTCCAGCAGCGCAAGACCGTCGACCTGCAGGCGCTCCCGAAGGACGACGCCGTCTACGACGTGCGCCAGCTCGGCCGCTACCAGGTGGTCACCATCCGGGGCCAGATCAACGAGTCGTTCCAGGTCTGCTCGCCGCCGGTGCGCAGCACCTGCTCGCCGTCGTAGTAGATGTAGGAGCCCCAGGCGCCGTCGCTCGAGGTCATGGCGACGGAGTCGGTGACCCGCATCGCCTCGGCCTGCACGCCGAGCAGCGCCGAGCCGCGGCCCACGGGCGTGTCCCAGCGGCCGGTCAGCTGGCCCATGCCGCCGAGGTCCTGGTCCTGCCAGCCGAGGTTGAGGGTCGAGGCGTAGCCGGTCTCGAGCTCGCCGTACATCTCGTCGGTGTCGAAGTAGGCGGTGAGCTCGCCCAGCAGCGCGTCGGAGAGGTCGGTCGACACGCCGGCCTCGAAGTGGTGGGCCAGGCTGCCGAAGCCGGGCCCGGTGGAGCGGATGGTGGGGATGAGGTCGCGGTCGTAGACCAGGCCGGTGATGCCGGCGGCGGTGAACGGGTCGGTGTGCTTGCCGTAGCGCCGCTCACCGTAGATGTGGAAGTCGCCGCGCTGCCAGCGGAAGCCCATGTCGTAGGACGCCGGGTCGCGCGTGCCGCCCACGATGGCCACGCCGGCGTGGGGGTCGGGCACGCCGTCGCCGTCGGTGTCGATGGCGTAGTCGTGGCGCTGGTCGATGTCGATGGCCTCGCCGTCGGCGTAGGTGGTCTCGGCCCACAGGCGCAGGTCGCCGCCGCCGGGCAGGGCCGTCCCGCCCACGAGCGTGGCGCCGCGCTGGCCGTGGTTGCCGATGGTGGCGCCGACCTTGACGCGGTCGAGGTCTTCGCCCGATCGGGTGACGATGTTGACCACCGCCGTGAGCGCGACGTTGCCGTAGATCGAGGACCCCGGGCCGCGGAGGACCTCGATCTGCTGGACGTGATCGGGGTCGATCGAGATGCCGAAGTCCGGGTTGGCCGAGTTGTAGGCGCGGCTGTTGAGGCGGTGCCCGTCGACCATGACGAGGATCTTCTGCTGCGACGAGGCGTAGATGCCGCGCATCGCGACGTTGAGCTCGTTGTGGTCCTCGACTGGCGTGATGCCGGGCACGAAGCGGGTCAGCGCCTGCTCGAGGTTGCGGACGCCCGACATCGCGATCATGTCGGAGGTGATGACGGTGACGGGCACCGGCGTCTCCTCGATGACCTCGAGCGTCTTCGACGCCGACACGACGGTGAGGGACGCGAGCTGCAGGCGGACGCGGCCGAGGTCGATCTGGCCGTCCTTGGGCACGTCGACCTCCTGCCGCCACGTCTGGAAGCCCGTCTTCTCGACCTCGACGACGCGCTTGCCCGCCGAGACGCCGTTGATGACGGTCGGCGTGAACCCGCGGTCGACGCCGTCGACCCGCACCAGGGCGCCGCGCTGGTCGGCCTCGACCCGGATGGAGCCCGTCACCTGGAGCAGCTCCGCCGAGACGCGCAGCGACTGGCCCTCGGCCACCTGCACCAGCGACGGCTGGCTGCGGTAGCCCTCCTTCTGGTAGTAGAGCAGGCGCTGGCCGACGGGCAGGTCGACGTCGCAGGGGGTGACGCACAGCACGGGGCCGTCCTCGCTGCCGAGGTGGACCGTGGCGCCGTCGTCGCCGGCGATGGTGACGTGGCCCGTGATGGTGGGCAGGGAGGCGGTGACGGCGGTGGTGGTGCCGAGCTTGCCGAGCGTGTAGGGCTCGGTCGTCACGTCGGCGTGGCCGTCGGCCTCGAAGATGAAGGTGTAGCTGCCGGGGGCGAGCGCGAAGGTGGTGGGGGTGGTGCCCACGGAGCCGAGCTCCTTGCGGTCGACGTAGACGCGCGCGCCCGGCGGGTCCGACGTGAGGTCGACCAGCACGACCTTGTCGCGGATGGCGGCCATCGCCCGCTCGAGCTCGGGCAGCGGCTCGTCGGCCAGGGTCCGGGCCAGGGCGTACCAGCGATAGGCCTCGGGGTACTTGTGCATGGCCGCGAAGGTGTGGCCCACGTTGCCCGCTGCCGTGGGGTTCGGCGAGAGGCGGTTGGACTCCATGAAGTGGAGCAGGGCGTTCTCGTAGTCGAAGCGGTCGTAGGCGGCGGCGCCGGCGCGGAAGTGGGCGTCGGCCTCGTCGGCGAGCGACTGCGCGCGGGCGGACGGCGCCGCGAGGAGGGACAGCGCCGCGAGCAGGGCGGCGAGCAGCGCCTGCAGGCGCCGTCGGCGCGCGGACGTGGAGCGACGGTTCATTGCGCACCCCGGTTGCGTTTGGGCTGCCATTGTAAGGCTGGGCTGCGCGCGCCGGTGGTGAACTGGATTCGCGGGCTCGGAGGGGGAGAACGCTGCGCCGTCTCCCGCACGCCCCGCGCCGGGCGCGGTGCGGCCTGCGCTCAGCGGATCCGCGGCGGGGCGAGGGCCCGGTCGGGCGGAGCCGCGAGGTAGCTCGCGCAGTCGACGTCGGCGAGGGTCGCCTCCTCGGCCCAGGCCCGCATCCGCCGGTCGAGGTCGACGAAGAAGGGGTGCAGCGGGCAGGGGTCGGTCTTCGAGCAGGCCGCGAAGCCGAACTGGCAGCGCTGCGGGCCCTCCGTGTCGTCCATCGCCCGCAGGACGTCGGCGAACCGTACCTCGCTGGGCGGCCGAGCGAGCCGAAAGCCGCCGTGGTGGCCTCGGGTCGCCTCGAGCAGCCCGGCCGTGACGAGCCGCCGCAGCACCTTCGAGAGGTAGGCCGCCGGCACGTGGGTCTGGGCCACGAGGTCGCGCGAGGGGACCCAGACGGCGGGCTCCGCCGCGGCGAGGCACGCCATGGCCCGCAGGGCGTACTCGGTGGCTGTCGGGAGGACGAGCTCCATGCGAGGGCTCCGAGTAGCAAACGCGGTGCCAACGAGGGGAGCGCGGTCGGCGGCGCGGGCCGCGCAGGGTGTGTGTGATTCCGCACCACATCCGTGGGCCCGTTCGCCCGCTGCGGCCGCGGCGACGGCGTAGGCGCCGCGCCGCCGGGTTGGCACGGTCCCTGCTCTGTGGACTTGCGAGTCCATTGATCCCCCCTCGAGGTGACCGCATGTTGTCCAAGTCCCAGGCCCGACTGTTCTTCCTGTCGGCCACGGGCGGCTTCTCGCTGGTGTTCCTCGGCCTGACGGCCGACACGATCCGCCAGACCCCCGCCCGCACGCACCAGGAGGCGATGACCCCCGCCGTGGTGCGCGGCAAGGAGATCTTCGACCGCAACAACTGCATGGGATGCCACACGATCCTCGGCGAGGGCGCGTACTACGCGCCCGAGCTCACCAAGGTCGTCGACCGGCGCGGCGAGGGGTGGATCCGCCTGTTCCTGAAGGATCCCGCCGCCATGTTCCCGAACGAGCGGAAGATGGTGCAGTACGACTTCACCGACGCGCAGATCGACGATCTGGTCGCCTTCTTCGGCTGGATCGGCCGCATCGACACCAACGGCTTCCCGCCGGCGCCCGACCTCGCGCCGCCGCCGCCCCCCCCGGTCGCGGGCCCCCGCGGCGTGTCCGTCGGCACCGCCCCCGACATCTTCGACCGTTGTCTGTGTCGCGTGCCGCTCGGTGGGCGGCACCGGCGGCTTCATCGGCCCGGCGCTCGACGGCGTGGCCGCCCAAGTACACCGACGCGTCGCTCGACGCCTGGCTCGCCGACCCGCAGGCCGTGAAGCCCGGGACCGCGATGCCCAACCTCCACCTGCCGGACGCGACCCGCACGGAGCTCGTCGGCTGGCTCCTCAACCACCGCTGACGGGGGAGACCGTGAAGTACCGTTCGCAACGCATCGCCTGGCTGTTCTTCGCGACCTGCATGCTGCTGCTGTCGCTCCAGATCGTGTACGGCTTCATCATGGGCTTCGCCCGCATCGGGTTCGATCTGCACAGTGGATCCCGTTCAACGTCGCGCGCGCCACGCACACGAACCTGCTCGTCGTATGGCTGCTCTCCGGCTTCGCTGGGCGCCGCGTACTACATCCTGCCGGAGGAGGCCGACCGCGAGCTGTGGAGCCCGAAGCTCGCCGTCGTCCAGTGGGCGAGCCTCGTCGTCGTCGGGGTCACCGCCATCGTCGGGTTCCACCTGAACTGGTGGGAGGGGCGCAAGTTCCTCGAGATCCCGCGCCCGCTCGACTTCCTCGTGGTCGCCAACGTGCTGATGTTCGTCGGCAACATCGGCATGACCGTGTGGAACGGCCGCCGCTACACCACCACCGCGCTGGTGCTCCTGGCGGGCCTCGTCTCCGCCGCTGCTGTACCTGCCAGGCGCTGGTCTGGTTCGACAACCAGGCGCTCGACTCCTACTTCCGCTGGTGGGTCGTGCACCTGTGGGTCGAGGGGCGTCTGGGAGCTCATCATGGGCGCCATCCTGTCGTACCTGCTCATCGACTCACGGGCATCGACCGGGAGGTGATCGAAAGTGGCGTCATCGTCGGGCTGACCTTCGTGTCGGGCATCCTCCCGGGACGGGCCACCACTACTACTTCATCGGGGCGCCGAAGTACTGGCTCGCCATCGGCGGCATCTTCAGCGCCCCTTTCGAGCCTCAGCGTTTTCTTCGGCATGGCCGTGTACGGCATCACGATGGCGCGGCGGGAGCGCCGGCACCCCAACCGGGTGGCGCTGTTCTGGACCATCGGCTGTGGCGTCCTGTCGTTCGTGGGGGCGGGCGCCATGGGCTTCGCGCACACGCTGCCTTCGGTGAACCTGTACACCCACGGCACGCTCGTCACCGCGATGCATGGGCACCTCGCCTTCTGGGGCGCCTACGCGATGATCGTCCTCGCCGTCATCAGCTACGCCCTACCGCAGCTCACCGGCCGCAAGCGCCACGACGGTTGGGTGGCGGAGTGGTCGTTCTGGGCGTCCAACATCGGGATGGTGTGCATGACGGGCGCGTTCGCGGTGGCGGGGATCACGCAGGTGTACCTCGAGCGGCGGATGGGGATGGACTTCCTCGCCACGCAGCACGCCCTCGAGGTGCACTTCGTGGCGCTGCTGCTGGCGGCGTGCCTGTTCTCCGTCGGCATCGGCCTGTTCATCTTCGACTTCGTCCGGTACGGCCTGCCGAGCCTGGTGAGGTCGGGGCCGCAGACGAGCGCACCGAGAACCCGTGCACGTGGCAGCGAAGTGATGGGCCCGCAACCGTGTCGCATCGGGGACGACGTCCCCTGGTACCAGCCGGTCGGCAACAGGTGCACCGTGTTCGAGCACGCGCACCGCAACAGACTGCCCGTCCTCCTGAAAGGCCCCACCGGGTGCAGGAAGTCCCGCCTGTGGTGGAGCACATGGCCGCCCGGCTCGTTGCCGCGCTCCGTGACCGTGGCCTGCCACGACGGCACCAGCGCCGTCGACCTCGTGGGGCGGTACCTCGGTCTGCAGGGCGGGGAGACGGTCTGGCAGGACGGCCCGCTCACCCGCGCGGTGCGCCAGGGCGCCGTGCTCTACCTCGACGAGGTCGCCGAAGCCCGTCCGGACGTGGTCGTGGTGATTCATCCGCTCGCAGACCACCGTCGCCAACTGGTCGTGGACCGCCGCGACGAGGTGATCGAGGCCGCGCCCGGCTTCCAGCTCGTCGTCGAGCTTCAACCCAGGCTACCAGCGCCAGGCTCGGGCTGAAGGCGTCGACCGGCAGCGCTTCGTGGGCTGGCGCTCAACCTGCAGCCCGACGTGGAGCGCGAGGTGCTCGCGGCGAGACCGGCATCGACGACGCCACGGAGCAAGCGGCTCGTGGCGCTGGCGAACAGGTCCGCCAGGCCGAGTCCGCTCGGCCTCGCCGAGGTGCCGTCGACGCGGCTGCCATGGTCCACGGCGCGGCTCATCGCCAGCGGGCTGCGCCCCGGCAGGCCTGCGACGCGGGCATCGACCGAGGCGCTGACCGACGATCCGGCCCTCGCCAGCGCGCTGCTGTGCTGCCTCGTCGCGCTGGTGTTCGATGGGCGGGCCGCGCCTCAGCTCGACTGGGAGGTCGGCGTGTTCCAGGTGCTGCGAGGCCTGGCGGTGGGCGTGCCGAGGCGCCGGCGTTCGACCCGGGCCGGGGGGCGGCGCTCGAGCCCCTGCTGCTGCGCCTGACGCCGCTCGCGCAGCTCGTCGCTGGCGAGCCCGTCCGGGTGCTGGCGGCGCGGGACGAGGGCGGCGTGCGCGGCCTGACCTGCTCGTGCCCGCCATGGTGCAGGTGCCGGACCCCGAGGCCAACGCGTCGCTGTACGTGCTGCGCGTGGTGCGCGCCGCGGGGATGCGGCGCGTGACCCGCGGGCAGCTTGCCGGAGGACCCCGTGGCATGCCTGCAGGCCACGTTCGACGCCGTGGTGGCGGCGCGGGAGCTGCTCGCAGGGCTGCCGCGGTTCGCCGAAGCCTGGGGCGACGGCTGCGGCCGTCCACGCCACGCGCCCGGCGCCAGGGGCGACGCCACGGCTGGCTCGAGCTGGCGCGATGACCGTGCTGCTCGGTGGGGCGCCGGACCCGGCGCTGTGGCCGCGGCTGCGGGCCGGCGGGTGGCGGCCGAAGACGACTGATCCGCCGGTGCCGCTGTGGGGCGCCTGCTCGCGGCCCACACCGAGGGCAAGGGCCACGACGCCCTCGGCGACGCCGCGGCGCCGGACCCGGGACAGGCCCCGCGCCTTGCCGTCGGGACCTGCGCCGCGTCCTGCTCGGCCAGGCGGAGGACCATGTCATCTACCACACCTTCGAAGGTGGAACAGCGGACGCCTTCGACGGCAACAGCAAGTCCGCCGACGGCGCGACGAACCGACGTACCTGGAGGCGCTCGACGAGGTGGACCTGCGCGAGCTCGTGCGCGACGGCGAGCAGGCCGCCCTCCGTCTGGTACGCAAGGCGGACCTGGACCTCGGCGCCGACGTGCCCGACGTGGAGCGGATCGCGCCGGGGGCGCGGCGTCCCGTACGGCGAGTGGGACCACGGGCGAAGGCCTACCGCAAGGGCTGGTGCACCGTGTACCCGAGCGCGGTGGGCGCGAGCCGTCCCGCATGGGTGGGCGACGCGCTCGGGCGGCACCGGGCGCTGGTGGAGCGCTTGCGGCGGCGCCTGAGGTCCACCGGGCCGCGCGTCGGCCGCGCGACCGCCAGCTCGACGGCGAGCAGCCCGACCTCGACGCGCTCGTGGACCGGTACGCCGAGGTACGCGCCGGGCGCACCAGCTCGCCCGGGTGTACGTGCGCAGTGAGCGGATGCGGCGGAGCTTCGCCACCACGGTCCTGCTCGACGGCATGTCGCTGTCGACCGACGGATGGATCGACGACCGGCGCCGTGCTCCGGCGTGTCGCGCGAGGCCGTGCTGGTGCTGGGCAGGTCGCGCGTCGCTCGGGGACGCGTTCAGTGCTGACCTTCGCGTCGTCGACCCACAACCGCTGCCGCGTGTGGCGGTGAAGGGCTTCGACGAGGGCTGGCCCGCGGCGCGGGCGCTCAGGGCGCTCGAGGAGCCGCCAGGGCCACCCGCATCGGCCCGGCCCTGCGCCACGCCGCGCAGGGCCTCGTGCGCGCGCCCGCCGAGCGCCGGCTGCTGCTGCTCGTGAGCGGTAGCAGGCCCGACCGCTACGAGGGCCACTGCGGCGTCGCCGACGTGCGGATGGCGCTGCGGGAGGCCGAGGCGATGCGGATCGTGACGCATGCGCTCGCTGTCGACGCCGGGGCGCGCGCCCGGCTGCCGGCGATGTACGGGCCCGGCCGCTGGCACGTCCTGCAAAATCTCCCGACCTCTTACCCGCGCTCACCGAGGTCTACGGGAGATTGACCGGCTGAGGTTGCGGATCAGGAAGGTCGCGTGGTCCATGATCCCGGAGTGCCCCCTCTGGGCACTTCTCCTCACCTCTGTCTTTGGTCGACAACATGTGCGCTGTCGCGCGTCCGCTTCGGACCTCTCGTCCGAGCAGGAGACGCAGGTGGACGTCACCTCGGATCGCCCCACGGTGGAGGCGACCCCGTCGATGTCGGATCCGGTGCCGCCGGCGCCGCCCCCCGAGGCGCCGCGTCCCGCGCTGCTCGACCTGGCGATGGCCGAGGTCGGCAACCGCCCGGTCGAGGACGCGAGCCAGGGGCCGCTCGGCGGCCAGCCGTGGTGGACGGCCGACCTGGCGATGGCCTCGCAGGCGGCGGCTGCGGCGCCGTCGATCGAGGAGGCGAAGCCGGCCGCCGAGGGGACGATGGGGCACCGGCCGGGCGGCAAGCTCGGCGGCGTCTGGGACAGCAACCAGCGCGACGTGGCCGCGATGGACCTGACGCTGTCGAAGTCGCAGCAGCGCGAGCTGGCGGCGTTCAAGGCGAACTACGCGAAGAACTACGAGCGCTATCAGGCCGTGGCGGAGCGCGCCGGCGTCCCCGCGATGCTGGTCGCCGCCATCCACTACCGCGAGGGGTCGTCCAACTTCGGGACGTACCTGCACAACGGGCAGAAGCTCGGGCGCACCACGACCATCGTGCCGAAGGGCATCAAGTTCGACGACTGGGACGACGCCGCCGTCCACGCGCTGAAGATGAAGTCGAAGTTGCGCGACGAGGTCGGGCTCACCGCCGACAGCCGCGATCCGGTGGCGATGGCCACCTACGCGGAGGCGTACAACGGGCTCGGGTACCACAAGAAGGGCCTGCCGAGCCCGTACCTGTACGCCGGATCGGACGTCTACGAGAAGGGGATGTACGTCAGCGACGGCAAGTTCTCCAAGAACACCGTCGACAAGCGGCTCGGCGTGATGACGATCCTGCAGGCGATGGACGGCTTCGATCCGAAGGCCGTCGGCGCGGCGGGGCCGGCGCCGAGCGCCGGGTGGCAGAAGGTCGTGGACGGGCGGTCCACCCTGCGGGTCGACGCCCGCGGCGACGCCGTCTCCGCGCTGCAGGAGCGGCTGGCCGCCGCCGGCGTGCAGGTGAAGCCGGACGGGAAGTTCGGCCCGAAGACGAAGGCCGCGGTGATGGCGTTCCAGCAGGCCAACGGGCTCGCGCCCGACGGCGTCGTCGGGCCGGCCACGTCGCGCGCGCTGCAGGCGGCGGCCGACAAGGCCGCGGCGCCGAAGGAGGTGGTGACGAGCCGCCCGCCCGGGGACGCGCCGGCGGAGGCCGAGGCGGCGCCTGCGAAGGCCGAGGTGGCGCAGGTCGCCGTGGACGACGAGGCGGGGAAGACGAAGGCCCAGCCGCTGTCGCCCGAGGCGCAGCAGCGTCACCTGACGGAGCTCGAGGGCATCCTGGCGGCCAAGTGGGGCGCCACCAAGGTCTCCCGCGACGGCAAGACCGACGAGCGGAGCGCCAAGCTCGTGCAGCGCGCGCTGGTCGAGCTCGGCTACCTCCCCGAGGGAACCGCCGTCGACGGCAAGTGGGGCCCGCTGTCCACCAACGCGCTGATGGCGTTCCAGGTGGCCAGCAGCGGGGTCGACACCATCGAGAAGAGCCGCGACGCCAAGGGGCGGCCCGTGTACATGTCCGACAAGGACAAGCCGCGGCTGAAGGGCATCGTCACCGGCAAGCTCGACAACGCCACCAAGAAGAAGCTGCTCGGCGCCATCGAGACGCAGCGCGACGCCATCGCGAAGGACGGGACGCTGCCCGAGCTGAAGGTGATGCACGAGCTCGGCGAGTCGCCCGAGCAGAAGGCGCAGCTGCGGGCGAAGGTGGCCGATCTCGGCCTGCCGCGCGGCGCCCTCGAGTCGGTGGACGTGGCGGCGTACCGGGAGCTCGGGCTGCGTCCGCACGTCCTCGCCGCTGCCGTCGACGGGTGGAAGCAGGCGTTCCTCGACGGGAAGACGAAGAACACCGTGGTGACCGTCACCGACTACGAGCTGCCGGCGAACATGCGGCGGAGCTTCACCATCGACCTGGCGAAGGGCGGGCAGCCGATGTTCCAGCAGGTGCTGGCCCACGGCAGCGGCTCCGACGCCGGCGACGGCTCGGGCCTGTGGTCGACGAAGTTCGGCGGCGCGCAGCGCGACGGCTCGCACCAGTCGATGCTCGGCGGGTTCGTCGCCGGGGCGGAGTCCTACTCGGGGAGCAAGGTGTCCGGCACGCACGTTGAGGGCATCGAGCGCGGGATCAACGACAAGGCGGCGCCGCGGCTCATCCGGACTCACGGCCCCACGCGGAACACGTGGGACTCGAACAGCCAGATCGGGCGGAACGTCGGCTACCACAGCTGGGGCTGCATGGTGATGGACCGCAGCGGCGCGGCGGCGTTCAAGAAGATGACGGAGGGGAAGGGGGGGACCTACCTCTTCAACTTCGCGCCGCACGAGCAGTACTGGGGCAAGAAGCAGCCGTCGTGAGGCCCGGGGGCGACCGAGGGCTGCCCGCCGGTCGCCTACAGCAGGTCGACGTCGATGTCCATCACGGGCGCCTTGCCCACCGCGACCTTCGCGGCGTACATCGCGGCCTCGGGCAGCACCATGCGGAAGAAGAAGCGGGCGAGCTGCAGCTTGCTCCGCTTGCGGGTGTCGCTGTCGTCGGCGTCGATCACCGCCCGCACCTGCTTCGTCCAGACGTAGGCGAGGCTGACGAGCGCGAACTGGTTCAGGTAGTTGCTCGCCGTGGCGCCCAGCACCTCGGGGTCGCCCGCCGCCTGCCCGCCGAGCGCCATGGTGACCTCGGCGAGCCGCTTGCTCTCGGCCGCCAACGGCCGCGTGAACTCGGCCAGCCGCGGGTCGTCTGCGCAGGCGCCGAGCAGCGCGCGGACCTCGCCGCTGAACCGCTCCAGCAGCCGCCCGCCGTGCATCGGCAGCTTCCGGGTGACGAGATCGAGCGCCTGCACGTGGTTCGTGCCCTCGTAGATCATCGCGATGCGCTCGTCGCGCAGGTACTGCTCGATGGGCCAGTCGCGCGTGTAGCCGGCGCCGCCGCAGACCTGCATCGCCTCGCTGATGTTGGCGAAGCCGCGCTCCGAGCCGTAGCTCTTGATGATGGGCGTGAACAGCGCCACCAGGTCGCCCGCGGCCTCGACGGCGGCCGGGTCGGTGCCGTGGTGCATCACGTCGTGCTGGATGGCGATCCACGCCACCAGCGCCCGCATGCCCTCGGTGGTGCTGCGGACGTTGAGCAGCATCCGCCGCACGTCGGGGTGGACGAGGATGTTGTCGGCCGCCTGGTCGCCCTCCTGCCGCGCGGCGTTGAGCGAGCGGCTCTGGCGGCGGTCGCGCGCGAAGGCCACGGCCTCCTGGTAGGCCGCCTCGGCCAGCGCCACGCCCTCGATGCCCACGTTGAGGCGCGCGGCGTTCATCATCGTGAACATCACGCGCATCCCGCGGTGGGGCTCGCCCACGAGCCAGCCCTGCGCGCCCTCGAGGTTCATCACGCAGGTCGGCGAGGCGTGGATGCCCATCTTGTGGTCGGTGCCGCCGCAGAAGATGCCGTTGCGCGAGCCGTCCGGCAGCAACTTCGGCACGACGAAGGTGCTGATGCCGCGGATGCCCGGGGGCGCGTCCGGCAGGCGCGCGAGGACGAGGTGGACGACGTTCTCGGCCAGATCATGCTCCCCCGAAGGTGATCCAGATCTTGGTGCCCGTCAGCGCGAAGTGGTCGCCGTGGACCTCCGCCCGGGTGGTGAGCAGGCCGAGGTCGGTGCCGCACTGCGGCTCGGTGAGGCACATCGTGCCGGCCCAGGTGCCGGGGATGAGCTTCGGCAGCAGGTCGGCCTGCTGCTCCGGCGTGCCGTGGGCCTGCAGCGCCTCGACGAGCCCGCCGGTCAGGCTGCTGCACATCGACAGGCTCTTGTTCGCCGCGATCAGGATCTCGCCGGCCAGCGTGGACAGGCACATCGGCGCGCCCATGCCGCCGTGCGCGGGCTCGTAGGGGATGGCGGTGAAGCCGTTCTCGCAGAAGCCCTCGTAGGCCGCCTTGAACCCGTCGGGCAGCGTCACGGTGTGGTTCGCCGGGTCGTAGCGGACGCCGACGGCGTCGCCCGTGCGGTTCAGGGGCTGGAGCACCTCGACGCAGAAGCGGGCGTACTCCGAGACCATGGACATCGCCGTGTCGACGTCGAAGTCGGCGAACGCCGGCAGGGCGGCGATCTGCCCGGCGTAGTCGAAGGTCTCGAGGAGGAAGCGGATGTCGTCGACGGGCGGGGTGTAGTTCGGCACGCGCAGGTCCCGGGGTTGAATGAGGGGTCATTCAGTAACCGCCGGGGCGGCGACGCGCCCTACGGCAGGCGCACGGAGGCGCCCGCGGCGACGCTCGGCAGCGCCCGCCAGCGGCCGTCCGCGCGGAACATCGGCACCGACGCGGTGAACGACGGCCCGAGCGGCTGACCGAGCTGCAGGCGCAGCCCGGGCGCCACCAGCGGCGCGCCCTGCGGCCCTGGCGCCCGCGGCAGGCGCCACGCCGCGCCGAGCTGCACCTCGGGCCCCAGCGATCCGCTCCCCACGGGCACCGCCCAGCCGAGGATCGCGCCGGCCGTGCCGGCGGCGAACGTCGACGCCCCGGGGCTCCAACCGCCCCGACCCGGCCGGCGACGCCGAACACCGGCCGCCCGCCCACGACGTCGCGCGGGAGCGCGCACCTCCACCACGCCGGCGCCGGGGCCGAGCCAGGCGCGGTCGGCACGGCGGCGCCCACCGTCACCGAGGCGCTGGCAGCGCGCGCCGCCGCCAGGGCGCCGAGGTCGAGCGCGCGGCCGGGCCGCGCCCGCCACCACCGCGCGGCGAGGACCTCGCCCCCGTCGCGGACCTCCACCTGGTGCACGCCGAATGGAACCCCGCCAGCGCCGCCGCGGCGCGCCGTCGAGCAGCACGACCGCGTCGCGCGGCAGCGCCCTCGAGGCGCACCAGCGCCGCCTCGGCCGCGGCGCGCTCGCGCGGATCGCCTGCCAGGTACAGCGCCTGCCGCCCGACGAGCACCGTCTCCGCCCAGGGCACCTGCGAGCCGCCCGTGTAGGTGAGCGTGCGGTCGCGTGCCCACTGGTGGGCCTCCATGACCTCCACCAAGGCCGTCGCCGTCGCTGTCGCCCGCCCCGCGCAGCGCCTCGACGAAGAAGTGCGTGTAGACGCCGTTCTGCAGGTTCGGGTCCTCCAGCGCGGGCTGGTGGACGTGGGCCGAGTACAGGTGCGCCGACATGGCGCTCGCCACCAGCGCCGGCGGTGCGGGCACCGCCCCGCGCGCCCGGTCGAGCTTGTCGCGCACCGTGGGGGCCAGCACCGAGCGGCCGCTGCCCGCGTAGCAGGCGTCGAGCACGAGCACGGTGGCGCGCCGGCAGCGCGCTCAGGGCGTCGGCCAGCGCGTGGACCCGGATGACCGTGCCGCGCGTCGTCGAGCTGGCCGTCGGAGCCGAGCAGGTAGAGCCCGGCGCCGTCGGGGCCGAGGTCGAGCGTGCCGTGGCTCGCGACGTAGACGAGCACCGTGTCGTCGCGCTGGACGGTGGCGCCCAGCGCCTCGAACGCCCGCCAGAACGCGCCGCGGTCGACCTCGCCCGCGGCGACCGAGACGACGTCGTAGGCGCCGACCGCGGGGTCCTCCAGGGCGTCGGCGAGGTCGCGCGCGTCCTGGCGGCGAAGGACAGGTCGGGCACGTCGGGGTCGTCGTGGGCGTCGACGCCGACCACCAGCGCCACCCGCCGCGACGCGTAGGCGCGCTCCAGGCCGGCCGGCGGCGCCACGCCGGCCTCGACCCCGCGGGGGTGGCGGCCTCGGGCTCGCGGCGGCGCACAGCGCGAAGAGCCAGGTGAGCACGGGCACCAGGGGGATCATGGCCGCACCTCCACCGCGGCCGACGCGCCGACCGCGCCGCCCGACGTGAGCTCGAAGGTGTACCGCCCGGGGCGGTCGAAGCGGTACCCCACCAGGCCGTCCGGGCCGCCCACGTCGCGGGGACGGCGTCGAGCGCCACGTCCGCGACCCGCTCGCGGCCGCGGGGGCCCACCACCCACAGCGTGGCGTCGGTCGGCGCTTCGGCCGCGACCCGGAACAGGACGCGCTCTCCGACGCGCAGCGGCTCGCCCGCCGCCACGCGCACCGCGATGCCGCCGCGCTCCACCACCATCCGCAGGTCGAGGGCCACGGCCGCACCCACCACGCCGCGCGCGGTCGGCGTCGCCGCCGGGCGGGCCCACACCGCGAGGAGCACGGCGGCCAGCGCCAGCGCCGTCACCACGACGGGCCAGCGACGCGGCGCGGGCCAGGCGGGGGCGGCCGTCGGCGCGGACGGGCCCGCCAGGTCGCGGATGAGCGCGTCGACGTCGCGCGGCCAGGACATCGGTCCTCCCGAGGGCCCGCGGACCTGTTGGCGCGCGCGCGTCAGCCGCATGCGGACGGCGCCGGCGCCGAGGTTGGTCATCTGGGCGATCTCCGGCCCGGTGAAGCCCTCGACGGCGAGCAGCAGGAGCTTCCGGTCGTCGTCGGGCAGCACGCCGAGCGCTGAGAGCAGCTTGTCGCGCAGGTCGTGCGGGTCGCCCGGCGCGAGCGGGAGCGCGAACAGCTCGGGCTCGGGCCGCCAGGCGTCGCGGCCGCAGTTCGCGGCGATGGTGAACAGCCAGCCCTTGAACGCCCGGCGCGGGTCGAAGCGGGCGCGGAACCGGTAGACGCGCAGCCAGGCCTCCTGGTGGGCCTCCTCGGCCGCCGCCCGGCTGCCGGTGCGGCGGAGGAGGAAGCGGAACACGGGCTCCCGCCACCGGGCGTACAGCGCCTCGTACGCCGCGCGGTCGTCGCGGGCGACGCGGGCCATGAGCGCCTCGTCGGTGGGGGCGTCGCCCACGTCAGTAGTGGCAGCGGGTCAGGTCGAAGTCGGGCGGCTCGGCGCCGATCAGGTCGCCGGCCTGCACGAGGTGCATGTCGTTCCCGCCGAACCCGCAGTCGAGCAGCTCGCCCGCCTCGTCGAACACGGCCACTGCGACGCCCAGCTGGTCCCAGCTCGTGCAGGACATCGCGCTGCTCACGCCGGAGACGTACACGTCGTCGACGGCGAGGGCGAGCTCGGTCACGCCGACGGGCAGGACGTGGTTCTCGCTCGGCTGGGGCTCGCCGGCGGCGGTGTCCTGCACGAAGGCCAGCGCGTAGGCGTAGTCGCCCGTCGCCAGGAAGTCGATCTGGCCCTCGCCGTCGAGGCAGCGGCTCCAGCTGCCGAAGACCCAGACCGAGCTCGGCGCGGTGCCGCTGTCGGTGCCGTAGGTGAGGGTGGTCGTCGTGCCCGTGGTGGTGGTGGTGGTGCTGGTGGGGCTCGTGGTGGTGCCGGTGGTGCTGGTGACGATGGTCGGGGTCTGGTCGTCGTCGTCGTCGCCGCCGGGGGCGTCCACGTCGATGTTCACGATGGGGTAGCAGGCGGTGGCGGACAGCAGGGCGAGGTAGCGCAGCGGCATCGGGCCTCCCGGGCGAGGGTTCACTGGCTGTACCGGCCGCACCGCCCCGGTGTCACACCTCCGCGAGAATTGCGCGAGCAAAGCCGATGGGGCTTCCCCGATTCCTGCTCCGTTCACGAGACGGGCGAAAGGGGACTATTGGCGGGCAGGCGCTGAGCAGTTCTGGCGACGATGCCGGCTGGCTGCGCCTGACCGACAGGGTCCCCCGCCCGGCGGCACCGTAGTCATTCGGTGCGCGCCGGAGCGGTCGTGCCGTGGTGTAGGATGTTCGGGTTCTCCCGAGGGTCCCATGCGCGAACGACCCGTCGTCGACCTCGTGACGCCGCTCCCCGCCGAGGAGGTGCTGGCGCGCTTCGCCCAGCGCTTGATCCCCGACGACCGGCCGTGCGACGGCCACGTCGGGCGCCGCGAGCTGTCGCTGCTGGTGCGCGAGGCCGACCGCCACGTGTTCTCCCCCTGGCTGTCCCTCGAGGTGACGCCGGGGCCGGAGGGGACCGAGATGCGCGGTCACTTCGGGCCGCACCCGAACCTGTGGTCGCTGTTCGTCGCACTGTACGCCACGCAGGTCTTCGTGTTCCTCGGCGGCACGATGTTCGGCTGGGTCCAGCTGCAGATGGGCGACCCGCCGATCGGGCTGCTGTACGCCGGCGCGGCGCTCCTCGGCCTCGCGTGCAGCTGCGGGGTCGATCTCGCGGGCCGGCGGGCGGGCGCGCCGCAGATGCAGCGGGTGCGGGCGTTCATCCACGACGTCGTGGACGTGGCGCCGCAGTCGCCTCAGGGGAGGACGGGGCGCTCGTAGGAGAACTGGACGACGTGATCGCCGATGCGGAGGGGGCCGCGGTCGAAGCGGCAATAGAGGGTGTCGGCCTCGCTCCGGGAGCACCTGGCCTCGACCCACCGGTGCCCCGACATGCGGATCTGGAACGGCGCCAGCTCGTGCTCGGGGGGCACGTGGCCCCAGAGGATGACGTGGTTGCTCGCGGGGAAGATGCCGAGGCGCGTCCCCAGGAGCATCGGCTCTTCGACGGGGACCTGGGCCCCCGTCGACGCCGGCCCCAGCGACCACCCGTTCACGAGATCGTTCCACCCCGGCAGGTGCCGGCTGTCGTACGACAGCGACAGCACGTGCCTTGCCGGGTCGTCGATCCGATGGATCAGCACGTACGCGCTCTTCTCCGGCTCCATGGGGCCTCCCCGGGTGCTGGCAGGACGTGCCCGCGAGCGCCCTCGTGGCATAGTACGGACGATGATCCCCATCGCCGACAGCCCCCGCGATCCGCACCACCGCCCCTGGGCGACCGGCGCCCTCCTGCTCGCGAACATCGCCGTCGGCGTGGTCACGCTGCCGCTCGGCTGGGTCGCCTGGGCCCCCGACACGCTCCCCGCCGGCATCCCGCTCGCCGCGGCCGAGCACCTGACCCGCCTCGACCAGCTGTCGTTCACGCTGGGCTTCCGGCCTGCGGCGCCGAGCGTGCTCACCGTCGCCACGTCGATGTTCCTCCACGGGTCGCTGCTGCACCTCCTCGGCAACATGCTGTACCTGTGGATCTACGGCCCCAACGTGGAGCGCCGCCTCGGCCGCGCCGCGTTCCTGCTCCTGTACGCCACCGGCGGCCTGCTCGGCGCCCTGCTCTACGCGCTCGTCTCGCTGAGCTCGCCCATTCCGGTCATCGGCGCCTCGGGTGCAATCAGCGCGCTGCTCGGCGCGTACCTGGTGTTCTTCCCCATCAACACGATCCGCCTGTGGTTCTGGGTGACCACCGTGCGGCTCCCGGCCTTCCTGGTGCTCGTGTTCTTCGTCGTCGTCGACAACCTGCTGCCCTTCCTCGCCCGCACCGGCTCGAGCGTCGCGCACGCAGCGCACCTCGGCGGCTTCTTCGGGGGATGGTGCTCGCCGCGGGCATCCGCCTGGTGGCGCCCGAACGTCCCGAGCGCGCCGCCGCGCCCGACCTGCTGGCCGCGGCGCTGCAGCTCGAGCAGCAGGGCATGATCGTCGACGCACACCGCCAGCTCGTCGCCATCGTCGCCCGCGGCGGGGCCGCGGAGGCCGCCGCCCGCGCCCACGTCGCGCGCATCGAGTCCCTCCCCACCTTCCAGCGCGCGAGGCGCCACTCCCCATGAAGACGGACGACATCATCGGGTTCTTCCTGGGCTTCTTCTTCGGCTGCTGCGGGCTGCTGTTCGCGCTGCTCCTGCGCGGCGAGTACCTGCGCGGCGTGATCGCGGGCATCCTCGCCAACATGGCCATGGGCGCCGTCATGACCGGGCTCGGCCTGCTGGCGGGCGCCATGGAGGGCGCGGCGTCGAGCGCGCCGCCGATCCCGTGGGAGCTCGTCGCCGCCTTCGGGATCGTGGTGGTGTTCTCGGTCGGGCTCGCCGCGGGCGCGGTGTGGGCCTTCGTCCCGCGCGACGACGGCGACGACGACGAGCCGCCAGCGCCGCCCAGCCGCGACGAGTACATCACCTGGGAGCGGTAGCCGTTCCGCCGCTGCGACAATCCTGAGACAGCGTCCGTGCAGCGCGCGGGTGACCCCTGGGGAGGCGGTGAACGACACCGTCCTCGGAGGTCAGCATGTACGCGCCCCTCCCGAAGCCCGCGCCGACCGTGGGCGAGGCGCCGGTTCCGCCGTTGTGGACCTGGTTCGACGTCGACGAGTCGGAGGTCCGCGCCGCCTGGGACAGCCGTCCGGCGGTGTTCCGGGGCGGTGGACGGGACCACGTCGGGCTGCTGACGCTGCAGGACATCGCCACGCTGCTCGACCGGGCCCTCGAGTTCCCCTCGCTGCGGGTGGTGCTCGACGGCGAGCGCATCATGCCCCAGCCGCTCGACGCGCCGGTCCCCGCCTGGGAGGCGGTCGAGGCCCTCACTCGGAACGGCACCATCGGCCTCAACGCCCTGGAGCTCACCTGGGAGCCGGTCGCCGAGGTCTGTCAGCGCATCCAGCAGACGTATCCCCTGGCGCAGGTCGACTCGAACGCCGTCTACAGCCCGCCGTACCCGCAGGGGGTGCCGGCACACGAAGACCCGATGGCGGTCCTGGTCCTCCAGGTCGTCGGGAGCAAGCACTGGCGGTACGCCGCCGAGCGCCGCTCGCGGCAGCTGACCGAGGAGGTCGTGCTGCGTCCCGGCGACCTGTTCCTGGTCCCGCGCGGGTTCTTCCACGATGTCGCGGCCCGCACCGAGGACTCCGTCCACCTCATCTTCCAGTTCGCCCGCACCGATGTCTGGGACGTCCTGCGGCGGGGGCTGGACCGCGCCGAGGCTGCCCTGGGGACGGATGGCTGGTTCGACGAACCGATCCGCGACGACGACCTCGACGAGCTGGCGGCCCGCCTGGTCGCGCACGCCGACCTTCCCGCGGCGGCCATCGAGCACGAGCGCCGCTTCCGGACCACCCGCGCGGGCCTGCGCCCGGGAGGCCCCCGCACGGGGGGCCTGCGCGCCCTCCTCACCTCGCTGGAGGCGCTGTGATCGCCACCGACGAGGTCCTGCGGACCTTCGGGATCGAGCGGATCGAGGCGTTGCTCGAGCGACCCACGCTGACGCCGGCGGACGTCCGGCTGGTGTATCCCCAGGGCGTCGAGCCCCCCGTCGCGGGCGTGGCGGAGACCTGGACCCGCGTGACGGTCCAGCGAGCGTACGTTCGCCCCGAAGCCGTCTACGAGGCCCTCCACGCGGGCGTCTCGGTCGCGGTCCGCCGCGTCCAACACGCCGACGCAGCCGTGCTGGCCCTCACCAGGGCGGTGGCGGGCGAGGTGGGGCACCGCGTCGACGCGGAGGCCTGGATCCTGCGCGGGCCCGTCCCGCTGGCGGGCGAGTCGGTGGTGGTCGCGCTGGGGCCCGGGGTGGCGAGCGGCGGCGCTCCGCTGCCGCCCGGCGGCTGCCGCCGCGGCCGGGGCCAGTCGCTCGAGCCGACGGGTCCCTTCGGGCTGGCGCTCGCCTTGCGGCTGTGCCCCACCACCCGCCGGCAAGTGGCACAAGCGGCGCTCACCGAGCTCCTGATCGGGCTGCGCACCGAGACGCAGCAGTTCCGCCCGTGGCTTGCCCAGGCGCCCGAGGCCGAGGTGGCAGCGTTCCGGGAGCGGCTCCGGAGCGTGTCCCGCCGCGCGCTCGACCGCGAGCGGCGCCGCGACGCCGCGGCGTCGCTGCCGCTTCCGCCGAACCTGCTGGTGGACATGCAGCGCGCCCACCACCTGACGTCCGCCGACGAGGTCGCTGCCAGCCCGCTCCTCGAGCTGTCGCCGGCGCCCGGCGGCGGCGGTCGGTGCCGCGTCGGACCGCGCGCCTTCGACGCCAGCCCCGAGCTGTTCGCGTGCCTGACCGAGCTCGCCCGTGGGCCGCGCCGCGTCGCCGATCTGCCGCTCGGCAGCTCGGTGAGGCTGCCCACCGCGGCGACGCTCCTCCGCGTCGGTGCGCTCGTGTGTCACCACCGCTGAGGTGGTGCGGCGGACCGGCATGGTGCCGGCCCGCAGGTGCCCGAACCCGAACCGGAGTGTGTTCGTTGGACGACCAGAACCCGCAGCCCGAGAAGCCCGAGACCGACGAGGCCCGCCCGCTGACCCGCGAGGAGATGGAGAAGATCGTCGGTGGCGTGCTGGAGATCGGCGGCGGAGGCGGCGGCATCCCCCGCCCCACGCCGATCCCGCGCCAGAACTGCACCACCAACCCGATCCCGTAGCCCCCGCCCCGAGGCCCCTGTGGCCTCGGGGGCCCCGACCCGGAGGATCGATGCGCGTCAGACTCCCGCTGCCTGTCGGTGGTCGCGCCTCGAGGGCGACGTCCACCTGTACGCTCCGCTCGACAACCGCACCTGGCGCGCCGACGGCCTGCGACGCCCCCGCGTCGCCGCGTTCTTCGCCCTGTGCACGAGGTGGGCCGACGAGGATCAGGTCCGCGCCTGGGCGGCGTCGCTGCTCGATCTGGCGGCGGATGCGGCTTGCGACCTCGTCCGGTCGATGCTCGGCGAGGGCTTGCTGGTGCGGGAGGGCGACCCGCGAGCCGCCTACTTCGACGCTGGCAGGCATTGGGTCGAGCAGGGCTGGGCGGCGCCGCTGTCGTACCACGCCCACACCAACCTGCTCGAGAAGTTCGACTACGCGAGGCGCGAGGGCCGCGTGGCAGACGTGGAGATGATGCGCGGCTACGTCGAGGACGGGCCGCAGCCGCCGCTGTACAAGGTCTACGACGACGCGCCCACCGTGGCGCTGCCGAAGGCCGACGGCCGGGGCACGCTGCCGTTCCCCGCGGGCTACACGTCCACCGTCGACTACGCGCAGGCGCGCCCCGTGGACCGGACCGAGCTCGGGCGCTTCCTCCACCTGGCGTTCGGGCAGACCGGTTGGCGTCGCATGGCGGTCACCGGCCAGCACCTGACGAAGACGTGTCCGTCGGGCGGCGCGCGCCACCCGACCGAGGTGTATCCGGTGGTCCTCGAGGTGGAGGGCGTGGCGCCCGGCGCCTATCACTACAACGTCCGCGACCACACCCTCGAGCTGCTTCGCCCCGGCGACCACACGGCGTTCCTGATGCGTCACGTGTTCTACCGCGGCAGCTCGACCCCCTGGCCGCGCCCGGCGGTCGCGTTCCTGCTCACCACCGTGTTCGAGCGCAGCCAGTTCCGCTACCGCGACGCGCGCTCCTACCGGGTGATGCACTTCGACATCGGACACCTGACCCAGAATGCGCGCGTGCTCGCCAGGGCGCTCTGTCGGCGCGCCCGCCCCGACTACACGCTGGAGGAGCGCGAAGTCGACGCGTTCCTCGGGATCGACGGCGTCCTCGAGGCCAGCATGGCCCACCTGTCCCTCACCTGAGCGAGGTCCGCATGCGACTGAAGCGACACCCGTTCCTGCGGATCGACCTCGACGGGCCGCAGCCGTCCTGCTGGCTGCCGCTCGAGGACGTCCGCGTCGCGTTGAGCCCCGCCGCCTTGTCGCTGCTCGTCGGGCTCGAAGGGGCCGGGAGCGAAGACGAACTCGTCGACCAGGCAGTCCGCCTCGTGGGGGTCGAGCCCGTGGAGGCGGCACGGGCCGTGGCGCGACTGCGCGAGCACGGCCTGTTGGTCGCGGAGGACCACTCGCCCCCGGAGATGCCCGGCGTCCGGCACTGGGCCGACCGGGGCTGGCTGGAGGCGCTCTTCCTCCACCTCGCGACGCGCAACCTCCCGTACACCGACGAGATCGGCGACGGCGGCTGCGCACACCGGCGCGACGTGGTGCGGGAGCGCATCGCGGCGCTCGGCTTGTCGAGCTGGCTCGAGCACGAGGGGCGGCCGTCGGCGTACCTGCCGCCGCCGCTGCCGCTGCCCGCCGATCGGACGGTCGAGGAGGTGCTGCTCGACCGCCGGAGCTTCCGGAAGTGGAAGTCCGGCTCGATGTCGCTCGACCTCCTCGCCACCCTGCTCCACCACGCCTCCGAGGAGGCGCGCGCGCTGCGGTTCAACGCAGCGGCGGCAGTCGACGTGGACCCGGTCGTCGTGTACCGCTCGTCCTACTGCGCCCACGAGACCTTCTTCTTCGCCCACGCCGTCGACGGCCTGGCGCCCGGGCTGTACCACTACGATCTGAAGCGGCACCGGGCGACGCTGCTGCGCGAGGGGGACCTCCGCGCCGAAGCCCGGCGGCTGTGCATCGGCCAGGACGCGGCAGGCGACGCACCGGTGGCGTTCCTGGTGGCCGCGGTCTGGGAGCGTCAGATGCTCCGCTACCCGCACCCGCGCGCCTACCGCACGCTGCTGGTCAACACTGCAGAGCTGGTGCACAAGTACTTGCTCCTGGGCACGGCCTTCGGTCTGGCGTCCTTCGTCACGCCGGCCCTGCTGGACGAACCGGAGACGAGCTGGTGGAGCGGCACGGCCTGGACGTCGGCGCGCTGTACGTGTGTGCGCTCGGATGACGGGGGTGCAGGTCATCGTGCGGCGCCCGGTCGCCGCGCTCCCCGCGACCGCCACGGCCTCCGTCGAGGTCGCCGGGCGGGCCGTCCACGGCTTCGGCTTCGACGATGTCGCCGCTGTGGCCGAGGCCAGGCGGTCTCGGAGTGCGTCGAACGTTGCGCGCTGCTGCAGCGCCCGCCGGGCCCCGTCCGCTGGGGGACGCCCGCGCAGGTGGGGGCCGTCGGCGGCGAGGAGCAACCCGCACGGTGGTGGGTGCGCGGCGAGCGGGGTTGGGTCGCCGCAGACCTGGTGTGGCCGATCTCCGCGCCGGTGAGCCGACGGGCATGGCGGCGGCGCCCGACCTCGGCGCGGCGGCGGCGGCCGGCCGCCGCGAGCTGGCCGAGCGGGTCGGGCTCCGCAGGATGTGGACCTCGGGCGCGATGCGGGTGGACGAGCCTTGCGCCGCCCGCGCGCCCCTCGGGCAGCGCGTGCGCGACGCGCTCGGGTACCGGTCGCTCGCCTGCCGGGGTGACTTCGACGTCCCGTGGTCTTGTGGGTGCTGTGGACGGACGAGCCCGACCGGCCAGCGCTCGTGTGCGGGGCGGGTGCCGGGGCGGACGCCGAGGCGCACGCCTGCGCCGAGGCTGCCGCCCAGTTGCTCCACGCCCTCGAAGCGCCGCTCCCGCCGCCGTCGCCTACGCTGGACACGCCGTACGACCACTTCCTGCTCTATGCGCGACACGTCCCCGCCGCTCGGCTGCTCGCGGCGCTGCGCCGCTGCACGCCGGGCCCCGCCGGCCCTCCGCTGCTGCCCGACGACGTCGACACCGTCGACCGCACCGTCGCGCTCGCCCGGGGGTGCGGGCGCGCGGTCGCCCACGTCGTCTCCGCCTCGTCCCGCCCGCTGCAGGGCGACGACGCGGGCCCCGCCCGCCTCCCACACCCCCTCGCGTGAACCGATGCCGCGCGTGACGACATCCCTGGCCTGGGTGGACGGCAGCTGGCGCCTGTGCTGCCCCGACGCCGGTGTCGAGCTCGCCATCGGCCCTGGCGGCGCTCGCCGCGTCGCCGGGGGCCTGGCCGACGAGGCGCTCGGGTTGCTCGGCCTGCTGCAGGGCAGCGGCGACGCCTCCGGACCCGTCGGGCGCTACCTGACGCTGCGGCGCCACCTGCGCGAGCGCCTGCTCGATCACGCGGCGCCCGAGGCCCGCGCCATCGACCGGACGCTGCTCGACGCCGCCCTGCCCGATGCGCCCGCCCCCGTCGTGGTCCGGGAGCCCCGCCCGCTGGCCCACCCGGCGTTCGGGCCCCCGCGGACCGCGTTCGAACGGCTGGCGCACCTCGTCCTGTGGTCGTGCGGGACGCTTCGGGACGCGACCTACTACGGCGATCGCCTGCCGGTGAGCCTCCGCGCCGTCCCATCGAAGGGGGCGCGCCACCCCTTCGACGCCTGGGTCTGCCACCCCGAGGCCGGCGACGGCTGGTTCCGCTACGATCCCCACACCCACGGCCTCGCAACGGAGGCCGAGCCGCTCGGGCTGCCGCGGCGCCCGGGCCTGGCGCTGACGTGCGTGTTCGACCGCGTCCAGTGGCGCTATCGCCATGCCTGGGACTACCACGAGCTGCTGCTCGACCTGGGGCACCTGCGGGCGAACCTGCGGACGGTGGCGGACGCGCTGCGGCTCGAGCTGACGTTGCGGGACGAGATCGGCCCCGGGCCGCGTCCGCTGACCGACGAGGCGTGGCTCCTGGCGGAGGTCCGCGATGCACGCGCCTGAGCCCCTGGCGGCGCCCCCGGCCCCGTGGCGGCCGACTGGGCCGGCCGTGGCGCACCGAGCGGACGACCTCGTGGCGACGGAGGGCGATCCGCCGGGTGTCGTCGTGTCCGGCCGCGTGCTGGTGTCGAGCGGTGGCGCCCCGAAGGCCGTCCTCGAGGCGGGGGATCCGCTCGTGCCGCCGCGCGCGGGCGGGCTCGGGTGGGAGGCGTTCGCGCTCACCGACGCGCGCGTCGCCGCCGTCGCGCTGGACCCCGGTGACGCGGCCTGGGACGCGCTCGGGACGCCGGCGATCGCGGACCTCCTGCGCGAGGCGCCCGATTGGCGGCGGCTGGCCGCCGCGCTGCGGCGGGTCGTGCTCGTCGAGGGTGCGCTGCGCGAGCCGCTGCCCTGCGTCGTGGGCTACGGCGCCGTGCGGTGCGGCTCGGCGCACGTGAGCGCTGGTCGCTGGATCCATCCCTGGCTGGGCGCCGTCGGTGAGGAGCTCCCAGAGCCCATCGTCGCGGTGGAGCCCACCGTGCTGTGGGTGGCGGACCCGCAGGTGGCCGCCGACCGGGCGCACCTGGCGTCGCACCTGCGGACGCGAGCGCTGGACCCCGCCCGTGGGCTGCGCGGTGGAGCGGTGCCACCGCCCGTGCCGCTGAAGGAGGCCGCCGCGCTCGCCGCCGTGTGCCCGACGCTGTACCGGCGCGCGCTCCCGCCGTTCGTCCGCCAGCGCGGCCAGATGGACTGCGGCGCGGCGTGTCTCGCCATGGTCGCGTCCTACTACGGGTACCGGCTGTCGTACACGCGCGCGCAGGAGCTCGCGCGCATCGGGCGGCACGGCACCTCGCTGCTCCAGCTGCTGCTCGCGGCCGAGAAGATCGGCTTCGTGGCCCAGGGCCTCCGGGTCGAGCCGGAGCGCCTGGCGCGGCTCGATCTCCCGCTCGTGGCGCACCTGCCGTCGGCCAACCACTTCGTGGTGGTGTGGCGGGTCGGGCGACGGCACGTGGTCGTCGGCGATCCCGCCTTCGGCCGCCGTCGGATGGCGCGCGCGGCCTTCGAGCGCGCCTTTGGCGGCGTCGTCCTCGCCCTCCAGCCGACCCACCGCCTCCTCCAGGCCACCGAGCGCCCCGTGGACGCCGACCCCGGCGCGGTCCGCTCGCTCGTCCGCGCGCTGGCGCCGTACTTCGCCCCGTACCTCGGAACCTTCGCGCTCCTCGTCGTCGCTGCGCTGGTCCTGCAGGTCCTCGCCCTGGTGGTGCCGTTCGGGACGCAGGTGGTGGTGGACCGGGTCCTCGTCGGCCACGACCGCAGCCTGCTCCCCGCGCTCGTCGCCGCGATGCTGCTCGCGGTGGCGCTCACAGCCGCCGTGACCCTCGCCCGCGCCTTCCTGACCGGCCACACCGCCGCCAGGATCGAAGGCACGCTCACGGGGGCGCTGTACCGCAACGTCGTGCGCTCCCGCTTCGGGCTGTTCGACCGCCTCACCACCGCGGACTTGATGGCACGCTTCGGCGAGGTCCACTACGTGCGGGCCTTCGTCGTCGACACCGCACTCGCCGCGCTCGTGGACCTGGTCGCGGTGGTGGTGTTCGCGTTGGCGCTCGTCTGGGTGTCGCCGAGGGTCGGGTCGCTGGTCCTGCTCTCGATCCGGCGTACGGCCTCGCGACGGCCGGGGTGGCCGGGCGGATCCGCGCGCGCACGCCTTCCGCGTCCGCAAGGCCTACGACGAGCTCCAGAACCACCTGCTCGAGTCGTTCAAGGGCCTGCACACCATCCGCGCGCTGGCGCTGGAGGGACCGATGTCGGCGATCGCCACGCGGCGGATCGCCGACAGCCTGCGGGAGGCGTTCCGCCTCGGCTGGTGGGGGGCCATCGGCGTGGCCGGGACCCAGGCGGTGCAGGGCGCCTGGACGGTGGGCGTCCTGGCCCTGGCGGCGCGCGAGGTGATGGCGGGGCGCCTCACCGTCGGCGCGCTGCTCGCGGGGCTGATGCTCGCGGGGCAGCTGGTGGCGCCCGTCGTGCGGCTGGCCGGCCAGTGGCGCCAGCTCCAGCTCGCCTGGGTGGGCGTCCTTCGGCTCGGCGACGTCCTCGATGCCCGCGACGAGGCGATGGAAGACCGCTCGTCGGTGCTCGTGCTGCCGCCCGTGCGCGGCCACATCGCGTTCCGCGACGTCTCGTTCGCCTATCACCCCGACGACCCGCCGGTGCTCTCGCAGATCGACCTCGAGATCGCGCCGGGAGAGATCGTCGGGATCGTGGGGCGGTCGGGCTGCGGGAAGAGCACTCTGGTGCGCCTCCTGCTGCGCCTCCACGATCCGCAACGCGGCGAGATCCTGGTGGATGGCCACGCGCTGCGCGACGTGACGCTGGTCTCGCTCCGCCTGCAGGTCGGCATCGTGACGCAGGACACCTCGCTGCTGTCGGGGACCGTCTACGACAACATCGCGGCGGGACGCGACGTCTCGGAGCACGACGTGGTCCGCGCCGCGGAGGTGGCCGGCGCTGACGCCTTCGTCCGGCGCCTGCCCTACGGGTACAACACGCGGGTGGGCGAGCGCGGGTTGCCGCTGTCGGGCGGGCAGCGCCAGCGGCTCGTCCTGGCCCGCGCGCTGGTCGGTGACCCCCGCATCCTCATCTTCGACGAGGCGACGGCCGCGCTCGATCCACTCTCGGAGCAGGAGATCCACGAGGCGCTCCAGCGCGTCGTCCGCGGCCGGACGACGCTCATCGTCTCCCACCGGATCAAGACGCTCGAGCACGTCGACCCGATCGTCGTCCTGGACCGCGGGCGGATCGTCGAGGAGGGCACGCCGGCCGCGCTGCTGGCGCAGGGCGGCGCCTACCATCGGCTCGCCACCGCGGCGCCCGGCTGGGCGGAGGACGGCGCGTGAACGACGGGGAGGACCTGTTCTCGCACACCGACGTCGCCCGCCGCGTCGCCGCGGTGGTGATCCTGGTGACCGCGATCTGCGCGCTGGCGGCGACGGCCGCGCTGGTCGGGATCCGGACCGACGTGGTCGTGGCCGAGCCAGCCACGCTGGTCGCCTCCGAGGGCACCGTGTCCGTGCGCGCGCCGAGCGCGGGCGCCGTCCGCGACGTCGCCGTGGCGGACGGCGCCACCGTGCACGCCGGCGACCTGCTCGTCGCGCTGGACTCCGACGAGGCGCAGGTCTGCACGAGCGAGGCTGGCGAGCGGATCGCGCTGCTGGAGGAGCGGCGGGCGCTCGTGGAGGCACGTCTGCAGCTGCAGGGCGATCTGCAAGGCGCCGACGCGGTCCGCGCCGATCGGCAGGCGAGCATCGGGAGGGCGGCGCTGGATGCGGCACGCGCCGAGGCGGACAGCGCGTCGGCTGCCACCGCGGCGTCGCGGGAGCAGCTGGGCGACGTGGCCTCGCTGTTCGAGCGCGGCATCGTCTCGGACGTGGATCGGACGGCCGCCGAGCTCCAAGCGAGCCGGGCGCAGGCTGCGGAGGCCCGAGCGCGCGCCGAGCTGGCGTCTCGGGAGGAGGGGCTCGCGGTGGGGGAGGCGGACGCGGTCCAGGCCCGGGCCACCTCGGCGCTCCGGGCGCTGGACGATCGAGCGGAGCTCGTGACGATCGACCTCGAGCTGGCGCGCACGCGCCGCGAACGCGACGAGTGCGCGCTGGCCGCCGAGCGGGCGTCGATCCGGGCGCCAGTGGACGGACAGGTCTTCGACCTGAGGGTGCGGCGTCACGGCGAGCGGGTCGACCTCGGGGCGCCGCTGCTCGGGATCGTGCCGCTCGACGTGACGATGGCGGCGGAGATCGAGGCCGGCCCGGACGAGGTCCCGTTCCTGGTCGAGGGCCTCGCAGCCAGCATCTCCCTCGACGCCTACCCGTTCCGCGAGTTCGGCCTCGGCCGTGGCCACGTCGCGCAGGTGGACCGCGCGCCGGGGCCGGGCGGGCGCTTCCGCGTGCGGGTCGCGGTCGACGCCTGGCCGTCCTTCCCGGAGGAGGTGGCCGACCCGCTGCGGCCCGGGCTCACCGGCCGGGTGATGGTCACGGGACGGGAGCGCTGGCTGCTCGTGCTGCTCCGCCCGCTGCCGCCGTCGTCGCGCGGCGTGCGGCGGTGAAGGATCGGATCCGGTTGGCGCTCGCGCTGCGCGATGCCGGGCTCGATCCACCGGCGCTCGGCCTGCCGCCCGGTGCGGCCGCTGCGCTGCGCGAGCTGCCGTGCGCCTCGGCGTGGCGCTGGCTGGCCGATCACCTGCGCGACGAGGGCTGCGGCGCGCTGCCTCGCAGCGGCTGCCACCACGCGGGGACGCTCGGCGAGTACCTCGGGGTCGAGGCGGGGCGCGCCGGGCCAGTGTACGCCGCGCTGCACGCCTGGCAGCGCGGCCGCGACGGCGAGGCGCGGACCCTGCTCGAGGCCCCGCCGCCCGACGATCCTGAGCTGCGGCTCGTCGCGGCGCTGGTCGCTCGGTCGGTCGGGTCGCCCACCGCTCGCTGGCTGGGGCCCGGAGCGCCAGCCGATCCGCGCCGCTGGGGGCCCTGGCTGGCGGCCTCGCTGCGCGGCGGACGGCTTGCGGGTCGCGGCGCGCCTCGACCCGCGGCGCCAGGTGCAGGCCGCCGCCGCGCTGCTGGAGGTGGGGCGCGCCAGCGAGGCCCTCGAGGTCCTCGGGGACGGCGCGCCGCTCGCGTGGCGGGCCCGGGCCGCGCTCGCGGCCGCCGAGCCCGCCGTCGCGCTGGCCCTGGCGCTGTCGCTCGGGGGGCCGGACGGCGACGCGCTGGCCGCGACGGCTCGGGACCGGCTGGGCGCGCCGGACGCGTGGGCGGGGGGGCTGCCGGAGAGGCTCTCCTCCGAGGCCGCGATCGCCTGGTCGCGTGCGCCCACCCTCGCACGCACCGAGCTCGAGCGGCTCGAGGCCGCGCTGGTGCCCAACCAGCCCGTGCGCTGGCTGCGGATGCGGGTGTGGGCGGCGCGCGCCCGCGTGGCGGACCGGCTGGGGCGCCCTGCCGACGCCGTCCACGCCGCTCGTGCCGCGCTCGACTGCTCGGCGGAGGTCCCGGCCCCGGTCGAGCGCGCTGAGTGGCCGTTCGCGAGCGCTCCCGCTGGCGGCGCGCGGGGGCTGGTGCTCGTCGTCGGGATGCCCCGCTCCGGAACGACGCTGCTGGAGCGGTGCCTCTCGCGGCACCCCGGGATCGACGCCCGCGGCGAGCGCACCGTCTTGCCGGCGCTCGCTTCGGCGCTGTGCGCCAGCGGGGTCACCCCCGGGGCGGACCTCGGGTGGCTGCGCGACCTGCTGGTCCCCGACGGTGCGGAGCGCTGGGTCGTCGACAAGCTCCCCGGCAACGATCGGCACGTGGACCTGGCCTGCGCGGTGGCCCCCGACACGCGGGTCGTGCACTGCGTCCGCGACCGCTTCGACACCTGCGCGTCGATCCTGCTCACGCCGTTCGCGGGGACCCACCCCTGGCGGCGGTCCGTCGCCGCCGTCGCCGCCGAGTACGATCGACACCTGGTGCGGGTCGCTGGCTGGCGGAGCCAGGGGGTGCCGATCCACCGGGTGCGCTGCGAGGCGCTGGCCACCCGCCCCGAGGCCGTGCTCCGGGGTGTGCTCGCCTTCCTCGGCCTGCCGTGGGACGACCGGGTCCTGAGCCCGCAGCGTGCGGCGCGGGCGTCGACGGCGAGCCACGCGCAGGTGCGCGAGGGGCCGCACGGGCGGTTCCTCGGCCGCTACGACGCGTATCGGCCGCTGCTCCCCGAGCTCACATCGCGTCGACGGGCGTGATGCCGAGCAGGTCGAGCGCCTGCGTCATCACCACGTCCGTCGCGCGGATGAGCGCGAGCCGCGCCCGGCGCAGGTCGGGCTCGGCGTCGATGACCCGGCAGGCGTCGTAGAACTTGCTGAACGTGCGCGCCCCCTCGGCGATCCACCCGGCGATGGCCGACGGATCGGAGCCCACCGCCGCCCGCTCCACCACGGCGGGCAGCCGCAGCAGGTGGTTGAGCAGCGCGCGCTCCTCGGGTGCCCCGAAGGACTCGACCGCGCCCACGCCGGCTTCGAGGGCGACGTCCTCGCCGGCGCGCCGGAAGATCGAGCGGATCCGCGCGACCATGTACAGGAGGTAGGCGCCGGTGTCGCCCTCGGGGTTGGTCCACCCGTCGATCGCGAAGATGACGCGCTTGTTCGTCCCCACCCGCAGCATGCCGTACTTCACGCACGCCACGGCGATGCGCCGCACGGTCTCCTCGTCGCCGCCGTCCTGCATCCGCTCGCGGATCGCGGCGCTGACCTCCTGCTGCAGGGTGTGCAGCGGGATGGCGGTGCCCTTGCGGCTGGACATCTTGCCCTCGGGCAGCACGACGAGCTCGTAGGCGACGTGCTCGCAGTCGGCCGCCCGCTCGTAGCCCATGCGCTGCAGCGTGAGGAACAGCTGCTTGAAGTGGAACTTCTGCTCGGAGCCCACGACGTAGAGCGAGCGCTGGATGTCGTGCTCGTCGAACTTCTGCTTCGCGAGGGCGAGGTCCCACGTCAGGTACAGGCTCGTGCCGTCGCTCTTGCGCACGAGCGCGGGCACGTCGAGGTCGGGCTGCAGGT
>JAWKRQ010000021.1:0-148280 GCA_041389545.1 Myxococcota bacterium | reverse complement strand
CTTGCCTTGGAAGTCGGGTTCGGCAGCGAACAGTTCGAGATGAAATCCTTGTGGCACGACGTAGTGCTTGAGCGATTCCTCTGGAGAAAGAGGTTTTTGCATTTGCGTTTTGACTTCGCCTTGAGTTCCCCACTTTTCTCCCGTTAGGTAGTTGGGGATCTTGGGCCCGACGTCTTCATACTCGAACCGTGCCACATCCGTGCGCATCGCCGTCATCGCCGGTGGTGTAAAGCTGGCCATATCGTGAAATGCAGCAACGACACTGGGATCAAATGCGCAAGCCCAGCGTATTCCACGCAAGAGCAAGTTTTGAAAACCGGGGTTATTCCAAGTTCGCTGGTCGTGTCCCCAAGCGGTGTAGAACACGCGCCCCTGCCCCTGCGTGCGCACCCAGGTCCACGGTTCCTGGCTTAGTCCGTCGGCCTGGTTGCCAAGCTTTCGTACTTCGAGCACGATGCGGTTGCGTGGGTTGTGACGCGTGTGAATGTACGTCTCGTCCCAACTGGTAAAGCCATCGAAACCCTGCATGATCGGATGCTTGGGCTGGACAATCTCAGTAGAAAAAACCTGGCCGCCATGGCGCTCGAATTGCGCACCGACTAGATCGACGAAAGCTGATGAATTGCGAAAACAGTAGGAAGCGCAGTGCAGCGGAATGAAGCCACCTCCTTCAGCCACATACTGCAACAGATCTCGCTCCTGGTCCGGGGGGATCGTATCGATGTTGGCATACAGCAACAAACCGGAATAGTTTTGTAGATTCTTCAAGTTGAGTTGTGGCAGATCCTCGGTATAGGTGACGTCGATCCCGTTGTCCTTGAGGAAAAGTGTGATCGCGTCCGCCAGAGCTCGTGGCTGGTGAGGGCCTTGGTCTCCCAGGAACAACAGCGACAACCGCTCTTCGCCCTGCGCACCACTAGCGAAGTGGCTCGTAGATATTAGAAGAATTAGACTTAGCAAAGCTCTTAATGGGCGCATGGGGTTAGTCGGTTTTCAAGCGGAATTGTTTTGCTTCTATGGTGGCGACGGAGTCCAACAGCATATCACAGACGCCTAGGGGCTTGCCCGCACGGACGTTGCCGATACGCAATGATACCGGCTACCAGCATACGGTTTTGATAGGCTGAATTTCGACCAAGCAGTCCGCTGACAAGGACTGTGGCCCCATCCCCTTCCGTTCGAAGCCGACCTATGCTCAGATGCTCATTCTTTTTTTTGCAAAAGCGCAATTCTACCTTCTGGCGGCGGTAGCTACAAAGTATTGTTTCTGGCAATATTCTTCGTCAACAGTTAATCGATCATTATGAATTTAGATGCCTGGATCACCCTTGGGGTGGTCGTCGCCTTGCTTTTCGGACTAGTGACTAACTGGGCACCGCCCGATCTGCTATTCGTCGGCGCGACTGCGTTTCTGTCCGTGATGGGGATCATCACGCCAGATCAGGCCTTCGCGGGTTTTGCCAACGCAGGCATGTTGACGGTCGCATTTTTGTTCGTCGTGGTAGCCGCATTGCGCGAGACGGGCGTGTTGGATTACGTCGGTCATCATGTGCTTGGCAAGGTTCAAACGGAGCGCAGAGCGTTGCTACGACTTTCGCTGTTTGTCGTTCCGATGTCGGCCATGCTCAACAACACACCCATTGTGGCAATGTTTATCCCCATCGTGATCGATTGGTGCCGGCGCTGGCGCATCGCCCCGTCTAAGCTCCTTATCCCACTTTCGTTCCTGACCATTCTGGGTGGGACCTGTACGTTGATTGGCACGTCGACCACGCTGGTGGTCAACGGGCTGATGATCGACCATCACATGCCGGGCATGGGATTGTTTGAAATTGGCAAAGTCGGCTTGCCCTACGCGATCGTCGGTAGTCTGTTCCTGATGCTGTTTGGGCGTCACCTGTTGCCAGAGCGTAAAGAGTTGATGGAGCAACTGGAGGAGACTCGGCGCGACTATCTAGCGGAGATGCTCATTGGTGCGAACTGCCGCCTGAGTGGTCAGAGCGTCGAGGCAGCAGGACTGCGGCAACTGCCGGGGCTATTCTTGATCGAAATCGAGCGTGAGGGACAACTCATCGCACCGGTCCGTCCCGACGATGTGTTGCAGTCCCACGACCGTCTCGTGTTCACCGGTATCGTTAGCAGCATTCTGGAGCTCGAGAGAATACCAGGCCTGGTAGTCATCGACGACTCAAACGCGGAGTCGGCCACGATGTCGCCAAGCGCTAGAAGCCACGAACGGAGACTGGTGGAAGCGGTGGTCTCCGAGAGTTCGTCACTCAATGGCAAGCGCATTCGCGACGCCGACTTTCGCGCCGTGTATGGTGCAGCCGTCGTCGCCGTACATCGTTTCGGTGAGCGCATCAAGCAAAAGATTGGCGATATCGAATTGCGCACCGGTGATACACTGCTTCTGCAAATCCCTCCACATTTCCTGCGAACTCACCGCCACGATCCCGACTTCTACTTGGTCAGTCAAGTCGACCAATGGAGACCGGTTCGTCGAAATCGTAGTTGGCTGGCCGTAGGCCTGTTCGTGCTGTTGATGGTACTGATGACCAGCGGTGCAGTGCCGATCGTGGTCTCGGCTGCGCTGGTCGCGACGCTGATGATCGTACTAGGCTGCTTGTCCACCAACGATGCGCGGCAGAGTATCGAATGGCAGGTTCTTATAACCATCGCTGCTTCGTTTGGAGTGGGTACCGCCCTGCAGAATTCCGGTGCGGCCACATATCTGGCTCAGGCCGTCGTCGACTCGACCGCTACTTGGGGACCGATCGCTGGCCTAATCATCATTTACGCTTTTGGATCGATCATCACCGAGTTGATCACCAACAACGCTGCGGCCGTGTTGATGTTTCCCATTTGTATAGAAACGGCCAAACTCTATTCGGCCGACGCACGCCCATTTATCATAGCCTTAGCGCTGTCCGCATCGGCGAGCTTCATGACACCCATCGGCTACCAGACCAACATGATGGTCTATGGCCCCGGAGGCTATCGCTTCATGGACTTTTTTCGTATTGGGGCTCCTCTGAATTTCATCCTGGGTGCAATTGCAATCGTCTTGATTCCCATCTTCTGGCCATTCTAAGTTGCGAGTTGGTGAGCACGTCGAGCGCTGCCGCGGCTAGACAGTTTTGTGTTTCGGCCACGCGAAAAAGCTGCCGAAGTAGATCTATGTTTAACCGCGCAGCGCTGGCTTTCAACCGGAGGATAACCTCTGCAGTAATCGCGTAGCTCGAGGGCCGCTTGCAGACAATGTAGCGGTCCGTCCACCGTGGGATGTTTCGATGAACTCAATGGTCAAACAATCATCTGGCAAACACTCGGGAAATTTGTCCGCCCACTCGATGATCACGAGACAACGCTGTTCGTACAGTTCGTCGATCCCCAGGTCCCAGACTTGCGCGACAGATTCGAGCCGATAGAAATCGAAGTGGTGAATGGGCCACGGGCCAAGGTAGGTATGCTGCAGTACGTAGGTGGGACTGGTGACCTGTTCTTTGGCGATTCCCAACTTGGCCAACAAGAACCGCGTCCACTGTGTTTTCCCCGAACCGAGCGTTCCGACCAGTGCCATGGCAAGTGGCGCGGTGAGATGCTCGGCTACTCGCTGAGCCATGCTCTCTGTATCTGCTAAGGTGGATAGCTCGTATGTGATCGGCTGATGGTTCATGATAGCTTGCCGGAAACATCCAAAGTAGCATGTGACATGTGAGCAATGCCTAGATTAGCATGGCTTGGAAACGAAGCTAGGCTCGCCGAGGAGCTTTCGGAACATGGAAAAAGCCTAGCTAATCGGGCGACTAGCTAGGCTTGGGAGTTTGCTTGCTAAGCAGAGCTCTGAAGTTCGGTGAATCGGCTTACGGGTTTACGCCGTATTTGATTTCTTCTTCTTCCTGGATGATGATACGTGGAGTGACGGTCATCATCAAGGTACTGGTCTCACGACCGATGGCGGTGTTCTTGAACAACCGATTGACGTAAGGGATCTTGCTGAGGATCGGTACGCCGCGTTCGACTCGACCTTCACGCATCCGCTTGATACCGCCCAGCAGGATCGTACCACCATCGGGCACGTTGACCGTGGTCGAGATGTTGGTCGAAGCCAAGCTTGGCTGTTGAACCGTAGTACCTGTAACTACGACTTCGTCTTCATCGTTGCTGTCGTTGACCGTTCCCTGCGGGTTGAGGATGTTGGTCCCCGTGCGTCGGCTGTTGGAACGCGTGGTTCGCGTGCCTTCAAAGGTGAAGGTGTCGACGCGATCGATTTGTGTAAACGAAGGATTTAGCGTCAGACGTACGAAGCGTTTGTCGGGAGAACAGGTGGCTTGTACATTGAGCGTGGTACCTTCGTTGAGCACCACGATCACCGGCTGCTGGGCGACGGCAAAGTCGGCAACCACCGGGATCAAGCTGGTAACGAACGGTCGCGAAACGTTGTCGGTAATCGAAGCCTGTTGACCATCGAACATCGTCACACGCGGAGCTTGCAGAATGTTCGAACGTTGATCCCCCTGAGCTGCGTTCATGAAGAAGAACATCTCCAAGTCGCTGAGAATGGCAAAACCGATACTACCTCCCGCGTCACTATTGAATACGCCACCGAAGGGAGGAATCGCATTGGCAAAACTATCTTGAGTGAAGGCCACATCGAAGTCAGCCGTGACAGGGAACGCGTTGGTAGCACTCACCCACCGCTCAGACCGACCACAGCACTGTTGCCTTGATCATCTTGAGGCAGGCGGCCAACATTGTCGTCGATACGCAAGTCGAAGTCGACACCGATGCGTTCGAAGAAGTTATCGTTGAGCGTGATGAACTTGACCTCGATGGTGACTTGCACCAGTTGTTGGCGACGCAGCGTCTCAAGCAGTTCTTCGATCTTCTCATGAGTTGTCTGAGGTGCACTGACTACCAGCGACGGGTTTGCTGGAACGGACTCATTGTGCTGTCACCACTTTGGAAATCGAGTGGATCGATGGTAGGAGGCCTTTCAGGAGCTCTACCGTTCGAGGGAATGGACGGAGGTCGTCGGCTTCGCGCTCCTACATCACCGGTCGCCGGCGTTGCGGATGCTCGTGGCTGTTGCTGACCACCATCCGGACGACAGTTGGCGGTTCAACGCGGTGGACAGGCTGATCGACGCCGGGGAGATGGGAGCGGCACTCCGCGCTCGACTCCTCGCGTCCGAGCCCGACCCAGATGTGCGCGAGCTCCTACTCGGCTGACGGCGCCGGGCCGAGGGCCACCGGCGGCACCTTCTCCACCGCCGCCCGCATCGCCTCCAGACTCGGCTTCGTGTAACTCGTCGCCCGCGTCGACCTCCCCGCGTGCCCGACCAGCCAGTCGATCACCGCGTCCCGCACCCCCGCCTCCTCCAGCGTCGCTTGGTACACCGCCCGCAGCGCGTGCGTCGTGCTCGCCGTCACCCGGTTGCCCGGCGCCCAGATCCCCGGCCGGGCCGCGCCGTCCTTGGCCGCCCGCTCCCACGCGCTCTTGAAGTGCTGCGCCAAGTTCCGCGGCGACGGCATCGGCGCGTCGTACACGCCGCCGTAGCGGTCCATGTGCTGGATGACGAAGCCCTCGCGCCACGCCCCGAGCGCACGCAGCGTCGGCACCAGCCACGCGGGGATCGCCACCGTCCGCATCAGCGCCTTCTCCCGGCGCGACTTGCCCTTCGCGATCACCAGCGTGTTCTCGACCGGGTCGATGTCGGCCCCGCGGATGCACGACACCTGCTCGATCCGCAGCCCTGTCGCTCGCATCAGCACCGCCGCCACCTGCGCCCGCGGCACCGTGATCCGCGCGATCATCGCGTCGACCTCGGCGAGCGTCGGCAGCACGTTCGGCGGCGCGTACACCGCGTTGCGCGGCATCAGCGACTTCGCGTCCCGCGGCGCCGGCTCCAGCCCGGCCACCCCGTGGTCGCTCGCCCACGGCCAGAACTCCCGCAGGACGGGGTGCAGCGTCTGGTAGACCGTGCCCTCGGCGTAGCGCTGGGCGAGCCACACCGTGACCTGCTCGACGGTGTCGCGGTTGAGGTAGCGCGCCGGGATCGGCCCCTCCGGCAGCCCCGCGACCGCCCGCAGCCCCTCGAAGAACCGCTGCATCGACCCCTTCAGGTTCGCCTTCGTGGACTCCGCCAGCCGCAGCCGCCCGACCTTGCGGGCGACCCACTCGCCGGCGACGGCCTCGATGTCGACGTCGAGCGGCCGCGCCTTCACCGGCGAGCTCACCTCGGCCGGGTCCACCAGCCCTGGCGGTCGAGCGCGCGCCGGACGGCGAGGGCCAGCGCGGGCACACCTCGGCCTCGGTGGGCACCGTGTACAGGCGCGCTTTGGTCGTCAGCCCGTCCGGGGTCTCGTGGGTCTCCCGCCACCGCAGCTTCCAGCCGCCGCGGTAGCGCGCGTAGCTGATGCCGGGGATCCCGGGGATGCTCGCCATGCGCGTCTCCGTGTCTCGCTGGACCGGAGCCTACGCGCCTGTGTCTCCCGGCGTGTCTCCTGCCGCTTCCCACACCAGAAAAGCGGCGTTCGACCTGGTTTCAGACGTTAAACCGGAAGTGCATCACGTCCCCGTCCTGCACCACGTACTCCTTCCCCTCGATCCGCACCTTCCCCGCCGCCTTCATCCCCGCCTCGCTCCCGTACTGCAGCAGGTCCGCCAGCCCGTACACCTCGGCCTTGATGAACCCCCGCTCGAAGTCCGTGTGGATGACCCCCGCCGCCTTCGGCGCCGTCCACCCCCGCTGGATGGTCCACGCCCGGATCTCCTTCGGCCCCGCCGTGAAGTACGTCTGCAGCCCGAGCAGATCGTAGGTCGCCCGCGCCAGCACCGCGAGCCCGGGCTCCTCGAGCCCGAGGTCCGCCAGGAACCCCGCCCGGTCCGCCTCGTCGAGCTCCGCGATCTCGGCCTCGACCTTGGCACACAGCACCACCACGCCCGACCCCTCGGCCGCGGCGTGCGCCCGCACCTGCTCCACGTACGCGTTGCCCCCGAGGCCCCCCTCGTCGACGTTGCATACGTACAGCGCCGGCCGGGCCGTGATCATCTGCGCCTGCTTCAGCAGCACCCGCTCGTCCTCGGTCCAGTCCCCCGCCCGCGCCGGACGGTCCTCCCCGAGCCAGTCCACGAGCTTCTTCGCGAAGTCGCGCTGCCGGATGGCCTCCTTGTCGCCCCCCTTCGCGGCCTTGCCCCACTTGTCGAGCCGCTTCTCGGCGGCCTCAAGGTCGGCCAGCACGAGCTCGAGCTGGATGACGGCGATGTCGCGCAGCGGGTCGATGCTCCCCTCGACGTGCGTGACGTCGGGGTCGTCGAAGCAGCGCACGACCTGCAGGATGGCGTCGGTGGCCCGGATGTGCCCGAGGAACTGGTTGCCGAGCCCCTCCCCCTTGCTCGCCCCCCGCACGAGCCCGGCGATGTCGACGATCTCGACGACGGCCGGGATGATCTTATCGGTGGGGATCTTCGACTCGATCTGCTGCAGCCGCACGTCGGGCACGGCGACCACGCCGACGTTCGGCTCGATCGTGCAGAAGGGGTAGTTCGCCGCCTCGGCCCCCGCCGCGGTGAGCGCGTTGAACAGCGTGCTCTTCCCGACGTTCGGCAACCCCACGATCCCGGCCTGCAGCGCCATCGGCCCCTCCTCCGTCCAAGGGGCGGGGCCATAACGCGCCGGAGCCGGTCAGTCCGTCCGACGCACGAGCCCCGCGAGCGGCGGACGCCGCGGCGCCTGCGGCACGACCTCGGGGACCCCGACCCACACGAAGCCCACGACCCGATCCTCGGCGGGCGCCAGCCCGAGCAGCGCGAGCGACCGCGGATCGGTGGTCACCCCGCCCGTCGACCACTTCGTCCCGAAGCCGCTCGCGTGCACCGACAGCATCAGCGCGAAGACGGCGCAGGCGCAGGTCGCGTAGTCCTCCTCGGCGCGGACGGGATCGTCGGCCACCCGCTGCACCACGACGACGAGCCGATCGGGGTCGAGCATCTTCGCCCGCTGCTCGGCCTCGAGCTGCGGCGTGACCTCGCCGCCCCGCTTCGCCGCCTTGAGCGACACCCCGACCTCGTACAGCGCATGGCGCGCCGCAGGGCCGGGCAGCACGAACCGGAACGGCCAGGTGGTCTTGTGGTTCGGCGCCCACACGGCGGCGGCGAGCGCATCGTCGATCACCGCATCGGGCACGGAGCCCGGGCGGAAGCGTTGGATGGTCCGTCGGGTGCTCAGCGCGTCGTGCAGGTTCATGGGAACGGGGTAATCCGCTGGAGCGGGAGTGGTGATGGCCTGGTTCGCGGAAGGTGGCGTCGGCATGTACCTGGTGCTGGCGAGCGGGGTCTTGGTGGGGATCGGCGGCGGCCTCGCGCTGATCGTCGCCATCGCGGGGTGGTTCTTCCGGCCGCTGCGCGTCGTGGCGCGGCTGGGCGCGATCCTGATGATCGTGGCGTGCATCCTGCCCATGGTGGTGGGCGTCATCGGCTCGACGATGGCGCGCAACAACGTCCGGCGGGCCGTCGAGCTGGCGGATCCCGCCCAGCGCGAGCTCATCATCGCGGTCGGGAACCGCGAGGCGAGCCTGCCCACGATGTTCGGCGCGGGAACGAGCTGCTGCGTCCTGCTGCCCACGGTGCTGGCGTCGATCGTGGCGCTGACGATCCCGGCCCCGTCGGACGACGAGGACGAGGACTAGAGACTCGACCAACCATCCGTGGACGTGGGTCACCTCGCAGCAAGCTTCGCCGAATGCACCGCCTCGATCGCGGGTCCGGCTTCGCCGCACCCCCGGTCGGGCAGGCATTCGGCTTGCTTGCTCGCTCAATACGTCGGAGAACGCGCTGGCGCGCGTCCTCCGACTCCTGCGAGACGCGCCCAGGCATCCGCTGGCGCGGATGCCTGGTCGCGTCTCTGTGACACTCTGGTCAGAAGTCGGCTCGAGAGGCTGACGATCGCCGTCTCATGGCGGTCTGAGCGCGAGCTCGGCGCGTGCTGAGGCGAGCGACGAAGTCGGTCGCGTCGGCGAAGCCTCGAAATTTTGCGTGCTCGGTAGGTCACCCCGCTGGAGTTCGGTCAGCCGTTCAGGATCGCGCAGCGCTCAACGTGATGAACCGCTGGAGGTTGTAGGCGGCCGCCGTCATGAATGCCTGGAACTGGACCATGGCCAGGCCGAAGAATCGGGCCTGCCGCATGTCGGATCCGACCAGGTGCGAGAGCAGGCGCTCGATCGCGCAGCGGCGACGAACAGCGTCTTGCTCTCGGGGTGGCGTTGAACCGCTTGATGCGCTGGAGCTCGGGCTCGTGGGCATTGCACCTGACGCTTCGGCCGTGCGTTTCGACGTTCTTCCGCACTTCGCCGCAAGCGGGCATCCACGGCACAGTACGGTCAGAACTTGAACGCTGGCACTCGTACGTCGGAGTTGTCGGCGTTCTTCCCACCCTCCGATCCTTGACCAAGTGTACTTCGTGCTCGTATGGCCTGCTGGGCAGGTCGCCGACATGGTCTCGAGGTTGATCAGAAACGCGCTTGGCTCCCATCTCCAGTCGCGCCTCCCTGCTTCGTGAGCACCTCGACGCCCTTCCCGCGCACGCTCGGACATTTGCACCGGTCCCGTAGGCGCCGTCTCCCAGAAGCCGCTTCGGGCGCAGCCCCGCGGCCGTAGCCTGGTCGATCAAGTCGGGCGTCGGCTTCGAATCGTGGATGCTGGCGTCCGTGACGTCGATCCCGGTCACGAAGAGGCTCGTGGCCGTGGCGAGCGCGTGCGTCTTGAACCCGGTGATCGGCTGCGATTCGCTCTTTCGACCGTGCCTCGCCTCGGGGTCTGGCTGCTGACGATCGGGCCTGACGCGGTACCCCGCACGATCTTGTAGGTCCCGTCAGGAAGCTGCACCACGTCTTGATGGGCCACCTTCGCCAAGAATTCGCGCTCTCCCGGCTGCGTCCAGCTTGATGCGGCGGAACGAGCCGCGGCAGGCGATCGGCGTCGCGCACCTCCCTGGTGAGCAGGGCGTTGCGCTCGGCCACGTCGGACCAGTCGATGGTGACAGCGCTCTTGATGCTGCGGCCCAGATACTGGGTGAGCCCCCAGGTCTTCGCCAGGGTTTCCGCCTTCTGCCCCTTGCATCGCGCCACTTCGCGCACGACGCCGCCGATCCCGCGCGCGATCAGGTTGTAGGTGTATATGGCACCTCGACAGTCCGTATTCGTCGAATCGGCGACCTGAAGTTCGGCGTCATCGATCAGCCCCGCATCCTTCGGAAGAGTCAGGAGAGCCTGAACAACCACTCGGAACCCTTGGCGACGCGGATCCGAAACGAGGAACCGTCTGAACGACGAGACCCCCGGAGGATGTTTCCCTCGAGGCAATCCGAGCGCGTACCGAAACCCCAGGTCTCGAATGCACCTGGCGATGAGCGCCTCGTCCGTCAGGTTGTACCTGAACTGTAGGAGGAGCATCGCCGTGAGGACGAGCGGACAGCACGTCCCTGCGCCCATCGTCGACGGATGGAACTCCCGGAAGTCGTCCAGCGACACGAGCTTCGGCACGAGCCCCGGAGCGCCCGCTCGAAAGAGTCCTTCTCCAGCCGGATCTCGTCGGGGTCAACCTCGAGCAGCGATGCCTGATAGAACGTGGAAGACAGCATGGGTCCCTCACTGGGCTGGCGGATTGTTTCTTTCCAACGCCAGGAGATCAGCAACGATCTCCGTTGCCTAGTGAGGGCTCACGCTTTCGGCGACGAACGTCGGGATCGAGCGGCCTCTTCGCGAGAATTCGACGAAAGCCGCGGTGCGAACTGCCTGGATCAGTGTCCTAGGACACTCTGGTCAGAAGTCGGCTCGAGAGGCTGACGATCGCCGTCTCATGGCGGTCTGAGCGCGAGCTCGGCGCGTGCTGAGGCGAGCGACGAAGTCGGTCGCGTCGGCGAAGCCTCGAAATTTTGCGTGCTCGGTAGGTCACCCCGCTGGAGTTCGGTCAGCCGTTCAGGATCGCGCAGCGCTCAACGTGATGAACCGCTGGAGGTTGTAGGCGGCCGCCGTCATGAATGCCTGGAACTGGACCATGGCCAGGCCGAAGAATCGGGCCGCCGCATGCCCATCCGGACCAGGTGCGAGAGCAGGCGCTCGATCGCGCAGCGGCGACGGAGCAGCGTCTTGCCTCGGGGGTGGCGTTGAACCGCTTGATGCGCTGGAGCTCGGGCTCGTGGGCATTGCACCTGACGCTTCGGCCGTGCGTTTCGACGTTCTTCCCGCACTTCGCCGCAAGCGGGCATCCACGGCACAGTACGGTCGGGAACTTGAACGCTGGCACTCGTACGTCGGAGTTGTCGGCGTTCTTCCCACCCTCCGATCCTTGACCAAGGTGTACTCGTGCTCGTATGGCCTGCTGGGCAGGTCGCCGACATGGTCTCGAGGTTGATCTCGAAATCGCGCTTGGTAAGCCCATCTCCAGTCGCGCTCCTGCTTCGTGAGCACCTCGACGCCCTCCCCGCGCACGCTCGGACATTTGCACCGGTCCCGTAGGCGCCGTCTCCCAGAAGCCGCTTCGGGCGCAGCCCCGGCCGTAGCCTGGTCGATCAAGTCGGGCGTCGGCTTCGAATCGTGGATGCTGGCGTCCGTGACGTCGATCCCGGTCACGAAGAGGCTCGTGGCCGTGGCGAGCGCGTGCGTCTTGAACCCGGTGATCGGCTGCGATTCGCTCTTTCGACCGTGCCTCGCCTCGGGTCCTGGCTGCTGACGATCCGGCCTGACGCGGTACCCCGCACGATCTTGTAGGTCCCGTCAGGAAGCTGCACCACGTCTTGATGGGCCACCTTCGCCAAGAATTCGAGCGCCTCGGCTGCCGCGTCCAGCTTGATGCGGCGAACGAGCCGCGGCAGGCGATCGGCGTCGCGCACCTCCGGTGAGCAGGGCGTTGCGCTCGGCCACGTCGGACCAGTCGATGGTGACAGCGCTCTTGATGCTGCGGCCCAGATACTGGGTGAGCCCCCAGGTCTTCGCCAGGGTTTCCGCCTTCTGCCCCTTGCATCGCGCCACTTCGCGCACGACGCCGCCGATCCCGCGCGCGATCAGGTTGTAGGTGTCGCATATGGCACCTCGACAGTCCGTATTCGTCGAATCGGCGACCTGAAGTTCGGCGTCATCGATCAGCCCCGCATCCTTCGGAAGAGTCGAGAGAGCCTGAACAACCACTGGAACCCTTGGCGACGCGGATCCACGAGCGGAACCGTCGAACGACGAGACCCCGGAGGATGTTTCCTCGAGGCAATCCAGCGCGTACCGAAACCCCAGGTCTCGAATGCACCTGGCGATGAGCGCCTCGTCCGTCAGGTTGTACCTGAACTGTAGGAGGAGACGCCGGAGGACGGCGGACAGCACGTCCCTGCGCCCATCGTCGACGGATGGAACTCCCGGAAGTCGTCCAGCGACACGAGCTTCGGCACACGAGCCCGGAGCGCCCGCTCGAAAGAGTCCTTCTCCAGCCGGATCTCGTCGGGGTCAACCTCGAGCAGCGATGCCTGATAGAACGTGGAAGACAGCATGGGTCCTCACTGGGCTGGCGGATTGTTTCTTTCCAACGCCAGGAGATCAGCAACGATCTCCGTTGCCTAGTGAGGGCTCTACGCCGGCGACGAACGTCGGGATCGAGCGGCCTCTTCGCGAGAATTGACGAAGCCGCGGTGCGAACTGCCTGGATCAGTGTCCTAGGAGCTTGTCGCGAACAGGCTTTTCGCCTGCGTTTCTGGCACGAACCCGACCACCACCACCCCCACCACCACGCCCTGGTGCCCGGCCAGGCCGCGTGCCCAGCCAGTGGCTGCCGGCGTGGTGGTGGTGGTCGTGGTCGTGGCCCGCGTGATCGGTCGGCGCTGACCGCGTTGCCGATTCGGACCGTACAACCTCAATGCCCGACCGGTCAGCGGCGGCGGCGCCACCCGAGCGCCGCGACCAGCAGCCACCCGAGCCCCAGCGCCGGACGCCCGGTGTCGCAGCCCTGCAGCCGCCCCCGTCCTCCGCCGGCGGCGCGCCCGTGTCCCCCGTCTCGTCGGTGCTCGTGGTGACCGTGCCCGTGTCGCAGCCCGGGTCCACGACCCCGTCGCAGTCGTTGTCGACGCCGTCGCAGACCTCGGCCGCGCCGGGCGCCACGTCGCCGCGCGTGTCGTCGCAGTCGCCCGGCACGCCGGCGACGCCCGGGTCGGCGCAGCTGGCGGACAGCGCGGTCTCGTCGGTGCCGACCCTGTCGCCATCGGCGTCGACGTAGCAGCGGTCGAGCCCGTCGCAGTCCTGGTCGACGTCGTCGGCGACGAGCTCGGTGGCGCCGGGGTAGCGCGCCGGGTCGGCGTCGTCGCAGTCGTCGCAGACGGAGGCGCCGTCGGCGTCGCCGTCGGGGGCGTCGAGGGTGGCGGGGTCGCAGTCCTGGTCGACGCCGTCGCACACGAGCTCGGGGAGGCCGGGCGCCACGTCGCCGCGCGCGTCGTCGCAGTCGCCGTCGACGAGCGCCTCGCCCGCAGCGTCGCAGGCCAGGTCGTCGCTGGCGACGGTGCCATCGCCGTAGCCGTCGCCGTCGGCGTCGGCCCAGCACAGCTCGGCGCCGTCGCAGTCCTGGTCGACGCCGTCGGCCACGACCTCGGCAGCGCCCGGGTACACGCTGTCCACGGCGTCGTCGCAGTCGGAACAGGAGTCGAAGCCGTCGCCGTCGACGTCGACGCTGTCGGGCGTGGCGGCGTCGCGGTCGTCGTCGACGAGGTTGCAGGCCAGCTCCACGGCGCCCGGGAACACGGCGCCGTCGGCGTCGTTGCAGTCGCTGCAGGTGTCGAAGCCGTCGCCGTCGGCGTCGACGACGTCGGGCGTGGCCGGATCGCAGTCGTCGTCGACCTGGTTGCACGCGAGCTCGGGCGCGCCCGGGTAGGTCGTCGCCTGCGCGTCGTCGCAGTCGACGCCGGCCCCGCGCTCGTCGTCGGCGGTGCAGGTGCCGTCGCCGTCGAGATCGCGCCCGTCGGGGCACCAGCCGTCGCCGTCGGCGTCGAGGTAGCCGGGGCAGACGTCGCCGGTGAAGCCCACGTCGTCGATCCACACATTGCCGACGTTGTCGGGGAAGTCCTGGGTCGAGACCGTCCCCACCGTCCACAGATCGAGCTCCACGGAGGCGCCGCACAGCGGCAGGAGCCCCGTCTCGGTGAACGTGCCGCCGACCTGCCCGGACAACTGGACCGCGGTCGTGGCCGACGAAACGTCTGCAAAGGCGAACCAGGCGCCCCAGGTCCAGTAGTCCTGGTCCCACGACAGCGTGAGCCCGTCGTGGGTCACGACGAACGTGCCGTCCCCGACGTGCGAGAGCGTCGCCATGGTCTCGGCGACCCCCACGTCGTAGCCCGCGTGCACACCCACCCGCAGCGCGTCCGAGCCGGTCCAGGCGGAGTACGCGACGGCGCCGCCGGTCGGGGGGAACGTGGTGTCGAAGTCCCAGACGACCCGATCCTGGGCCAGCGCGACGGTGGACAGCCAGAGCAGCAAGGCGCACCTCTCCCGAGGATTCTACGGAGTCCGCGACGGATATGCCCGCCAACCGCCCGACGACGGTGTCCCCGCGGGTACGGTGTGCGCCGGACGGGCCACCTGGGGTAAGTTGCCGGCGGAGCGGCCCTGCCCACCGACCACCTCCCCGACTGGCGTCTCGCGTGGACCCCGCTCACGTCCGAGGAGCAGGCGCACGTCGACGGCTGCCTCCGCTGCCGCGCCCGCCGCCTGGCCGTCATGGCCTCCGTCGACGCCGACGCGAGCGGCGGCGACCTCCACCCCGCCCCCACCCCCGTCCCCCTCGCCACCCCCCGCTACAAGCGCCTGGAGCGCATCGGCGAGGGCGGCTTCGGCGTCGTCTACCGCGCGTGGGACGTGACCTACGGCACCGAGGTCGCCCTCAAGACCCTCCCCCGCGTGCGCCACGAGCACGTCGAGGCCCTCAAGGACGAGTTCCGCCGCGCCGCCGACCTGTCGCACCCGAACCTGGTCGCGATGTACGACCTCGTCGTGGCGCCGCCGCTGGCGTTCTTCACGATGGAGCTGGTCACGGGCGCGCGCCCCGACCTCACGCAGCGCCACGCCCCCGACGCCATCGAGTCCCTCGCGGTGCAGGTGCTCGACGGCCTGGCCGCGCTGCACGGCGCGGGCCTCGTCCACCGCGACGTGAAGCCGTCGAACCTGGTCGTCGAGCCCGGCGGGCGGGTCGTCCTGCTCGACTACGGCCTGGCGCGGCCGCCGGGGGAGCTGCAGTCGCTGGCCGGCACCTTCTCCTACATGGCGCCCGAGATGTTCTCCGGCGGCCGGCTCGGCCCGGCGGTGGACCTGTACGCGCTCGGCATCGTCCTGGTCGAGCTCGCCCGCGGCGAGCGGTGGACGGCGGGCGTCCCCGGCGCCTGGGACCTGGAGGGCCTGGCGCTGCCGGACCGGCTGCGCGACCTCGTCGCCGCCTGCCTCGCCACCGACCCGCGCGACCGCCCGACCGCCCGCGACGCCCGCGCCGGCCTGCGCGCCCCGAGGCCCCGCGGGTCCGGCGCGCCCCGAGGGCCCCTTCGTCGGGCGCCACGCCGAGGGGTGCAGCTGCTGGGCGCGCTCGGGCGCGGGCGCGTGGTGCGGGTCGAGGGCGCCCCGGGCATCGGCAAGACGCGCCTGGTCGAGCAGATGCTGGGCGGGCGGCTGCTCGCGGGCCGCTGCCACCCCTGCGAGGCCGTCCCTTCAACGGCTTCGACCGCCCGCTCGCCGCGCTGGGGCTGCGCGAGCCGGGCACCGCGCCCATCACGCCGTCGGACCTCGCGGCGCGCGTGCTCGAGCGGTGGCGCCGCGACGCCCCGGACGCCGTCCGGGATCGACGACGCCCAGTGGCTCGACCGCGACAGCCTCGCCGTGCTGCGGGCGCTGGTCGAGGCCGACGACGTCCCACCCGTCGTCATCGGCCACCGCCCCCTGGCGCCCGGGCACCCGCTGCGCGCCGAGCCCTGGTTCGGGGGCACCGAGGCGATCGCCGTCGGTCCCCGCCCCACGGCGACGCCCTGGTGCTGGCCGGCCAGCTCACCGACGCCTCCCCCGAGCCGATGGTCCGCAGCGCCGGCGGCAACCCGCTGCTGCTCCGCCGCCTCGCCCGCCAGCGCGACGACCGACCTGCTCACGCTCACCGCGCTCGCCGACGACGACCTGTCCCTCGCCGCCACCCTCCTGCGCCGCGCCGCCTGGCCGAGGGGCCGCTGCCCATCCGGGTCCTCGGCGAGGCCTGCCCCGCGCCGGGCCTCCCGCGCATCTTCACCCGCCTGATCCAGGCCCGGATCCTCGCCTACACCACGACCGACGACGTCGACTTCGGCCACGACAGCGACCGCGACCACGTCCTGCGCGAGCTCGGCCGCGAGGAGCGCCTGCAGCTGCACGCCGAGCTCGCCGACGCGTTCGCGCGCGCCGTCCCCACCGACTTCGCCGCCCTCGCCCGCCACGAAGCGGGCGCCGAGCGCTGGGACCGCGTCGCCGACCCCGCCCGCGCGGCGGCGCTCGCGGCGGAGCGCGCCGGCGCCTGGCTGCGCGCGGCCGACCTGTACCGCCTGGCCCACCGCGCCGCGCCCGGCGACCCGGAGCTCGTGCGCGCCGTCGCCCGCGCGCTCGCCGCCGCCGGCGCCGCCGCCGAGGCCGGCCGCTGGCTGCGCGACCGCGGCACCCCCAGCGACCGCGCCCGCGCGGCCGAGCTCCTCACCTCCTGCGGCGCCTTCGACGAGGCCGAGGCCGTGCTCGCCCTGGCCCTCGACGACCAGGGCATGGCCGCGCCCGCCCCCGCCTCGGCGCGCTGGCCCGCGGCGCCGCCACGGCGCTGTCGAACGCGCTGCGCCCGCCGGCGCTGGCCGCGACCCCTCCGCGTCCGACGCCCAGGCCGCCGACCTGCTCTGGACCCTCACCGCCACGCTGGGCCTGTTCGACTCGGCGAGGACGTTCGCCTACGAGTCGAGCCACCTGGCCCACGCGATGCGCTCGGGCGACCCGGCGCGGGCGGCGCGGGCCCTCGGCGTCCACCTGACCTACGCCCAGGGCGCCGGCGCGCCCCCCGCGCGCCTCGCCCGCCTCGACCTCGAGCTCGACCGGCTCGCGGCGCTGGCGGGCGACGAGCTCGTCGCCTGGGCGCACCTGAGCCGGGGCTACCGCCAGTTCATGGACGGCGACTTCCACGGCGCCCTCGCGCGGTTCGACCGGGCCGAGGCCTTCTACGGGCAGTCCACCGCCGTGCGCTGGGAGCGCACCGTCGGCTGGACGCACTCCGTCTACGCGCTCGGCCACCTGGGCCGGCACCGCGAGATGACCCGCCGCTACGACGAGCTCGTCCACCGGTTCCGCGATCTCGGCGACCGGGCCGCGGTCGCGATGCTCGAGGTCGGCGCCGGCTACCTCGTCGCGCTGGCCGCGGGCGATCCGGCGCTCGCCGAGGCCCGCCTCGACCGCGGCGCCGCGCTGCTCCCCCAGCCCATGCCGCTCGCCTTCCAGCTGGTGGAGCTCGTGGGGCGCGTCCACGTGGACCTCTACCGCGGCCGCCCGGGCGCGGCGCACGCCCGCCTGAACGCCGCCTGGGGCATGGCCCGGCACCACCGATGGTTCACCGCGCCGCAGACGCTGCTGTGGCACCTGTGGGGCGCGTCGGGGGCGCGCTCGGGGGCGGTCGGGCGCCGCGCCGTGGCGAAGGTGGCCGCCCGCATCCGGCGCTACGGCACGCCGCTCGCGCAGGTCCGCGCGGCGTCCCTCGAGGCGATGGCCGACCGCCGCGCGGCGGCCAGCTGGGAGGAGGTGGCCGCGCAGCACGGGATCGCCGACATGGCGGACGCCGCCGCGCTCGCCGTCGCGCCGGATCCGGCGGCGGTCCTGCAGCGGGCGGCGGACCGCGGCGTGGCCGATCCGGCGCGCCTGCTCGGCATCTTCGGCGTCACGGCCCCCTGAACGGGTGGTGGAAGAACAGGTCGTGGTCGCCGGCGTGGGAGGCGACGAACCGCTCGTCGAGCTCGAGGGTGCCCACGGACTCCCCGCGCTCGTCGGTCACGTCGTACAGCGGGCCCGGCGGCACGGCGGCCAGCGCCAGCGAAGTCGGCGGCGCCCGACCCGCGGTAGGCCGTCCGCGCGCGCGACGTCGGCTGGAAGACGAGGAAGCGCGGCGCCTCCCCGCCCGCGCAGACCTCGGACAGGTCGAGCACGAGCGGGTCGGGCGGGACGGGCCCCGCGTCGCGGCGCCACCAGGCCAGGGCCCCCTGGAACACGCCGGCGAGCGCGTGGGCCGCGGCCTTGACGGCGATGGCGTCGAACAGGCCGGAGGTCGGCGGGTCGAGCACCGTCCGCACCGGGCCGCCGAAGAAGCCCTGGCGGTCGGCGAAGCCCGCGAAGCTGTGGTTCGCGAGCAGGTTCACGCTGTCGCCCCCGTCCACCGGCCACTTGAGCGCGATGCCGGGCGAGAACCCCTGTCCGCGCGCGGCGATGGAGGCGCGGCAGATGCCGTGGCTCACAGCGCCGTCGGCGAGCATCCCGCCGTAGCCCGAAGCGCCGCGCAGCGAGACCTTGGCGCACGTCCCGAGCCGGTGGAACAGCTTGGGCATCGGGCCGTACGCGCGACCCACCCGGCGCAGCAGCTCGGCCCGCGACGGCGGCAGCCGGTCGCCGCGGTGGGCGAAGACCTCGGCGAGGTAGGCGTTCTTGTCGGACGCCTGCGCCAGGCCGAGGAACAGCAGCTGGAAGTCCTGGGGGCGCTCGGGCAGCGTCGCGTAGGGGTGGTGCAGGCCGAGCGCGGTCCAGCACCGGTCGCGCTCCTCGCGGGCGCCGGGCCTCACGAGTTGAGCCTCGAGCGGATCCAGTCCCTGACCAGCCGCTGATCTGCGCCGCCCGCGTCGACGAACGGCGGCCCCAGGCCCCGCACCAGGTCGGCGAAGCCCGGCGGCGAGCGCGGGAGCAGGTCGTCGCGGGTCGCGAGCCCCACGTCGAAGCGGGTGAGCGCGTTCGCGATGATCTTCTGGTACGCGACGTCGACCCGCGGCACCCGCGCCTGGCCGGCGCGCCACGCGTCGTAGGTGGCGGCGGGATCGGGCGGGGAGCGGACCGAGAGCGGCGTGTGGTCGGGGTCGCCGCCGTCGTCCCACTGGGCGTCGTTGACCCAGCCGTGCAGGAAGGTGGCGTGGAACACGACGTACCGGCAGAACCGCCGCAGCCCGGCGAGGTCGGCGATGGGCGGCACCGTCACGGTCCAGTCGGCCACCTCCAGGGCGTGGAGCTCCGCCTCCAGGGTCTGCGCGACCTCGCGATCGTAGGTCGGGATCGCCGCCGAGACGTAGCCCTCGAGTGCGTCCCAGAAGACGTTCGCCGCGCGGGCGTAGCGGTCGGACGGGCCCAGCGGCGCGCGCGGCGCGAAGGTGTCCCAGCCCTGCAGGCTCGCCCGCAGGGCGTCCGCCGTGCGGCGCGCCAGATCGGCCGCGGTCAGCGGCGTGGTCGCGCAGACGACGCCCTGCTCGCCGAGGATGAGCCAGTCGCCGACGCAGTTGATGACGTCGGCGCCGTCGACGTGGGGGCCGAGCAGGGCGCGGACGGGGTCGCCGTCGGGCAGCGCCCGCAGCGCCAGCTGCACGTGCTCGGCCAGCACGTGGCACATCAGGTGGACGTCGATCTCGCCCGCGAGGACCAGCGCGCTGCGCAGGATCGCGACGCCCTGCCGGAGCAGCTCGGGCGGGCTGTCGCGCGTCACCCGGGTGATCGCCGCCACGTGCGGGAACGCGATGGCGATCGAGCGCAGCGCCGGCCCGTCGGGGCCGAGGTCGAAGCTGGCCCCGACGTTGGGCAGGTACCTGCGCCGCCCGCTCCCGCGCTCGGCCGACTCCATGGTCGATCCCGTCCAATCGACCGACAGCTCGGCCTCGGTGGGCGAGGTCCGGCGGAGCGCGAACGGGTGGATGCCGTTGAGCACGCGGTCCTCGAGGCTGCCGACCGGGTCGGCGGCGATGGCGTCGTGCACCTCGCTCGGCGGGAACGGGTCGGTGAGCAGCAGCCGCCCCGCGGCCTCCTCGTCGAGGCGCGCGAAGCCATCGGGGCCGCTCACCTGCACCAGGTCGTGGTGGGCGAGCACGTGGAGCACGAAGCTGCCGAACAGCGAGCGGTGCATCCCGCGCGGGAACAGGCCGTACGGCTGGATGCGGAAGTGGAGCGGATCGACCATCCCCCGCAGCGCGCGGCGCCGCGGCAGGGGCCCGCCCCGGCGCCGCGTCCAGGGCTGCGCGTCGTACCAGGCCTCGTGCAGACGCCACTCGTCGACCCGGACCCGGGTCTGGCCCCAAAAGGACTCGAGCTCGAGCCCGGGGAGAGACTGCGCCCCGTCGTCCGCCATGCGCCCTCCTGCCTACCGATGTCCCCACGCGGGCCGCCGTCACATCCGGTCCTCACAGTCGCTCACGGTCCGGCCGGAGACCCCCGCCTTACGGGTGCGGCCAGGAGGTCGCATGTTCGAAGGGTACCTCGCGCGCTCCCTCGCCGCCGACGCCGCCCGGCTGGGCTACGATACCGTCCCCGCAGGCGTCTTCCCCCTGCCCCCGCCCGCGTTCCGCGCCGACCTGCCGCCCGAGGCCGCCGTCGCGCTCGAAGCCATGGTGGCGCTGCTGCGCGCCGGCAAGTTCCCGGCCCTGTTCCACTTCCGCGTCGACGAGACCTACGGCACCTGGGGCCTGCCCTTCGCCGCCCGCGGGCTGCAGGTGCTCGACGCGAACTACGCGGGCGACCTGTCGGGCGAGATCTTCGCGCTCGGCACCGACGGCGCCGGCAACGTGTGGTGCCTGCACCGCAGCGGCCGGGTGGTGGTGTGGAACCACGAGGAGTCCAACCTCGAGGACCACACGCAGTTCGACTCGCTCGACGAGGCCGTCTGGGCGCTGCTGCGCTACGAGGCGGTCAAGGACGAGCTGCTCCCGTACGGCGAGCTGCGCCCCGTCCTGGCGCGCATGGGCGACGACACGGGCGGCGGGTTCCTCCGCGAGGACCTCGACGAGGCCTACGGGGTGCCCGCCTGAGCGAGCGCCAGCAGGCGCTCCTCGGTGACGCGCCGGGGCGGGACCAGGCACGGGTCGGCATCCACCGCGTGACCCACCCCGTCGACCACGGCCTGGAACTGCCCCGGCAGCAACTCCGGCACCCGCTCCGGCTCCGCGCGCGCCGCCTCGAGCATCGGCCGCAGCCGCGCCAGCGCGCCGCGCTCCTTGACCTGGCCCACGAGCCAGGTGTGGACGTGGTCGCCGGTGCGGTCGTCGAGCTCCGACGGGCTGCGGCTCACGAGGACCACCCCGAGCCCCGCGGTGCGCGCCCGCACGAGCAGCCCCGTCAGCGCCGCGCGCGTCGCGGCGGCGCGGCCGGCGGCGGGCAGCCACCTGTCGGCGTCGTCGAGGACGAGCACCCCGGCCAGGCCGTCGCGCGGGTGCGCCGCGCGCCAGTGCTCCAGCGCCGACAGCCACAGCGCCACCCAGCACTCCCGCGCGGCGTCGTCGCCGAGGAAGCGGGTGGTGACGAGGGTGAGCGGCACGCGCCGCCCCTCGGGGCGCAGCCAGGGGCCCGGGTCGAAGCCGGCGGACGCGTCGAGGAGGCGGCGGTGGCGCAGCCACACCGTCTGCAGGTCGTCGGAGAGCGCCTGGAAGTGCCGGTCGTCGATGCCCGCGGTCTCGGCGAGCAGCGACGGGTCGCGATCGCGCACCAACGCCTCGAGGCGGGGCACGGTGACCTCGCTCGTGCCGGCGAGCGTGGCGATGGCCCGCTCCAGCACGGCGCGGCGCGGCTCCTGGGTGCGGGTGCGGTAGCCCATGAGCCCGCCGAGCGCCGCGGCGGCGAGCGCAGCCTGCTGGTCGCGCTGGGCCTCGGGGCGCCCGCCGAGGTCGGGCGGGACGAGCGGCACGGGGAGCGGCCGGCCTTCGGGCTGGCCGGGGGTGTACAGCGTCACCGCGACCCGCTCGCGCAGCTGCTCGCGGTGGGCGGCGCGGATGGGGTCGGGCTCGAGCTCCTCCCAGGCCTCGGGGTCGGCGTAGCGGCACAGGTCGCCCTGGCGGTCGAGCAGGACCACGGGGACGCCGCGCAGCAGCAGCCCCTCGCACAGCGACAGCGCCGTGGTGGTGGTGCCGCAGCCGGGCGTGCCGACGATGGCGGCGTGGCGCAGCAGGAGCTCGGGGTCGAGCGTCACGTCGTGGGCCACGAGGCCGCGGCTCGCGCCGAGGCGGATCGGGCCCTCGGGGGCGGCCACCGGCGCCGCGGGGGTGATGGTGTCGCCGGGCTCGAGGCCGATGGTGACCGACAGCGACTCGAGCCGGTCGAGGTCGAGCACGTGGCGGACGGCGCGCAGCCGGGTCAGCGGCCGATCGGCGCGCCGCCAGTCGCCGAACGCCTCCTCGCCGTGGTGCTGGTCGTGGAAGCCGCGGAACGCCTCCATCGCGCGCCAGTCGGCGTTCTCGACGACGACCCGGCGCCCCGTGCCCATCGGCCGGCACATCGCGGCGAGCTGCGCCGCCACGCGGGTCTTCGGGTCGCGCGGGAACGGCGTCGACCGGACGAACACCACGGGGCGCCCGCGCGCCTTGACGGCCACCTCGTCGAGGCGCCGCCCGAGCTGCCCGCCGCGCGCCGAGCCCTCGCACACGGCCACGAGCCAGTCCTCGCGGATGTCGCCGCGCAGCGCACCCACCTCGACCACCGGGCCGTCGAGCCCGACGTCGAGGTCGATCTCGTCGAGCTCCTCGGCCGCGGAGCCCGCCACCCAGGCCACGAGCTCGGCCATGGTGGCCTCGGCGAGCGTGGACTGGGGCGCCCACTCCGCGAGGAAGTCGTTCCAGCGCTGCGCCAGGCGCGCGATCTCGGCGGTGCGCACCCGCGGCGCGGGGGTGGGCGTCTCGGTGCGCGCGGCGGCGGGGCCCATCACGTCGACCAGCTCGGGGTCCTGCCACACGCCGGCCGCGACGCAGCGGCGGCGGTGGCGCCGGCACCAGTCGAGCACGTCGCGCGTGCGCATCCCCGCCAGCGGCGCCAGGTCGAGCGCGGCGAACGGGAACGTCGGGTCGGCCGGGTCGGCGTCGACCCCGCGCTCCTCGACCAGCACCTGGAGGCGGCGGGCGACGAGCGCCTCGACCTCGTCGACGGTGCGGTTCGCGACGAGCAGCACGGGCTCGGGGTCGCGCTCCAGCCGGTCGAGCTTCGGCCCGGGCAGGGCGCGCCGCGCGGCCGCGAAGAGGTCCTCGAGGCAGGCCACCACCACCACGGCGTTGGGCAGGCCGTCGGCCACGTCGACCAGCGCGTTGACCGCCCGCCGGAAGACGGTGCCCTCGGCCTCGTCGGCGTGGGTGAGCTCGACGACCTCCTCGATCTGGTCGACGAGCAGCACGAGCCCCGCGGAGTGGACGGCCCACATCAGGCGGCCGAGGCCGTTGATCATGCGCAGCGGCGCCTCGGGCTCGGGCCGCGGCACGAGCTCGCCCAGCACCTCGCGATCGAGCGTGGACAGGGGCTCGCAGCGCAGCCACTTCATCGCGAGCGCGTGGACCAGGCCGTCGTCGACCAGCAGGTACAGCAGGGCGCGCAGCAGGTCGACGTCGATGTCGGTCAGGCGCGGGTGCTGCACCGCCGCGCTCGACATCCGGTGGACCAGGCGGGCGAGCTCGCCGGGCGGGAGCGCGCCGTCGACGAGGTCCTCCCGCTCGGCCTGCGTGACGCTCGTGACCGTGTCGAGCACGCCCCGCGCGAGCCGCGACAGGCCGGTGGCGCCGCTGCGGTAGGGCTGCTCGAGGCTGTCGACGAGGTTCGCCAGGATGTAGCGCGCATAGTTGTCGGAGCGGCTCGTCATCTGCAGGTAGCCGCAGTAGCCGATGCCGTGGGCGTGGGCGTGGTGGCGGAAGGCGCGCATCAGGTGCGTCTTGCCGCTGCCGGCCTCGCCGAGCAGGAGCAGGGTGGTGCCGTGGGGCGGCAGCTCGGGCGCGGAGGCGCGGTCGAGCAGGCGCGCGAAGGCGCCGCGGGCCTCGCTGTGGATGGTGGGGACGTCGAACGGGTCGTCGCCGAACACCTGGTTGCCGTGGACGACGGCGGTGAAGACTTCGGCGGCGTCCGGGTCGAGGAACGCGGCGAGGCGGGGATCGATCGGGCTCACGGGCGGGTCGCTCCGGCGCGGACGAAGTGGAAGGTGGCGTGGCCGACGCGGATCTCGGCGCGCGCGAGCTCGTCGGGGTCCATCAGCTGCACGAGGTCGGCGCGGGCGAGCGCCAGGCCCCCGGCGCTGTTGAGCGCGACGAGGCGCCGCTTGAAGGCGTCGAGGTCGAGGCCGGGCCGGGCGATGGCCCGCCAGACGTGGTGGACCAGCACCTTGTCGGCGCCGAACCGCCCGGTGGTGCAGGCGCGGGCCGCCGCGAGCACGGCCGCGGCGTCGAAGGCGTCGGGTTCGTCACGGCGGTCGGGCACGGCGGGGACCTCGGGGGGAGCCTCGCCGGGATCGGTCCAGTCCGCAACCAGCCGCTCGCGCAGCGCGTCCACGCCGCCCGACACCCCGAGGAGCACGCGCGGGACCTGCTTGCGCAGCGCCGACGGCGACAGCGGGCGCTCGGCGCCGATGCGGGCGCTGAGCACGGCCGCGGCGAGCTCGTCGAGCGTGGCGCAGCCAGGGTGCCCGAGGTCGCGGCACACCAGCGCCTCGAGCGCGGCGCGGACGCTGCTCCCCGCGCGCTCCGGCAGGTCGTAGCGCTGCTGCAGCGCGCGCGCGGCGAGCTTGTCCTCGCTCGCCACCACCTTCGCCGCGCTGGCCGAGGCGGGCGGCAGGCCCACGGCGCGGCTCGGCAGCGCGCGGGCGCGCAGGGTGCGCCAGCTCCAGCGGGCGGGCAGCGCGTCGAGGCCCAGGAACCGCAGCGCACGGGCGCGCCCGGCGGGGGTGAGCCCGAGCGGCTCGGCGGTCACGGCCCCCGCGTCGCACAGCGCGGTGACGGCGCTCTCCACCGCGGCCCGATCGGGTGGATCGCGGAACAGCGCGCCGAGGTCGGTGGCGATCCGGGAGGCGGTGGGCGGCCGGGCGGCGCGGGGGAGCAGGCGGACGAGGATGAGGTCGTCGAGCATCCACAGGATTGTAGTTCGCGCGCGCCCCGCGCTACCCGCCGTAGGCCTCGGGCTGGTCGATCCGCGACAAGACCCAGTCGAATCGGCCGGTGGTGATCTTGCTGTCGCAGTAGCCGCAGATCCCCGCCTGGTTCACGCGGTCGAGCGGCGCCCCGCAGGACGGGCAGGTGCGCGCGTCGCCGTGGGTCGCGCCGCCCGAGCCCGCCGCGCGCAGGAACGTCCAGTACTCGCTGAACTCGCGCGCGACGTCGGCGTTGCCGCCGACCACCCGGCCCTCGGCGTCGACCACGCTGTCGCGCATCGCGCCCCACAGCCGCACGGTGACGGACTCGTACCAGGCGTCGAGCTCGACCTTCACCACGACGACCTGCGACAGCCGCACGTCTTCGAGCCGGTTGCGCAGCCCGGCCCGGGCGTACTTGTCGACCCAGAACCGCAGCGTCTGGAACATGCGGTCGGTCACGAACGGCCGCGCGCGCTCCCACGCCCCCTCGGACCAGGCCGCCTGCAGCTCGTGGTAGACGAGGTCGACCCGCTGGCCGAACGCGGCGTCGTCGAAGTCGGGGTGGCGCGCGTGCAGCTCGCGCAGCCGCGCCGCCAGGTCGGGCTGCTGCACCGTGGGCTCGCCGACCGACGCCTCCTCGCCGCCGGCCGCGCGCCCCACCTCGGGCACGGTCGCCGGGCGCCGCGCCTGGACGGCCACGTGCGTCGCCTGCCACTGCAGCTGCCCCGCCGTGATGGGGGTCCCGCAGTTCTTGCACGTCCCCATCGACGTGACCTCGACGGAGGCCCCGCAGGACGGGCAGCCGAGCCGCTCCACCTTCTCGGGCGCCACGCTCGCGACCCCGGCGGCGCGCCGCAGGGTCCACTGCTCGCGGACGTCCATCCGGCGCTCGCCGTCGCCCGCGCGCTCCCGCTGCGTGGCCTCGAGCTGGACGTACAGGAAGTCGTAGCTGCCGCGCTGCTCGACCTTGAGCACCTTCACGCCGCCGACGACGATCTGGTCGATGCCCTCGACGCCGCGGTACGCCTCGACCAGCTTGTCGCGCGCGCCGTCGGTGAGGAACGGCGCCAGCGCCGGCCAGTCGCCGCCGCCCACGGCCTCGTGGGCGCGGGCGTGGAGCAGCACGAGGTAGTCGAGCAGGACGGGCATGGAGAAGCCCGAGTCGCGGGCGCGCAGCTGGCGCAGGCCCGGCGGACCCGCCACGGGCGCGCTGCGCGGCCGGCGCTGCGTGGTGCGGTGGACGCGCGGGGCCGTCGGCGTGCGGCTCGCGCTCCAGAAGCGGAAGAGGACGAACGCCACGAACGCGATCAGCAGCGGCACCCGATGATCGGCACCTCGATGACGAGGCGGATCAGCAGGAACAGGATCTCGGCGCCGCCGCCGCCGCTGCCGCCGTCGCCCGAGCTGCCGCCGCCGCCGCGGCCGAACGTCTCGCCGCCGCCGACCCGCGCCCAGGCCGCCGCCGACACGCCGAGCGCCAGCAGGACCGCCAGCGCGAGCAGGCCGCGGCGCCTCACCGGGCCTCCCGCAGGCGCCACAGGCGCCAGGCGGCCTCGGGGCGGGCCGAGGGCCGCATCAGGCCCAGGATCCGCTTCCCGCGCCGCACCTCGATCCGCTCGGTCCATCCGTCCTCGTCCACCGACAGCCACTCGGAGGGGCCGCTCGGCGGCAGGCCCTGCTGGGCGCGCCACCAGATCACGCACTCGAGCCCGCCGGAGGTGGCGTAGGGCTCGACGTCGCCCGAATCGACGGCGGCGTCGACCGCCTCGACGAGGGCCTCGAGCGCGGCGCGATCGAGCGCCTCGTCGCGCTGGCTCAGGGCGCGCAGCGCGGCCGGCAGGCGCGGATCGGGCGCCACCGCGACGGGGGCGGGCCGCTCGGCGGGGACGGCGCTGTCGAGGCGCCAGCCGCCGTCGGCGCCGCCGGGCACGGGCGAGGCGGCGCCATTGGGCCGCGACAGGCGCAGGCGGCGGCACAGGGCGGTGCCGTCGGGCGCCAGCGCCTGCACCACCGCGTCGAGCGTGGTCCGCTCGGCGCCCACGGCCACCGCCACGACCCGCACCGGGCCGTGCACCCAGCGGTTCGGCTCCGGCGGCGCCCCCGGCGTGGCCGCCGTGCTGCGGTGCAGCGCGCGGATCACGTCGGAGAGCACGGGCAGCGAGAAGCCCGGGTCGCGCTCGCGCAGCGCGTCGAGGCCGGTGCGCACCGGCGGCGCCACGGCGGAGACGACGAGCCCACGGTCGCGCTGGCGGCGGGCCTCGTCGGCCTGCAGCGCCGCCTGCTGCGCCTCGACGGCGGGCCGCCCGAGCCGCGCCCAGGCGAGCCACCACGCCGCCGCCAGGCCGAGGACCACGATCAGCGCGATGCCGTCGTGCAGGGCGGCGCCCTCGGGCAGCGCCGAGGAGGCGGTGCCGAGCACCAGCGCGGCGGCGGTGCCCGCGAGCAGCGCCCGGCGGGGCCCGGCGCCGATGGCGTCGATCCACCAGCCGCTCATCGGATCCTCGGGGCGTCGGCCAGCTCGAGCTGGGCCTCGCCGGTGGCGGGCACGTGGGCGGCGAGCACCTTGCCGACGGCGTCGAGGCCGGCGAGGAACCCGTCGAGGTCGGTGGGCGACAGGCGCGCCGTGGCCGCCGCGAGCTCGCCGCGCGGGATCCGCGCCTCCAGCCCCACGTCGGGGATGACCTCGACCTGGCGCTCCCAGGCCGACAGGTAGACGAGCAGGCCCGTCCGCCGGGGGGTGGCGTGGACGGCCTCGAGGTGGAACTCCGCCGCGGCCGCGGCCCGGACCTGGTCGCGGCGGCGGGCCTCGCCGGCGAAGCGCCCGCTGACGGGGTGCGCGCTGGCGAACCAGGCCACGAGCAGCCACACGCCGACCAGATCCGCGACGGCGAGGAGCGGGTGCACCGGCCAGGGCAGCGCCAGCAGCACGCCGAACGCGCCGAGCGCGGCGAGCGACGCGAGGGTGAGCGCGTGGTCACGGTAGCTGCCGGAGCGCGGCGCGGCGACCACGACGATCTCGGCGTCGGTCGCGCGCTCGAGCTCGGCGACCCTGGCCGCGACGGCGTCGCTGAACCGCTGGTCCGTCTGGATCATCGACATCGCACCCTCCCGCACGGGGCCGCGTATCCGTGCCGCGGTGGCCACGCGATCACTCGAGCGCGGAGAGCACGTCCGCGGCCTCGGCGGGCGCCCCGCGCCAGGCGAGGGCTTCGACCGGCACGCGCACGGGGAGATCCGTCCGCAGCGTCGCGACGTCCCGCACCACCAGGGCGTCGGCACGGTGCGCCCGCAGGGACGCCGCCAGCCGGGCGGCGCCGCGCGGGCGGACCTCCCAGCGCTCGGCGTCGTCGGGGACGTCCTCCAGGCGGCGGTGCACGGCGAGCACGGCCGCGGCGGAGCGCAGGCCCCACCCCGGCACGCCGGGGAGTCCGTCGCTCGGGTCGCCCACGAGCGCCTGCAGGTCGGGCACCTGCTCGGGCCCCACGCCGAAGCGCTCCCGCAGCGCGTCCTCGTCGGTCACCCGGTCGCGGATCCGGTCCCACACCACCACGTCGCGGCCGCGGACGCACTGGAGCAGATCCTTGTCGGTGGTGCAGACGACGACCCGCGCCCGGTCGCGGTAGGCGGCGGCCGCGGACGCGAGCAGGTCGTCGGCCTGGCCGCGGGGCGTGACCCAGCAGGGCAGCCCCAGCGCGCGCACCACGTCGAGCGCGCCGCGGGCCTGGCTGCGCAGCAGGGCGTCGGCGGAGCGGTCGCCCCGCCGGGGCGGCGCCATCGGGTCGAACACCACGGCGGCGTGGTCGGCGGTGCGCAGCAGCTTGCGGAGCGTGGCCAGCAGGCCGCGCAGGGCGCCCACCTCGCGCCCGTCCACGCTCGCGCGCGGCGCGCCGTGGAAGCAGCGGAACAGCTCGAAGGTCCCGTCGACGAGGTGCACGGTGGGCCGCGACATGCCCGACGGTACCGCGTTACGCCGGCGCATGGCCGATCCCGACGGCGCCCGCCGGCGCGACCTGCTGCAGACGCTGGTGCTCGTCTGCATCGGCCTCACGCCCGCCTGGCTGATCCCGGCGCCGTGGTCGCAGGTGTGGCTCGGCGTGGGCCTCGTGGTGGCGGCGCCGAGCGTGTGGGCCTCGTGGCGGCACGCGCCGTGGGTCCCGACCCCCGCCGACGACGTGCCGCGCATCGCCGGCGCGCTCGCCCTGGCCCCCGGAGCGCGCTGCTGCGACCTCGGCGCGGGCGACGGGCGGATGCTGGTCGCGCTGTGGCGGGCGACGGGCGCCGTCTGCGACGGGGTCGAGGCGGCGCCGGTGCCGTGGCTGCTCGGCCAGCTGCGCCTCGCCGCGGCCCGCGCGCCCGGCCGCCTGCGGCTCGGCGACCTCTACGCGGCCGACCTGTCGGCCTACGACGCCGTCTACGTCTGGGGCACGGCCTACTCCGTCGGCACCGAGCGGTTCACGGCGCGGATGCGGGCCACGCTGCGGCCCGGGGCGCGGATCGTGGCGTACGGCGAGCCGGTGTGGGGGCTCGAGCCCGTCTCCGTCGACCGGAGCGGCCAGCGCCCCGTGCGGGTCTACGTCCTGTAGCGGCCGGTCACCTGGGGTCGCGCGGCACGAGCTTCTGCAGCGCCGCCGCGAACTTGTGCTTGTCGCGATCGTGGTACGGGGGCGGGCCGCCGAGCAGCTCGCCGGACTCCCGCAGCGTCTCCATCAGGTCGCGCACCTGCAGCCGCGAGCCGATGTTCGTGGCATCGAGCACCTCGCCGCGCGGATCGAGGCAGGTGCCGCCCTTCTCGACCACCCGCGCCGCCAGCGGGACGTCGGCGGTGACGACCACGTCGCCGGCCTGCACCTGCTCGGCGAGCCAGTCGTCGGCGGCGTCGAAGTCGCGCCCGACCACGACCGAGCGCACGAAGCGTGACGGGGGCGTCCGCAGCGGCTGGTTCGCGACGAGCACCACGGGCACGCGGCGCGCGTCGGCCAGGCGGAAGAGGATCTCCTTGACGGCGCGCGGCGCGGCGTCGGCGTCGACCCAGACGGTCAGGGGGCCTCCCGTGCGGCCGGTGGAGGGGCCGCCCCCTCCGGTAACGGCAGATAGAGGGTCGCGGGAGGTCGGGGGATGGAGCACGGGACGGACGCCGGCCTGCGGCACCGGCTCCTCGAGGGCTTCCTGCTGCGCCTGGCGCGCGAGCCCGACGCCGATGCGTTCGTGCTCCGGGGCGGGCTGCGCGTCCGCCAGCTCGCGCGGCGCACCGCCCGCGACGCCGATCTGGTCTGCCGCCTGCCCTACGACGTCCCCGACGTGCGCGCCCGGCTGGAGCGCACCCTGTCCCGCGACGCGGGCGACGGCGCCTGGTTCGACGCCGCCACGCTGCACCTCGCCCCCGTCTGGGTCGGCCACCCGGCGCTGCGGCTCCACGCCGCCGGCGCCGCCGACGGCGCCCCGGGGCCCATCGCCGTCGACCTGGTCTTCGGGATGCCGCTGTGGCCGCCGCCCGAGCCGGCGACGCTGCGCGCCGAGCGCGGCGCCGCGACGCTGTGGATGTCGCGGCCCGAGGCGCTGATCGGGCGCAAGCTCCAGGTGATCGCGTCGCGCGGGCGCCTGCGCTGGCGCCCCAAGGACCTCGCCGACATCGACGCGCTCCTGCCCCACGCCGACCCGCGCGCCCTCGGCCCCGCGGTCGAGGCCGCGTTCGACGGCGCCGAGCGCGTCTCCGAGGTGCGCCACGCCTTCGTCAGGCCGTCGTGGTGGGCGCCCGGGCGCGCCCGCTGGCGCGCCGCCACGCCGCTCGACGCCGTGGTGGCCCGCGTGGGCCGCGCGCTGGCGCCGGTGCTCTCGTGACCCGCCCCGACGGCGTCGTCTCGCTGTGCGTGGGCACGGGCCGCTGCGGCACCACGTTCCTGGCGTCGCTGGCCGAGCGCGAGCCCGACGTCGCCGCCTCGCACGAGCGGCTGCGCCTGGCCGCCACCTTCCACATGTACTGCGCCTGGCACGGCATCCCCGTCGACCCCGAGGGCTTCCTCGTCGACCGGGAGGCCGCCGTGCGCGACGATCTGGCCGCCCACCGCGTCTCGTTCGAGGCGAGCGCGCTGCTGTCGCACTCGCTCGAGGTGCTCCACGAGCGGTTCGGAGCGCGGATCCTGCTGCTGGTGCGCCGCCCCGACCACTGCGTCGGCTCGTTCACCGTGCGCGGCTGGTTCGAGGCGCTGCCGCAGTGGGGCGACCCGACGCGGCCGCCGTCGTACCGCGAGGGCGAGGAGCCACGGCACTTCTTCGGCCGCAACCTCCCGCGGGGGCGCGAGGCCTACGCCCGCTGGGCGGCGCGCACGCCGCTGGGCCGCGTCGCGTGGTTCTGGCAGGCGCGCAACCGCGCCGTCATCGAGCAGCTCGCGCGGCTTCCGGCCGCCGACGTGCGCATCGCCCGGCTCGAGGACCTCGACCACGCGGGCTACTGCGACGTGGCGCGGTTCCTCGGCTGGTCCCCCACCCTCGACGCCGCCACCTACGACGCCCTGGCGAGCAGCCGCCCGAACACGGGCCCCAACCCGCCGCGCCGCGCCGACGCCTGGAGCGAGCGCGAAGCCGCCGACTTCGAGGCCGAGGTCGCGCCGCTGGCCGCCGCCCTCGGCTACGAGCACCGGGTCGACGCGCTGCGGGCCGGCGCCCCCGCGGTGGTCGGGCCGGTCCCCTCCCCCGCCGACGCGCTGGCGCGGCTCGGCTGATGGAGGCGCGCGCGCTGGCCCGCGGCGACGAGCGGTGGGAGGTCTGCTGGGACGGCGCGCTCGTCGAGGTCTGGCACCGGCGCGGCCGCCGCTCCCGGCGCGAGCGGCGCGCGCTCGGCGACCCCGCCTCGGCCTGGCGCCTGGTGCTGCTGGCCCTCGCGCAGCGCCGCTGGGAGGGCTTCGTCGAGGCGCCCATCGACGAGGACGCCGGCCCCGACCCGCGGCTCCGGCTCGCGGCGGCGCCCCCCGAAGCCCGGGTGCAGGTGTTCGCCGAGCTGCTCGGCTGTCGGAGCGTCCCCTCCCGCGACCCGGCCCTGTACGCAGCGCTGCACCGCACCACCTTCGCCGCGATCCCCGCGGATCTGCGCCCGAACGCCGCCTGGCGCGGGCCGCTGGTCGAGGCGCTGTCGCTGCACCTCGACGACCCGCAGGCGCTGGCGCCGCTGCTGCGCAGCCCCCCGCTGTGGGCGCTGGAGCGCCTGTCGCTGCGCGCCTGGGACCCCGGCGTCGCGACGGCCCTCCGCGACCCGGGCCTGCCGCCCACGCTGCGCGAGCTCGAGCTGTCGGTGTCCCCGCAGCCGCTCGCGCTGGGCGAGCTCCCGGCGCTGCGCGGCCTGCGCCTGGAGGGCCTCCCCGTCGCCGACGCGCTGCAAGCCGCGCTCCCCTGGGCCCACCAGCTGCAGAGCCTGTCGATCGCGGGCCCGACCGCGCCGGACGCCGACACCACGCTGCTCGCGCGCTTCTCCGCGCTGCAGCGCGCCTGGCTCCCCGTCCCCGCCGCCGAAGCCGCCCTGCGCGCCCGCGGCGTCGACTGGGTCGCGTGGGAGGCCGACGTGCCGCTCGACGTGACCTGGGACGGCGTGCCGCTCGACCTGCCCTTCGCTCACGACGACGCGGACGAGGACGAGGACGTGGCCAGCGGCGCCTCCGGCGAGTGGGCCGCCTTCGAGGAGGACGCCGACGACGACTGGCGCTGGCAGTTCGGCGCGCCCCCGCACCCGAGCTGGGAGCTGGAGCTGGTCGACGACCGCGGCCCGCTCGATCCCGACGCCTTCTTCGCGCCGGTCCGGCCGCCGGAGGCGCTCGGGCCCGAGCACCGGAACGATCCCGAAGCGCTCGACCCGCGCCTCGCCGCGCAGTGGTTCGGCCTGGCGCCGCCTCCGGGCAGCCAGGCCTGAGCCGTCAGGGCGCGGCGAGCAGATCCGGGATCAGCTCGAGCATCGCCTCGGGATCGTACTCGCGCGAGACGTACCGGATGATGCCCTGCTTGTCGATCAGGATGTCGACGGGGAACGGGTTGCCGCCGTCGTACACCGCCTCGAGCGACGGGTAGGTGTCGCCCTCGTCGATGCCCATCGGGAACGACAGGTTCATGTAGTCGACGTAGTCCCAGACCTCCTGCGGGTTCTGCGCCTCGGTGTCGTCGGCGTTCAACGCGACGATCTGCAGGCCCTGCGACGCGAACGGCCCCCAGAACGCGGTCTCCATGTCGGGCAGCTCGTGCGCGCACACCGGGCAGAACGTCGCCCAGTAGGCCACCATCGTGACCTGGCCGAGCGCGTCGCTCTCGAAGTCCCAGGTGGAGCCGTCGCGCAGGGTGGCGGTGGTCGCGGGGAAGGGGTCGCCCACGCCGATGCCGGCGCCGTTGCCGACCAGCCAGCCCTTGCGCACCGGCTGGGTCGGGTCGTCGGACAGGATGGTGATGACCGCGGTCTCCTCGGCCGTGGACCGGTCGAAGTTCGGGTCCTCGAGCTGCTCGGGCGTGATGCCGACGGTCGGCGAGAAGGTGACGGTGAGCGTCCCCACCGCGCCGGGCTGGACCTCGAGCTGCTCGGGGCTGACCACGAACGCGGGCGAGTCGGCCCAGGCGTCGGTCACGACGAGCGGCTCGTTGCCGTCGTTCTTCACCTCGACGGTGACGGCGGCGCTGTCGCCGAGGGCGAGGTCGCCCGCGAAGGTCAGCTGCTGGATGGACTCCGGCAGGACCAGGTACGGCGCCGTGCGGTCGGCGTGGATCTGGTAGTTGTACGGCGTCCACCAGGTGCCGTCGAACAGCGTGTCGCCGTGGCCGGCCGCGGTCAGAACGCGGTTGTTGATGCCGGGGCGGTCGCCGTCGTCGGTGCCGTAGTCCTTCGAGACCTCGCGGCGCACGCCGCCGATCCACGCGGGGTTCGCGGGGTCGGTCACGTCGTAGACGCGAGCGTCGGTCCAGGCGGCGACGTACAGCCGGTGGGCGTCGGGGTCGACGAACGTGCCGAGCACGGTGCTCGAGGCGTCGACCGTGTTCACGACGGTCGGGTTCGCGGGGTCGGCCACGTCGATGACGACCAGGCCGCCGCTCTCGGCCGCGATGTAGAGCGTGTCGTCGAGGAAGGCCATGTCGAGGCCGGTGCCCGGGTAGCTCACGCCGCCGAGGTGCTGGATGGCCGCGGGATCGGCCACGTCGTAGATCTGCAGGCCGTAGGGGCCGTCCGCGACGTACATCGTGGTGCCGCGCACCAGCACGTCCCAGGCGTTCTGCAGCGACTCGGCGGTGCCGCCGAGCTTGGTGAGCTGGTCGGTGCCGGGGTCGCGCTGGTAGACGAAGACGCCCTGGGCGTGGGCGGTGGCGTACAGCCGGCCGCCCTCGAAGTCCATGCCCTCGAAGGCCACGCCGTCCTCGTAGTGCATCGGCAGCTGGGCGGGCGCGAGCGCGAAGGCCGGCGGCGAGCCCGTGGCGGTGGTGTTGAGGTTCCACCCGCTGATGAACGAGTCGCCGTCGCTGTTGTTGCCGTGGTGGCTGGTGTAGACGATGTCGGGCTGGCCCTCGTCCCACGTCAGGTGCGTGCAGCCGGGGTTGCGGCGGCCGGAGTGGACGATGTCGACGCTGTCGGGCGTGATCACGCCGTCACCGTCGACGTCGACGTCCTCGTGGGTGTGGGTCCAGGCCTGGGCCATGATGCCGTTGGATGACGGGTTCCGGGCGTCCATCACCGCGAAGGTGTAGCTGCAGTCGAGCACCTGGTCGGGGAACGTGACGCCGTCGCCGGCGCGGAACACGATCTCGGACGTGTGCTGGTGGGTCGCGGCCGGGCGGCCGCCGTCGGGGATGGCGCCGCCGTTGCCGAGCACCTGGACGAGCTCGACCAGCGGCGCGTCCCAGTGGCCGCCCTCGAGGCCGGGGACGGTGACGGTGGTGGTGTTCGTGACCGTGTTGGTGTTGGTGACGGTGTTGACGACCGTGTTGGGCACGGTGTTCGTGACGGTGGTGGTCACCGTCTTCGTGATGGTCTCCGGGTCCTGCTGGCACGCGGCGAGCAGCAGGACGGGTCCGAGGCGTCGGATCATGTGGATTCACCCCTGCAGTCAAGTCGTCCAGGAGTGCAGTCTGCCGGGCGAAGGGATCCAACGATGCGTGAGATTCGCAATAATCAGCGTATCAGGTTCATTTCAACCATCTCATCGGAGCGTGGATCGCTTCGTCCGGGTCCGGCCACCACTTCGGACCGGACATCAATTGTTCCGCCACCCAAACCGTCCGGAGCCGACGGATGCGCGACCTGCGCCTCGCCCTCCTCGCCCTCGCCGCCTGCACCGGGCCGGCCTCGTCGCCCACCGACGACGGCACGGCCACCGACGAGCCGCTGCCCACCGACACCACGCCGACCGACACGGCGCCGACCGGCGACGACGACGACGACGACGACACCGTCCCCGCACCCCGCCCGACACGGCGCGCGCCGACACCGCCGACACCGGCACCCTGCCCTCGGGCCCCGGCATCGGCGGCGTCCTGCTCGCCGACGACGGGCCGGTCGCCGGCGCCCGCGTGCTCGGCTGCACCACCACCTTCTGCCTGAGCGCCTTCTCCGACCCCGCCAGCGCCTTCTGGTTCCCCATCGATCTGCCCGACCCCATCGAGATCGCCGTCAAGACCGAGGAGGACGACACACGCCCCGCGGGGCCGCACCGAGGCTACGCGCTGCCGGCGCAGCGCCCCGATCGACGCCGGGACCGTGTAGGTGCCGACCCTGGCGCCGGGCTCGCCCTTCGGCCCCGCCAGCGAGGACCCCCAGGTCCTCGACGCCGGCAACGGCGTCGTGTTGACGCTGGCGGTGGCCGATCTGGCGCCGCCCATCCTGGTCTCGCTCGTCGACGTGGCCACGGGCGTCGTGCCGCTCGAGCACCTGCCCGCCTACCCCGCGCTCGCCGGCGAGGAGCTCCTCGCTGCCTACACCGTCCACCCGTTCCACACCACCAGCGCCTCGCCGGTGGGGGTGGCGGTGCCGACCACGCTGCCCGCGGGCGCCGTCGTCCACTTCCGCTCCATCGACGCCCTGGGCGGCACCTGTCACGCGCCCGCCGTGGAGGCCTAGCGACGGCACCACCGCGCACCGACCCGGGCGAGGGGTGACCGAGCTGTCGCACCTGCTGTGTCGCGGCCGCTGTAGGCGCCGGGCGACGTTACGTACCGAGCCCGGTGCCTCCACCCTGCCCGCCGCGCTGCTCCTCCTCGCCTGCAGCGGCGAGGTCCCGACCGCGGCCTTCGGAGCAGCCCGTGCCCGTCGAGGTCGCGCCGTGGTCGACGGACCGCTGGTGCTGCGGCGCACCTTCGGCGGCTCGCTCGAGGCCTCGTCGCGGATCGAGGTCGCCACCGTCGTGGGCGGCCGGGTGGCGTCGCTGCCGCTCGATCTCGGCGATCCCGTCCGCCGCGGCGACGTGCTGGCCACGCTCGACCGCGACGAGTACGCCCAGAGCGTGCGCCAGGCGGGGGCCAGCCGCACCATGGCCGAGGCCGGCCTCGCCGAGGCCGAGGTCCAGGCCGACCTCGCCGCCCGCGAGCTCGCGCGGGTGCGCGACCTGTTCGCGCAGCACGCCGTGTCGGCCGCGGAGCTCGACCAGGCCGAGGCCGAGGCCCGGGAGCGGCAGGCCGCCGTCGCCGTGGCGCGGGCCGAGATCGAGCGGGCCCGCGCCGCCCACGCCGGCGCGCGGGTCCGGCTCGACGACACCGCCATCACCGCCGACTGGGCCGGCGACGACGAGGTGCGCTACGTCGCCGAGCGCTTCGTCGACGAGGGCACCATCGTCGCGCCCAACACGGCCCTGCTCTCCGTCGTCGACCTGGATCCGCTGCGCGCCGTCACCTGGGCCACCGAGCGCGACTACGGGCTGCTCCGCGCCGGCCAGGCCGTCTCGCTCGCCACCGACGCGTTCCCCGGCGAGGCCTTCGCCGGCACCGTCAGCCGGGTGGCGCCCGTGTTCGACGCCGCCACCCGCCAGGCGCGCGTGGAGCTCACCGTCCCGAACGCCGACGGGCGGCTCAAGCCCGGCCTGTTCGTCCGCGCCGACGTGGTGCTCGACGTGCGCGAGCGCGCCACCACCGTCCCGGCCGACGCGCTCGTCGTCCGCGAAGGGCAGGACGCCGTCTTCGTCGTCGACCCGGCCGGCGAGCGGGTCGCGCTGCGTCCCGTCACCGTCGGCGTCCGCGAGGGCGACCGGGTCGAGGTCACGGGCGAGGGGATCGCCGGGCGCGTAGTGGTGCTCGGCCAGCAGCTGCTGGCCGACGGCTCCGCGGTCGTCATCCCGTGATCCTGGCGCGCCTCGGGGTCCACCGGCCCGTGCTGACCTCGATGGTCACGCTGATGGTCGTGGTGTTGGGCCTGGTCTCGATGTCCCGCCTGCGCGTCGACCTCATGCCCGACGTGGAGCGGCCGAGCGCCAGCGTGCGCACCGACTACCCGGGCGCCGCGCCCGAGGTCGTCGAGCGTCTGGTGACCGAGATCGTCGAGGAGATCGTGTCGACGGTGCCCGGCGTGGTCGAGCTGTCGTCGACCTCGACCCAGGGTCGCTCCGACGTGACCGCGCGGTTCGGCTGGGGCACCGACCTCGACGTCGCCGTCCAGGACCTGCGCGCCCGCCTCGAGGACGAGCTGAACGAGCTGCCCGACGACGTCGAGCGGCCCCAGATCCGCAAGTTCGACATCAACAGCTTCCCCGTGGTGCTCCTCGGCGTGTCGAGCCGGCTCGACCCGCTCGAGCTCACCCGCATCGTCGAGGACGAGCTGCGCGACCGGTTCGCGCGCGTGCCGGGGGTGGCGCAGGTCGACCCGTGGGGCGGCTACGACCGCGAGATCCGGGTCGGCATCGACCCCGACCGGCTCCGCTCGCTGGGCCTGCCGTTCGACGACGTGCTCGCCGCCCTGCAGGACGCCAACCTCGACCTGCCCGCGGGCCGGCTCGAGCAGGGGCGGTTCGAGGTCGCGCTGCGGGCCCCGGCCGAGTTCACCGACCTCGACCAGATCCGCGCCACGGTGGTCGCCGTCCGCGGCGACACGCCCATCACGCTCGGCCAGATCGCGCGGGTCGAGGACACCTGGGCGGACCTGACGCGCATCATCCGGGTGGGCGACGCGCCGGGGATCCGCCTCGCCATCCGCAAGCAGGCCGACGCCAACACGGTCGAGGTCGCCGACGCCATCCTGGCCGAGGTCGCGGCCGTCAACCGCGACCTGCCGCAGATCCACGTCGTCCCGGTGATCGACCAGGGCAACTTCATCGAGCAGTCCATCGCCAACGTGGGCCGCTCCGTGCTGTACGGCGGCGCGTTCGCGGTGCTGGTGCTGCTGTTCTTCCTGCGCGACCTGCGCAGCACGCTCGTGGTCGCCGTCGCCATCCCCGTGTCGATCCTCGGGACGTTCGTGCTGCTGCACACGGGCGGCTTCACCTTGAACCTCATGACGCTCGGCGGCCTCGCGCTCGGCGTGGGCATGATGGTCGACAGCGCCATCGTCGTGCTCGAGAGCATCTTCCAGCGGCGCGAGGCCGGCGAGCCCGCCCTGCAGGCCGCCGTGGAGGGCACGGCCGAGGTGGCCGGCGCCATCGTGGCGAGCACCGTCACCACGCTCGTCATCTTCCTGCCCGTGCTGTTCGTGGGCGGCGTGGCCGGGCTGCTGTTCGCCGAGCTCGCCTACGTCATCGTCTTCTCGCTGTCGGTGTCGCTCGTGGTCTCGCTGACCGTGGTGCCGATGCTGGCCGCCCGCCTGCCGCCCGCGCGACCGCCGCGCCGCCCCGTGCTGCGCGCCCTGTCCGACGCCGCCGGCGACGCCGTCGCGCGCCTGGAGGCCGCCTACGCCCGCGCGCTCGAGGCCGCCCTGCGCCACCGCTTCGCCACCCTCGGCGGCGCGACCGCCGCGCTGGCGCTGTCGCTGCTGCTCCTGCCCCTGCTCGGCACCGAGCTGCTGCCGCCCACCGACGAGGGCGAGGTGCGCGTGTCGGGCGAGATGGCGCTCGGCACGCGGCTCGACCTCGTGGACCGGCAGACGCGCCGGATCGAGGCGGTGGTCGCCGAGGCCGTGCCCGAGGCGGTCGCGTCGGTCACCACCGTCCGGGGTGGCATCGTGTCGGCGGCGACGGGCGAGGTGCAGCTGTCGCTCGGCCCGAGCGCCGCCCGCAGCCGGTCCAACGTCGAGGTCGCCGACGACCTGCGCCGGCGCCTGGTCGGCACCGTCCCGGGCATGGAGATCCGCACCCGCGCGCCGCAGGGCTCCTTCGCGCTCGACCGCGTGCTCGGCGAGAGCGAGGAGGGCGTCACCGTCGAGGTGCGGGGCGACGACCTCGACGTGCTGGGCCAGCTGGCGGCGCAGGTCGCGAGCGCCGTCGCCCGGGTCCCCGGCGTCACCGACGTCGACGACACGCGCCCCGAGGGCGTCCCCGAGCAGCGCCTGGCGATCGACCGCGCCAAGGCGGCGGACCTCGGCCTGAGCGTCCGCGACGTGGCGGAGGTGCTCGAGGTGGCCGTGGCCGGGCGACAGGCCGGCGAGTACCGCGACGGCGGCGACGCCTTCCGCATCTTCGTGCAGCTCGCCGACGTGCGGCAGCGCACCCTCGACGACGTGCTCGACCTCACCGTGCGCACCCGCTCCGGCCGGCGCGTCGCGCTGCGCAACGTGGTGCAGGACGTGGCGGGGCGCGGCCCCATCGAGATCGCCCGCCGCGAGCAGCGCCGCGTGGTGCGGGTCACGGCCAACGTCGCCGGGCGCCCCGCCGGCAGCGTCGCCGCGGACGTCGCCCAGGTGCTCGACACCATCCCGCGGCCCGCCGGCGTGGCCTTCGCGATCACCGGCGCCTACGAGGCGCAGCAGGAGACGTTCGCCGAGCTGCGGGTGGGGCTGCTGCTCGCGCTGGCGCTCGTCTACATGGTGCTGGCCGGGCAGTACGAGTCGCTGCGCGACCCGCTGGTGGTGATGCTGTCGGTGCCGTTCGCCGCCGTCGGCGTGCTCGTCACGCTCTACCTGACCGGCACCACGCTCAACCTGCAGTCCGGCATCGGCAGCATCATGCTCGGCGGCATCGTCGTGAACAACGCCATCCTGCTCGTCGACCTCGCCGGGAAGCTGCGCGAGGAGGGCCACACCGCGGCCGACGCCGTGCGCGAGGCCGGCCGCCGGCGCCTCCGCCCCATCCTCATGACCACGCTGACGACCCTGCTCGGGCTGCTGCCCCTGGCACTCGGCTTCGGCGAGGGCGCCGACGCCCAGGCGCCGCTCGCCCGCGCCGTGCTGGGCGGCCTGGGCGCCTCGACCGTGCTCACCCTCGTGCTCATCCCGATCGGCTACTGCCTGGCGCACCCCGATCGGGCAGGCGCCCCGCGATGAGCCGCTCCAGCACCGCCGGATCCGCCGGCTTGGTGAGGTGCGCGTCGAAGCCCGCGGCCGCCGTCGCCGCCTGATCCTGCTCCTGGCCCCAGCCGGTGAGCGCCACCACCCGCAGATCGGCGCGGCCGAGCAGCCGCAGCCGCCGACAGGTCTCGAAGCCGTCCACCTCGGGCATGCCGAGGTCGAGCAGCACCAGATCGGGCCGGAACGCGTCCACCAGCGCCACCCCGCTCTGCCCGTCGTAGGCGACCCGCGCCTCGCCGCCCATGGCGTCGACCAGCATCGCCACGGCGTCGGCGGCGTCGCGGTTGTCGTCGATGACCACCACCCGCCGCCGCGCGTCGGGTTCGAGCACGGCCGGCGGCGCGACGGACGGCGCCTGCCGCGCCACCCCGGTGGGCACCCGCAGGGTGAACGTGCTCCCCTGCCCTCGCCCGGCGCTGTGGGCGTGGATCTCGCCGCCGTGGAGCTCGGGCTCGTCGACCTGCGCGAACAGCTCGAACACCCGCTCGAGCATGGCGGGCTCGATCCCCACCCCCGTGTCGCGGATCTCGACGACGAGGTCGTCGCCCACCACGTCCGCGCGCAGGGCGACCCGCCCGCCCGGGTCGGTGAACTTCACCGCGTTGTGCACCACGTTCGACAGCACCTGCACGAACCGGGCGGGGTCGACGTCGAGCAGCACGGGGGCCTCGGGCAGCGAGACGTCGAGGTGCAGCTTCCCCGCCTCGATCTGCGGCCGGTTGGTCTCGACCACGGCGTCGACCAGGGCCGACAGCTCGCTCACCTCGCGCTGCAGGCGGATCTTGCCCGAGGTGATCCGCGACAGATCGAGCAGGTCGTCGATGAGCCGGACCATGTGCCCGACCTGGCGCTCCATCATGGCCCGCACCTGGCCGAGCGCCGGGCCCGACAGCCCGTCGTGCTGGAGGACCTGCAGGCCCGTGCGGATGGGCGCGAGCGGGTTGCGCAGCTCGTGGGCGAGGATGGCGAGGAACTCGTCCTTGCGGCGGTCGCCCTCTTCCAGGCGCTCCTCGCGCTCCCGCAGCGCCTGCTCGACCTCCTTCAGCTGGGTCACGTCGGCGGCGATGCCGACGAGGCGCGCGGGCCGCTCGCCGTCGAACAGCGTGCGCCCGGTGAACAGGGCCCAGGCGATGCTCCCGTCGGGGTGCACGAGGCGGGCCTCGAGCCGGAGCACGCCGTCGCCGGGGCTGCTCGCGCGGGCGAGCGCGGCCGCGTAGGCGTCGCGGTCGTCGGGGTGGATGGACCGCGCGACGCCGTCCACCAGGTCGACGGGGGCGCCCGCCGGCAGCCCGAGCAGGGCCACGAAGCGGTCGTCGACCTCGCCGCCGTCCTCGCCGAAGGACCAGGAGAAGGTGCCCATCCGCGCGGCGTCGAGCGCGAGCTGCAGGCGCGCCTCGCTCGCCCGGAGCGCTGCCTCGCCGCGGGTCCGGGCGAGCGCCGCCCAGGTGCGCTCGGCGGTGTGCTCGATCAGCGCGAGATCGTCGTCGGTCCAGGCCCGCGGCACGGCGCTGTGCACGCCGAGGATCGCGCGCACCTGCCCGTCCACCACCTGCGGGACGCCCGCATAGGCCGCGATGCCCGCTCCGAGGTACGCCTCGGCCTTCTCGGTGGTGCGGACGTCCGTCGTCGCGATCGGCTGCCCCCGCTGCAGGGCCTCGCTCCACGGGCCGAGGCCCGCGAACGGGTAGCGGCCCGCGATCGCCGGGACGCCCTCCGCGCGGACCTCGCTGACGATGTCGGCGACCTGCGCCTCGTGATCGAGCTCGACGTAGCAGACGCGCGACGCGCCGAGGTGCTCGCGCAGCATTCGCGCCCCCTCCACCGCGACCTCGCCGGGCTGCGACCGGAGCGCGTCGGCGAGCGAGGCGCGGTAGTGGTCGTACGCCGCACGGGTGGCGATCACCCGGCGCACCTCGAGCTCGCGCGACACGTCGCGGAAGTAGCAGATGATCCCGAGCGCGTCGTCGGGCATGGGGATGCGGTCGATGCGCCACTGGAACGCCTCCACGACCACGTCCCCCTGCCGGTGGACGACCTCCTCGGGCGACTCGTAGGGCCGCCCCGTCTGCAGGGTCTCGCGGAAGCGTTCGAGCAGCGCCTCCGCCTCCGCCGGCTGCCACAGGTCGTGCAGGACGTCGGCCAGCAGCCGCCCCTCGACCTGCTCCAGCCCGCCGAAGACGGGCCTGGCAGCGTCGTTGACCCGCAGGATCCGCAGGTCCTGGTCGACGAGGTACATCCCGTACGGCGCGTTCGCCATCATGAGCTGCAGCTGCGCGGTGCGCTGGCGGACCTCGTGCTCGGCGTGGGCCTGCTCGATGGCGGCCCAGGTGCGGTCGGCCACCTCCTCGACGAGCCCCACGTCGTCGTTCGTCCACACCCGCGGCTCGCGGTGGCTGGCGGCGAGCAGCGCGACCAGCTTCCCGGCCTTCACGAGCGGCACGTGCACCAGCGAGCGCACGCTCGCCGACGCGAAGGCCGGCCGCATGAGGGGATCGGTGCTGCGCGGGTCGGCGTCGACGTCCTCCACCACGACCGTCCGCCCCGCGGCGAGCGCGTCGGTGAAGGCGCCCAGCGGGCGATCGCCGACCGAGCTCGGGACGGTGCCGTCGGTCCAGTCTCGCTGGACGTGGGCGCGCCGCCCCGCCACCGTCGCGTAGGCGACGCGGCTGACGCCGAGCTCGCGGCCCAGCAGCGCGCTCGCGGTGGCGATGATGTCGTCGGGGCGCGTGAGCGGGCGGACCTCGTCGGTGAGGGCCAGCCGGAAGGCGTCGCGGCGCCCGGCGGCGGCGACGATCTGCTGCGCCTCGCGGTGGGCCGTGAGGTCGTGGACGTAGCAGGCGACGCCGCGCTCGCCCTCGGGCAGCACGATCTGGTGGTGCTGGCAGCTGTAGGACTCGGTGCGGCCGCGATCGACGCGCCGGGCGGTGACGATCACCGTCTCGCCGACCGCGCCGTCGCGGGCGCGCCGCAGATCGGCCAGCAGCGCGGCCGCTTCCGCGGGCGGCCAAATCAGCTCGATCAGCTCGGCGTAGGAGCGGCCGACGACCGGGTCGATCCCCGCGAACATCGGCGCCGCCCCGCTGTTGACGAGCCGGATCCGCAGGTCGGGATCGACGACGAACACGCCGAACGGGGCGTCCTGCACCAGCGCCGTGAACATCTCCTCGGTGCGCCGATCGGCCTCGGCCGCGCGCTCGTGGGCCGAGACGTCGTGGGCGAACACCAGCGCGGCGACGATGGCACCGCCGGGATCGCGCAGGGGCTGCCCGCGCGAGAGGAAGCGACGCCCGCCGAAGTCGTGCTCGACGGCCAGGGAGCGGCCGGCCAGGGCCTCTCGGTACACGTCGCCCACGCGGGCGAGGCGCGTCGGATCGAGCGCCTCCTCGAGCGTGCGCCCGACGATGTCGGACGGCTGCACGCCCGCGACGTGCAGCGCCTCGCCGGCCGCGGCGACGAAGCGCAGGTCGCGGTCGACGACGAACGCGGCGCCGCCTGGGGGAGCCAGGAGGCGGTCGAGATCGAATGCGAGCTGCAGTTCCGGGAGGGGCATCGGACGGCACAGTATTCCGCGCGCCCACCCCTTGACCCTGGAGCGTTCGGAAGCGAACCGTTGAGTTGACAGAATCCCGGCAACATCGCGAGGCGGGACCGGTACCTTCGCGCACGGAGATCCACCATGCCACGCCACGCCCTGCTCCTGCTGCTCGCCGGCTGCGCCGCCGGCGAGGCCTCGCTGCCCGACCAGACCAAGCCCGGCACGGACCCGACGGGGTCGACGTCCCCGACGACCGACACCCCCACCAGCCCGACGACGACCCCGACGACCCCGACCACCCCGCTCGCGATCGACGGCGCCTCCGCCCGCCTGCACCCCGAGATCCCCACGATCGTGTACGTGAGCTGGACGCAGTCCACCGACGCCGACGTCCACCTGGAGTACGGCTTCGACGAGGGCGAGTGGCTGTCGAGCCCGGTCCGCGCGCGGGCCGCCGGTGCCCACGAGGAGCTGCTCCTCGGCATCCCCTACGGCATGGAGGCCACCTGGCGCATCGTCGCCGAGGGCGTGGGCGGCACCGTGACCACCCCCGACCAGGCGATCACGGTGGGGCCGCGCCCGGAATCGATGCCCGAGGTCACCGTCGACCGGTCCGATCCCGACCGCTACGACCCCGACACGCCCTACGTCTACACCTCGGTGACGCAGCTGGACCGCACCTTCGGCGACCCCTGGTGGGTGATGATCGTCGATCGGCGCGGCCGCACCGTGTGGGCCGTCCAGTCGGCCAGCGGGCGCATGTCGATGCACCCGCGCGTCTCGTACGACGGCACGGCGCTGCTCGTGGACCAGAACGCGTTCTGGGCGCAGTGGGGCCTCGGCGGCGACAGCAGCGTCGACAAGATCCGGATCGACGGCGGCCGCGTGGCGCAGTGGGCCACGCCGGGGATGCACCACCCCTACCAGGAGCTGCCCGACGGCTCGCTCGCCTTCGGCGGCTACACCGGCTGGTACAGCGAGTCGCTGCAGATCACGCACCCCGACGGCTCCCGCGACACGCTGTGGGACTGCGACGACTTCGTCCGCTCGCTCGGCGAGTCCGCCGTCTGCGCCTCGAACACGCTGAACTACGACGCCGCCAGCGACACCTTCCTGTTCTCGTTCTTCACGCTCGAGGCCGTCTTCCAGATCGACGGGACCACCGGCGAGACGCTGCGCTGGTTCGGCCACGTGAACGGCGCCTACGGCTTCGATCCGGCCGACTCCGCGTTCTGGTACCAGCACGGCGCCCACCTGACCGCCGACGGCACGCTGCTGCTGTCGACCCACACGGGGTCCGACACCGACGAGCTCGGCTTCCGCGAGTACGAGATCGACGATGCGAGCGAGACCCTGCACCAGGTCCGCTCGTTCGGCGTGGGCCTCGGGATCGAGGCCTCCGACATGGGCGACGCCTACGAGCTGCCGAACGGCGACATCCTGCACAACTACGGGACGAACCCGCGCCTGCGCGAGGTCACCCCGGACGGCGCCGTGGTGTGGGACCTGCACTGGTCGGGCGACATCGGCCGGTCGACGGCGCTGTCGGACCTGTACGCGCTGGCGCCCGAGCGCCCCTGAGGCTCACTTCGGCGGCAACGTGCGCACGAAGGCGACGCTGCGGGCGACCCAGCCCGCGAGCGCGTCGGCGGCGGCGACCCGCTCGGTGTCGACCCGCAGCCAGCCCCGCATCGGCCGGCCCCGCATCTCCATCAGCGCGACGCCCTCGCTCGCCACCAGGGCGTCGGCCTCGTCGGCGGGGAGCCGCAGCATGAGGCCGCCCTGACCGCTCGCGACGACGGCCATGTGGCCGTGGAGCAGGAACGCGAGGCCGCCGAACATGCGCTGCTCGGTCAGGCCGGCCTCGGCGCGGAGCAGGGCGCGGAGGCGCTCGGCGAGGACGGGGTCGTGCGCCATCAGGCCGCCAGGCCCACGGCGGCGAACTGCGCCAGGTCTCGCTCGCCGGCGTACTCGGCGAGGGCGTGCAGGAGCAGCAGCTCGTCGGGCGCGGCGTCGCCGCTCTGCAGCCGGTCGCGCCAGTCGGTGTCGGGGGACAGCGCCGCCCACTTCGCCTCGAGGGCGGTCGCGAGGTCGCTGCGGAGCGTCTCGGGCAGCAGCTCGGGCGGCGCGCCCAGGCCGACGGCCTCCTGCAGGCGGCTCCGCCGGAGGCGCTCGGCGTGGCCGAGGCGGCCGAGGCCGAACGTGGACGCCGCCCACACGGCGGTCGCGACGGCCGCGCCGGTCGCCAGGCCGTACTGCGGGGACCAGTCGCGCCACTCCAGGAAGGCGAACAGGCCGAGGGTGAACGCGACGATGCCGGCGCCGAGGCGCAGGTAGCCGGCGGCGACGCTGCTGGCGTGCAGCGGGATGGGGAAGCCCTGGAGGCCGTTGGCCGTGAGGCCCGTGGCGTAGAAGGACTCGAGCGGGACGACGGGCACGCCGAGGATGAAGAACTTGGTCTGGACGCTCTCGACCCCGAGGCGCTCGACCTCGCCGAGGAACATGGTGCCGACGCGCATGGCCACCTCCGTGCGCCAGGGTAGTCCGGCGCCGCCCCGCTCCGACGGTCTTGGATCGAGCTGAAACAACAGCGTGTCTACGCGCCGGCGACCGCCCGGCGGAGGCGCTCGAGCAGCCGCCCGGCCTCCGAGGCCCCGCCCACGCCCTCGGCGAGCGCCTCGGCCTCCGACAGGGTCGCGGCGGCGTCGGCCCCCTCCGCGAGCTCGAGCAGCCCCCGCCGGACCAGCACCTGCGCCGCAGCGAGCGGGTTGCCGCTGCCGCGGGCGGTGGCGAGGGCGTCCTCGAGGTGCGCCCGCGCCGCGGCGAGCTGGCCGCGGGCGATGGCGACCTCGGCCAGCGGCCCCAGCATCTCCGCCTCGCTCACCCGGTCGCCGAGCGCGCGCAGCGACCGCGCCGAGCGCGACAGCAGCGCCTCGGCCTGGTCGAGGTCGCCCTCCAGCAGCGCGACCTCGCCGAGGTTGCCGCGCGCGATGGCCTCCTCGCGCGGGTTGGTGGTGGCCTGGAACAACACCAGCGCCCGCTCCGAGGCCCGGCGCGCGGCCGGCAGGTCGCCCTGCAGGCGCGCCACCAGGCCGAGGTTGCCGGCGATCTGCGCCTCCATGTGCACGAGGCCGAGCCGCCGCGCGAGGCCCAGCGCCCGCTCGTAGGTGGCGCGCGCGGCGTCGAGCTCGCCGAGATCGAGCTGCAGGTTGCCGAGGCCGATGCGGGCGATGGCCTCGGAGTAGCCGTCGCCGCGCTCGAGGGCCCAGGCCAGGCTGTCCTCGTAGCGCTGGCGCGCCAGCTCGAAGCGGCCGGCGCGGCGCTCGAGCAGGGCCAGGTTGCCGTAGGCGGTGATGCGGTGCTCGCGCAGGCCCCGCGCCTCGCACAGCGCGACGAGCGCCTCGTAGGCGCGGCGGGCCTCGTCGTAGCGGCCGAGCTCGCGGTAGAGGGTGCCGAGGGTGGCGAGCGCGTTGGCGTGAGCGTCGTCGTGGTCGGCGCGCTGGGCGTACTCCAGCGCCTGCACCAGATCCTGCTCGGCCTCCACCGGGCGCCCACGCTGGCGCGACAGCTGCCCGCGGACCCGCAGCGCCGCCGCCTGCAGGCTGCGGTCGCCGGCCGCGACGGCCACGTCGAGGGCGCGGGCGACGCGGGCCTCGGCGTCCACCAGGCCGAACTGCTGCTGGATGGCGACGTGGCGCAGCAGGAGCAGGACCTCGTCGCGCGCGGCCAGGCCGCCGACGGCGAGCACGGCGTCGGCCACCGCGAACACCTCCGACAGCGGCTCCTCGTGGCCGAGCACGTCGAGCAGGCCCAGGCCGGCGGGGCCGGCCAGGTCGGGGCGCGCCAGCGCGGTGGCGCGCTCGGTGGCGGCGCGCAGGTTGCCGCGCTCGGGCGACAGCAGCGGCGGGCGGTCGGCGACGGGGACGCTCTCGCGCAGCGCCGCGAAGCGGCCGGCGTGGCGCAGGAAGGTCTCGCGCTGCAGCGCGGGGTCGAGCGCGAGGCGGCGCTCGGCGTACTCCCGGATGAACGCAAAGCCGCCGTAGCGCGCCCCGGCGCTCGAGGAGCGAGCGCGCGACGAGGCGGTCGAGCACGGGCTCGGGCGCCTCGTCGACGACGACGACCGCGCGGGCGGCCGCCAGATCGAAGCCCCCGCGGAACGCCGCGGCCTGCACCAGCGCGGCGCGCTCCGTGGGCGACAGCAGCTCCCACGACCAGTCGACGGCCGCGAGCAGCGTGCGCTGGCGCGGATCGACGTCGCGGGCGGTGCTGCGGAGCAGCCGGAACCGCTCGTCGATGCGGTCGAACAGGTGCCGCGGCGACAGGGCGCCGATCCGGCCGGCGGCGAGGGCGATGGCGAGCGGCAGGCGCTCCAGGCGCTCCACGAGGCGGTCCACGACCTCGCGCTGCTCGGCGGTGACGGCGAAGTCGGGCCGCTGGCGCCGGGCGAGCAGCTCGAACAGCGCGACGGCGGCGTCGTGCTCCAGCACCCCCACCCCGACGCAGGCCTCCTCGGGCAGCCCGAGCGCCTCGCGCGACGTGGCGACGATGCGGAGCGCGGCGGCGCGCGCCAGCAGCGCCTGGGCGGCCTGCGCGGCGCCGGCGAGGACCTGCTCGCAGTTGTCGAGCACGAGGAGCGCGGGGCCCAGGGCGTCGAGCGCGTGGCCGAGGCGCTCGAGGGAGCGCTCGGTGCCGGCGGCGAGCGTCAGGCCCACGGTGCGGGCCACGGCGCGCACCACGTCGTCGAGGGTGAAGGCGTCGCCGAGGTCGCAGAACCAGGCGCCGCCGGGCAGGGTGTGCGCGCAGCGCCAGGCCAGGTGGCGCGCCAGGCGCGTCTTGCCGACGCCGGGCGGGCCGAGCACCGTGGTCAGGCCGGGCTCGCGCCGCAGCCGCGCCAGGATCGGCGCCACCTCGGCCTCGCGGCCGACGAACGGCTCGTCCTCGTCGGGCGGGAGCGCGCGCAGCTGCGCCACGAAGGCGTAGCCCTCGCCGTACTGGGTGATCAGGTGGTCGGGGTGCGTGGCGTCGGCCTCGACCTTCTCGCGCAGGCGGCGCATCGCGGTGTCGGCGGCGCGGGTGACGATGCCCGGGCGGTAGCCCCAGACGCGCTCGTGCAGCTCGTCGCGGGAGACGGTGCGGCCCTGGTGGCGCCACAGGTAGGCGATGAGCTCGAGCTCGCGGCCGGACAGGCGCTCGGCGCGGCCGTCGGCGCGGCGGACCTGGCCGGAGCGCAGGTCGACGGTGCAGGCCTGGAGGGTCAGCGTCTCCACTCCCCCATGGTACCTCCGCTTCAGCCGCCGGGCTTGGGCCCCGCCACGTCTCGGCGTCCGAACCCGCGGTAGCTGTCGCGCGGCGGGATGTCGGTGCCGGTGACGGCGGCTCGCTCCTCCCGGTAGGCGTTCTCGCTGTAGGGCTCGTCGGCGTACGGGCCGATGCCCACCGTGCGCCACTCCTCCCTGGGCGCGTTCAGGTCGTCCTGGGTGAGCGGTCCACGCTCCTGCGATGTGACCTTCGGGAGCGTGACCCGGCCCTTCCAGTCCACCGTGCCCTCCACGTTGCCCTCGTGCTGGTGCCAGGCGTGGACCAGCTCGTGGAAGAAGGCGACGTCCGAGGTCATCCTGGCCCAGTCGTCCTGCTCGAAGTTCCTCGACGAGCGCCCGAGGTCCACGTCGGCACCCGGGTGGTAGGCGATCCGGATGCCCACGCCGTCGCCGTCGACCAGATCCTGCGGATCGAGCGGCCCCTCGCTGATCCCGCCGGCGTCCTCGGGGGTCTCGACGTAGCCGATGGTGGTCCGGTGCGACCTCCCGTCCACGTCGCCGTAGGCCAGGTCGCGCAGGAGCGCGCGGCCCTGCGCGGTGGTCACGATCGTGCCGATGTCGCCCATCACCGCGTCGACGAAGTCCTCGTCCGACATCCCCGACCCCGTCGGGTCGAAGGCGATGTCGGAGCGGCCGAGGCGGATGTCGGAGTACATCGCCACGACGTCCTCGAGCTCCGCCTCGGTGATCTGGTCGGGCCGCCGCTCCCCGCGAAGTCGTCCGGCACGATCTCGAAGCGGCCCGCGAGCTCCGCCCGGGCGGCCTCGCGGTCGAGCTGCCCGGCCACGTCGGGGCAGACCTTGCTCGACGCCCCCGCCGCCGCCTGCAGGTACGGCGTCGCCGCGTCCGTGCCCCCGAACTGGGCCAGCGTCGCGGCCTGCCCGTTCGATCCGTAGTCCACGAGCGACTGCGGCTGCAGCTCCGCCTCCGCCGCCGGCCCTGCCAGCCGCGGCACCCGAACCATCGCGCCCATGATCACCCCGTTGCATGGGAGATCCGGGACGGCCGGACCGGGCGGCGCTCACAGATCTTACGGGCGCGTGCGCGCGAAATGGCTTCCCGATTCCTGGGCACGTAGGAGCAACCACGTGAACGGAGCAGGAATCGGGAAGCCCCATCGGCTTTGCTCGCGCAAAAGCAACACAGGGTGTCCTCAGACCGTGTCGCTGACGAGCAGCCCCTCCTTGCCGGGCACCAGCGCCAGCACCGGCTCGCCGTCGACCTCGGCCACGGTCACGTCGCCTGCGGCGCACACCACCTCCCCCGCGACGAGCGAGCCCTCGAAGAACTCCATGAGGCGGTTGAACCCGAGCATCGTCGTCCCGTCGATGCCGAACCCGCTCAGCACCTCCTGCTCGCGCGGGGTCGCCTCGTCGAAGCTGCCCGTCCCGCCGACCTCCTGCAGCTCGAGCGGCAGGCGGTAGCCCCGCGCGTCGATCCACACCCGGCCCGTCCCGTCGTCGACGAAGAAGCCGAGCCCCTCGTGGCGCTCGGCGCGCGTGTGCCAGTTCTTGCCTCGCTTCTCGCGGATGCGGACGTGCCAGTACGCGCAGGGCTCGCCCGAGAACGGGCTCTGCAGCGTGTCGCCGAGCACGACCTCGCCGCGGACCATGGCCCGCTGCCCCGGACGCAGCGCGCTCACCGGGCTCGGGGCCATGGCCCGGAGCTTCCGCCTGGCCACGCGCTCCGGCGCGAGCCACCAGCCGAGCAGCGCGATCGTGACGACCACGCCGAGGATCCCGAACGTCAGCAGATCGAACCCGTTCACGCCCACCCCACACTGCAGCATACGCTCCGACCGCCCGCGTTCCTGCGCCGCCGTCGAGAGCGCGGGAGAAGACGATGCCTGCATGGATCGTGGCCGGGCTCCTCGGCTGCAACGGGGGCGACGCCCCCGACAAGGACCTCGACACCGCCGCAGCCGATCCCGGCGCCGGCGACGACGACGACGACGACGACGACGGGAGCCTGGTCGCCAGCGCCGACTGCGTCGAGCGGCTCGTCGACCTCGACGGCGTCGGCTACACCGCCCTGCAGGACGCGCTGGACGCCGCGGTCGCCGGGTCGGAGCTGCGCCTGTGCCCGGGCCTGTACGAGGGCTCGTTCGTCGTCGGCGAGCCCGTGCGGATCACCGCGCTCGAGGACGCCGCCACCACCACCCTCTCGGGTGCAGGCGGCGCCGCGCTGAGCGTGGCGGGCGGCAGCGAGATCACGGGCCTCACCCTGCGCGACGGCACCGACGGCGGCCTGCGGGTCCTCGACGCCGCCGCGCCCGTCACCGTCACCGCCTGCCGCATCGTCGGGAACACCGCCGAGCGGGGCGGCGGCGTGCAGGTCCCCGTCGGCGCGACCGCCGTGCTGGTCGACACCGAGGTCTCCGGGAACCGAGCGAGCCGCGGCGCCGGCGCCTGGGTCGGCCCCGACGGCACGCTCGACCTCACGCTCGGCAGCACCCTCCGCGACAACGCCGCCGCCGAGTGGGGCGGCGGGGCCTGGCTCGAGGGCGGACACCTCGTCGGGGGCACGGTGTCGGAGAACCGGGTCGAGGAGGAGCAGCTCGTCGGCTACGACGGCGAGACCGCCAGCGTCCCCGGCGAGGGGTGGGGCGGCACCGGGGTCGCCGTCACGGGCGACGGCGACGTGCTCGCGACCGAGGTCACCGCGAACACCGGGCCCTGCGCCGCCGTCTCCGCGGTGCGGGGCGACGTCGTCCTGCAGGACGTGTCGGTGCACGACAACGTCGGCGGCGCGGGCGGCGGGATCGCGGCCGTGGACAGCACGCTGACGCTGCTCGGCACCACCGAGGTCGTCGGCAACGAGGGCACCGACGGCGGGGGCGCGTTCCTCGTGGTCGCCACCCTGAACGGGGGCACGCTGTCGGGCAACGACGCCCAGGTCGGCGGCGGCATCCTCGCGTACGGCGGCACCATCCACGACGTGGTCGTCACCGGGAACACGGCGACGAGCGGCGGCGGCGTCGCCGCCGTCGACGCGGTGGCGCTGTCCGACGTGACGATCGCCGACAACGTGGCGGACTGGGGCGGCGGGCTCGCGACCGACGACTTCGCCTACCCGCCGGAGCCCACGCGGCTGACGGGCTGCACGCTGTCGGGCAACCAGGCCAGCACCGGCGGCGGCGCGCACGTCACGCGGGAGCTCGACGCCACGGACACCACCTTCGCCGACAACGGCGCGCTGCGCGGCGCGGGCCTCTACCTGCAGGCCCCGGCGAGCTTCGACGGGGGCGCGATCGTCGGCAACGTCGCGACCGCCGGCGGCGGGGGCCTGCAGCTCGACGACGGCATCGTCCACGACGCGCGCGCGGTGGTCCGCGGGACGGACCTCGGCGAGGGCGCGCAGGACAACGTCCCGAGCGACGTGCTCACGGGCGACGGCGACCACGCCTTCGGGGTGGACGCCACCTTCGACTGCGACGGCGTCAGCTGCGGTTGACGGGCGGATCGGGCGGGAGGGTCCGGCCGAGGCGGCCCGGGTCCTCCGTCCGCAGGCGGCGCCAGATCGCGACCATCTGGTCGAGCTGGTCGAGCAGCTGCGCGGGGTCCTCCACGACGTAGGGCGCGACGGTGTTGCCGCCGCCCACCCGGCACACGAGCCTGCGGTCGCGGTCGGACGACAGGACCGCCTCGAACATGTCCTCGTCGGTGCGGTCGTTGCCACAGCAGACGACGAGGTCGGTGCCGCTCTGGCGCGCGAGGAGCCGCTCGGCGGTGTGGCCCTTGGTGATCGAGACGTGGCGGACCTCGACGACCTTGGACCCCGACAGCACGGCGAAGGGCTGCCCCACGAGCGCGCTGTCGAGGAGGAAGCGCAGCTCGTTGGCGCGCCAGGCCCCGAGCTTGGGGTCGACGGTGCGGTAGTGCCAGGCGATCGACGCCCGCTTGCGCTCGAGCTTGCTGCCCGGCGTGCGGTCGGTGTAGTCGCGCAGGATGGGCTCGACGATGTCGGCGATGGCGGACGTGTCGAGATCGGGCAGCTCGCTCCAGCCGCCGCCGAGGTGGCGCGTGGCGAGGCCGTGCTCGCAGACGAGGCCGATGGGCAGGTCGCCGATCCACTCGTCCAGCGTGTCGGCGGGCCGCCCGCTGATCACGTAGACCACGCCGAAGCGCGCCAGGTCGGCGAGCAGCTCCCGCACGCGGTGGCCCGGGACGGCGTCGGACGGCAGGCGGGTGTGCGGCACGAGCGTGCCGTCGTAGTCGAGCAGGACGAGCGGCAGGCGCGCGTCCTCGACCAGGCGGTCGACGGCGTCGCCGTGCCCCACCCGCAGGGTGTGCAGGCGGCCGCGCTCGCGCTGGTACACCGCCTCGAGCCGCGCGAGGAACTTCTCCGCCCAGGCGACGGACGTGTTCGTCGTGACGAAGTCGCGCATCTGCGCCCAGGCGGTGCGGCTCGGCCCGTCGCGCAGCGCGTCGGCCATCGCCGTCGCCACCTGCGCGGGGTTGTGCGGGTTGACCACGCGCGCGCCGGGCAGGCACGAGGCCGCGCCCGCGAACTCGCTCAGGATGAGCACGCCCGGCACGTCGCCGCGCGCCGCGACGTACTCGAGGCACACGAGGTTCATGCCGTCGCGCACGGGCGTGACGAGCGCGATCTCGGCGAGCCGGTACAGCGCCGTGAGCCGCGCGCGGTCGACGTGCTGGTTCAGGTAGTGCAGCGGGGTCGACGCGAGCGTGCCGTACTTGCCGTTGATGTGCCCGACGAGCTCGTTGCACTCCTGCGCGAGGTCCTGGTACTCCGGCACGTTGGTCCGCGACGGGCTCGCGATCTGCACCAGCACGACCTCGTCCCGCAGCTCCGGGTGGTCGCGGAGGAGCTCCTCGAACGCGAGCAGGCGCTGGGGGATGCCCTTCGTGTGGTCCAGGCGGTCGACGCCGAGGATCACGCGCTTGCCGCGGTACCGCTCGCGCAGCTCGGCGTACTGCGCCACCGCCTCCTCGGAGGTGGCCAGCGACGCGATCTCGTCGGGCTCGATGCCGATGGGCAGCACCCCGAGCTGGGCGTAGTGCGGGGGGAGCACCACCCCCTCGGGGTCGCTCTCGAGGCCGAGCACGCGCAGGCCCGCGTTGCGCAGGTTGTTGACGTACTCGTAGCTGTGGAAGCCGAGGTAGTCGGCGCCGAGCATGCCCGTGAGGATGGCCTCGCGCACGGGCAGCGTGCGGTAGATCTCGGAGGACGGGAACGGGATGTGCAGGAAGAAGCCGATGGCGCAGTCGATGCCGCGGTCGCGGAGGAGCTGCGGGACGAGCATCAGCTGGTAGTCGTGGATCCAGACGGTGTCGCCGGGCTCGGCGTGCGCGGCGACGACCTCGGCGAAGCGCTCGTTGATGGCGCGGTAGGTCCGCCAGGCGGCGTGGGGGAAGCGGCGCATGCCCGGGAGCCCGTGGAACAGCGGCCACAGGACGCGGTTGGACAGCTCCTCGTAGAACCCCTCGACCTCCTCGGCGGTGAGGAAGACGGGCACGCTGCCGTGCTCGGCGAGCGTCGCCCGGACGTCGTCGTGGGCCTCGTTCGGTACGGGGGTGCCGGGGAAGCCGATCCAGGTGAACGGGCGGCGCTCGGCGACCGCCCGCAGCGCGGTGGCGAGGCCGCCGGGGCTCGGGGTGGCGTTCCAGCCGCCGTCGTCGTGGGTCAGCGAGATGGGGAGTCGCACCGAGGCGACGATGAGCTTCATGGAGATCCGCCCGGGGCCGTTCTTCGGCGTGGTTATCACGCGGGCGGCGAGATTCCCCGAGGCGGCTACCGCCGCGCGGCGAGGTAGCGCTCCGACAGGGCGGGGTCCTCGGCGATGGTGTACAGCCAGGCCTCGAAGGCGGCCGGGTCGGTGCCCGCTTCGGCGAGGACGGCCTCGGCGTCGCCGGGAGCGGCCGCGATGCGGTCCGCCAGCGCGGCCGCGGCCTCGGGCGACTGCGCGGCGGTCCCGTCGGGGTGGGTGCGGTGCAGGCGGCGAGCCAGGCGAACAGCAGCGTCGTGGTCAGCATCTCAGTGTGCCCCTTGCCCTTGGCCTTGCCGCCGCCGCCGGCCTTGCCCTTCGACCTGTCCGGGTCGGGGCCGTGGCCCTCGCCCCGGCCTCCCGGCCCGGCGGGCCCTCGCCGTCGGGGCCGCGCCCCGGTTGCCGCGGCGGGCCTTCTCCTCGTGGATGGCCTGCGCCAGGGCCTGGCCCCGCAGCCCCGCATCGAGCTGGGTCTGGACGAAGTGCCCGAAGTTGTCGAGCCGCTCGCCGCGAGCGCCCTCGCCGAGCAGGTCCGCGGCGTCACCGGCGGGCAGGCCGTGGTCGCGGGCCGCGCGCACCGCCAGCGCCACCTCGTCGGCGCCGACCCTGCGCTCCCGCAGCGCCTGAGCGGCGCCGGGCAGCGCGATGGCGCGCGCGAGATCCGGTCCGGGTGCGGCCTGCGCCGTCAGCGCCAGCGCCAGCGCGGCGCCCCATGCGAGCCTCGTCATCGCCCCTCCTCGGACGCATACGGCTCCGCGTCGTCCCGGGTGACGACCCATAGACGGATCCTATGGCCAGCATACAGACAATGTCTTCGCGCCTCTGGCCCCGCGACGATGACTCCCCGTAGGCAGGCCCCACCGCTCCCTGCCGCGAGGAGTGACCATGACCCGAGGAAAGTGTCCCGTGATGCACGGTGCCCGCGCCAGCGGCTCGACCGCCAACCGGCACTGGTGGCCCGAGCAGCTCGACCTGCGGATCCTGCGCCAGGGCGCGCTGCTGGCCGATCCGATGGGCCCCGACTTCGACTATGCCGAGGCCTTCTCCGGCCTCGATCTCGCCGCCGTGAAGCGCGACATCGGGCAGGTGATGACCGACTCGCAGCCGTGGTGGCCCGCCGACTGGGGGCACTACGGGCCGTTCTTCATCCGGATGGCGTGGCACAGCGCGGGGACCTACCGCGTGAGCGACGGGCGCGGCGGCGCCTCGTCGGGCAGCCAGCGCTTCGCGCCGCTCAACAGCTGGCCCGACAACGTCAACCTCGACAAGGCGCGCCGCCTGCTGTGGCCCGTGAAGCAGAAGTACGGCCGGGCGCTGTCGTGGGCCGACCTGATGGTGCTGGCCGGTAACTGCGCGCTCGAGTCGATGGGCCTGCCGACGTTCGGCTTCGGCGGCGGCCGCGAGGACGTCTACGAGCCCGAGGAGGACATCTACTGGGGCCCCGAGGCCGACTGGCTCGGCGACGAGCGCTACTCCGGCGACCGCGAGCTCGCGAACCCGCTGGCCGCCGTCCAGATGGGCCTCATCTACGTCAACCCGGAGGGGCCGAACGGCAAGCCGGACCCGGTCGCCTCGGCGCGCGACATCCGCGAGACCTTCGCCCGGATGGCGATGGGCGACGAGGAGACCGTGGCGCTCGTGGCGGGCGGCCACACCTTCGGCAAGTGCCACGGCGCGGGCGACGCCAAGCTCGTCGGCCCCGAGCCCGAGGGCGCGCCCGTCGAGGACCTGGGGCTCGGCTGGAAGAGCAGCTTCCAGTCCGGCAGCGGCGTGCACACCATCTCGAGCGGCCTCGAGGGCGCGTGGACGCCGCACCCGACGCGGTGGGACTCGGGCTACTTCGACATGCTGTTCGGCTACGAGTGGGAGCTCGTGAAGAGCCCGGCCGGAGCCTGGCAGTGGCTCGCGAAGGACGTGCGCGACGAGGACCTCGTCCCCGACGCCCACGCCGCCGGCGTCACCCACCGTCCCATGATGACCACGGCCGACCTGGCGCTGCGCCACGACCCCGTCTACGAGCAGATCGCGCGGCGCTTCCACGCCGACCCGGCGGCCTTCGCCGACGCCTTCGCGCGGGCGTGGTTCAAGCTGACCCACCGCGACATGGGGCCCGTCAGCCGCTACCTCGGCCCCGAGGTGCCGTCCGAGGAGCTCATCTGGCAGGACCCCGTCCCCGCCGTCGACCACCCGCTGGTCGGCGCCGCCGAGGTCGAGGCGCTGAAGGCGAAGATCCTGGCCACCGGCCTGTCGGTGTCGGATCTGGTGTTCGTGGCGTGGGCGTCGGCGTCCACGTTCCGGGGCAGCGACAAGCGCGGCGGCGCGAACGGCGCCCGCATCCGGCTCGCGCCCCAGAAGGACTGGGCCGTCAACGACCCGGCGCGGCTCGCGAAGGTGCTCGACGCGCTGGCGCGGGTCAAGGCCGAGTTCGACGCCGCTCGCACCGACGGGATGCGGGTCTCGCTCGCCGACCTGATCGTGCTCGGCGGCGGCGCCGCGGTGGAGCAGGCCGCGCGGGCCGCCGGGAGGGCGGTGACGGTGCCGTTCCGCCCCGGGCGCACCGACGCGACCGACGCCCAGACCGACGCCGCGTCGTTCGCCTGGCTCGAGCCCACGTCCGACGGCTTCCGCAACCACCACGTGCCGTCCGGGGAGCGCACGGCCGAGGACCTGCTGCTCGACCGCGCGCAGCTGCTGACGCTGTCGGCCCCAGAGATGATCGTGCTGCTGGGCGGGCTGCGGGGGCTCGGCGCGAACACGGGCGGCTCGGCGCACGGAGTGTTCACCGACCGGGTGGGGACGCTGTCGCGGGACTGGTTCGTGAACCTGCTCGACATGGGCACGGCGTGGGCGCCGACCGCCCAGGACGGCGTGTACGAGGGCAAGGACCGGGCGTCGGGGCGGGTCCGCTGGACGGCGACGCGCACCGATCTCGTGGCCGGGGCGAACTCGCAGCTGCGCGCGCTCGTCGAGGTGTACGCCAGCGACGACGCGGAGGAGAAGTTCGTGGCGGACTTCGTGGCGGCGTGGGTCAAGGTGATGGAGCTCGACCGGTTCGACGCCTACGGGCGGTAGGCTGGAGGAGGGACGATGACGAGGTGCGGCGCGCTCTGCGCCTGGCTCGCCGGGCCCGCGCTGGCGCAGGTGCTCGAGGGCGCCGACCCGGCGCGACCGGATGGTGTGGCAGCGATGACGGCGTGCTCCTCGGCCCGGCGCCCGAGCGCTACTCCATGCCGCTGATGTACAGGGTCTGCAGGCGCGCACCCTGCTGCTCGAGGGCCTCGATCTCCTCCTCGTAGACCTGGATCTCGTCGAGATCGAGGCTCTTCAGCGACGACAAGCGCTTGGATGCGAGCAGCGCCCGAGCGCCAGAGCTGCTGACATGGGTGTGGTTGAGATCGAGGCGGACGAGCGACCGCATGTGGGGGCTGTCTGCCAGCGCGCGCGCAGCGCCGTCGCCGACCTGGGTCGCCCGCAAGGTCAGCTCCCGCAGCTTCGACAGCCGGGGCGCGCTCGCCAGCGCGACGACGCCCTCATCGTAGACGTCGGTGTGGCCGAGGGACAGCTCGGTGAGCGCCGGCAGGTGGGGGCTGTTCGCCAGCGCGACGACGCCTTCGTCGCCCATCCGGTTGTTCCACAGCGACAGGGTCTTCAGGTGGGCGATGATCGGGCTGTGCGCCAGCGCGACGAGCCCTCCGTCACCGATGTTGCAGGAGTCCAACCTCAGGTGTTCGAGAGACGCCAGGTGTCGAGACCCCGCCAGCGCGTGAGCACCGAGATCGCCGATGGGGTTGTCCGGCAGCGACAGGTGCTTCAGCGACGCGAGCTGCGGGGCATCAGCGAGCGCTCGAACGCCGGCATCGCTGATGCCGCAGTCCTCGAGCGACAGCCGCTCGAGCGAGAACGGAGCGCCCGCCAGCGCGGCGACGCCCTCGTCACCGATGGCGGCTCTGGACAGCGACAGGTGCTTCAGCGACACGAGGTGGGGGCTGCTGGCCAGCGCGCGGATCCCCGCTGCGGTGATGCGATCGTCGTCGCCCGCAGGGCTGCCGAGGGTCAGGTGGGTCAGCGACGACAGGTACGGGCTGCTGGCGAGCGCCTGGACGCCGCGATCGCCGATGGCGTTGTGGCTGAGATCGAGGCTCGTGACCGACGACAGGTGGGCGCTGTTCGCCAACGCCTGGAGGGCCGGTGGCTTCGCTTCGTTGTAGCCCGCCTGGAGGTAGGTGAGCCGGAACAGGCGACCGATGGGGTGGTCGCACAACGCGTCCAGCACCTCGACCTGCGGCAGGCCGTGGAAGGAGGTCTCAACGATGAAGCCGTGCCTCCACCTCGGAGACACCAGCGCGCTCGCGTGCACGAAGGAGGCGAGCCACGCCTCGGACCGATCGATCGCCGCGATGCGCTTCTTCGTCGCCCCCGCCTGCCGGGGCTGGCGGGCGAGGAGGATCAGCTCACCGCGCGGGTCTCCGTGCGCGGTCAGCCAATCGGCGTAGACGAGCCACGCCTCGGTGTCGTTCAGGTTCGCCCGGAGCTTCGCTTCGAGGAGGGTCGCAGCCGGGTCGCGTTGGATCGAAGGGAGCGAGATCGGCTCGGCCATCGGGCCTCCTGGTGGGCCCTGGTATCGCGTGGCAGCGCTGCACGTGACGCGGGAGTTCGTGGTCGCGTGACGGGTCGTGGCTACCGGAACTCGTCCATGATGGTCCCGGTGAACCGCGAGTACAGCACCCGGAACACCGTGCTCACCACCACCGCCACCGCCTGGTGGATCTCCTCCTCCGCCCGCAGCGCCGCCGCCCCGCCCACCGCCGTCGACCCCGTCACCCGCTCGAGCCCCGCCAGCGCCGGGTCCTCCACCACCAGCTCGTCCGCCCCGAGCGACATCGACAGCCACGGCACCCCGAGGAGCGCGTTCGCCACCGAGCCGTTCCCCACGAGCCCCACCGTCTGCGCGGCGAGCGGCGACGCGAACACGAACCGCTGGTCCAGATCCGCGATCCCCGCCTCGAACGCCCCGCTCAGCGGCTCCGCCGCGCTCCGCTCCCGCACCGTCAGGCTCATCGTGTTGTAGCGCGGCAGCCGCACCGTCCACTTCCAGCCGGGCCCCTCCTCGAACACGATCACCGCGTTGTCGTCGAGCGTGCGCGTCCACGCCGCACCCGCCCGCGCGTAGCCCACCCGGTCGAGCATCGCCTCGCGCGCGGCCGGGTCGACCCGCGACCGCCGCCGCCGCATCAGCAGCCACCCCACGGCCGCCACACAGGCGAGCCCCACGACGATCACGACCAGCAACACGATCAGGGCGACGACGACGGCACCGAGCTTGTACGCCATGTCTCCAGCGTGCCCCGGTCCGCCGCCCCCGTCAACGAGGTACGTACGGGGCGGGAGGAACCCCGCCATGCCCCGCCTGACCGCGTTCGCCGAGGACCTGTGGACGGTGGAGGGGCCGACGGTCTCCTTCTTCGGCGCCCCCTACCCCACCCGCGCCGCGGTCATCCGCCTGCCGGACGGCCTGTTCGTCTGGTCGCCGGTCGCGCCCGACCCCGAGCTGCGCGCCGAGATCGACGCGCTGGGCCCCGTGCGCTGGCTGGTCGAGCCGAACAAGATCCACCACCTGTTCCTGGGCCCGTCGCTCGAGGCCTGGCCCGAGGCCACGGCCTGGGCCCCGCCGGGCCTCGCCGCCCGCAAGCCGGAGCTGCCCTTCGCCGGCACCCTGGGCGACACCCCCGAGCCCGCCTGGGCCGACGCCATCGACCAGGTGGTGATCGGCGGCAGCGCCGCGATGGACGAGGTGCTGTTCTTCCACCGCAAGTCGTCGACGGTGCTGGTGGGCGACCTGGTCCAGCGCCACGACCCCGCGTTCTACGGCCCGTTCTGGCGCGCGATGATGCGGGTCGACGCCCTGCTCGGGCCGAACGGCTCCACGCCGCGCGAGTGGCGCGCGTCCTACCTCCGCCGCGGCCCGGCCCGCGCTGCCCTCGACCGCGCGCTGGCCTGGCAGCCCGAGCGCCTGGTCATCGCCCACGGCGCCTGCGCCGACCGCGACGCGGCGCGCATCCTCGCCGACAGCCTCGCCTGGATCCGCCGCCCCTGGCCCCTGTGAACGCTCCGCCCGCTACGCAACTGTCACCGCAGCCCGCGTCGAAACCCGTTACGACGGGGCATCCCCGGACCTCGTCCGGCGCCGGCGGCGCGCGCAGCCCCGCCCCTCCCATCCCGGAGTCTTCCATCTCTTTCGACGACATGGGCCTCGCCCCCGAGCTGATGACCGCCCTGGGCGACATGGGCTTCACCGAGCCCACCCCCATCCAGACCAAGGCCATCCCCCTCGCCGTCCAGGGCCGCGACCTCGTCGCGTCCGCCTCGACCGGCACCGGCAAGACCGCCGCCTTCCTGCTGCCCATCCTCCACCAGCTCCGCGGCACGGAGCCCGGCAAGCCGCGCGTGCTCGTGCTCTCGCCGACCCGCGAGCTCGCCCTGCAGATCGACGAGCAGGCGCTGGCGCTCGGCTACCACCTCGGCTTCTCCAGCATCGCCGTCGTGGGCGGCGTGAACATGGGCCCGCAGGAGTGGGCCATCCGCCAGGGCGCCGAGATCATCGTCGCCACGCCGGGCCGCCTGCTCGACCACCTGCGGTTCCCCCACCTCGACCCGTCCACCATCTCGCACCTGGTGATCGACGAGGCCGACCGCATGTTCGACATGGGCTTCCTCCCGACCTCAAGCGCATCGTCGCCCGCCTGCCCACCGAGCGGCAGACGCTGCTGTTCTCGGCCACGATGCCGCCCGCGGTCCGCAAGCTGGCGGAGCAGATCCTCCGCGACCCCGAGACGGTGGCCGTCGACCGCCAGAAGCCGGCCGAGGGCCTGGTGCAGCGCGCGTTCCCCGTGGGGCACCACCGCAAGGCGGCGCTGCTCACGAAGCTGCTGGCGCACCCCTCGCTCACGTCCGTCATCGTGTTCGTGAGAGCGCAAGCGCGACGCCGACGGCCTCGCCCGCCAGATCAGCCGCGTGGGCCGCCAGGCGGCGAGCCTGCACTCCGACCGCTCCCAGGCCGAGCGCAACGAGGCGCTCGACGCCTTCCGGCGCGGCGCCTGCCCGATCCTCGTCGCCACCGACGTGGCGGCGCGCGGCATCGACGTCGACGGCGTGTCGCACGTGGTGCACTTCGCCGTGCCGCACTCCTCCGAGGACTACATCCACCGCAGCGGCCGCACGGCTGCGCCGGCGCCACGGGCGAGGTCATCACCTTCGTCGCGCCCGACGAGGAGGGCGACTTCGAGGCCATCGAGCGCGCCATCGGCAACAAGGTGCCCCGGTTCGCCCTCAAGGGCTTCGACGCCGGGCTCGACGGCCCGCGCGGCCGCTCGCCCCGGCCGAGCCAGGAGCGCCCCCGCCGCGCCGCCCGCGCGCCCCGCAAGGGCGGCGGCCGCGGGCGCTAGCGCCACTCCTTGTCGGCGGCGGTGGGGCCGCGCGAGAGCAGCGCCACCGGCAGGCCCGTGGCCGCCTCCGCGAACCCGACGGGCGGCGCCGCCACGACCTCGGGCTGCACCTGCCGCAGCCAGGCGCCGAGCCGCTCGCGGTGGCCGAGGTCCGCCGCCTCGCCGGGCGGCAGCGCGGTGAGGCGCCCGCCCGCGCTGATGCCGGGTGCGGCCGGCCCCACGTACGCGTCGGCGGCGAGGCCGGGGCGCGGTCGAGCCAGGTGACGGCCAGGGCGTCGACGCCGCCGGACACCGCGAGCGCGTAGCGCAGCAGCACCCCGTCGAGGGCGCCGACCCGGAAGCGGCCCTGCCAGCCGGCGTCGCCGTTGTGGGGCTCGGCGAGCCCGGCCACCGCCCCTCGGTGGGGAACGGCCCGGGGCCGTGGCGCACGCCGTACGCGCGGATCACGCCGAGCCGGCGCACCGCGCGGCCGCCCGCCAGCGCGAGGGCCCCGGCGGGCGTGCAGTCGCTCCAGGTGGTGTGCGGGTGGAAGCCCCAGACCTCGTCCAGGAGCACGCCCTGGGCGCCCTCGAAGACGACGTGCGCGGCGCGCGCGATCCGGGCGGCGGCGTCGTCGAGCCGCCAGCCGGCGCGCGACGTCGCCCCAGGCGTCGACGACGCGCTCCACGACCTCGGGGTCGGAGAGCAGCGCCACCTCGGGGTGGTCGAGCGGGGCGCCGAGCCCGACGAGCTCCTCGCGCAGGCGCCCCTGCTGTGCCCGGAGCCGCGCCCGGACGGCGGCGCGGTCGCCGAGCTGCCCGGCGACGAGCTGCGCCTCGGGGTGGAGCAGGCCGTCGGCCACCCGCTCGCCCACCCCGACGCCGCAGGTGCCGTGGGCGTCGGCGCCGCGCAGCAGCTCGCGCAGGCGCCCCGCGGCCTGGTGGAACGGCGTGATCACGGGCGCGCGCGGGTCGACGGCGACGGCGCCCCACGGGTCGGGCACGCCGAGGCGGCCGAGGTGCTCGAGCTCGACGGCGAGCCCGAGCGGGTGCAGCAGGAACGCGGGCCCGAGCACGCTCGGCACGCCGGCGAAGGTGCCTGCGCCGACCTGCGAGAACGTGTGGTGGCGCCCGTCCGGCGCGACGACGTTGTGGCCGGCCTGCGCGCCGCCGTTGAACCGCACGACCAGGTCGGCGCCGCGGTCGCGGCACAGGAAGTCGACGGTGCTGCCCTTGCCGGCGTCGCCGAAGCCGAGGTCGACGACGACCCAGTCGCTCACCCGCGGTCCAGCCCGCTCGGCCGGTCGCCGCGCGGCAGGTCGAGGCCGCCGCGGGGCGTGGACGGCACGCCGTCGCGGCCGATGCCCGCGGCGAACGGCACCAGCGCCCGCGCGACCCGCGCGCCGCGCCGGCGCGACAGCCCGCTCGCGACCAGCCGCTCGACGTAGTCGCCGAGGTGGCGCGCCGACCCTCCAGCAGCGCCACCAGACCGGCGGCGACGTGGGCGGTGTCCGCGGCGTCCTGCAGGCGCACGACCCGGTCGCCGAGCAGATCCCGCCAGGCGCGCTCGTGGCGGCGGTCGGTGCCCGGCGCGACCAGGAAGAACGGCTCGAACGTGCGCTGCAGCTCCTCCACGAGGTCGCGGATGGGCAGATCCGCGGGGAGCGTGAGCCCCAGCACCTGCTCGGCCTGGACCCGCGACACGGCCGGGTTGGGCGCGGCGTCGCCGGTGACGAACAGGAAGGCGCGCCGCCCGCGCTTCTCGACGCTGTCGAGCCGGATGCAGCGGGCCGCGAAGAGCATGGCCAGCTCGTAGGCCTCGTGCTGGCCGACGCCGCCGCCCTCGAGCCACAGCCGCACCAGCCACTGGTCGATGAGCCCGGCCGTGGACTCGAACTGGCCGACCTGCAGCGGCGCGCGGTCCTGCCCGGCGTGGCCGACCGCGGCGAAGCACAGCTGCGGGTCGCGCACCCCAGCGTCGAGCAGGACGCGGACGAAGTCCGGCAGCGTCTCCTGCGCCAGCTGGCGCGGATCTCGCCCATGGAGCCCGTCACGTCGAGGGCGAACAGCACGCCGAGCGAGTCGGGGTGGTCGTCGCTGTCGCGGGCCTCGCGGACGGCGCCGTGGGGCCGCATCAGCGAGGTGGGTGTGGTCCTGCCGGAACACGGGCGCGGACGTGGTCGCGCGCGCCCGGGTGAGCGCGACGTGCGCGGCGTGGCTGTACTCCCGTAGCCCACGGCCCAGTCTACGCCGGCTGCCGCGCGCGGGCGAGCGCGTCGGCGGACAGCACGCGTGGCGCCACGATCGGCGCGCCCGCGGCGTCGCGCAGCGGCGATCCGGTGCCGTCCCGCCGCCACCAGCGCAGCATCCGGCGCACCGAGCGCAGGATCAGCGCCAGCGAACCGGCTGCCGCCGAGCGCGGCGCGGACGTCGTGCCCTGCACCGCACCGCAGTCGCACCGCCAGTCCAGATCCGCCATCCCCCTCCTACGGCCAGCCCGGCATCGGCAGCGGGTGGTACGCCGGCGGGCCGTGCGCCTCCCGCGACGCCGCCGTGAGCGCCTCGGCGAGCGCCCAGGCGTCGTCGGCCCGGCCGGAGAGCCCCCGCTGCACCACGGCGTCGACGGCGCCCCAGCCCGACCGCGCCCGGCAGCAGCCCCCGGCCACCGCCCGCACGCACCGGCAGGCCATCGCGACGTCGAGCGCCGGCGTGGCCTCGCGCGCGCCCTCGTACAGCGCCTCCCAGCGGCGCGGCCGCGCAGGGAGCCGCTCGGCGCCGCCCGCCGCCCAGGGCGTCGCGACCGTCCAGCCCACGAGCATCGCGCCGTGGTCGCGCGGGTGGACGAGCACGTGATCGGGCACCACCGCGCCGTGGACGAAGCCCGCGCGGTGCACGAAGCCGAGCAGCTCCAGCAGCCGCTTGAGCAGCCACACCCCCACCGGCGCGGGCACGCCGAGCGGGTGCGCCTCGCCCACCGCCTCGAGCGTGTGGACGAAGCCGCTCTTCCAGCCGAACACCGACGCCGGGCGCGGCCGGTCGCCCTGCACGAGCCCGTGCGCCACCGGCGCCGGCAGCCGGTCCACGAAGTGCTCGGCCCCCTCGGTGCGCGCCGCTTGCAGCGCCTGCAGGGCTGCCACTCGCGGCGGAGCAGGTCGGCGTCGGCGCTCGCGCCGAGCACCTTGATCACCACGCCCTCGCCGAGCCGACGACCCACCGCCCCCGGTAGACGGTGGTGGAGTCGCCCTGCGCGAGCCGCCCCTCGAGGACGTAGGTGCGCCCGCCCAGGTTGAGCCGCGGCCGCCCGTCCGCCGGCACGCTGGGCGGCACCGGGCCGCCCGGCCGACCCGGCAGGTTCTGCGCCCCGCACCAGGCGCAGACGATGACGAGCTCGGCCCACGGCGCGTCGAGCGGCGCCCCGCAGCCCTCGCAGAACAGGACGCGCATCAGCTCACGGCGGCGAGGTTCGTCAGCACGCCGTCGGCCGCGGACATCGACATGCCCGCCGCGGTGAGCAGCCCGCGGGCGGCGTCGAGCGCCAGGTTGCCCTCGCGCACGCCGATGGCGACGCCGATGACCTCGCAGATGGCCTCGGTGTGGTCGAGCACGAGCAGGCGCGGCCCGAGCCGCTGCCCCCAGTGCGACAGCAGCCCCGCGGACGGCGCGTTGCCCCGCGTCACGAGCACGTGGAACAGCTCGTAGCGCTCGGCGGCCGCCGCGATGGCCTCGTCGTCGCCGACCGGGCCGGACGGCGCGCTCCCGAAGACCCGCTGCACGTGCGCCGCCGTGATCGGCTTGTTCGACGCGTCGCCGATGGTGACGAGGTAGCCCTTGCGCCGCCGCTTCTCCCAGGCGTCGGTCGCGGTGTGGTGCGCCGCGAACCAGTGCGCGAGCGTGTAGCTCTCGGGCTCGTCGCCGCCGCCCGACTCGAGCCAGATGCGCGTGAGCCACATGTCCATCTCGAGGCCGCTCTCGAACTGGCCGACCTGCAGCGGCGCCCGGTCGGACTCGGCGTCGCCGATCGCGGCGAACAGCAGCTGCGGGTCGGTGACCCAGCCCTGCTCCACGAGCCGCACCATCATCTTGCCGAGCAGCGACTGCGCGAAGCGCGTCGGGATGTCGCCCATCGAGCCCGTCACGTCGAAGCCCACCACGATGGGCACCGAGTTCGGGTGGTGCTCGCTGTCGCGGGCCTCCCGGAACGTCAGCCCGGTGGGATCCATCAGCGGGTCGATGCTGCGCTCGCCGCGGAAGATCTCGTTGCTCGTGGCCCCCGCCCGCGCGCCGCTGACCCGGCGGTAGGCCTCGTCGCTCCAGCTCGAGTACCCCATGTGCGCTACCTTCCTGCCCGCAGCATAGGGCAGCGGACGACGCGGCGCCCGGAGGCGGCCATGCGCGAGGATCGAGCGAGCTTCACAGCGGAGGTGGTGGCGTTGTGGCGGGCGATCGCCGATCGCGGCGCCACCCACGTGCCCGGGTTCCGCGATCCCGTCGCCGAGCGCATGCTCGGCCGGCTCACGCGCACCTTCTACCGCCGCTTCCAGCGCCGGATGGACGGCATGCCCCCCGAGGAGCGCCGCAACGCGCTGCCGGCCGCCGACTTCCTGGTGGTCCGGGTGGCCGTCATCGACCGGGAGCTCGCGGACGCCGTCCAGCACGGCTGCGAACAGGTCGTGGTGCTCGGCGCGGGCTACGACACGCGCGCCTGGCGCATGCCCGCCCTGCGCGACGCCACCGTCTGGGAGGTCGACCACCCGAGCACCCAGGCCCGCAAGCAGCAGTGCATCCTCGGCGCGCCGCTGTTCGCGGGCGACGTGCGCTTCGTCCCGGTGGACTTCGCCCGCGACGGCCTCGGCGAGGCCCTCGCGCGGGCCGGCCACGACGCTGGGGCGCCCACCGTCTGGGTGTGGGAGGGGGTGGTGATGTACCTGCCCGACGCCGCGCTCCGCCAGACGCTGGCGGCGCTGGCGGCGCGCTCCGCCGTCGGGAGCCGGTTGATCCTGCACTACCACGAGCCCGGCCGGCGCAGCGTCGCGCGCAGCGTGTTCTTCCGCGCCATCGGCGAGCGGCAGGTGGGCTTGCGGCCGCGGGCGCAGATCACGGCGGAGGTCGAGCGGGTCGGGCTGCGGGTCGAGCGGGACCTCGGCATCGACGCGCAGGCGGAGCTGGTCGGCGCCGGCGGGAAGGTCCGCCCCCGCGGGACGGCGCGCACGTCGCGGATCCTGGTGGCGACGCGGTGACCGCGCGGCTCGCGGACTGGTCTCGCCCCGGTCCCACCTCGTGTCGGGATGTGTCGAGCGGCGCATCGCCGTGAGCGGGCGCCTTACCCACTCCACGAGAGCCGTGGAGGGACCGTGGATGCTGCCCGGGACGACGCCGTGAGCGAGCCCACCTGGGTCGACCCGCTGACGCCCGGCGAGGGCGCCCCCGCGGCGGTCGCCACGGTCGGGCACGGCCGGTACCGGCTGGGCGAGGTGCTCGGGTGCGGCGGGTTCGGCCAGGTGCACCGCGCGCTCGACACGCTCACCGGCGAGGAGGTGGCCGTCAAGCTCGTGGCGGCGCGCTCCGCCGCCGATCTCGCGCGGGCGCGCCGCGAGCTCGCTGCCCTGCGCTGGCTGCGGATGCCCGGCGTGGTCCGCCTCCGCGACGACGGCGTCGACGGCACGTCGTGGTTCATGGTCCTCGATCTCGTCCCCGGCCGGCACTTCGACGCCCGGCTCGGCTGGGACGCCATCCGCGCCCCCACGCTCGAGCTCCTCGAGATCCTGGCCCGCGTGCACCTCGCGGGCGTGCTCCACCTCGATCTGAAGCCGGGCAACCTGATCGTGACGCCCGAGGGCCGCGTGGTGGTGCTGGACTTCGGCATCGCCCGGGGGCGCGCGGTGCCGCTGGCGGGGACGAGCGCCGAGGGCAGCCCGCGGTACGCCGCCCCCGAGCAGCGCCGCGGCGAGCCCTGCGACGCGCGCGCCGACCTGTACGCCGTCGCCACCATGGTGCTCGAGGGCTGCCCCGACCTGCCCGACGACGTCCTGGCCGTGTTCCGCGCCATGCACGCCGACGATCCCGCCGACCGGCCCGCCTCCGCCCTGGAGGCCTACCGGGCGCTCGCCGGCCGCTCGCCGCTGCCGCCCGCGCTCGACCGCGAGGCCCCCTGGGCGCCCGACGCGCTGGAGGCGCTGTTCGCCGGCCCCGACCGGTTCACGCACCTCGCGCAGGACGCCGCGGCCCTGTTGTGGGACCGCACGGGCGGCGACCCGGTGCGGGTCCGCGACGAGGTCGAGCGCTGGATCCTGGGCGGCCAGGCCTCCTGGTCCGACGCTGGGCTGCTCGTCGACCGCATCGGCCTCGAGCAGCTCGCCGACGCCCTGCCCACCGACCTGCTGCAGGGCGACGTGGAGGCGCTGGCGGAGGGCGCCGTGGACGCCGCGCGCGACCTCGTCCACCGCGGGCGCATCGCGGCGGCGATGGCGCTGCTCGACGCCGTCCTGCCGCTGGCGCCCGACTTGCAGGCCGAGCTGCTGGACGAGCGGGTCGTCGCCGCGCTGGCCGACGGCCGGCCCGCCCAGCTCGACCTCGCGCTGCACGCGCTGGAGCGCGCGACGCAGACCGCCGAGGTCCGTCGGCTGGGCGCGCTGGTGCGGATGGTGCGCGCCGTGCAGCGCGGCGAGCGGGGGCCGGCGCGGGAGGCCGAGGCGGCGCTCCTCGCGGGCGCCGTCGACGGCGAGGCCTTCGACGACCCGGCCCTCGAGGACCGCTTCCAGGGCTTCCGGCTGCCGCTCGCCGCCCTGGACGGCGTGGAGGCCGAGCAGGCCCAGCTCGACGCCCTCGCCGCCTGGGCCGCGGGCGACGCCGAGCGCCAGGGGCTGCTCGAGGGCTGGCGCGGGCAGCACGCCTACCGCGCCGGCCGCTACGCCGACGCCGCCCGGGCGCAAGAGCGCGCCGCCGCCGCGAAGTCCGCCCCGCTCGCGCGCCTGTCGTCGACGCTGGGGGCCGCGGCTGCCTGGCTCGAGGTGCCCGACCTCGACCGCGCCGAGGCGCTCGCCGCCGCCGGCGCCGCCCAGGCCCTCGCCCTCCGCCACCCCCGCTACGAGGCCCACGCCACCTGGATGGTGCGCACCGCCGCCTACCGCGCCGGCCGCGCGCTGGCGCCCGATCCCGCCTTCGTCGACGCGGCCGCGCCGCTCGGCGCCGATCTGGAGGCCGCGCTCGCCGCCACCGAGGCCGCCGCGGCCTGGCGCGCCGGCCACCCGCCGCCGCCGCGCTCGCTGCCCGCGCCGCGGCCGCTTCGCCGCCGCCCACAGCCCGGCGGCGCCGCTGCTGGGCGCCTTCGCGGCGTTCCTGCGGGGAGAGCCCGTGCCGGGCGCCGTCCTCGCCGAGGTCCGCGGCGGACCGGTCCCGGACTTCGAGCTGCAGGTGCTGGCCTTCGCCCGCTGGCGCGGCGCCCCGATCGCCGCGGCGCGCCTGGCCGAGCTGGCTGCCCTGCGCCCGCGGGAGACCTGGGCCGTGCGCCTCGACGTGCTCTCCGTCGCCGAGGCCCTGCGCGAGGCCGCCCCTACGGGATGACCTGGACGCCGAGCCCGATCTGGCCGCCCAGCGCGCCGTCCGCGGCGCCGACGCCGGCCCAGCCGAAGCCCGAGACCCGCCCGAGCGAGGCCGTGAGCAGCGCGCCGGCGTCCACGTCCCAGCGGTGCTCGCCCGCGTCGCGCGCGAGGTCGGGATCCTCCCAGGGCTCGTCGAACTCCGGCTCGCGGCCCACGGCGGTGCGTCCGCGCGCGTCGAGCCCGATCGCGAAGTGCTCCCCGAGGCCGTGCAGCAGCGCCAGCGACGCCTCCGCGTCGCCGCGCGGCTCGGCCAGCTCGCGCCCGCCGGTGAGCCCGGCCAGGACGCGCACCGGGCCGAGCGCGCGCGCCGCCGCCAGGGTCGCCTCGACCTCGGCCCGGTCGGCCTCGAACCCGTGATCGATCACCTGGACCCGGGCGCCGAGCCCGAGCGGCGCTCGCCCCTCCTCCAGGATCTCCGCGCGCAGCCCGCCGCCGAGCACGCCCTCGCCGCCCTCCGCCCCGACGGTCGCGCCGAGCGCGACGCGAGAGGCCAGCGCTACCTCGGCGAACGCGGCCACGCCCACGTCACCGCGGCTGCTGGCGTCGCTCGCGGCGCCCAGGCGCGCGGGGCGGTCGCTCACCGCCGGGTCCATCGTCAACGGCAGCAGCACCGGCCCCTCCGCCGCCCACGCCGCCGTCACCATCCACCAGACCATGCCGTCCTCCGGGCGACAGTGTGGCCCGGTGGCCGCAGTTGTTCAGCGGGCGGTCGACGTTTGGATCTCGTACAGGATGGAGACCGTGTCGGTCGGCGCCGCCGGCACCGTGGTGGTGACGACGTTGAGCCCCGGATCGTACTGGTAGCGATCCGCCGAGAGCTGGGTGTCGTCGAACCACACCTCGATCGTGCCCTGCCCCGGATCGTCGGACAGCGGGAAGGTGGTGCGCAGCGCCACGGCGTCGGCGATCACGTCGAGCTCGTCGGCCCAGTCGTCGCAGATGGACAGGAACTTGCCGCCGGTGGCGGCGACGGCCCGTCGTAGCCGAAGCCCGGGTCGGCGCCCTTGCAGCCTTGCGGCGTGGAGCCCGCCACCGCCGAGATCTTCACCCGGGTCGGATCGCCGTGGAGCGAGCCGATCTCGTCGAGGTAGTCGCGCCAGTAGTCGAGGGCCTCGTCGTAGCCGGGCGACTCGTCGTTCTCGTCGGTGACGAAGACGATCTGCAGCAGCCCGCCGCGCAGGATGCCCTCGTTGCAGCCGCGGTCGGCGTCGCGCAGGACCTGGGTGACGTTGCGCAGGCCCATCTCGGCCTCGGAGTCGTCGCCGATGGGGTCGACGAGCGCATCGGCGAAGCGCTCGGCGTAGTCGCCCGTGGACGGCGTCAGCGTGCCGCTGGCCGTGCAGCCGCTGCCGTCGGTCACCGCCGCGAGCTGCCAGTCGTCGACGATCGACGCCAGCCGGTCGACGAACCGGGTGATGGTGTCGCCGAGCGTGCGCAGCTCTTCGTCCATCGAGCCGGACGTGTCGCCCACCACCAGCACGTCGACCGTGCTCTGGCCGCCCCCCTCGAACGTCTCGAGCGCGTAGCCCTCCGGCACCTCGTCCGGCCCGGGGATCACCCCCGGCTGCAGCCCGGAGGCCGGATCGTACTCCACGCACCCCGCGAGCATCGCCGCGACCGCAGTCCCCGTGACCCACCGCATGTCGTCCCCCTGTCTGCCCGCACCCGGACATCCTACAGCGGGGAGCGGATGAGGTGTAGACTCGTGGTCCCGGCGGGGATCAGGGGGACGGGATGGGAATGGACGCGCGGTGCTGGGCGCTGGCGGTGGCAGCCACCCTGGTGGCCTGCAAGGGGGGCGGAGGCGACGACGGCGACGGGGAGGGCTCGCAGGCCCCGCCCATCGTGCTGACCACGACGTCGGGCGTGTACGACATCCGGGCCGACATCGTCGAGGACGACTGCGGGCGCGACGTGCGCGACTCCCTCGACGAGCTGGAGCTCAAGCTGTCCCAGGTGGCGACCGGACTGTCGGTGTTCGTCGACGCCGACGTGGGCTGGGTGCCGTGCACGGGCTCCGTGCAGCAGTTCGACTGCCAGTGGGGCAACGCCCCCGGCAACACGCCGGCCGGCAGCTGGGACTGGCGGTTCTGGGGCACGTCCGACGGCGACACGGTCGATGCCTCCCTGTCGCTCACCGTCACCTGCGACGTGGGCGCACGCGACTGCGACGAGTGCCAGATCGTCGCGGACATCACCGGCACGCTGGAGAATTGACGCCCTTGCACGGACATCCGCGATGACGCCGAACCACCTCCACCTGCGGGTCGCCGACGTCGCCCGCGCCCGTGCGTTCTACCAGCGGTGGTTCGGCTTGCAGGCCCGCTGCTGGCGCGGCCCCATCCTGCTGATGAGGAGCGAGGCCGGCTTCGAGCTGGCGCTCGAGCCCGCGCCGAAGGTGGAGGCGATGCCGCCCGGGCTGCACTTCGGCTTCCGCGTCGACGATCCGGAGCAGGTGCGGATCCTGCACCGCGACCTCATCGGCGTGGGCTACCCGGTGCTGCAGCTCCACGACGCGCCGGACCTGGTGTACTTCCGGGTGCGCGATCCCGACCGGTACCCGATCGAGGTCTACTGGGAGTCCGACGGCGAGGACACCGTCTCGCCCTGATCACAGCCCGAGCGCATCCAGCACGAACTCGCACTCCTCGACGGTGTGGAAGGCCGAGTACCGGTGCGTCGCCCAGACCACCCGCAGGCGCGAGCCCGCGATGGCGCCGCCCCGGACCGTGGGGTTGCGGGTCCAAGCCGAGATCGCGGCGTCCATCTGGTCGTCGGCCACGGTGCGCGCGCCGCTGGCGTCGACGAGGCCGGCTGTGACGAGATCGTCGAACAGCTCCTGGGCCTTGGTGGCGTCCCACTCGGGGTTGCGCAGGAAGACGTCGGCGGGGGCGAGCCGCTCGTCGACGGGGTGGTGGACGGCGAGGAAGCCGCGGTCGGCCTGGGCCTGCGCCAGGTCGGCCGAGCCGTTGCGCACGTTGGCGTCGTCGTTCTCGGAGGCCGTGGTCCACATCGGGCAGTCGGGCAGGTCGTTGCCGCGGGCGCCGCTGTTGTGCGCGAGGACCACCGCCACGGGCCAACCGGCGCGCTGGGCCGCCGTCGCGAAGAAGACGGAGAACGAGGCGCCGTCGGAGAAGCCGACGGACACGATGGGCGTGCCGTCCGACAGCGGCGTGGTCGCGACGAGCTCGTTGCGCAGGCGGTCGAGCCGCGCCAGGTCGTCGTTCGCCACCCAGTCCTCGCGCGTGTCGTCCCAGCTGCCCGACGCCTGCGGCGTGGCCTTCGTGTAGGCCACCCAGCCGATGTTCGCGTCGGCCATCTGGTTCGCGAAGGCGGTCTGCTCGTAGCCGTTCCACTCGCTCACGTCGTCGCCGCCGTAGAAGTAGAACACCACCGCGCGCAGCCCGTCGGGGAGCCAGTACTGGACCGGGTCGCCCTCGAAGGTGTCGAAGGTGGGCGTCACCGCGGGCGTGACCGGCGCGTCGGGGCCCGGATCGAGGCAGCGGCGGGCGATGGGGCCGGTCGTGGCGTCGTCGTCGTCGTCACCGGCGCCGATCGAGGTGCCGTCGGTGTCCTTCCCGCCGTGGCACGCGGCGAGCCCGAGCGCGAGCGCGACCGGAACGAGCAGCTTCATCTCCCCTCCGCCGCGCACGATAACCGTCCTCGTCGGGAGGCAGCATGCGAGCGTGGGCGGTGCGGGTGCACGGGCACGGCGGGCCGGAGGTCCTGGTCCGCGAGGAGGTCGAGGTGCACCACCCGGGGCCGGGCGAGGTCCGGCTGCGGCAGACAGCGGTGGGGCTCAACTTCATCGACGTGTACCACCGGACGGGGCTGTACACGGTGGCTGGCGGCGTCCCCTTCGTCCCCGGCAGCGAGGGCGCTGGCGTGGTCGAGGCCGTCGGCGAGGGCGTGACCGATCTGGCCGTCGGCGACCGCGTCGCGTACGGCACGGCGCTCGGTGCGTACGCCGAGGTGCGCAACGTCGACGCCGCCAAGGTGGTCCCCGTCCCCGACGGCGTCTCCGACGAGGTGGCCGCCGCGATCATGCTGAAGGGCATGACGGCGCGGTACCTCGTGCGCGAGCGTTCCCCGTGGCCGCGCACCAGGTCGTGCTGGTGCACGCCGCGGCGGGCGGACAGGCTCGCTGCTGTGCCAGTGGGCGTCGCACCTCGGCGCCACCGTCGTCGGCACGGTGGGGACGCCCGAGAAGGTGGCGCTGGCCGAGCAGCACGGCTGCGCGCACGTCGTGCGGTACCGCGACGAGGACTTCGTCGACGCGGTGAGGCGCATCACGGGTGGCCACGGCTGCCACGTCGTCTACGACGGGGTCGGGCAGGCGACCTACCCCGGGTCGCTGCGCTGCCTGCGGCCGCGGGGCATGTTCGTGAGCTTCGGCAACGCCTCCGGCGCGCTGCCGGCCATCGAGGTCGCGGAGCTGGCGCGCGCGTCGCTGTTCGCCACGCGGCCGTCGCTGTTCGCCTACGTCGCCGAGCGCCGGGCGCTGCTCGACAACGCCGCCGACGTGTTCCGCGCCGTCCGCGACGGCGTGCTGCAGATCGACGTGACCAGCCGGCCGATGGCCGAGGTCAGCAGGCCCACGCCGACCTCGAGGCGCGGCGGACGACGGGCGCCACCGTGCTCGTGCCGTAGCGGTCGGGCGGGATCCGGGGTACGCCCCAGGGATGCTCTCGCTGACCCTGGCGCTCCTCGGGTGCACCCGGCGCCCGACCCCGACGGCGACGTCGTGGTCGGGCAGTCCACGGTGCGGTTCGATCTGGGCGCGCCGCCGATGGACGTCGGCGACGTCCCCGTCCCCACCGTGCTGTACGACGACGCGAACGGGCGGTTCCAGCTCGACGACTTCCCGAACGCCGACCCGCACGCGCCCGTGTTCGCTGCGCTGCGCGACCTGCTGGTGAAGCGCGGCGCCTGCACGACGTGCGCGGCGTACGCCTACGTCGACGGCGGGCTCGACCCCGCGAGCGCGGTGCAGCCCGGGGCCGAGCCCACCGTGGGCGACCCGATCGCGCTCGTCGACACCGACCCGCGGTCGAGCGAGCGCGGGCGGGCGTTCCCGCTGGAGGTGCAGTACGACGAGGCCACGGGGCTGCTCACCGTGCGCCCGCGCGGCGGGTACGCGCTGAAGCGCCGCCACGACTACGCGCTGGTGCTGACCGACGGGCTGATCGGCACCGACGGGCTGCCGCTGCACCGCGCCGACGTGTTCGACGCGCTGATCCAGAACCAGGGGCACCCGGACTACCAGCAGGCGCTCGACGTGCTGGCCGACGCCGGCGTCGACTGGCGGCACGTCGTGGGGCTCGGGCCGTTCACGACGGGCGACCCGCTGGCCGACGTGCGCAGCGTGCGGGACGCGCTCGACGACGCGGCGGTGCCCGCGGTCGTCGCCGTGGACCGGGTCTGGGCGGGCGATGCGCTCGACGAGCTGCTCGGCGTGCCCGTCGACGGGCGTCCCGGCGCCGATGCGGTGCCCTTGGGAGAGGGGGAGCGCGCCATCCGGCACGAGACGACCGCGTTCGCGGTGGCGGGGCGCTTCCGGGCGCCGCGCTTCGTGGCGGGGTCGGGCAGCGAGGTCGGCGGGGTCGTGCGCGACGATCTGGGCCGGCCCGTGGTGCAGTCCACCGAGGAGGTGCCGTTCCTGCTGATCGTCCCCGACGGGGCGGATCTGGCGCACCTGCCCGTCGTCGTCGCCCACCACGGGTTCAACGCGAGTCGGACGACGGGGTTCGTGCTGGCCGACACCGCGGGGCGGGCCGGCGCGGCCGTGCTCTCGTTCGACGCCTACCAGCACGGCGACCGCGCGGCGTCGGCGTCGGACCAGCGCAACGCCCTGCGCGGCGTCGACGGGCCCGACGGCTTCGCCGAGACGAGCGAGCTCGACGTGAGCGGGCGGGTGTTCGGGGTCATCGGCGTGCCGCAGGGGCAGGCGTTCGCGGCGGACCTGCCGCTGTCGGCGTTCCTGCAGTTCGAGGCCGACGCGCTGTCGGCGATCCGGCTGGTGCGCGAGGGCGAGCTGGGGCCGATCCGGGCGGCGGATCCGGGGCTGGCGGCGCTGGCGTTCGATCCGGAGCGGGTGGCGTTCGTGGGGAACTCGCTCGGGGCCGTCGTGGGCTCGGCGGTGACGGCGGTGTCGCCCGATCTGGCCGCGGTCGTGCTCGACGTGGCGCCGGGGAGCATCGTGGACACGCTGACCGACTCGGCGACGTTCCGGCCGCTGAGCGAGTCGCTGCTGCTGCCGAGCATCGGCGTGGCGGGGCCGTTCGACGAGGTCGGGCGGGCGATGCACCTCGACCCGGCGGTGGACCTGTACCGGTGGGCGCTCGAGCCCGTGGACCCGCTGGTGCTGGCGCCGGTGCTGTGGGCCGACCGGATGGACGAGCGGGTGCCGCCGTCGCTGCTCGTGCAGCTGGCCGGGCACGACGAGGTGGCGGCGCCGGGGCCGAGCGAGGCGTTCGTGCGGGCGACGGGGCTTCCGGGGGTGGGGACGTTCGCGCTGGCCGAGGTGCCCGAGGCGAGCTTGCCGACGGACGGCGTGGCGTGGCGGTTCGACGGGGCGACGCACGGGATGCTGGAGCAGCAGCGGGCGGAGATCGCGTGGGCGGCGCCGCTGGTGCCGCCGCTGGAGGCGCTGGGGGCGCCGGAGGGGGTGGAGAACCCGATCGACGAGGTGCATGCGCAGATCGAGGGGTTCTTGCGGACGGCGTTCGAGGAGGGGCGCGGCGTGGTGCGGTGACACTGGCCGGAACGGAGCTCCTCCGAGCCGGCGTGATGTCCACGAGGTCCTCCCGACCAAGGTCACCCGACGCCGCGCCGTTCAGGAGTGGCGCCGGGCTCGTCGCCGTGGTCGTGGTGGTGGTGGTGGGCGTGGTCGTGCTCGAGAGGGCTCTCGCGGCGGCGTTGGAAGAGGGGCGCGGCGCCATACGGTGACGCCGCGCCGCACCTCCAGCCTTACGGCGGAGGATTGCCCGCAGTAGTCGCCGCCTACGTTGTTGCTGTAGTTCACGGTGGTGAATTCCCTCCATCGACCGTCGAGCCGATTCGGTACATGCCGCAGGTCGACGAGTTCGACAGCGGAGGTGTCAGGTGCACCATGGTGATGTTGTCGTCCACGCAGGCTCGCAGGTAGAGGTCCGCCTTGCCGTTGGCACCGCCGTACGAGATGGTTCCGCCCGATCGAAGATGGCGTGCCATCGCTGCCAATCTCGACGCCCAGCCAATCACCCGGCGACGGCACGAGCTGGCCGGAGGTCAGCACCGCGCCGTCCTCCACCGTCAGCCCGCCACTCCCGGTGCTCCCGACCTGAAGTCCGGCACCCGCATCGAACAGGAGCGTGGCTCCGTCGGCGATCGTGAGCATGGGCAGGTTGGCGTTGTCGTATACCTTCAAGAGCGCGCTCATCCGGTAGGGCTCCGAAAGGCCGGCATCGTGGAGCTGGTCGTCAGTCGGGTGTTGGAGATGATCACCTCCCCCCAAGCGTTCCGTTGCCCAGGGGTCGACGTCTCGGAGATGGGCCACACACCGAAGGCTCCGCTGTTCTGGCAGGTACTGTTGGAGCGCACGTGGGACGCGCGGTTCGGGTCGTCGCCGACGGCGAGATAGCAGCCCTCCAGGCAATCATCGAGTCAGCATTCCGTCGAACTCGCCGTGACGCTCTGCTCGTACAGCACTCCCCGGACTTGGAAAACCGCACCGTCGCGTTCTGCACCGTGACGAGCGGTTCCACGGGCTGAACTACGTCTCTGTCGAGTTCGATCGCCGCCCCGTCGCCGACGTTCGACCCTCCGCGTAGTAACCGACTTCCAGCCACTGGAGGATGCTCTGCGGCCTCAAACCGCCGTTCCGTCCGATTTCAACCCCGTCCCAGTCGCCGGGTCCCGGAGTCCCGACGAGCTCGTCATCACGACGGGCTGCCCCTGGGTACCCAACACCCACAGAGCGCCATCATCGGAGACGCCTGCCTGCAGGACCGTGTCCTGGTCGAACAACAGGCGGGCCCGTCTGAATGGTCAGGACCGGATCACGGGGTCCACCATGCGGACGTCACCATAGATTTGGTATCCCTCCGCGAGGGTGCCAGACGCTGTCCTCGCCGGTTCACCGCCGTGGATGCCGATCGGTTCGCGTTGTTCTCGAACACGGTGTCGAGGGCGATCTCGCCGACCGTGTCGGCGGGCAGGACAGGCGCCTGGTTCAGGCGCAACGTGTTGCCCACGAAGGTCGGTCCGAGGGCTGATGTCGCGAGGGTGAACCCGCAGCGACGTAGACGCCATCGGTGTCGTTCATCTCGATTTCGGAGTCTTGAATCGTCGGCGCCGCGAGCCGCTCCCGCCACGTAGATCCCAGCGTTGTCCGAGAACCGGCTCTCCACCTGGGCCAGCACCGGATGCGCTGCCATTCACGTAGAGGTTCCCCTTCCCGTTGGCACCGCCGTATTCGATGACGAGGCCCACGACAGAGTCGTGGTCGTACAGCCCGAACGTCACCCCGTCCCACTCGATGCCGGTGTTGATGACGTTCTCGGTGCCGGTCATCAACACGGGATCGGCGGACGCATCGATGATCAGTTGCCCCGCCGCCCCGTTCCCGATCTTCAGCTCCGCCGACGTGTCGAAGTTGATCCGCACGCCGGGCGCGATGGTGAGCACCGCGAATGCGTTGTCCTCCACCGACACGGTCTGCGACGCCGCCACCTCGTAGGGCACCCCGTGCTGCGCCCACGTCCCCGTGAACCGCAGCGTCCCCGTCAGCAGCTCGATCACGTCCCCGCCGTTCCCCGAGAACGACAGGCTCGTCGCCAGCTCGTCCGCGTGCGAGCCCGGCAGCGTGATGCCGACGCCCGCGTTGCCGGTGACGAAGTTCCCCTCGAAGCTCGGCCCGGAGCCCCCGGCCGCCGTCTCCCGCGACAGCCCCGCGCCCGCGCCGATGTACACGCCGTGGTCGGTGTTGTCGACGAACAGGCTGTCGTGGATCAGCGGGTCCGCGCCCGCCCCCGTGACGTACAGCCCGTCGTTGAGGTTGCTCTGCACCGTCACGTTCCAGCACGACGCTGTTCGCCTCGAGCGTGATGCCGCCCTCGCCGTTGTCCCCGGCGTACTCGACCGTGAGGCCGACCAGCGTGGAGCCGAGGTCCTCGGCGCCGATGACGAGCCCACCCCAGTCGCCGTACCCTGGCACCGCCTCGCCCGAGGTGAACCACACCCCGTCGACGTCCCCGTCGACGACGAGCTTCCGTCGGGCCGTCCGCCACGATGAGCTGGGTGTCCGTCTCGAACGTCACCGTCGTGCCGTCCCCGATGGTCAGCACCGGCCGCGCCGCCCCCTTCACCTCCACGTCGCAGGTCACGACGTGCGCCAGCGTGGCGTCCCAGGTCTCCGAGCTCGTGATCGCCCCGCAGTGCTCCGCCGTGCAGTTCGGGTAGATCGTCGGGTTCGACAGCGGGTTCGTGTCGTCGCAGTCCCCGCCGGTCCGCACGTAGTCCACGGGCGGCTGCACCCGACGAACGGCTCGAGGTCGTCGCCGTACCCATCGCCGTCGACGTGTGGTACCAGATGACCCCGGTCTCCTCGTCGGTCGTCGGGTCACAGTCGTCGTCGATGCCCCGTTGCACTGCTCGAGCTGGCCTGGTTGATCTGGTCCGAGGTGTCGTCGCAGTCGAGGTCGTTGGTCGTGAGCCCTCGGCGGGGCAGCTGACCACGCTGTTCAGGGTCGCCGTACCCGTCGCCGTCGCCGTCGACGTACAGCGTGGACGGGTCGATGGCGTCCTCGTCGACGTAGAAGTCGCAGTCGTCGTCGCGGCCGTTGCACAGCTCGTCGGCGCCGGGGTACGCCGCCACGTCGGCGTCGTCGCGGTCGCCGGCGATGTCGACGTACTTCGGCCCGGCGTCGCACAGGGTGTAGGGCTTGTCGGGGTCGCCGAAGCCGTCGCCGTCGCTGTCGTAGTAGACGAGCTGGGTGCCCCCGCCGGTGGGCGAGCCGTCGCAGTTGCGGTCGACCTCGGTGCAGTCCTCGGCCTGGTCCGGGTTCACGTCGCCGCGGGTGTCGTCGCAGTCCAAGTCGTTGGTGACGGCGTCGGCGCGTGGCTCGCAGAGCAGGATGATGTCGGCGGTGGCGTCGCCGTAGCCGTCGCCGTCGAGGTCGGGCCAGGCGAGCTCCGCGACGCCGTCGTCGACGGTGCCGTCGCAGTCGTTGTCGATACCGTCGCAGACCTCTTCGGCGTCGGCGTGGACCTTGGGGTCGTGCTCGTCGCAGTCGAGGGCGCCGGTGTAGCCGTCACCGTCGAGGTCGTCCTTCTTGGCGCCGTTGCAGGCGCAAGCGAGGAGCAAGGGGATCCAGAGGAAGGTGCGCATCGGGGTCTCCAGGTCGTCGGAGGATACCCGCACACCGGTTTCAGGGGGGGTACACCGTACCGGCCCTGGCAAGTCCCGCGCCGCGCGCGGACGTGGGATACTCGCGCCGGAGGCACGCACATGCTGCTGATGGAGCTGGCGCTCGCGGGCACGGCCCTCGCCGGGGACCTGCCCATGAACCAGGGCACGATCGAGCTCGGCGGCCGCGCCACGGCCAACATCGTGATGAGCGGGGGCAACACCGACCTGTACCTCGATCTGTCGCCTCAGATCGGCTACTTCGTCGGGCGACGCATCGAGCTGCTCGGCGGTGTCTCGATGCTGGTCAACGACAACGACCTCGACGTGGGGTTCTACGGGGGCGTGGACGTGTTCCTGCGCGCCAACCACCTGTCGCCCTACCTCGGCGGCACGCTGGGCTACGCCACGGGCGCGTTCGGGCCGACGCCGTGGGCCTACGCCGTCGGCGCCGACGTGGTCACGCTCAGTGGGCGGGGCGGGCTGGTGCTGCCGGTGAGCAACAGCGTGGGCGTGGACCTCGGCGCGCGGCTGAACGTGAACATCCCGGACGGTGGGAACAGCTGGGTGCACCTGCCGCTCGGCTACCTCGGCATCCGCGCCTTCCTGTAGGGCGGAGCGAGCGGGGGCGAACCGGACACCCGCTCGGAGACAGCGGGACCGAACCCGACCGATCGGGCCGTTCGCGGGCGGGCGGCGCGGGGGCATGCCCGATCATCGGCGTTCGATGGTGCCGCGGCGGAGGCCGGGACCGCCGGGTGTCCGGTTGGTGCCCGCTCGCTTCGTCGCCCTGTCCGGTTCGACCCCGCTCGCTCGCGGAGAGGCCACGCGAGTCGACCCCACGCGGCGAAACGGGAGGTCCTCCCTGCCCGGCACCGATCTGCCTCCGGGCCAGGATGAATTCAGGTCGGGCCCGATCCGCCTCCGGATACGACATCCTGGAGGAACTCCCTCGACGAACAGCGACAGGGGGTGCCGATGCCCGGGACCGATCTGCCTCCGCGCCAGGATGAATTCAGGTCGGGCCCGATCCGCCTCCGGTCGGGCCCGATCCGCCTCCGGTCGCTCACGATCCGCTTCCGGGACCGCTCAGGGCCGCTTCAGCACCCCGGCCACGAGCCCCTGCCGGTCCGCCACGATCGCGAACCGGCCCACCCCCTCCACCGACATCGGCTCGGCATGCACCGCCCCGCCGAGGCGCCGCGCGTTCGCCACCACCTGGTCGACATCCTCGACGAGCAGGTACGGCAGCCACATCGGCGGCACCTTCGCGTCGGGGCTCGTCATCACGCCCGCCACCGCCGTGTCCTCCACCTGCAGCATGTGGTACGGCCCCGACGGCATCTGCATCGTCTCCCGCCCGAAGCCGAACACCCGCTGGTAGAAGCCGAGCGCGGCCTCGGCGTCACCGGTCCACAGCTCCATCCACCGGACGCCGGTGGCAGCGCCCTCGTCGCCCGTCCGCCCCCGCCAGAGCTGGAACGTCGCGCCCTGCGGATCCGCCACCACCGCGAACCGCCCGATCGGCAGGTCCGTCCCCGGGACGATCACCCGCCCGCCCGCCTCGACGACGGCCCGCGCCGCAGCGTCCACGTCGGCCACGGACAGGTAGGCGGTCACGTGCGGCGGGACCCCCTCCATCCGCGGCGCCACGACCCCGCCGACGACCTGATCCCCGGACTGCAGCCGCAGGTACGGCTGGCCCGCCACGTCGCTCTCGGACGTGCCGAAGCCCGCCGCCTCGGTCCAGAAGCGCTTCGCATCGTCGACGTCGGGGGTGACGAGCTCGAACCACACGAACCGACCCAGCTGGTACGCCATCTCTGCCTCCTTCGCGGGGCGCAGCGCCCCGTCGGCGAGGTGACGGGGGAGCGGGTGCCGGATCGACAGCCGGGTGAAACTTTCTCGGCGGAGGTCGATCCAGCCGCCGCTCGCGCGTCACGGAACAGGAGGACGAGATGAAGTACCTGCTGCTGATCTACGGCGGAGAGGAGGCGCGCGCGGCCCGGACGGACGACCAGCGCCGCACCGAGACCGAGGCCTACGTGAAGTACACCCGCGAGCTGCGCGCCGCCGGCGTGCTGATCGCCGGCGACCCGCTCCAGCCCACGTTCACCGCCACCACGGTCCGCGTGCGCGGCGGCCAGACCACCACGACCGACGGCCCGTTCGCCGAGACCAAGGAGCAGCTCGGCGGCTACTACCTGATCGACGTGCCGAGCCTCGACGAGGCGCTCGCCTGGGCCGCCCGCATCCCGGGCGCCGCCGTGGGCTCGATCGAGGTCCGCCCCCTGCAGGAGTTCGATGCGTGAGCCCCCTCTCCCCGGGCGCTCACCTCGAGGCGCGGCGCGCGGTGCAGACCGTGGTCCGCGAGCACGCGGGCCGGGTCCTCGGCGGCCTGGTCCGCTACCTCGGCGACTTCGACCTCGCCGAGGACGTGTTCCAGGACGCCGTGGCGACGGCCCTGGAGCGCTGGCCGGCCGACGGCGTGCCGCGCAACCCGTCGGGCTGGATCGTGGTCGCGGCGCGCCGGCGCGCGCTGGACCGCATCCGGCGCCGCACGACCCGCGACGCCAAGGCGCCCGACCTGGCGCTGCTCGAACGCCTGGAGCGCGACGCCGACGACCAGGACCCCGAGGTCCCCGACGAGCGCCTCGCGCTCATCTTCACCTGCTGCCACCCTGCACTCGGCGCCGACGCGCAGGTCGCCCTGACCCTGCGCACGCTCGGCGGCCTGTCGACGGCGGAGATCGCCCGATCGTTCCTCGCCGAGGAGCCGGCCATCGCCCAGCGGATCGTGCGGGCGAAGCGCAAGATCGCCGGCGCGAAGATCCCGTGGCGGGTGCCCGAGGGGGCGGAGCTGGCGGAGCGGCTGCCCGCCGTGCTCGCGGTGCTGTACCTCGTGTTCAACGAGGGCTACGCGGCGACGCGCGGCGAGCCTCGTCCGCGCGGACCTGTGCGCCGAGGCGATCCGGCTCGGCCGCGTCCTGACGGGCTGCTGCCCGCCACGCCCGAGGTGGAGGCTGCTCGCGCTGATGCTGCTGCAGGACAGCCGCCGGGAGGCCCGCTCCGACGCCCACGGCGCGCTCGTCACCCTGGAGGCGCAGGACCGGTCGCGGTGGGACCGCACCGAGATCGCGGAGGGCACGGCGCTGGTGCAGCGCGCGCTGGCGCGGCGCGCGCCGGGCCCCTACCAGCTGCAGGCCGCCATCGCCGCGGTCCACGCGGAGGCCGCGACGGCGGCCGACACGGACTGGTGGCAGATCGTGGCGCTGTACGGCGCGCTGTACCCACTGTCGCCGACGCCGGTGGTGGCGCTGAACCGCGCCGCCGCGGTCGCGATGGCGGAGGGGCCGGCGCGCGGGCTCGCGCTGCTCGCCGCGCCCGAGCTGGCCGGCCCCCTCGACGGCTACCACCTGCTGCACGCCGCCCGCGCCGACCTGCACCGCCGGCTGGGCGACCGCACGGCCGCCGCGGACGCCTACCGGCGGGCCCTGGCGCTCGCCACGAACGAGGCCGAGCGCCGCTACCTGGCGCAGCGCCTGGCCGCGATCGAGGCTGCGGTCGAAACGCCGTAGCCGGCCGTACACGAATCCGGACGCCGATACGTTTTCCGCACCACGCCGATCGCGGGTCCAACCCGAACCCGCCGGTGAACACCCGCGACGGACTCCACACCTGCACAGGCGACGATGCAATCGAACCGCTCGGAACACGGGGGATGCCGATGAGAACGACGTTGCTGCTCCTGACCCTGGCCGCCTGTGACGGATCCGGCCCCGCCGATCCGATCCAGGGTGATCCCGCCGATCCCATCGACGATCCGCCGCCCAGCACCTACATCTTCGACGAGGACGCCCCGCCCGAGCCGACGGCCTCGCTCGCCCAGCTGTCGACGGCCCTGCAGGAGGCGCTCGACCTCACGTTGCACATCCGCGCCGATCCCGTGCAGGCCGCCTACGAGACGGCCATGTCGGGCAGCACGGGCGCCTGCCCCTACGTGTACAGCACCCCCGACGGTGCCTACTGGTACGACAGCTGCACCGCGAACGACGGCACCCAGTTCGAAGGCTACGTCTTCGCGTACGGCGACACCGACCTGTTCGATCCCGGCTCGGGCTTCACCTTCGACTACTGGTACGCCTTCGGCGGCGCCACCATCGACGTCCCCTCCGGCGACCAGCTCGAGCTCGCCGGGCGCGCGGTCTGGCAGGTGGGGGTCAACGACAACGACGGCGTGCCGATCGTCCTGTCCTACACCGACGTGGGCGGCACCTTCCACTGGGACGGCGCCGAGGCCGACGACACCTGGATGCGCCTGGGCATCGACCCCGACCTGACCACGCAGGTCACGGCCGTCCCCTCCTACGCGCTCGCCACCGTCTACCTGGGCGGCGGCTTCGGCGGCTTCGCCGACGGCTGGGCCGTGGGCTTCGACGAGAACGTCATCGGCGACGAGGCCATGGGCCTGCCCTGCGCCGCCGAGCTGTCCGGCACCCTCGGCCTGCGCGCCCCCGACGGCACCTGGTACGACGTGCAGTTCGACGGCTCCGACGGCACCGACCCCGACTTCGACCCGGCCGCCTGCGACGGCTGCGGCCACGCCTACTACCAGGGCGAGCCGATGGGCGAGGTCTGCGCCGACTTCTCCACCCTGATGGGCGCCGCCCGGGCGACCGAGGTGTCCCCGTGATCGTCGCGCTCTCCCTGCTCTCCGCCTGCGACCAGCCGAGCGAGGCGCCCGCCGCCGAGGCGCCGGCCGGCGAGGCCGTCCCGATGGACGCCGCGCGGCTGCTGACGCGCGCGTCCCTCGACGTCCGCGGCGTCCGACCCACCCTGGCCGAGCTCGACCGGGTCGAGGCCGACCCCGACGCCGTCGACGCCATGATCACCGAGTTCGTGGACGACCCGCGGTTCGGCGACCGCGTGGCCGACCTGTTCTCCGAGGTCTACCTGACGCGGACGGAGTCGTACCAGGTCCGCCTCGACGGGTTCGGCCTCGACGACGTGTCGCCCGCCGACATCCTCGGCTCCGTCGGCGACGAGCCGCTGCAGATGCTGGCCGAGATCGCCCGGGAGGACCTGCCCGTCACCGAGCTCGTCACCGGCGACTGGACGATGGCCGACGACGTGCTCGCGCGCATGTACCCCGTCGACTACCCGGCCGGGGCGACCGGCTGGCAGCGGGTCCACTACACCGACAGCCGGCCCGCCGCGGGCGTGCTCGCGACGAACGGCCTGTGGTGGCGCTACCAGAGCACCGACTCCAACGCCAACCGCGGCCGCGCCAACGTCGCGAGCCGCATCCTGCTGTGCCACGACTACCTGACGCGGCCGATCGAGTTCGATCGCAACGTCAACCTGCTCGACGAGGCCGCGATCAGCGACGCGCTGCGCAGCAACCCGGGCTGCGTGAACTGTCACGCGTCGCTCGATCCGCTGGCCGCGTACTTCTTCGGGTTCTCGTACTACGAGATCACCGGCAGCGAGATCGCGAGCTACCACCCGTCCCGCGAGCGCAACTGGACGCGCGTCCTCGGCACGCCGCCGTCGTACTACGGCGAGCCGGGCGACGATCTCGGCGACCTCGGCCGCCAGATCGCCTCGGACGCCCGCTTCCCGCAGTGCATGGTGGAGCACGTGACGGAGCTGCTGCTGCGCCGCGACCTGGCGCTCGTCGACACGGACCGCCTCACCGAGCACCGCGAGGCGCTGATCCAGGGCGGGATGAAGCTGCGGCCGCTGTTCGAGAGCGTCATGCGCAGCCCCGAGTACGGCTCGGCGACGGCGCCGAACGGCACGGAGGTGCCGCTCAAGCTCGTCACCCCGGCGCTGCTCGCGTCCGAGATCCGCGACCTCACCGGCTTCGACTGGACCACGGTCGAGGGCTACGACCTGCTGCAGAGCGACGCCTTCGGCTTCCTCTCGCTCGCCGGCGGCGCCGACGGCGTGTTCACCACGAGCAACGCCCGCTCGCCCAACTCCACGCTGCTCCTCGTGCAGGAGCGCCTCGCCGAGGCTGCTTCGGACTACGTCGTCGGCACGGACGCCGCCGATCGCAGCGCCGCGAAGCTGTTCACCGAGGTCGACTTCACCGAGACCCCGGAGACGGGGCGCGAGGCGATGGTGGCCCAGATCCAGCGGCTCCACCGGCGGATCTTCGGCCACGAGGTGGCCGCGGACGGCCCGGAGGTCGAGGCCAACCTCGGCCTGTGGTCCGACCTGTACGCCGTCGACGACGACATCCCCCGCTGCTGGGCCGGCCTGCTCTCGGCGCTCCTGCGCGACCCCGACTTCCTGCTGTACTGACGGAGACCCCGATGAACCGCCGACACTTCCTCTACGGGGCGAGCGCCGCGATGGCGGCCATGGGCCTGCCGGTGACGACCGGGGCGGCCCAGCCGTCCGACCGCAAGCTCGTCTTCGTCTTCGCGCCCGGCGGCTGGGACCCCACGCGGGTGCTGGCCCCCGAGTTCGACAACCGCAACGTCGCGATGGAGGCCCAGGCCGAGCGCGCGAGCAAGGGCGACCTGTCGTGGGTCAGCCACCGCGACCGGCCCAACGTGGACCTGTTCTTCGACAACCACGCTTCGCGCACGGTCGTGCTCAAGGGCATGATGGTGCGCTCCATCGCGCACGAGATCTGCACGATGATCACGATGACGGGCACCTCGTCGGGGGTGGCCCCCGACTGGCCGGCCATCGTGGCGAGCCAGCACCGCGACTACACGCTGCCGCACCTCGTCATCTCCGGGCCCTCGTTCCCGGGCGACCTGGGCGTGGCGGTGGCGCGCACGGGCGTGTCGGGGCAGCTCGAGGCGCTGGTCTCGGGCCAGGTCGAGGACTGGAGCGCCACCCCGGTGCAGCAGCCCGACCGCGTCGCCGAGTCGCTCATCGACCGCTACCTGCAGCGCCGCGCGGGCGCCCGGGCGCAGCAGTTCCGCTCGCCGGGCGAGGAGCAGCTGCTGGCCGCGTTCCGCGACAGCCAGGACAAGGTCTCGGCGCTCAAGGATCTGCGCTACACGCTCGACTTCACGGCGTCGAACCTGCTCGAGGACCAGGCGCGCGTGGCGGTGCAGGCGCTGGAGCACGGCGTGTCGCGCTGCGTGACCATCGCCTACTCCGGCGCGCAGGGCCAGGGCTGGGACACGCACGCCAACAACGACGACGGGCAGTCGCCGCTGTGGGACGACCTGTTCAGCGGTCTCCTCCGGCTGATGGTGCTGCTCAACGAGACGCCGGGCCAGTTCTCGCCCACCCTCGCCGACGAGACGATGGTGGTGGTGCTGAGCGAGATGGGGCGCACCCCGATGCTCAACGGGCTGCTCGGCAAGGACCACTGGCCCTACACCTGCGCGATGCTGGTGGGGCCCGACCTGACCGGCGGACGGGTGGTCGGCGGCTACGACGACGGTTACTACGGGCTCCCGGTCGATCCGGCGTCGGGCGAGGTCGCCGAGGGCGCCCCGCTCGTGAGCGCCGAGTCGATGGGGGCCACGCTGCTCGCCTGGGCCGGGGTCGACCCGGACGCCTACGTCAGCGGCGTGGCGCCGATCACGGGGGTGCTGACGTGAGCCGCACGGGTCTCGGGACGCTCTTCGCGCTGGTGCTCGCCGCCTGCAACGGCCCCGACGGGACGGGTGCCGACTCCGGCACGGCCACCGGCCTGTGCGCCGACGCACCGGTCGTGACCTACGCGAACTTCGGCAAGGGCTTCGTCACGCAGCACTGCCAGTCCTGCCACGCCTCGACCACGCCCGACCGCCACGGCGCGCCCGACGCCGTGGCGTTCGACGACGAGGCGTCCTGCTGGCAGTACGCCGACCGGATCCTCGCGCGCGCCACCGGGCCCGAGCCCGACAGGCCGCCGCAGGGCGGGGTCGACGACGACGACCGCTACCTGCTCGAGGTCTGGCTGACCTGCGGCGGGTGATGTCCACGAGCGCCCGTCACTCGTTCGTGTAGTTTGCATTGTTCGTGGTGGTTACCTCTCCTGCAAGGAGGATCGATGACCACCACGACGCACCTGTTCGCGGCCCTCGGCGTCGCGCTGACGCTCGGCGCCTGCAACAACGACCAGCTCCGCGACCGGTTCGGGCGCCAGGACGCACCGGACGCCGCGAACGAGGACCTGCAGGACCTCGACCACCCGGACCCCGACCGCGCCTACGTGCCCGGTGACCCCGTCGAGGACCGCCTGGACGAGCTCATCGACGAGGCGGACGACGGCATCGCCCAGCGAGGCCGCGACCGCTACGAGCGGCTGTACATCGGCCGCTACGCCGAACGGGGCGCCTGCGACACCGCCGCGGACGTCTGGGAGCTGACCGACCGCGCGATCCGGCACGGTGACATGGCCTGCCGCATCGCCGGGGTAACCGAGCGCGACGACACGCTGGTCGTCGAGACGGACGGCTGCAAGGCCCACGGCCAGCGCAGCCGGGGCCTCACCTTCGACCTCGTGCTCGACGACGTCGACACGTTGACGATCGACAACGACCGCGGCGGCGCCGACGGGCTGGTCCGCTGCGACGTGCGCTGATCGGGCAGGACCCCGCGCCCATCGACACGGAGCGCCGACGCGGGGCGATCCCGCTGCCGGCTGCGCCCTTGTGAGACGCCCCTGTTACCGCGGAGGACAACCTGACGACATCGCCGCGGAAGGTTCGAATCAACCCCCGCGATGAGTGCATGAACGAATACCTCGGTGTAGAGAAGACGAACTCGAGGAACGCACCCAGATGTCGGAAACGTGGGGCGAGCAGCAGCTGAAGGGGGTCGTCGGCGTGGTGGCCACGCCGGCGGGGCTCCGCTCGCTGCGTGCCCTGCTGGCGGCGGTGCCGTCGGGCCTCGGCCTGGCGTTCGTCGTCTGCGGCGTGCCCGACGTCGGGGACCTCCCCGCCCACCCCGTGGTGGGCGTCACCGTGCTGCGGCCCGGCGAGGTCTACCTCACCGTGTCGGGGCGGGTGCGGGTCTCGGGCGCGACGCTGTCGGCGCCGGCGCCGGCCGCGCCACCCGACCCCCTGCAGGCCGACCGCCTGCTGGTCGACCTCGCCGAGGCGTGGGAGCACCGCCTGCTCGCCGTGATCCTGGCCGGGCCCGGCGCCGCAGGTGCGGTGGGGCTGCGTGCGGTGCACGCGCGGGGCGGCGTCGTCCTGGCCGAGACCCCCACCGAGGGCCCGGCGGGCGACGCCGCCCGCCATGCCCTCCGGACGGGCTTCGTCGACCGCGCAGCGCCCATCGACGAGCTGCCGGCGCTGATCGAGCGCGGCATCGACGCCGCTGCGCCGTCGTCGCTGCTCGCCGACGGCGACGTCCCGCGCCTCGCCCAGGTCATCCGCCAGCTCGAGCGGGTCACGGGCCACGACCTGACGTGCTACGACCCGGGGCTCGTGGTGCGCCGCGTGTCGCGCCGGATGCGGCTCGCCGGCGCGAGCGACCCCGAGGCCTACGCCGCGGCGCTGGAGGGCGACCCGGGCGAGGCCGAGCAGCTGTTCCGCCAGGTCCACGCGGTGGAGCTCCGCCTGTTCGACGGCCTCGACCCGCTGGTGCCGGACCTGCGCCGCCTGCTCGCCGGTGGCGCGCCGGACCCCCTGCGGGCCTGGTGCGTCGGCGTGGGCACGGGCGAGGAGCCCTACGCGCTCGCCGCGGTGCTCCTCGAGCAGCTCGGCCCCTCGGCCGCGCCGGGCGCCCTCGAGGTCGTCGCGACGGACCTGCACGAGCCCTCCCTGCGCCAGGCCCACGCCGGGCGCTTCCCCCGCGGGATCGCGCTCGACGTGACGGCGAGCCGCCTGGGCCGATTCTTCGAGCGCGACGGCGAGGAGTGGGTCGCGGGCGAGGCGCTGCGCCGCGCGGTCCGCTTCGTCCGGCACGATCTGCTGCAGGACCCGCCGCTGACCGGCCAGCACGTCGTCTGCTGCCGCGACCAGCTCGGCCGGCTCGCCCCCGAGCACCGCCGCGCCGCCACCGAGCGCCTGCGCAGCGCGCTGGTGCCCGACGGCGTGCTCCTCATCGACCGCAGCTTCAGCGTGCAGGGCCCGAGTCGCCGCGCGGCGTGGCGAGCTCGCCGCCGCTGCCGCCGGACCGCCGCCCCCGCTCCCTGTTCGGCGAGCGCGAGCCGCGCGTGCTGTCGGCCGCCGCCACCCGCGCCCTGTCGGCCGGCGACGCCGCGGGCCTCCTGCAGGCCGTCTTCGCCACGTCGATGACCGAGTTCGGCCTGCGAGCCTGCTTCTGCCACGTCCTCGACGGCCCGGCAATGCGGCTCGCCGCCCACGTCGGGCTCACCGTCGAGGCCGTGGCCGCGCTCGAGGCGCCGGCGCCCGACAGCCTCTACGCGCGGGTGGCCGCCGCGGGCCACGGGATGCGGGTCGACGCCACCGACACGCCGGCCGCGTCGCCGCCCGACCCCGGCGTGTCGCAGCTGTTCGCCGACGGACTCCGCACGGTTGCTTGCAGGCCCGTGATGATCGACGAGCAGTGCGTCGCCACCATCACGTTCTGCGCCCGCCGCGCCGAGGCGCTGGGGCGGCGCGAGGTGGGCTGGCTCGGCACCGTGTGCGATCTCGTCGGCGCCGCCAAGCGCCGGCTCGCCGCCGAGGCCGAGCTCACCTCCCGCATCGACGCCGAGCGGGCCACCAACGAGCAGATCCTGCAGCAGCTCCCGTCGCCGCTGCTGCTCGCGGACGGGCGGACGGGCGAGATCGTGTTCGCCAACCTCGCCGCCGAGCAGCTGCTCGGCACCCTGCTGCCGAGCACGGCCAGCGACCTCGACGGGTGGCTCTCGAGGCCGACGCCGACCTCCTTCGCCCCCGAGACGCTGCCGCTCGCCCGCGCGCTCGCCGGCGAGACCGTCACCGGCGCGCAGCTGCGCCTCCCGGCGGGCCGCGGCGGGGAAGCCGGCGCCTGGCCGCTGTCGCTCGAGGTCAACGCCGCCCCGCTCCGCGACGCCGACGGCCAGGTCCGCTACGCCGTGATGGCCTGCGCCGACCTGACCGAGCAGAAGCGCGCCGAAGCCGCCATGCGCGTGCTGGCCGCGACGCTCGAGGCCAAGGTGGCGGAGCGCACCGCCGAGGTCCGCCGCAGCGAAGCCCGCCTGCAGGCGCTCGTCGACGCCTCGGCCCAGATCGTGTGGGCCGCGGACGGCACCGGTCGCGTCGTGGAGGACAGCCCGTCCTGGCGCGCGTTCACCGGGCAGTCGCGCGAGGAGTGGCTCGACAACCGCGGACCCGACGCCATCCACCCCGACGACCGCGTGGGCTTCCAGCGCGCCTGGTCCTCGGCGCTGTCGCGCGCCGCGGCCTTCGAGATGGAGCTGCGCCTGCACCACGCCGCCACCGACAGCTGGCGCTGGACGCACCTGCGCGCCGTCCCGCTCCCCGAGCCCGGCGGCGGCGTGCGCGAGTGGGTGGGCATGTTCGCCGACGTCCACGCGCGGCGCGAGGCCGAGGCCGACCGCGAGCGGCTCGCCCGCGAGCTCCTGGTCGCGGCGCAGCAGGAGCGGCAGCGGATCTCCCGGATCCTCCACGACGATCTCCAGCAGATCCTCTACGGGGTCCTCCTGAAGGTCCGGCAGCTGTCCCGGGAGCTCGGCCAGGAGCAGACGACCGGCGCGATGGCGGTGGTCGACGAGGTCCGCAGCTGGGTCCAGGGCGCCGTCGACACCACCCGCCGGCTGACGGCCAGCCTGAGCCCGTCGCTGCTCGAAGAGCGTGGCCTCGCCGATGCGCTCGCCTGGCTCGCCGAGCGCATGCGCGACCTGCACGGGCTGTCGGTGACCGTCCACGCCGACACCGACGCAGCGCCGAGCGAGAGCCAAATCTCGGTCGCGCTGCTGGAAATCGCGCGCGAACTGTTGTTCAATGTTGCGAAGCACGCCGGGGTGGACCGCGCGGAGGTGCGGCTCGGGCGCTCCGGGGGGGACGTGCAGCTGGAGGTGATCGACAGCGGGCGGGGCTTCCCGGCCAGCGGGGCCAGCGGCTTCGGGCTCACCAGCGTGCGCGAGCGGCTGCGACTGCTCGGCGGCGAGCTCGAGATCGTGTCCCCGCCCGGAGGCGGCACCCGCGTGTCGGTCCACGCACCCATGCAGGCGAGGGGGACACCGTGATCCGAATCCACATCGTCGAAGACCACGTCGTGATGCGCGAGTCCATCCAGCACATCCTCGACGACGAAGCCGACATGGAGGTCTGCGGCGCATCGGCCACCGGAGAGGAAGCGCTCGACCACGTCATCGCGACCCGGCCCGACCTGGTCCTGATCGACGTGTCGCTGCCCGGCATCGACGGCGTGGAGGTGCTCACCCAGCTGCGCACCCAGCGCCCCGATCTGGTGGCGGTCATGCTCACCGGCCACACCGACGCCGAGCACGTCAACGCCGCGATGCACGCCGGCGCGCGCGCCTACCTGGTCAAGCGCGACGCCTACGACCTGCCGGACCTCGTGCGGCGCGCCGCCCGCGGTGAGTCGTTCGTCACCGACGGCGGCGAGGCCTGATCCTCGGGCGGGTCCGCCGCCCCCCACGTCAGCAGCTGCACGTTGACGAGGGCGGCGACCTCCGGGCGGCTCGCCGCCACGATCGAGCGCACCTCCATGAAGTAGCGCACGTGCGCCTCGCGGATCCGCTCCAGATCGGCCCGCGACACCGCCACCACGTTGTACGAGACCATGTCGCCCGGGTGCGGCGCGACCGCCCGCTGCGGCCCAAGCGCCGCCCAGTGCGCCTTGAGGCGCATCGTGCCGGTGGGATCGGCCGAGGCGTCGATGGTGAGCGCCTCGCGCGTCTGGTACCGGCCGCGCCGGTCGCGCGCCACGAGGCCGGCCTCGACCAGCCGGTCCAGGCAGCGCCGCTCCACCTCGAGCGGCACGCCGAGGCGCTCGGCCAGCCAGCCGTCGCGGTGCTCGCCGAGCGCGCGGTAGCCGCGGGTCTCGAGGAGCACCATCACGGCCGCCACCCACGGCTCGTCGAAGGCCAGGCGCCGCGACGCGTGGCGCTGCCGGTGGGCGTCGAGCAGCGCCGGCACGTCCTCGATGGGGACGAGCTCCGCCACGAGATCCGACAGCCGGCTGGTCAGCGCGTCGACGAGGCCCAGGAAGTCGGGCAGCCGGGGGCGGGTCTCGCCGGCCAGCCAGCGCGCGACGGCGTAGCGCGACTGGCCCAGCCGCTGCGCGAGGTCCTTGACGGGCGTGTTGCCGCGCAGCGCCGCCAGCCACCGCGCCACCGCCTCGTCGCCCGGGTCGGCCATGGCGGCCCCCTCGGCGGCCGAGAACCGCAGGAACGCCGCCGGCACGTCGATGCCCACCAGGGCGCAGGCCCGCAGGGCCTCGGCGGCGGTGGGGAACCGGCGCCCCGCCTCCCAGTCGGCCACCGGGTTGCTCGAGTATCCGAGCCGTCTCGACAACGCCTCCTGGGATCGCCGCCCGCGCACGGCCCGGATCAGCTGACGAGCGACGGTCTGCACCCCGACCCTCCCGAGTTCGCACATCCTAGCGCAGAACCGACACCGAGAAAGTGCAATGTCGCGAGGGCTGGAGGTTGTGCTCCGCGAGGGGGCGCGCGACAATCCCAGGGTCGGCGTCCCCCAGCGCCCGTCCCCCCCGGAGGCTCCGTGCCGACCTCCCGCTCCCAGACCCTGCTCACCTGCCTGGTGATCGCCGGACTCGCCGCCGCCTGCGACCCGCCCCCTCGCCCGGGCACGCAGATCGGCGCGCTCCGCCAGCCCGATCCGGATCCGCAGCCCCCCTCGGATCTGCAGCAGATCGACATCCGCTCGGCGGTCGAAGAGGCGATCCACCTCGGCGGCCTCGCCACCCTCGCGTCCACCTGGCGCGGCCACGTCGGGAGCGTCGACGTGGGCACCGCCGCCTGCCCGGGCGTGTGGATCGGGCAGCTGCCCGACGGCGTGGTCGACGTCGACATGGGCGACGACCCGGGCCTGTCCTGGGCCGCGACCTGCGCCACCGTGCCCGAGCAGGCGGGCGGGCCGTTCCGCGAGTTCTCGGGCTTCACCCACTGGACCGCCACGGTGACCGAGACCGAGGGCGCGCGCTCGCTGATCGCCGACGCCGACGTCCACAGCGACGCCGGCGAGGAGCTCTTCCACTTCGACGGCGAGGCGAACGACAGCCTCACGGTCGACGGCGGCGGCTGGCAGTACCAGAGCACGCTCGACGGCAGCGTCTCCGGCCGCCTGACCGACACCGAGGGCGGCGTGCGCACCGGCGGCGGCTTCGAGGCGTCGTGGGGCAGCGACGGCGCGCTGACGATGTTCGGCACCGTCACCGCGCTCGACGGCTTCGGCCCCGCCGATCAGCGCCCCGCCGACGCGCCCGAGGTCGCGCACCTCCCCGACTGGGCCCCCGGGCGCCCCCGCTTCACCTCCGTCCGCTTCGACCTCACCTTCGGGCCGGAGTGCGCGCAGGAGCCGGTGGGCTACGTCGGGCTGCGCGGCAACGAGGGCTTCTGGTTCGACGTGTACTTCCTGCCGAAGTTCGCGGCGGACGATCCCACCTTCGAGGCCACGGGCTTCCCCTACGAGCAGATCGACAACGTGGCCTGCGACGGCGTGGGCACCCTGTTCGCGCGCAACATCGACCTGCGCGCCCTCGACGAGGAGCGCGCCGACTGGTCGCGCGAGGTCGCCCCCGACTTCGCCAGCGCCGCCGCCGCCCTGCCCGCCCCGGCGCTCGCCGACTTCGTGTACACCTTGCGCAACCTCCCGCTGGAGTGACCTTGCGATCGCTCGTCCCGCTCCTCTGGGCGGCGGCCTGTACGCCGCCCGGACCGCAGCAGACCACGCCGGTGCCGACCGACAGCGACACCAGCGAGCCCAAGATCCTCCCCATCGACACGGCGCCGTTCATCCCGATCGACAGCTCGGCCGACGGGCCGCCCGACCTCGTGCCGGGCCACTTCGTCTACATGAGCCAGTCGGGCGTGTGGAACCTGTCGTCGGCGAGCGCGCCGAACACGATGACCGGCAGCCTGCAGATCACCGAGTACGTCGACACGCTCGACACGGCGCTGCCCGAGTACGAGTGCTACGTCACCTACGCGCTGACGGGCGAGGCGGTGGGCAACCACACCTGCACCGACTGCAACTTCGTCTTCGACGTGGAGTTCTACGTCGACGACGGCGACCCCGCCGCCTGCCACGACCCCGACGCGCCGCCGAGCGGCGCCGTCTGGCAGATGGGCTGGTCCGATCCCGACGGCACCATCTACCTGAACTACTACGGCACCGACGTGTGGCTGCCCTGGTACCCCGGCACCAAGAGCGCCGCAGTGATCGACTTCGCCTGGTCGGCCACGCTCGCCATCGAGGTCCTCGACACCGGAGACATGCAGTGATCGCCCTGCTGCTCGCCGGCTGCCGGCCCGAGCCGCCGCCCGAGCCCATCCCCATCGACAGCCTGGGCGTCGACAACGCGTTCCCGCTGCCCGACGACCTCGACACCATCGACTTCGTCAGCGTGTTCAACGACGCCGTGCGGCTGATGACGACCGTCAGCACGCAGCAGCCCTGGCTCGGCCACCGCAACTCGATCGCGGCCCGCACCCCCGGGTGCCCCGACTTCTGGACCGGCACGGTCGAGGACGCCGCGGGGACCACGATCGGCCACGACGACGGCGTCATGTGGATGGACGACTGCGCCCGCGACGCCGACAGCCCGTACTACGACGGGTACGTCTGGTGGGACTTCGACGTGAGCGAGGCCGGCGACCCGAACAGCCTCGACGGCCGCGTCTCCGAGGCCTCGCGGACGCTCGAGGGCGACGGGCTCGTCGGCGACGCGCAGGGCGTGCGCTTCGAGTTCGACGGCCGCGCCTCCGACAGCCTCTACCACCTCGCCGCCGACGGCTACGAGCGCACCGTCTACTCCACCACGGTCGACGCGACGGTGACCGGCCGCGACGTGTTCGGCCCCGACTCCCTCACGCCCGAGGGCTACCGCACCGACCTGTTCATGTACTTCACGGGCGGCGACGTCGATCGGCTCGAGGCGCGCGGCAACGTCTACCTGTTCGAGCCGCAGCTGCAGGGCCGCTTCGACTCGGTGGGCGTCGACATGGCGCTGCAGGGCCCGCTCGGCGCCGGCCCGGACGACTGCGCGCTCGAGCCCGTCGGCTGGATCGGCGTCCGCGACGCCGACGCGCTGTGGTACGACGTCGTCTTCCTGCCCCGGTTCCGCGAGGACGTGGCGGGCGACCCCTACCCGAACGATCCGCTCTCGGAGTGCGACGGCTGCGGCCGGCTCTACGTCCAGGGGATCGAGCAGCCCGACATGGACGTGTGCGTCGACTTCTCGTTCCTGTTCGACGAGTTCGCCCTGCCCGACGCCGACGAGTACGTGCTGCCCATCCACGCGCTGTAGGCGCGCTCAGGCCACCACGGTCCGCACCACCCGCAGCCGGATCGCCCCGCGGCGCTTCTCGAGGCACCACGGGTCGAGCCCGGCGCCGCGGATCTCCATCCGCAGGTTGTGCACGAGCGTCTTGAGCTTGCGCGGATCCTCGCGCCAGCCGGTGCGCCCCCACACGGCGACCGCGGCGCTGTGGTTGGTCCGCCACCCGCGCTCGGCCGGGACCACGAGCCGCTCGCGGTCCTGGTTCGACGCGTCGGCGAGGTAGTAGAGCAGCGACACGCGGTTCGGCGCGGTCACCAGCACCTCGCTGCCGCCGCGGGTGTCGACGATCCGCGCCTGCGGGCCGCCCGGCGCGCCGAGCGTGGCCTCGACGAGGTACGGGTGCATCTCGTCGACCTCGCTCATGGTGGGCATCCAGCCCTCACCCACCGACACGAGGCGCAGCCGCATCCGCCCGACGCAGAACTCCTCGCCCTCGCGGAGCAGGCGCTCCTCGTCGTCGCCCTGGGCGAGCCAGACCTCGCCGTTGGCGCGCGACAGGAGCGTGGTCGTCTCGACGTTCGGCACGAGCACGGTCGAGTCCGGCCCGGCGCCCAGCGTGAAGCGGGCGGTGCGCAGCGGGTAGCGCACGCCGGAGCCCTGGTCCTCGAGCGCCATCCGGGTGCGCCGGGAGGGCGACTGCGCGCCGCGGTTCTCGAGGCGCAGCTCGGCGTCGCCGATGCGGACCACGCTGCCCACGGCCCAGGTCATGCGGTCGTGGACCGGCTTGTCGTCGAGGAAGGTGCCGTTGCGCGTCCCGAGATCCTGGACGAACGCGGCGCTCCCCTCGCGCCACAGCACGGCGTGGGTCCACGAGACGTGGGGGTTCGGGATGACGAGATCGTTCTCGGGCCCGCGCCCCACCGACAGGCGCTGGGGGAACGCGAGCTCGTGGCCCGATCCCACGGAGCGCCGAAGCACGATCGACAGCTGCACGTCCCCGCCTCCGGTGGAGGAACCGCTGCAATCGACCCACCCTCGCAGACCAGCTGCCGCGGCCCTCGCTGTCCCCATCATGCCCCAGTGCGACCGCGGGTGGTGCCGGGTGTGCCCTCGGCGTAACCACACGTAGACCGCAGACCGGACAGGGGACGCCGCGAGGGGAAATCGGCGCCCGAACGCACGAACGCCGGCCCGCGATCTGCGAGGGCCGGCGTTCGAAGGTTCAGAATGCGCGATTTTGTTTGGAAAACAGGATGGATGCTGGAGGCATTCTTCACCCGTCCCGTAGCGGGTGGCGGTCAGACCGTCAAGCGACGGAGGATCTCCTGGTCGAGGGCGCGCAACATCGCGTCCTCCGGACCCTCGACGCCGGGCACGTTCGGCTCGGCTGCGGAGCGCTCCGCCCGCCCGCCGAGCAGCAGCTCGAGGATGGCGCCGTCGAAGCCGCCGACGAGGATCACGCCGCGGTCGTCGAGCGTGGCGGGGAAGTCACCCGCCCGGCCCGTCACCCACCACCAGACGATCCGCATCTCGGGCAGCCCGACCGCCGCGAGCTTGCGCATCGCGGCCTCGTAGTTGGTCTGCGTGTTGTCGGCTCGCGCGGCGTCGAACTGCATGTCGCTGACGACGAGGAGCGTGGTCGGGAACTCGGAGGCGGGCACGTCGGGCCGCTCGGCGCGCAGCGCGCACAGGCGGTCGATCACCGACTGGAAGTTCGTGGAGCCCCACGCCACCTGCTCGCTGCGCAGCTGCGCCACGCGCTCGGTGAACGTGCCGCGCAGGGCCACGATCCGCGACGCGCTGTCGAACATCACGACGTGGTCGCGGAAGGCGCCCTCGTTGAGCGCGGAGAAGTACAGCCCCAGGCCGAGGCACACGTCGATGGCCTGCACCGGCGAGTCCGGCGCCACGGGCGTCTGCATCGAGCCCGACGTGTCGAGCGCGCACCAGACGTTCTCGGCGACGCCGCCGCGGTCGGCCTTCGCGGTGGCGACGAGCCCGTCGAACTGCTTGTCGAGCGTGCGCTTCTGCGCGAGCGTGCGCGCCTTGCGGGCCGCGCGGTAGAGCTCGTGGACGTAGCCCGTGAACTTCGCCGTGGGCTGCGTGTCGAGCCAGGCGACGTAGCGGTCCTCCTGGCCGTGGCGGGCGAAGGTGTCGAGGCCGTCGCGCCCGGTGCGGTTGAGCAGGAACAGCGCGCGGCCGGGGATCGCCTCGAAGCGCAGCGCCTCGAAGCGGCCGGCGCACAGGTCGCGCTGGAACTGGTGCGCGGTGTGCTCGGGGTCGGACTTGAAGCGGCGGTACTGCTGCTCGGTCCAGCCGAAGAACTTGCGGACGTCCTTCGCGAACGCGGCCAGCGCCTCGTGGCGCGGGGTGTGGCGCTGCCCCCGGCTGCGCAGCCGGGGCAGGTACTTCGCGATCAGCGCCCGCTGCGTGGGGTTCGCCAGGCCGTCGGCCAGCAGGGCGAGCGTGCGGTCGCGGGGCAGCGCCTCGACCACGTCCTCGTGCCACAGGTCGGACCAGCGGCCCACCAGCGGCACGAGCCACAGGTTGCGGTCGTAGACCGGGCGGTGGCGCTCCGCCAGCCACACGAGCCCCTTGCGGAACTCGTCGCGGCTCCCCTGCCCCTTCTGCACGGCCTCGGTCTGCAGGCCCGGGCCCTGCACCTTGCGGGTGACCAGGCGGACCCAGAACAGGGTCATCAGCGCGAGCTGCGGCGACTCGGCCCACATCGCGTCGAGGTCGGCGGCGACCTCGGCCGCGGGGCGGCCGCGCAGGGTGCCGGCCTTCGAGAAGTAGTCGAGGAGCGCGGCGCCGGTGCTCGCGTGCGACAGGGCGCCCTTCTCGGTGAAGAACGGGAAGCGGGCGAGCGCGCGCCGCAGCGGATCGGGGCGGATGTCCACGGAGCCTCCGTTCGACCGCTAACGCGGGCCGAACGTGGCGGTCCACGCCGGATGCGCGCCGATCGTCGCCAGGGCCTCGCGGGTGCGCGTGGCGCCGGGATCGCGCTTGTACCAGGTCGACACGCCGGAGGGGTGAGGCAGCGCGATCACGTCGCGCCCGTCGCGCTGGAACGGGCGCCCCACCGCCTCGAGCAGCGGCAGGGGCCCGAGGATCGTCTCGATGGCGAGCCGCCCGACGGGCACGATCAGCGTCGGCTCGAGCAGGTCGAGCTCGGCGCGCATCCAGGCCGAGCAGGCCGCGATCTCGTCGCGCGAGGGGACGCGATCGCCGCCCGACGACGCCTTGCCCGGGAAGCACCGGCACACCGCGGCCATGTAGACGCGGCTGCGGAACGTCTCCTCGTCGACGCCGAGGGTGGCGAACCAGCGGAACAGCTGCCGGCCCGCCGTCCAGGCGAAGGGGCGGCCGTGGCTCGCCTCGCGCGGCCCGGGCGCCTGCCCCACGAGGAACACGCGCGAGCGCACCGGCGGCGGGGCGACGGGCGGCCCCACCATGCCGGGGCACCGGCGGCAGGCGGCGAGCTCGGCGACGTGCAGCGCGAGGGGGTCGGACACCGCTGCGCCGTAACGTGGCGAACGTCAGGCGGGCTCGGGCACCCTGAGCGCCTCGCGGACGGCGTCGGCCATGGCCCGCAGCTCGAAGGGCTTGGCCAGGAAGGCGTCGGGGCGCTGCTCCTGGAAGGTCGCGGTGGGATCGTCGCTCGCGTAGCCGCTCATGACGAGCACGCGGACGGCGGGGCGGACGGCGCGGATGGCGACGAGCGCCTCGGCGCCCGTCATTCGGGGCATCGTCAGGTCGAGCACGACCAGCGCGTAGCGCTCGGGGTCGGCGCAGAACCGGACGACCGCCTCGTGGCCGTCGTGGACGCAGTCCACCTCGAAGCCGAGCCGGCGCAGGACCCGCGCGCTGGCCCGCAGCACGGGCTCCTCGTCGTCGGCGAGCAGGATCACGCCGGTGCCGTGGAAGCTCGATGCGTTGGTGGGCGTCGCGCGCTCGGCGCGCACGGGCGCGGGCGGGAGCAGCACCCGGAAGATGGTGCCCGTGCCGGGGACGGAGCGGACCCACAGCGCGCCGCCGTGGCCGCGGACGATGCCCAGCACCGCGGACAGCCCGAGCCCCCGGCCGGCGAAGCGCGTGCTGAAGAAGGGGTCGAAGACGCGCGAGAGATCGGCCTCGGGGATGCCGCCGCCCGTGTCCGACACCTCGACGTAGACGTGGAGCCCCTGCGGTGGCTCGCCGAACAGCGCGCCGCTGGCGGGGATCTCGGCGCTCTGCCCCGTGCGCACCGTGACGTCGCCGCCGCCCTGGAGCTCGACCGCCTCCGCCGCGTTGCGCGCGAGGTTCCAGACGACCTGGTGCATCTGCTCGGGGTCCATCGCCACCGACGGCAGGCTCGCCGACAGCGACAGCCCGAGCGCCACCCCGTGCGGGGCGCCGAGCGAGGCGACCGCGCGGTGGACGACGTTGTCGAGCGAGCCCGCGTCGAGGACGAAGCTCCCGCGCCCCGAGTACGCCAGCAGCTTCCGGCACAGCTCCGCGGCGCGCCTCGCCGCCTCGGCGATGGTCCGCCCGGCGTCCTGCGCCGTCACCGGCAGGTGGTCGTCGGGGTCCTCGAGCTCGCCCGCCGCGGCGAGGATGGTGGTGAGGCGGTTGTTGAAGTCGTGGGCCAGCCCGCCCGCCAGCGCCCCCAGGCTCTCGAGCCGCTGGGCGTCGGTGACCCGGCGCACGAGCGCGTCGCGCTCGGCAGTGCGGGCCTCGATCCGCACCTCCAGCGTGTGGTTGAGCTCGCGCAGCTCCCGCTCGGCGGCGCGCTGGTCGCTGATGTCGGTGACGATGGCGAAGAACCCGGCGAGCTCGCCGTCGACCCGGTGCGGGAGGTAGTCGGCGAGCAGGTGGCAGACCCGCCCGTCCTCCTTCGGCACCACGCGCTCGTAGCGCTGCGGGTCGCCGGCCAGCGCACCGCGGATGTAGCCCTCGTTCTGCAGGTAGAGCGGCTCGCCGAACAGCTCGCGGATCGGCCGGCCGATCATCTGCGCCGGATCGAGGCCGAACCACCGGCGGTAGGCCTCGTTGGCGAACCGGCAGCGCCCGTCGGCGTCCCAGTAGCTGACGGTGGCGGGGAGGTTGTCGGTGAGCAGGCGCAGGAACCGCTCGCTGCGCACGAGCGCGCCCACCCGCACGTCGTCCTCCAGGCGGCCGACGTGGCCGGCGGGGCGCGACAGGGTGGCGCTGCGGGCCGCGATGGCGTGGGCGAGCTGATCGGGCGGCAGGACGGCGTCGACGGCGCCGGTGGCGATCACGCTGCGGGGGCGCTCGTCGATCCGGGGATCGGCCTCGACGAGCACGATCCCGCCAGCCTCGTGGACGGCGACGGCGCCGCACCGCCCGTCCGCGCCCGTGCCCGACAGGACGACGGCGATGACCCGCCGACCGTGTGCGCCCGCAGCCGAGGCGAGCAGCGCGTCCACCGGGGCCTCGCCGGCCGCGCCCGGGACGAGCGCGCCCGTGGCGTCGAACCTTGCTCCCTCCGGCACCACGACGGCCGCGCCGCCGGTGAGCCGTCGGCCCCGCGCGAGGCCCGCGCGCTCGACGGCCTGGGCCGTCAGGGCGACCAGCGACTCCGGCGCCACCAGCACCGCCGCGACGGGCGCCCGCACGCCACCGAGCAGGGCCGGCAGCGCGGCGAGCGCGCCGGCGCCGACGGCGATGACCACGACCGGGTTGGGGTCCACTGCCGCTCCGGACTCCATCGTAGCCTGGGCGGCGGAAGGCGTGGGTACGCCCCGGATACGTCACGCCCGGTGAGGGCCCCAGTCCTCGATGGCCCAGCCGCGGGCGACCGCCAGGCGGCGCAGCGCGCGGTCGGGGTGGACGGCGACCGGGCGGGCCACGGCCTCGAGCAGCGCCAGGTCGCTGGCCGAGTCGGTGTAGAAGGTGGCGCCGGCGAGGTCGGCGCCCTCGGCCTCGGCCCAGGCCCGCACCGCGACCTCCTTCGCCCGCCCGACGGCGAGGGTGTGCAGCCTGCCGGTGAGGCGGCCCGCGTCGTCGACCTCGAGGCGGGTGCACACCACGTCGGTGAAGCCGAAGGCCTCGGCGGCGGCGCGCGCGACGTAGAGGGTGCCGCTCGTGGCGAGCACCAGCCGATCGCCCGCGGCCCGGTGCCGCTCGAGCGCGGCGGTGGCGCCGCGCCGCAGCCGGTGGCGCACCTCCCGGGCGAACCACTCGCGCACCCGCGCGTCGAGCTCGGCCTCGGGCAGGCCCACCACGCTGCGCACGGCGGTCTGCATGGCCTCGTCGAGGCCGTCCTCCTGGCCGAGGCCGTAGCGCACGAGCCAGTACGAGCCCCACGCCACGTCGCGCAGGCCGATGCGCCGCGCTCGCCACTCGTGGAGCATCCACAGGCGGCCGGAGTTGCAGTCGAGCAGCGTGCGATCGAGGTCGAACAGCGCGAGCTTCGCGGAGGCCACGCCCTACTGCTCGCCCCGCAGCGTGTCGATCTTCGGCGGGTTGGCGGCGGACGGGTCGCCCTGGCGCGCCTCCTCGCGGTCCATCAGGCGGTCGAGGACCAGCGCCAGGCCGGCGAGCCGCGCGTCGACGAGCGTGTAGCTGCGGCCGTCCTCGGTGTGCAGGCGCAGCGCGGCGCCGAGGCCCCGCTCCCGCGTGTAGGTGACGAGCTCGGGCCACGGCAGGAAGCTCGGGCCCTCGCGGAAGCGCGCCACGATGCCGGTGGTGCACAGCGCCATCACCTCGACCTTCTCGAGGCCGACCCGCGCCACGACCTCGGCAGTGGGCGGCGAGACGCCCACGAGGTCCTCCGAGACGAGGCCCCCGGAGGCCAGCTGCACCGAGTCCCAGTGCACGTCGAGCAGGGCGCGCAGGATGCGCTCGGGGGCGAACATGTGCCCGTCGTCGGGCTTCATCTCGGACAGCACGCGGTCGACGGCACTCGCCGGCAGCTCGAGGACGCCGGCCAGCTGGCGGAGGAAGTCCTGCTCGCTGCCGGCGATCTCCCCGTCCTTCCAGGCCATGCGGGCGGCGAACCGGAGCGTCTTCCAGCGGTCGTCGGGGCTGCGGATCGCCTCGGGAAGCTGCTGCAGGTGGCGCGGCCGGGCGTGGGTGCGCACCCAGGCCTCGAGATCGGCCGGCGACAGGTCGCGGCGCAGGGTGCCGAGGAAGGCGAGCTCGTCGGGGTGCACCGCGCCGTCGGAGCAGGCCATGGACGCGAGCAGCGACAGCATGGCCTCGTCGGCCTCGCGGCCGAGGACGAAGCCGCCGCCGGACGCGAGCTCCAGTTCGTCGTCGAGCTTCGCCATCGTCGCTCCTGTACACTCCGAGGGGGCCCTCCCTGTGTATCCCGCCGTGGGACGGTGGCCCGGCAGGAGCGCGGGTGGACGCTGAAGACGACGAGGTGAGCGAGGTGCTCGGCGCGTGGGCCTGGGACGGTCCGGTGAGCGCGCGGCAGGCCGACAGCGGCCTCATCAACCGCACCTGGTGGGTCCGCGCGCCGCACGGGCCGGTGGCGATCCTCCAGGAGCTGAACACGAGGATCTTCCGCCCGGAGGTCCACGAGGACATCGAGGCCGTCACCGCGCGACTCGCCGAGCGGGCCTCGCGACGCCGCGCCTGGTGCGCACCCGCGCCGGGCAGCTGTGGCACGAGGCGCCGGGCGGCGGCGTCTTCCGGGTGCTCACGCCCGTCGGCGCGCGGACCGTCCACAAGCTCACCGACCCGGCCGACGCGCGCGCCGCGGCGGCGCTGGTCGCGCGCTTCCACGCCGCCGTGCGCGACCTCGACTGGGACTTCCGCATGGTGCGGCCCGGCGTCCACGACACGGCGGCGCACTACCAGCGCCTGCGCGACGCGCTCGCCGCCCACCCCGGCCACCGCCTCTACGACCAGGTCGCGCCGCTCGCCGAGCGCATCCTCGCGGGCTGGTCCCCGAGCGACGTCGCGCCGCTGCCCGCCCGCGTGCTCCACGGCGACCTCAAGATCTCGAACGTCCGCTTCGAGGACGGGCCCGTGGCCATCGCACTCATCGACCTCGACACCTTCCAGCGCGGGACGCTCGACATCGAGCTCGGCGACGCGATGCGCTCGTGGTGCAACCCGCTCCCCGAGGATCGCACCGACGCGACGTTCGACCTCGACCTGTTCGCCGCGGCCATGCGCGGCTACGCCGAGGGTGCCGGGGCCGACGGCCCGAGCGACGCCGAGTGGTCGGCGATCGTGCCCGGGATCCAGCGGGTGGCCTGGGAGCTCGCGTCGCGGTTCGCGATGGACGCGCTGGCGGAGTCCTACTTCGGGTTCGACCCGAAGTACGGCGGGCGCGGGGAGCACAATTTGCTGCGGGCCCGCGGGCAGGCCGCCGTGGCGGAGGCCGTGGCCGCGCGAGCCGACGAGGCGCAGGAGGCGGTGGCGGCAGCGCGGCGCGAACAATAGCCAGGGCGGCGGAGGTGGACGTGCTGCTGCGGATCACGATCCTCGCTGCCCTGCTCGCCACGGGCTGCGTGCCCAAGAAGAAGTACGACGCGCTGCAGGAGGAGCTCACCAACACGAAGAGCCAGCTGCAGGAGAAGACCGACAGCGCCGCCTCGCTCGAGGAGGCCCTGGCCGCCGAGAAGGCGAAGGCGAACGAGCTGTCGCGCAAGCTCAACGAGTTGATCGCCGACAACACCAAGCTCGACGCGTCGGTGGCCGAGATGGAGGCCGCCATGGCGGAGCTCCTCGAGCGCAAGGCCGCGGCCGACGCGCGGATCGCCGAGTACAAGGACCTGCTCGGCAAGTTCAAGTCGCTCATCGACGCCGGCAAGCTCAAGGTCAAGATCGCCGACGGCCGGATGGTGGTGGAGCTCGCCTCCGACCTCCTCTTCCCGTCGGGCTCGGCCGCGCTGTCGCCCGACGGCGAGAAGGCGATCGCCGAGGTCGCCGGCGTGCTCGCGACCATCCAGGACCGCGAGTACCAGGTCGAGGGCCACACCGACAACGATCCCATCCGCACCGAGCGGTTCCCGTCGAACTGGGAGCTCGGCGCGGGCCGCGCGATCACCGTCGTGCAGGCGCTCAAGAAGGGCGGCGTCGAGGTCGTGAACCTGTCGGCGGCGAGCTTCGCCGAGAACCGGCCGGTCGAGCCGAACGACTCGCCCGAGCACAAGGCGGCCAACCGGCGGATCGAGATCGTCGTGGTGCCCGACCTGTCGCTGCTGCCGGGCTACGAGGAGCTCGAGGAGATCGCGGGCAAGTAGTCGCGGGTCGAATGGCGACCGGCGCCGCGCGTCTGCCTCGCGGAGGTGTCCGTGAACGCACCGCTGGCGCTGCTCGTCGCGTCGTTCGTCCTGGCGCTCGCCGGCCCGGCCGAGGCGGGGCGCGGCCGCAAGGGCCCGCCCACCCCCGAGCAGGAGGAGGCGCTCGAGCAGATCCGCGAGGGCTCGCTGAAGCCCGGCGATCTGCCGCCGACCGTCCAGGTCGTCGATCTCGAGGGCGCCGAGCGGTCGCTGCTGACGCCGGGGCCGCGGGAGCGGCCGCTGGTGCTGGTGTTCGGCTCCTTCACGTGACCCCCCTTCCGGCGGTCGGTCGACCGCCTGAAGGAGATCGCGAAGACCTGGTCGGGCAAGGCGGACTTCCTGACGGTGTACATCAAGGAGGCCCACCCGACCGACGAGTGGCAGCTGCCGGCGAACGAGCGCGACGACGTGTGCTACCCGCAGCCGAAGACGCTCGAGCAGCGGCGGGCCATCGCGAAGGACTTCACGAAGCGGTTCGGGTGGGACGTGCCGCTGGTGGTCGACACGATGGACAACCTGGCCGAGGAGGCCTACGCGGCCTGGCCCGAGCGGCTGTACGTGATCGCGACCGACGGCAAGATCGCCTACAAGGGGGCGAACGGGCCGAAGGGGTTCGCGCCCGACGAGGCGGACGCCTGGCTCAAGGCGTTGCTCCCGGGCCCGTGACGCGGAGCGCGGATGGAAGCCTTCCTGACCTCGACCCTCGCCGTGGCGCTCGCCGAGGTGGGCGACAAGACGCAGCTGCTGGCGCTGGTGCTCGCCACCCGGTTCCGCCGGCCGGTGCCCATCGTGGCGGGGATCCTCGCGGCGACGATCCTGAACCACGCGCTGGCCGGGCTGCTCGGCGCGCAGGTCGCGGCGTGGCTCGGGCCGGCCGTGCTGCGCTGGGGCATCGGCCTCGGCTTCCTGGCGATGGCCGGCTGGACGCTCGTCCCCGACACCCTCGACGACGACGGCGAGGAGGGTGCCGCCCACGGCAACCCGTTCGTGGCGACGTTCGTGGCGTTCTTCCTGGCGGAGATGGGCGACAAGACGCAGCTCGCCACCGTGGGGCTCGCAGCGGCGCACCCCGGCGCGACGGCCTGGGTGGTGGCGGGCACCACCGTCGGCATGCTGCTCGCGAACGTGCCGGTGGTGCTGGTCGGCGACTGGCTCGGCGAGCGGCTCGACCTGTCGAAGGTGCGCTTCGTCGCGGCGGCGCTGTTCGCGGTGTTCGGCGCCTGGGTGCTGTGGCACGGCGTCTGAGCGCGGAAACCTCCGAGCAACACGGGCGGAGTACCTCCTGCGTGGAGGTGGCGATGCTGTGGATGCTGTGGGCGTGCGTGGGCGGAGAGGAGCCGAAGGACGAGCCGTCCACCGACGTCACCGATGCGGACGCGGACGCAGACGCCGACGCGGATGCCGACAGCGACGCGGACGCCGACGCCGACACGGACACCGACACCGACACGGTGACCACGCCCGTGACCTGCCCCCCGAGCGGGTCGCCGCAGCTCGCGACCACCACCGGCTGCATCGTCGGCACGACGGAGCCGTCCGGCCGCGAGGCGTTCCTCGGCATCCCGTTCGCGGAGCCGCCCGTCGGCGCGCTGCGGTTCGCGCCGCCCGTGCCCGTGGCGCCCTGGGCCGATCCGCTCGTGGCGGTCGCGGCGCGCGAGGCGTGCGTCCGCTTCGGCGACTCGCTGCTCGACCCCGGGGCCGACGCTGGCGTCGAGGACTGCCTGCACCTCAACGTCCTGCGGCCGCCCGGCGCCCAGGACCTGCCGCTGATGGTGTTCGTCCACGGCGGGGGCCACGTGACGGGCTCCGCGACCGACGCGTACTACCTCGCCGACCCCGACCTGGCGTCGGACGCCGTCGTCGTCACCCTCGACTACCGGCTCGGCCCGCTGGGCTTCCTCGCGCACCCCGACCTGTCCGCCGAGGACCCCGACGGCGTCTCGGGCAACCTCGGCGTCCAGGACGTGATCACCGCCGTGCAGTGGGTCCGCGACAACGCGGCGGCGCTCGGCGGCGACCCCGAGCGGCTGATCCTGTTCGGGGAGTCCGCCGGCGGCATCGAGACCTGCGCCCTGCTCGTCTCCCCGCGGGCCGCGGGCCTCGCCGACGCCGCCATCATCGAGTCCGCGCCGTGCAACGCCATCAACGCGCCGCTGCACCCGGGGGTCGGCGGGCTGCAGCTGAGCGGCGAGGCCCAGGGCGAGGACTTCGCCGCCGCCGTCGGCTGTGACGGGGCCACCGACGTGCCGGCGTGCCTGCGCGCGCTGCCGCTGCAGACGCTGGTCGACGTGGGCTTCACCGGCGTGGGCCCGCTGTCCGACGGCGACTGGACCTGGGGGCCGTGGGTCGACGACGTCTGGCTGCCCGACGCCGCCACCGCGCTGGCCAGCGGCGCGTGGAACCAGGTGCCCGTGGCGGCGAGCGTGAACCGCGACGAGGGCGTGCTCTTCACCACCGGCCTGGCGCCCACGCAGGAGGCGCTCGACGGGCTGTTCGACCTGTACGCGCTGCTGTACGGCGTCGACCGGGACGACCTCGCCGCGCTGTACGACCCGGCGCTGTTCGGGGGCTCGACGGAGGCGGCGTTCGCGGAGCTGTTCGGCGACACCGCGTTCGTCTGCCCGACGGTGTGGCAGCAGGCGGTCCTCGGCGGCCAGGTGCCGGCGCGGGGCGCGTTCTTCGTGCAGGAGCCCGAGCTCGTGCCGCTCGGCGCCATCCACGGGGCGGAGATCCCGTACGTGTTCGGGACGCTCACGGCCTTCGCGAGCGCGGGGGAGCTCGGGCTTGCGAGCCGCATGCAGGGCGCGTGGCGGAGCGCGGCGGATCCGACGCCGGCGTGGTCGGATCTGGGGGATTGGCCGCTCGTGGGCGAGGGCTGGGTCGAGCTCGACACGTCGCCGACCCGGGTGATCGCGTCGCCGCGGCCCGAGGCGTGCGCGCTGTTCGAGGGGTCGCGGGCCAACCCGTACCGGTGATCACCCGCCGAGGAGGAGGGGGAACGCCGCCAGCCCGAGCAGCACCCACACCGCCCGGCGGAAGCCGCGCTCCGGCAGCCGCCCGTGCACCAGCTCCCCCACCCCGAGCCCCGCCGCCGCCGGCACCAGCAGCGCCGCCGAGCGCCCGAGCGACGCGCCGTCGATGCGCCCGTCCGCCACCATCGCGCCCACCAGCACCACGTTCATCGACAGCCAGATCACGGCGAGCGTGGCCCGGAGCGCGTGCCGGTCGAGCCGGTGCCGCGCGAGGCCCCACACCACCAGCGGCCCGCCCGTCGCGAGCAGCCCCTGGACGAACCCGCCGGCCACCAGCGCCGCTGCCGAGCCGAGGCCGCCGCCCTCGGGCACCTGCCCGTCCTCGGTGAGCGACAGCGCCGCGAGCCCGAGCACCAGCACGCCGAGCGCCGGCCGCAGCCACGGCGCCTGGCCCGGCCCCACCAGCACCACGCCGACGCCGAGCCCGACGGCCACGAGCGGCAGCACCCGGCGCAGGAGCAGCGCCCCCTGGACGTGCGACCGGTGGCGGACGGCGATCACCGAGCTCTGGACGAGCGACACCGGCACGATGAGCGGCAGCAGCCGATCCAGCGGGAGCAGGTGCGCCCCGAGCGTCACGCTGACGAGGATCGCCCCGAACCCGAGCGCGGTCTGCACCCCCATGGCCAGGCCGATCACGGCCCCGATCGCGAGCATCACGGGCTCGATGGCGCCCCCCGCCCGCACCATCACACGCGGCGCCCTGTCCCGCCGCCCCGCACCGTGGCAGATTCCGGCCGGGTGGCGGGTCGTACCCGCCGCTGGATGGAGGATCCATGTCGCTCGCGAAGTCGATCGCGAAGTTCGGTGCCGTCGCCGTGTTGGTGTTCGCCGTGGGCTGCAAGAAGAAGGCGCCCGAAGCCCCCGCCCCCGAGCCGGAGCCGGCGCCCGCCCAGGAGAAGGAGTCGAACTACGGGCCGGTCATCGACCCGGTGCTGTTCGAGACGGGCGGCGTCGTCATCGACGCCGACCAGCTGCCCGCGGTCGACGCCGCGGCCGACATCGTCCGCAACTCGGACTGGAAGGTGCTCGTGGTGGGCCTCGCCGACGCCACGGGCGACGCCGAGACCAACAAGCGCATCTCGCAGGAGCGCGCCGACAACGTCGCCGGCGCCCTGCGCGAGCGCCTGGGTGGGATCCCCGCCGATCGCATCGTGTCCATCGGCATCGGCGAGCGGCTGGCGACGGGCGAGAGCCAGTCGGAGCGCAAGGCCGAGTTCGTGTTCTTCCACGACAAGGGGCTGCCCTACAAGCAGGTCGTGATCAAGTCCGGCGTCCTCGAGGAGGACTTCCGGGCCCGCCGCGCCGCCCGGCACTGACGGGTGCGCCGACCCGGCGCCCACGTCGACGGCCGCGGCACCCGCTTCGTCGTCCGCTCGGCGGTCGCGGAGCGGGTGCAGCTGTGCCTCTTCGATCGCGACGGCCGCGAGACCCGTCACGAAGCGCACTTCGAGGGCGAGGACCGCTGGGCCGCGCGGCTCGACGGCGTCGGCGCCGGCCAGCGCTACGGGTGGCGGGTCCACGGCCCCTGGGACCCGTCGCGCGGCCACCGCTGCAACCCGGCGAAGCTCCTGCTCGATCCGTACGCGCGCGCCGTCGCGCCGCCGCTGCGCTGGCACGAGCTGCTCCTCGACGCCGGCGAGGCGCCCGACCCGCGCGACTCCGCGCCGGTCGCGCCCCGCAGCGTGGTCGTCGCCAGCGGCGGCTTCGACTGGGGCGCCGATCACCCGCCCGCCACGCCGCTGCGCGACACCGTCGTCTACGAGGCCCACGTCAAGGGGCTCACACAGCTGCACCCCGAGGTGCCGCCGGCGCTGCGCGGCACCTGGCGCGGTGTGTCGCACCCGTCCGTGGTGGCGCACCTCCGCGCGCTCGGCGTCACCGCGATCGAGCTGCTGCCCGTGCAGGCGGCGGTGCACGGGCGGAACGTCGTGCAGCAGGGGCTGTCGAACTACTGGGGCTACAGCACCCTCGGGTTCTTCGCCCCCTCCCCCGACTACACGGCAGACGCCGAGCCCGGCGCCGCGCCCACCGAGTTCAAGACGATGGTGCGCGAGCTGCACGCCGCGGGCATCGAGGTCTGGCTCGACGTCGTCTACAACCACACCGGCGAGAGCGACCTGCTCGGGGGCACGTGGTGCTTCCGCGGCCTCGACAACGCGGGGAGCTACCGGCTCGCCGCGGATCGGCGTCGGTACCGGGACTACACCGGCACGGGCAACACGGTGGACGTGCGCGGCCCGGCCATGCGGGAGCTGGTGCTCGACTCGCTGCGCTACTGGGTCGAGGAGATGCACGTCGACGGGTTCCGCTTCGACCTCGCCCCCACCCTCGGGCGCGGCTCGCCCGAGGTCGACGCCCAGCACGGCCCGCTGCTGCGCGCCATCGCCGAGGACCCCGTGCTGACGCGGGTGAAGCTCGTCGCCGAGCCCTGGGACCTCGGCCCCGACGGCTACCAGGCCGGCCGCTTCGGCCCGCGCTGGTCGGAGTGGAACGACCGCTACCGCGACGACGTGCGCGACTTCTGGCGCGGCGCCGACCGCACGCTCGGGCGGCTCGCCCACCGGCTCACGGGCTCGTCCGACCGCTTCGGGCCGCGGGGGCCGCTCGCGTCGGTCAACTTCGTCACCGCGCACGACGGCTTCACGCTCGCCGACCTCGTCTCGTACGAGCACAAGCACAACCTGGCGAACGGCGAGCGCAACACCGATGGCAGCGACCACAACCGCTCCGTGAACTTCGGCGTCGAGGGGCCGACGGCCGACCGCGCCATCCGCACGGCGCGGGCGCGGCAGCAGCGCGCGTTCCTGGCGACGCTGCTGCTGTCGCACGGCGTGCCCATGCTCACGATGGGCGACGAGCTCGGGCGCACCCAGCGCGGCAACAACAACGCCTACTGCCAGGACAACGAGGTCTCGTGGGTCGACTGGGCCGCCGCCGACCCGCAGCTGCTCGACGTGGTGCGGCGCTTGGTGGCGCTGCGGCGCACCTTCGGCGTGCTCCGGCGCGACACCTGGCTCCCCGACGACCCCTGTTCACGCCGTGTGGCTCGACGCGCACGGCACGCCGATGACCATCGCGGACTGGGACGACCCGGCCGGGCGGGTGCTGGGGTTGCTGCTGCGCGCCGAGGCGCCGGAGGAGACGCTGCTGCTCGTGTTCAACGGCCACCCGCGCCCGGTCAGCCTCCGCTGCCGGGGCTCGCGGACGGGCCCGGCTGGCGCGTGCTGCTCGACACGTTCGAGCCGGAGGCGTCGGCGTGGCGGCCTGCGGCGCCAGCCTCACCGTGGGGCCGCACGCCGTGGTCTGCTGCGCGGCGGTCAGGCCGAGGCGAGCGCGCGGATCGCCCGACGGACGGCGTCGGCGACGGTGCCGCCGGTGAGCACGCCGCGGGTGACGGCGGCGGCGCGGGCCTTCCGGCTCCAGGGCGTCGCCTCGTAGACATCGACGGTGGCTTCGGAGGCGTCGCCGGTGCGGGCGGTGATGCGCTTGCGGACGACCTCGGCGGGCGCCTCGCAGCGCAGCAGCACGCAGGGGACGCCCCACTGGCGCGCGGCGTCGACGAGCTGGTCGCGCCAGCGGTCCGCCGTGAACGAGGCGTCGACCAGGACGGGGCGCCCCGCGAACAGCAGGTCGGCGGCGCGCTCGAAGCAGGCGGCGTAGACGCGGTCGCGCTGGGCGTCGCTGTAGCGGGCGCCGGGCTCGGGCAGCTCGCGGCGGACGACGTCGCTGCGGACGATCTCGAAGCCGTGCGACTCGGCGAGCTTGCGGGCGAGCGTGCTCTTGCCGGTGCCCGGGCGGCCTCCGACGGCGACCAGCGCGGGGCCGAAGCCCGGGCCGTGGAGCGCCGACAGGGCGTACAGCCAGTGGCGGCGGGCGCGGACGAGCTGGGTGCGCATGCGGTCGGCCGGGGTGGCCGGGTCGGTGAGGGTCATGCCGGCGACCTTGCCGCGCACCGCCGAGCGGTAGGAGAGGTAGAACGGGAAGACGGCGCGGGCGTCGGCGTCGCCGGTGGCGGCGACCCAGGCGTCGAGCAGGGTGCGGGCGAGGCCGCGCTCGCCGCGGACGGCGAGGTCCATGGCGAGGAAGGCGATGTCGGCGGCGACGTCGGCGTAGCGGAAGCGGTCGGCGAACTCGATGCAGTCGATGACGACGACGCGGTCGGGGTCGCCGCCCTCGAGGTAGACGTGCTCGAGGCGCAGGTCGCCGTGGGTGTCGCGGACGCGGCCGGCGGCGATGCGGGCCTCGAAGGTCTCGGCGAGCGCGGTGGCGTCGTGGGTGGTCGCCTCGCGGAGGCGGGCGTGGACCTCGCGGTGCAGCGCCACCCCCACGGTCGCGGTGGACTGGTCGAGGTTCTCGACGGCGTTCGCGCGGACCGCGCCCGGGCGGCCGTGGCGGGCGATGTCGGGGGAGGTCTCGGCCTGGGCGTGGAAGCGGGCGACCCGCTCGGCCACGCGCTGCAGGAGGCCGGGGGTGACCGCGCCGCGCTGGAGGTGGGCGAGCAGCGTGTCCTCGTCGCGGAGGCGGCGCATCTCGACGACGGGCTCGCCGTCGGGCAGGGTGCGGACGCCGAGGTAGACGTCGGGGGCCAGGCGGCGGTTGAGGCGGACCTCGGCGTCGCAGGCGGTGCGGCGGGCGGCGCGGTCGCGGAAGTCGACGAAGCCGAGGTCGACGGGGCGCTTGACCTTGAAGGCGCGGTCCGGGGTGAGGAAGACCTCGGACAGGTGGGTGCGGCGGACCTCGACGGGGACGTCGCCCGTGAGGGAGCGGAGCTGCAGCGGTGTCATGGGGACCACATGCGCGGTCGGGGCGGCGTCAGCAACCGGGACGGAATCGCGCCCGACGCCTTTCCGTCATTTGACGGAAAGGCGTCGGGCGCTTTTCCGTCATTTGACGGAAAGGCGTCGGGCGCTTTTCCGTCAGTTGCTACGGTGCGGCGGGGCGGGATCGGCTCCCGATCGGCTTCCGAGGGGTCGGCGGCGGCGAGCGAGGATCGGGAGCGCCAGCAGCAGCCAGGGGCCGCCGAGCCCGCCGGTGGCGCAGCCGCAGCCCCCGTCGTCGTCGCCGCCGTCGCCGGTGTCGGCCGGCGTGGTCCCCGTCGTCCCGGTCGTGCCGGTCGTGCCCGTGGTCCCGGTGGTGCCGGTCGTCCCCGTGCCCGTCGTCGGCGTCGTCGCGGCCGCCGTCCCCACCAGGTACACGCGGTTGGCCGTCGCCGCCGACACGAGCAGGTCGATCTCCCCGTCCCCATCGACGTCCCCGAGCCCGATCGTGTCGAACCCGAAGTTCTCCCCCGCCGTGGTGCTGGTCACCGTCCGGAGCACGGCCCCGTCGACCCCCGAGTACACCCCGACCCGGCCGGCCTGCGCAGCGCCGGCGCTGCTGGTCCACGACCCGACGGCCAGGTCCGGCACGCCGTCCCCGTCCACGTCCCCGGCGTAGCGGCCCGTCCCGAGCCCCTCCCCGGCCGCCGCCCCGCTGACGACGAACAGCTCGGCGCCCGTCGCGCCGGACCACACCGTGAACCGGCCGGTGCCGTAGCCGAGCGTGCCCTCGGCGTAGTCGCCGCCGAACACGTCGGGCGCGCCGTCGCAGTCGAGGTCGCCCACCCCGGACACGAAGAACGTGCCGAGCGAGCCGCCGCCGACGGGGTCCTCGAGCCGGTGCACGACGCTGCCGTCGATGCCGTCGAGCACGTAGATCCGCCCGCCGGGCGCCCCCGCGGCCCCGACCGCCACGTCGGGCACGCCGTCGCCGGTCACGTCGCCGAGGGTGCCCGCGCCGCTGCCGAGCAGCAGCCCCTCGGCCTCGCCCTCGACGACCCACAGCAGCGAGCCGTCGGCCCCGCTGAAGACGTAGCAACGGCCGGCGTCCAGGCCGCCGAGGTCCGCGCGCGTGGCGCCGACGACCACGTCCGACACGCCGTCACCGTCGATGTCGCCCGCCTCGGCCACCGACGCGCCGAAGCTCTCGTCGAACGTGCTGCCGAGCGTGCGCACCACGCTGCCGTCCGCGCCCGAGTACACGAGCACGGTGTCGTTGCCCGGCGCGCCGCTGAGGTAGTCCGCGACGCCGTCGCCGTCCTGGTCGCCGATCCCGGAGACGGCGTAGCCCTCGACCGAGCCCTTGGCCCCGATCGTGCGGAACCGCTCGGTCCCGGTCGCCCCCGACAGCAGGACGGTGACGCCGCCGTAGTTGCTGCCGAACGGATCGCCCGTCACCACGTCGCGCACGCCGTCGCCGTCCACGTCCGCCACGTCGGCCACGGCCCAGCCGAAGTTCACGCCGCCCGCGTCCTCCGCGAGCCACAGCGTCGTCGCCTCCGGCTCCACGAACGGGCTCGGCGCCGCCACCGCCGCGCCGCACAGCCACCCGATGAGCGTCATCTGCACCTCCCGAGCGGCTTTCGCCCGGGGCCCCCCACCGGGCTGTCACGATCCTGCGCGCACGCGCTGGACGGCCGAGGGCGGGACGCCGAACGCCCGCCGGAACCGCGCCGTGAAGTGGCTGTGGTGGGTGAAGCCGAGCTCGAGCGCCAGCACGTCGAGCGGCACGTCGCGCCGGCGCAGGGCCTGCAGCGCCGCCCGCAGCCGCAGCTGCTCGCGGTAGGCGTGGACGGTGCTGCCCGTGTGCCGCCGGAACAGCCGCGCCGCGTGGAACGGCGACAGGCCCGCGGCGGCCGCCACGTCGTCGAGCGACAGCGGCCCCCGGAAGCCCTGCGACACGGCCGTCTCCATCCGGTGGACGGCGTCGCGGTGGCGGCGCTCGGTGGGGGTGCGCGGGACGGGGTCGCCGCCGTGGACCGCCCCGCCGACCACCGCCGCCACGAGCTCGAGCAGCACCTCCTCGACCTCGAGGTCGTCGGCGTCGGGCAGGCGCGCCAGCAGGTGGTGCAGCTGCAGCCGCGCGCCCGCCGGGACGGGCCCGCGGGCGTGCCGGAACGGCGCCCCGCCGTCCCACCGCGGGTCCACGGCCGCCACCACGCTGCGCAGGTGCGCCTCGTCGAGCGCGACGAACGTGCACCGGTCGCCGCGCGGGTCGATGAGCCGCCGCCGGTAGGGGGTGCCGCCGTTGTAGAGCATCCCCACGTTCGGGTTCGCGACGACCGCGCGCCGGCCGGCCTGCGCGATCTCCACCGCCAGGTTCGGGAAGACGACGAGCGGCTCGGCGCCGACCTGGTTGTCGGTCCGCCAGACCTCGGCCTGCGGCGGCCGACGTACCGCCCCACCGCCCAGCGGCGCCCGCTCCGGACGACGACGGACGTGGCGACGGCCACCGGTCAGCGCCGCCCGTACGCGGCGACGGCCTCGTGCACGTACGTCGTGAGGTCGCCCAGCACCTCGCGCACCCCGGCGAGCTCGGGCACCCCGGGCTCGCGCAGCTGGGCGTCGACGGCCGCCATGGCCGCCGTCAGGCGCCGCTCGCGGCCCTCGTCGCGGGCGCCGAGCGCGGCGAGCGTCACCACGAGCTCCGCGGCGATCCCGTACTGCTGGAGCTCGTCGAGGTGCTTCAGGCAGCGGTCGAAGGCCGCAGCCACGTCCGGGACCAGCGCCGGATCGCCGTAGATGGCGCACAGGTCGGCCGTCAGGGACGGATCGCGGACCAGCAGGTCGCGCAGGCGCTCGACCAGCCGGGGATCGTGGACGCCCCCGACGACGAGCGCGGCCGTCGCCTCGTCCTGCCGCTCGGGCGGGAGATCGGTGCGGAACAGCGGCTCGCAGTTGTCGGCCGTCAGCAGCGGCGGGAGCGCGTCGGCGGCGGCGATCAGCAGCTCCCCGGCGGGCACCTCGAGGAACGCCGCGATCACGGCGTCGGCCCCGCCGCGGAGCTCCTTGAGCACCTGGAGCGCGCCCACCACCGCCCGGGCTGCGCCGTCCACCGCTCGCGGTCGCCCACCAGCGCGACGAGCTGCTCGACGCCCTGCGGGCCGAGCGCCGCGATCTCGCGGACGAGCGAGGGCGGCACCTGCTCGTGCCGCCCCAGATGCGCGATCGGGTCCTTTCGTGCCACCGCTCCCTCCCCTGCCCCAGTGTCCGGCGGTCCGCCCTCCGGCAACGGTTTCACGGACCCCCACCGGCCTTTAACGACCGTGGCAAGCGCTCCCCTCCTACTCCCTTGTCATGGCGCGTCACGACCAGGGGCCCCGTCGCCCCTCCCCCCAGGTCCGCAGCTCCACCCCCGCCCCGGCGCTGCCCGACGAGGAGGTGCCCGCACCCGTCCCCGTGGGCGCCGTGTTCGGCAACCGCGCCGTCCAGCGGGCGATGCGCGGACAGCCCGGCGCGCTGGAGACGATGGTCGCCAGCGAGCTGCGCTTCGAGCGCGTCGTCCCGAACCGCCCGGCGACGGCGTCGAACCGGGCGATGCAGCAGGCGGTGGCCCGCACGGGCGGCGTCCCCGCGACGCGAGATCCGGCCGCGGCCCAGCGCGCCCTGCAGGACGAAGCCGCGGCGGCCGGCGCGGACGCGTTCGCCACCCCGGCGAAGCCCGCCGAGAAGCCGGCGGACAAGCGAAAGGACGAGCCGAAGGAGCCGAAGGACGGCGAGCAGGAGGCCACCGCAGCGCCGGAAGCCGAGGACGCCCAGCCCGGCGAGCCCGCGGTGAAGGACCCCCAGGCCGCGAAGGCCGCGGGAGCGCCGACCGCGCCCGAGGCCCCCGCCGAAGCCGCCAAGGCCGCCGGCACCGGCGGCCCCCGACCTCGCCGCCCTGAAGGCGCGCCGCGACGCGCTGCAGGCCGAGCTCGACGGCATCGGCGCCGAGATCGACGAGAACCTGGAGGACGACGCCGAGGAGGACGAGGCGCTGGCCGAGCCTCGGCGACCGCGACCGCGAGGCCCGCGACGCCATCACCGAGCGCCAGGATCACCTCCGCGTGCAGGCCGAGCGCCAGCAGGCCCGCGGCGAGGACCCCGCCGACCCCGACCGCGACGGCCGGCTCCGCTCCCTGCGCCGCGACCGCGAGGAGATCCCGCCCCAGCAGGAGGACCACCAGGACGAGAAGGCCGACCTCGGCGAGGCGCGCGAGGACCTGGAGGAGGAGCAGGCCGAGGTCCAGGAGGAGCTGCAGGCGGCCGAGGAGGCCCTGCGCAAGGCGCAGCCCCGCGGCGGCGGCGGCGGGGGCCCCGCGCCCGAGCCGAGCATCAAGAAGACCTCGGCCAAGCTGGCCGGCCTGCTGCGCGGGATCAAGCCGAAGCTGCAGACGGAGCACACCCGCGCCGACCGCGACGTCAAGGCGGCCAAGAAGGCGCTCGACGACGCGAAGACCGCCCGCAAGAAGCTCGACACCGAGGAGGCCGACGCGAAGGCCGCGCTCGAGCAGGCCAACGGCTCGGTGCAGCGCCTGACGGGCGCCGTCGCGGCCCGCAAGGCCGAGCTCGACGATCCGAAGGCCCACGACGCGAAGCTCGCGTCGCTGCAGGCACAGCTCGGCGCGGCGGGCGGGCGCGTCCGCAAGCAGAAGGGCGTGCTGGCCGGGCTCCCCGCGAAGAAGAAGGCCGCCGACGCCGCCGTGGCGAAGGCGGAGCAGGCGCACCACGACAAGGAGGGGGCCGCCACCGAGGCGAAGCGGAAGCTCGACGGCATCGACGACGCCATCGCGCAGCTCGCCGACGGCCTGCCCCAGTGGGAGGCCCTCGCCAGCGACTACGGCGTGACCTGCACGCCGATCCCGCTGGCGCCGGGCGAGACCAACGAGGACTTCGGCCACGAGGCCCCGGCCCCCGAGCCCGAGCCCGACGCCGACGCCGACGCCGCGCCCAAGGAGCCGGCCGCCCCGAAGACCGCGGCCGAGAAGGAGCAGGAGGACCGCGACGAGGCCGCCGCGAAGCAGCGCGAGAAGGACCAGCTCCTCGCGAAGGTCTCCGAGGCGAACCGCCTGCCGCCCGCCGAGCGCGACAAGAAGCTCGCCGAGCTCGCGAAGCAGCACCACGTCCCGGTCACGGAGCTGTCGCGGCGCCACCAGGCCGCGGTCCAGGAGGCGCGCGACCAGGTCGCCGCCCAGAAGAGCGTCACCGAGGACCCCGGCTTCCGCAGCAAGACGCCCGCGCAGCAGGCCGAGGCGCTGGGGGTGCCGCTCGCCGCGTACCAGGCGATGCAGGCCGCCGACGCCCACGAGGCGTTCAAGAAGCGGGCGGCGGCCGCGCTGAAGCTCGACGACCCCGAGGCGGCGCTGGCGAAGCTCTACGCGCTCGGCCAGGGCCGCGGCAAGACGCCCGAGCAGATGCTCGAGCACCTCGCCCACGTCGACCCGGAGAAGCTGCCGCCCGAGCTGCAGGACCTCGCCCGCAACGCCCGCGCCGCCGAGCGCGCCCGCATCGACGGCATCGCCGACCCGCAGGCGCGCGCCGAGGCCGAGAAGCAGCGCCGGGAGGCCGCGACGAAGGCCGACGAGGCCGAGAAGGCGCACGGCGACGAGCTCGCCATCGCCGAGCGGCTGAAGATCGACCCGGCTCAGGCGAGCGCCTACGTCGACCGGCTCGTCGCCACCGCCGGCTGCTCCCGCGCCGACGCCATCGCCGCCCTGAAGGCGAACGGTGGCAAGGGCGAGCTGTTCGGCGCGGCGCTGCAGAAGGAGCTGCAGCGCATCCACGCGCTCCCGGAGGCCGAGCGCGCCGCCGGGATGGCGAAGCTCGCCACCCGCACCGATCCCAAGGCGCTGGCCGGCATCACGATGGCCCCCGCCGACTACGACCCCGACGGTATCGTCGACGGTCCCCTGGGCAACGAGCAGCTCCAGGCGGAGATCGCGCGGATCAACGGCCTCCCGAAGGACCAGCAGTGGAAGGCCTGGCAGGATCTCGCCCGCACCACGGGCCAGGACGTGAAGGCCCTCTACGTCGCGAACAAGCACCGCGAGACCAAGCAGAAGGTGCGCGGATCGACCGCCGCCATCCTGAACGACCCGCGCAAGACCGCCGCCCAGAAGGAGGAGGCGCTCGCGAAGCTCGCCGAGCAGCACCACACCACGCCCGAGGCGCTGCGGGCGATGGAGAAGCGCTGCGTCGAGGAGACCGATCGGCGCCTGGCGCAGTCCGGCACGGCGCGCGACAAGGTGAAGGACCTCGACGAGCGCATCTCCAAGGGCCTCGACAGCGGCAAGCCGCTCACCCCCGAGGAGATCCGCACCGAGTACGAGAGCATCGCGAAGGAGACCGGCATCCCGCTGTCCGACCTCCTCGCGCGCCACGAGCGCCGCCACTACGAGCGGAAGACCGCCCGCTGGGGCAAGCAGCTCGGCAAGGCGCCCGCCGAGGCCGCCGACCTCGTGGCGAAGGAGGCGCAGGAGAAGGACATCGACCCCGACCAGGTCGTGGACTTCCTCGCCTACGCCGACCCCGCCGACCTGACCGCCGAGGAGCGGGCCCTGCGGCTGAAGGCCCGCGCGGCGCTGAAGGACACGCCGGAGCAGAAGGCGCGCGAGAAGGCCGGTCTCGGCGCCGAGGAGGTCGCGAAGACCGTCCCGAGCGACACCGAGGCGCTGGCGCTGCGCGACAAGGACCCGCGCACGGCCGAGGAGCAGCGGCAGCTCGACGACTACGACGAGATGCAGGCCGCGTCGCAGGAGATCGAGGACGAGCTCGACGACGTGAGCGTCGACGAGGCCGAGATCGTGAAGCGCTTCTCGTCGCTGCCGCCGCACGTGCGCGCCGCGCTGCTGCGCCGGAACCCCACGTTGTCGAAGCGGATCCGCGCCGAGCTCGCCAACGACGACCAGGAGGACGAGGACAACAAGAAGCTGTCGAAGGCCTTCGAGGCCGCCGACGCGCAGGCGAAGGCGCACAACGACTTCGTCGCGAGGTACGGCGGCAGCGACGGCGGCAAGGACGCGCGCCAGCAGAAGGAGGCCTGGGCGCGGCAGGTCAGCAGGGACCACCGCGCCTGCGTCAAGGCGTCCGAGGCGCTGCACGTGCCGCTCGCCGAGGGGCGGGCGCACCTGAAGGCGTTCGCCGCGGGGCGCGGCGGCGACCTGTCCGAGGCGGCGTCGGCGCTGACGGCGTCGCCCGACCGGAGCGCGCGCGAGGTGCTCGCCGAGGCCTACGCCGCGACGACCGAGGGCGGCGCGGGCGAGTCGCCGAGCCCGGCGCTGAAGGCGCGGCTGGCGGCGATCGACACGCTGCCGCCGGACGAGCGCAAGGCCGCGCTCGACTCGCTGCGCGGCCTGAGCGGCCTGTCGGGGCGGGCGCTCGGGCGCGCGCGCAAGCAGATCGCACGCGAGCAGAGCATCGCCACCGCCGTCCACGGCATCGCGGAGCTCCCGCCCGAGGCGCGCGACAAGGCGCTGGCCGGCATCGCCAAGGAGCAGGGCCTCACCGTCGAGCAGGTGCAGCAGGTCTACCGCGACAGCCTCGCGGCCACGGCCGGCGCGCTGCCGCCCGCGGCCGCGAAGAAGATCGACGCGTTCGTGCAGGACGGCAGCGGCCACCCCGACGACGTGGCCAAGCTCGCGAAGGCCATCGCCGCCGAGACCGGCCAGGACGCCGCCGAGATCCAGCGCCTCATCGAGCGCCGCCGCAACGACGCCTTCGCGGCCACCGGGCGCAAGATGTTCCCGCCCGCGGAGCTCGACAAGGTCCAGACCGAGGCCGCCAACCTGGGCAAGACGCCCGAGCAGCTGGTGGACCTCGTCGCGCGGACGCCGCGGTCGATCATCGCCGAGAAGTACCCCGAGCTGCTGTCGGTCAAGGACGCCATCCCCGACAGCTACCGGATCCGGTACTCGGACGCCGAGAAGGCGCGCAACGAGCGTGTCTCCGGCCTCGGCAAGGTCACGGCCGACGACCTCGGCTACCGGCAGCACGCCGAGGCGCTCGATCTCGCGCTGTCGGCCGAGGACGACACCAAGGTCAAGGAGGCGCTGCAGGGCATGTCGCTCGCCGAGCGCGCCCTGTACCGCGAAGAGTACGAGGCCCGGCGCAAGAACCTGCAGGCCGCGAGCGACGCCGGCAAGGACGTGGACGTCCCCCCTCCCCTGTCGGACGCGCTCGACGACGCGCTGTGGGACAACGACGTCGGCGCGTCGGCGATGCAGGAGGCGAAGGACCTCGCCGAGCAGCCCGATCCGCTGGCCGCGCTCCGGGCCGTCGACCCCGCGGATCCGGCGTATCAGGCGCACCGCAAGGCGCTCACCGCCGAGCTGTCGTCGGGGAGCCCCGACGCGGACGAGATCAAGGCCCACCTGGCGGGGATGTCGCTCGCGGAGCGGGCGAAGTTCCTGGAGGAGTACAAGCAGCTGCAGCTGAGCGTCGCCCAGGCGAACATCGGCGACGACGACCACCAGCTGCCCGACCTGAAGGCGGTGCTCGCGGGCGACGCCGAGGCCTCGCGGATGCTCGTGGACGCCGACCGGGTGCTGCAGAGCGGCGCGGGCCAGGCCGACGCCAAGCAGGGAGAGCAGATCTTCGAGCAGGCGCGCGTCGCGAAGGAGGCGGCCGTCGCGCTGAAGCTCGATCGGCGCCAGGCGTGGTCGCTCGTGTCGCAGACGGCGAAGGATCAGGGCCTGTCGCCCGCGAACGCGCTGCGCTTCGTGAAGGGCGAGCCGCTGCAGCCCGAGACCGCCGAGGTCTCCGACTACGTCTCGTCGGCGACCGCCGCGCTGAAGGGCGCCTGGGGCGTGAAGACGGCCGCGGGCGAGGACGGCGGCGACAAGGTCGGCGGCTTCACGCTCAGCGAGGAGAAGGTCTCGAAGAAGGCCGAGCAGCTGCAGGCCGTCGCCCGCGACCCGTCGTCGATGACCCCGATGCAGCTGCGGGCCCTGCTGCAGACCTGCAACCCCCGCGAGCTGGCCGAGATCGACCAGAAGCTCGGCGGCAAGCTGCTGCAGCACATCGAGAACGCGTATCTGGCCTACGGCGAGCGCGCCGTGGTGCCCGACAGCGTGATCGAGCTGCGGGGCATGGTCCGGCGGATGGACGCGTTCGCCGCGGAGGCGCAGGACCTCGCCGTCCTCGACCAGCTCAACGCCCACGACCCGCGCCGGCTGGCCGATCCGCGCACGCCGGAGGGCTTCGCCGAGCGCCTCGCCTGGGCGCGCGAGCTGCCGCCCGAGCAGCGCATCGCCGCGATGAACGCGCTGCGGGAGCAGGCCGGGCCGCTGTCGGCGCGCACCGTGATGGCGCGGATGCTGACCGGCGGCCCGCCCGGGATGCTGGGCAAGAGCCTGCTCGGCGAGATGGACCGCATCCGCACGCTGCCCGCCGACGAGCGCGCCGCCGCGCTCGCCGCGCTCGGCGACCTGGTGGGCCGCGACGGCGCCGACCTCGAGCTCGACGCCGCGCAGACGCGGAAGTCCGTCGACGTGGCGAAGCGCGTGGCCGAGTTCGACGCCGCCCCCGACCGCGCCGAGAAGCTGGCCGCGCTGGCCGAGGAGCTCGGCCTGTCCGAGGCCGAGGTCGAGCAGGCCTACGGTGACGCCGTCACGGCGGGGCTCGTCGACCGCCAGGTCGCCATGGACAAGGCCACCGCCGAGGCGCTCGAGCGCATCAAGCGCGACCCGGACCCCGTCGCGCGCCACGCCGCGCTGGAGGCGCTGGCCGAGAAGAGCGGCCTGACCTTCCGCGACCTCGCGCAGCACCTGACGCGCAAGCTCGAGGACGACCGGCGGCGCCGCGCGGAGTCCGACCGCGCAGCGTCGGGCGCGGACAAGCTCGCCGAACACATCCGCAAGGGCAACGGCGACAAGATCAAGCAGCAGTTCGCGGCCCTGCGCGACAAGCCCGACGAGCTGAAGCGCCTGGTCGAGACCTTCGGCGCCGACGCGCTGAAGGAGGCGCTGCAGGGGGTCTGGGACGCCGACTCGGCGGAGTACCAGGACGTCGCCGGGCAGATCGACCTGGCCCGCGCCCACCGCGCCGAGCCGGCGCTGCCGAGCGGCGTCGACCCCGCGCTGTCGCGCGAGCTGCGGCGCCTGCGCAGCGTCCGGCGCCGAGGACCCGCGGGCCGCCCTGCGCGCCGCCCACCCCGACCTCTCCGACAGCGACCTGACCGCGCCGAGGCCCACGCCGACTGGGCGCAGGCGAAGTCGGACGCCGAGGTGGCCGTCGCGCGGCACAAGCTCGAGGCCGAGGTCCGCAACGGCGCGGACGGGGCGCGCATCGCCGAGATCCTGCAGGGCATGGCGCCCGACGCCGTGCTCGCGCTCGACGCGCAGCTGCCCGAGGGCCTGGTGGGCCTGCTCGCCGGCGTGGCCGACGACGACACGCTGTGCGACGCCATGGAGCAGGTGCGCCAGGCGCGGATGGTCGCATCGATGCCGGTGGAGCGCCAGGCCGAGGCGCTGCAGGACGCGCGCGTCCTGTACAAGGCCGACCAGCTGCGCGCCGAGTTCGACGAGTGGGTGAGCGACGACGACCGCATCGCCGCGCTGCTGAAGGACTGCACCCCCGAGGAGCTCCGTCGGCTCGACGTCATGTTCGAGGGCAAGCTCGAGAAGCTCGTCGACGCCAACACCGGCGGCCCCACCTGGGGCAACGTCGTCGGGCTGGTCGCGTTCGCCGTGCTCGGCCCCATCGCCGGCGCGCTGTCGTTCTCGACGATCAGCGAGTGGGTCGACGGCGGCGACCAGTCGACGGCGCGGGCGGTGCAGGCCGTCCAGGCGCGGATGCACGTCGCCATGCTCGACCCCGAGGCCGCCCAGCGGCTCGACCCCGCCCAGGTCGACGACGCGCTCGCCGTCCTGCAGGAGCAGCTCGTCGACGACCTGTGGACCAGCGACGGCGCCGTCATCGACGCGCTGAAGTACCTGAGCCCCCGGGAGCTCGAGGAGGTCCGCCGCCGCTTCGACGAGCGCAACGGCGGCAACGGCGAGCTGTGGGAGCGGCTGCGCAACCAGCTCGGCGGCGACGCCCACGCGCAGGCCATCGCCATCGTCACCTCCGCCGAGGAGGCCGCCGCCGGCATCGACCGCGGCGCCCAGATGCGCGACCGGTGCCGCGAGCTGGCGGTGAAGGACCGCGTCGCCGAGCTGAAGCGCGACCCGGCCAACGCGGGCCGCAGCGAGGCCGAGCTGTACGAGCTCGCGAACCGCGACCCCGGCCGCATCGACGCGCTCGCGGCCGAGCGGGTGAAGAAGATCCAGGACACCGCCAACCAGGTCTTCCAGGCGGTCGACGGCTGGTGGAACAACGACACCGACGCGATGCTGAAGTCGCTCGCGGGGCTGTCGGCCGAGGAGGCGCAGCTCGTCAAGATCGAGTACCGGCGCCACTTCGGCCGCGACATGATGATCGACCTGCGCGACGAGATGGGCTTCTACAACCGCGAGGAGATGGCGGTCGCCGAGAAGCTCCTGTCGGACCGGCCCGAGGTGCGGGTGGAGGGCCTGCGCGCCCTGCTCCTCGAAGACTACCGGATGTTCGACACCGAAGACGAGCAGATGGTGTTCTCCACGCTCGAGGGGATGTCGGTCGAAGAGCGCACGCTGCTCGTCACGGGCCCCGAGGGCGAGACCTTCCTGGCGCGCCTCAAGGCCGATCTGGGCGACAACGAGCAGCACCTCGTCGACGCGCTCACGGCGCTCGACCCCGAGACCGGCAAGGCCACCGCCGACCCCGTCCACGTCGCCGCCGCGAAGATCAAGATGCACATGCACGGATCGGGCGACTGGTGGGACCTCTCCGCGCCGGGCACCAAGGAGGAGGAGCTCGTCGCCGAGCTGTCGAAGCTCACCCCCGCGCAGGTGCGCGAGCTCGCGCTGTACTACGACACGCACCTCGCGGAGGGCGGCAGCACCTTCGTCGCCGACCTCGAGTCCGAGCTGTCGGGCCGCGAGCTGCAGATCGTGCGCGCGGAGCTGATCGGCGACAAGGTCGGCGCCGACGCCCAGCGCCTGAAGTGGGCGGCGCAGGAGGAGAACACCACCGGGACCTACGTCTTCCTCGCCCTGGCCGGCCCCGTGGGCTGGGTCGCAGCGGGGCTGCTGGCGGCGACCGACACGAAGATCTCGGCGTTCACCGGCGGCACCGACGAGGACCTCATCGAGGAGGTGCTCACCGCCGGCCAGCAGGGGGTCGGCGGGCGCGACGCGGCGCACCTGAAGGCCGTGCGCGAGCGCTTCAACCGGCAGTTCGGCGCCGAGGGCGGCCGGTACGCGCCGCGGGAGGCCGGCGACGCGCGCGACGCGTTCGACCGGTTCCTGGCCGACGAGTGCAAGGGCGTCGAGCTGGAGTACTTCAGCGCGCTCGGCCGCGACGGGAAGGCGAGCGACGAGCTCACCCTGCTGTACGCGCTGCAGGGGCTCGGCAGCGACGAGACCAAGGCCAACGCCGTCTTCGAGCGGCTGTCGGCGATGAGCCCCGAGGACCGGGAGCGGTTCCGGGCGCGGTTCGAGCAGCTGTCGCGCGAGCTCGTCGTGAACCAGTCGCTCGACGACTGGATCGAGGAGGACCTGTCGGGCACGGAGCTCCTGCAGGCGCAGATCCTGATGATGGGCGAGCCGCAGACGCCCGAGGAGAAGCTCCGCCTCGCCCGCATGCGCTACGAGTTCGAGCGCGGCTCCGGCAACGCCATGGGCAACCTCGTGATGGACGCGCTCGGGGCGCTCGGCGGCAGCTCGGCGGGCGACGTGCTCGACCACACGATGGCGGAGCTCGAGCTGTGCTTCGGCCCCGACGGGAAGCTGCTGCCCGGCATGGAGGGGCGCTTCGAGGAGCTCGCGGCCTGGCAGGAGATGGACATCGCGGGCTTCCGCACCGTGCGGGACTCGGTCGCCGACGCCGTGAGCAACACGGTCGTCGCCGTGGCGAGCATCGCGGTGATCATCCTCACCGGCGGCGCCGCGGCGGCCGGGCTGTCGCTGCTGTTCGCCGCGATGGGCACCGCGATGAAGGTGGCCATCAAGGGGAACGGCTCGGGGTGGGAGGACCAGCTGATGGAGCTGGCCAACCTCGGCGTGCAGGCGGCGATGGCGGCGGTGGGGCCGGCGTTCGAGAAGCTCGGGGAGCTCGCCGCGAAGGCGATGGACCTCGGCAAGATCCTGCAGAAGGTGTTCGTGGAGGCCGCGAAGGGCGCGGTGGAGAGCCTGCTGCAGGCCCTCGTGAACAGCGAGCAGGCGCTCGAGCAGGGCGACGTGGCGTTCTTCCAGTCGCTGCTGCGCGCCACCGCGGTCGGCGCGTTCAAGGGCGCCGTCAGCGGCGCGGTCGAGGGCCTCCTCGACGGGTCCGCCACGAGCGAGGCGCTGGAGCGGATCGAGGACGGCAACCCCCTCGCCCACTCCGCCCTGCGCCACTTCTCGCTGAACTACGCGAAGGAGGTCGTGCAGGCGGGCGCGGGGATGGCGCTCGATCCCGACAACTGGGAGGCGTGGGCGAACGGCAAGGAGCTCACGCTCGCCGACGTGCGCACCGTGCTGATCGACACGGCGATCCAGGCGCTGGCGAAGACGATCGGGACGCGGCGCAAGGGGCTCGACCCCGCCAAGCTCGAGTCGGACGCGCGGGCGGACGCCGAGAAGACGCGCGGCGCGCTCGAGACGCTGGAGGCGCAGCGCGACGACCTCGACCCCGAGGACGTGGCCGGCCACCAGGCGCTCGACGCGCAGGTCGCGGCGATGAAGGAGCTGTTCGCCAAGCAGAAGCAGCGGCTCGAGTGGATCGTCGAGGACAACCAGGCCATCGCGGAGGCGCAGGCGGCGCGGGCGCGGGTCGAGGCGGCGGTGGACGGCGACGCGGGCGACGGCGCCGACGGGGGCGAGCTCCCCGAGGACGCGGGCCGCACGCAGGTGATGCGCGACCTGCTGGAGCACGGCGCCGACGAGGTGCTCGACGAGCCGATCCCGCCGACGCTGCGTCCGGAGCAGCTCGCGCGCCTGAAGGCGGACGAGGAGGCGCTGCAGGCGATGGCCGCGCGCATCCTCCACGACGAGGCGCGGGGCCGCGTCCAGCTCGACGACGACGTCCGCGCGACGCTCGAGGAGGCCGCCGGCATCGCGGTGCGGCGCGTCGTCCCCGTGGACGAGCCCGTCGAGGTGCACGCCATCGTCGACGTCCACGGGGATCCGGAGCTCGAGCGGCGGCAGCTCGCGCTCGAGACGCTGGCCCGGCTCGACGCGCGGGACGACGAGGCGCCGGACACCGTGCGCACGGCGCCCCCGGAGCTGGTGCAGGCGCTGCGCCGCGAGGAGTTCGCGCAGCTCGCGGAGGCACTGGAGGCGACGGAGCCCGAGCTGGCGGCGCGGATCGGGCAGCTCGACCCCGCGCGGCCGGTGCTGACGCTCGGCGACGCCGAGCGCGCGCGGCTGACGCCCGGGCAGCTCGCGCAGCTCGAGGCGAACGGGGTGGCGACGCCGGACCGGCACCCGGGCACGGAGCCCTCGGGGCGGCTGTTCGAGGGCCAGGTGCGGCGGCTCGACAGTACCGACCGGGTCATCGAGCGCGACGCGCTGGCCATGCTGCGCGACCGCGTCCTCGACGACGCCCAGGCGGCGCTGGCCGCCGGCGATCGGGACGCCGCCGAGCGTCACCTCGACGACGTGGCACGGATGATCTCCCACAAGGAGGGCCAGGAGCCGATCGCCAAGGCCATCCTGTCGGAGGCGGACGTGGGGGCGCGGCTGCAGGCGGCGCGCGACCTGAACGCCATGTTCGAGTGGCTCGACGCCGACCCGATGAGCCTGCCCGAGGAGGGCGTCCACGCCATCGCGCGGGGGCTGTACCACCTGCAGAAGGAGGAGATCCGCTACCTCGAGGCGGCGGCGAGCGGCGCGCCGCTGCCGGATCTGCAGGGCTACAAGCGGGTCGTGCCGATGAAGGACTTGCAGACGTGCTGAGCGCCAAGTGGGGGGCGAACGTGTCCGGCTACCTGGCGCACGCGGGGCTGTACGAGGGGCTCGGCGCGCACGAGCTCGCGACGCGGTTCGGGCTCGACTACCGGAACAACCCGTACCTCGTGTGGGACGGGCACGGGCGCGGGTTCCACTTCGTGGACGAGGTCGGCGTGCTCGAGATGGCCGCGACGCCCGAGCTGGTGGAGAAGTCGAAGGTGCCGGTCCACCCCGCGATCCATGCGCACGTGGAGGCGCTGGCGGACGCGGGCGAGCCGTGGGCGGTGGCGCTGATGGGGCGGCTGCACGACCCGTCCACCGAGCAGCGGCTCTACCACTACGCGAACGGCGCGCCGAAGCCGCGGAGCATGGGCAACCCGCACGGCGGGCTCGGGGTCGGGCGGGCCGGGCGCATCGCGCTGAACACCTACGAGGGGACCGACCCGTCGGCGCTCGGGGCGGAGCTGAAGGTCGACCGGTCGGCGGGCGGGGCCGCCGCGCTGCCCGAGGGCTCGCGGGCGACCATCGTGGACGCGGACGGGCGGCGGCGCGTGGTCGCCGAGCTCCGCGGCGGGCGCTGGGAGCTCACCGCGGACGCGCACCGGGAGCTGACGCCCGGGCAGCTCGCGGCGTTCGGGGACGCGATCGACCAGCAGAAGGTGCCGGCTGCGCCGAAGGCGGGGCCGCCGGGGCCGCCGTCGGGGCCGCCGTCGGGGCCGGCGCCCTCGGGGCGCGAGCGCCGAAGGCGCTGCCGCCGGGGCCGCCGCCGCCGAAGGCCCTGCCGCCGGGCCCCGTGCCCGTCCCCCACGACGAGACCGACCGCCTCGCGGCCGCGCGCGACGCCGATCCGCGGCTGCGCCACAACATGCCGTTCCCGAAGGCGTCCTCGGCGCCGGACGCCGACCTCGACCCCGACGAGGTCGCCGAGGGCTTCGCCGCCGGGCGCTTCCTCTTCCAGCGGCCCGAGGACGGCGTCGCCTCGGCGTACGAGCCCGACGGGCTGCTGTGCTCGCACCGCGTGGCCGGGGCCGAGCCCGACGCGCCCGTGATCCGCGTCGCCACGGGGAGCGCGTGATGGCGCAGTTCCCGCCCGGCAGCGACCCCACGCTGCTGTCGACGGGCTTCGCGCACTGCGGCGCCACCGTGGTGCGGGCCACCCTGCCCGACGGCAGCACCGTCCTGCTGCTGGGCCACGTCTCGCACCAGGACGCCGAGGGGCACCTGGCGCGGCTGCAGCAGGACCTGGCGGCGCTGCACGCGCGGTACCCCGACCTGCAGGACGTGCACGTGACGGTGATCCCCGGCGGGGACCCCGAGCACGGGCCGGCGATCCCCGGGGTCGAGGCGCTGGGGGCGCTGCCGGGCCTGGCCGGGGCGACGGTCACCGTGATCCCGCGGGCGGACCTCGACGACCACGCGCACCTCGTGGTGACGCGGGACGGCGTCACGGTGGCGCGGGGCGAGACCGACGCGCCGGAGCGGGTGCACGGGGCGGCGTTCGACGGGGCGGAGGGCGTGCTCGTCGGCGGGGCGCGGTTCCGGGCGCCGCCGGTGGAGGCGGTGTGGGCGCCGAGCGATCCCGCGCAGCCGCCCGCGCACGTGGAGGCGCTGGCGCTGGCCGTGGACGCGCTGCTGGCGGGGACGGCCGCGCCGCCCGGGGTGGCGCGGACCAGCGACGGGCTGGCGGTCGACGTGGACGGGTCGGCGGTGACGGCGGCGCTGCGGCCGGCGACGCGGGCCGAGCACGCGGTGCTGCTGCAGCAGGGGCAGCTCGTGCAGTCGCTGCGGGCGCCGGACGGGACGTGGTCGCTGGTGGTGGTGCCCGGGCTCGACCCGGCGCTGGCGCGCGGCGCTGCTCGACGGCATCGATGCGCTGCGGGAGCGGGTGCGCGGCGAGCGCGGGGAGCGCGCCGCGAAGTGACGGAAAGGCGCCTCGACGCCTTCCGTCAAATGACGGAAATGCGTCGGGCGCGATCGCGTCAGACCATTGGCGGGCAGGCGCTGCGCAGATCTCGCGACGATGCCCGCTGGATACGACTGACCGACAGGGTCCCCCGCCCGGCGGCACCGCAGGAAATGACGGAAAGGCGCCTGACGCCTTTCCGTCAATTGACGGATTTCCGCCCGACGCCTTTCCGTCCGTCCGCTCCCGCTGGATACGGCCCCGTCAGAGGCCCCATGACCGTCCAGACGCACCCTGCCCCGTCCCTGCACCTCGCGCTGCGCGCCGCCACCGCCGACGCCCACGAGGCCGTCGAGGCCGCCCTCCCCTTCGGCGCCCCCGACCTCGACCCGGACCGCTACCTCGCCGCGCTGCAGGCGCTGCGTCGCTTCGTCGCCGACGTGGACGCCAGCGTCCCGCGCACCGCGCTCCCCTGGGGGCCGTGGCTCGACCGCGCCGCCTGGCTCGCCGCAGACGTGGCGCACCTCGACGGCACCGCCCCGCCGCTGCAGCCCCGCCCGCTCCCCGCCGACGGCCCCGAGGCGCTCGGCGTCCACTACGTCCTCGAGGGCTCGGCGCTCGGCGCCACGGTGCTCTACCGCCGCCTGCGCGAGCAGCCCTGGCTCGCCGACGGCGGTCTCGCCTACTTCGGTGCCCTCGCCGAGCGCGCCGGCCCCCGCTGGAAGGCGTTCCGCGAGCACCTCGCCGCGCAGCCGGCGGACGACCACGCCGCCATCGTCCGCGGCGCGGTCGCGGCGTTCGGGCGCCTCCTGGAGCGCGCCGCCTAGAGCAGGTACTTGATGTCCGCGTGGAACGTCGGGTACGCGTAGATCGCATCGCGCAGCTTCGGCGCCCGCCAGCCCTCGCGGATGGCCCAGGCGAAGGTGTGGATCACCTCCTGCGCGCCGTGTCCGAGGAGCGTGGCGCCGACGATGCGCTCCGTGCTGCGCTCCAGCACGACCCGCGCGAAGGCGTGCTCCTCGGCGTACGTCCGGGCCGAGCGCCAGCCGACGAGGTCGTGGTCCTGCACCACCGGATCGATGCCCGCCCGCCGCGCCGCCACGGGGTCGAGGCCCACCTGCGCCAGCGCGGGCACCGTGTAGACCACCCGCGGCACGGGGACGTAGTCCAGCGGCCGCTCCGCGCCATCCTCCAGGTGCGACGCGACGAAGCGGCCCTCCCAGCTGGCCACCGGCGACAGCTGCGGCGTGCGCGGCGCGGCGTCGCCGGCGAAGGCGACGCGCGCGTTCGAGACGGAGCGCAGCGCCGTGTCGAGCACGGGGAGCCTGTCGCGCAGGTCGATCGCCGCGCGCGCGAGATCGAGCCCGTCGAGGGCCGGCACCCGGCCGGCCGCGTTGACCACGACCTCGGCCTCGACCTCGTGGCGGTGGCCGTCCTGCTCGTAGTGCACGACGAGCGGGCCGTCGCCGCGGACGTCCTGCACCCGCGCGCCCGTCACCACGCGGATGCCGAGGTCGCGCGTGGCGGTGACGAGGCGCTCCACGACGTCGGCGTCGAACGCCTTGAGCGCGTGGCCGCCCACCAGCGTGACCTCGCTGCCCGCGCGCGCCAGCACGTGGCCGAGCTCGAACGCGATCAGCCCCACGCCCACGAAGCAGACCGAGCGGGGCAGGACGGGCCGCTGGAGCACGTCGTCGCTCGTCCACATCGCGGCTTCGGCGGCGAAGCCGAGCCGGCGGGGCACCGACCCCGTCGCGACGACGAAGCCGTTGGCCTCGACCCGCTCGCCCTCCACGTCGACGGCGCCCGGCCCGACGAAGCGGGCTTCGCCGCGCAGCAGGGGGATGCCCTGGCCCTCGAGGGACTTCGCCACGTCGGCGGGCACGTCTTCGACGAAGGTGCGGACGCGCGCGACGAGGGCCGGCCAGTCGAGCTGCGCCGGGCCGACGGAGATGCCGTGGGCGCCGGCGCGGCGGATGACGTCCAGCGTCTCGGCCGCGGCGACGAGCACCTTCTTCGGGACGCAGCCGCGCTGCGCGCACGTGCCGCCCGGCGGCTGGTGGTCGACCACGGCCACGCGCCGCCCCTGCTGGCGGAGCGTGCTGGCGGCGGCCTGTCCTGCGTTCCCCGTCCCGATGACCACGCGGTCGAACTGCATCCCGGTCCCCCGACGAGCGGGTAACCTCCGCGTCGCGGTCGCCGCACGCCGGGTTAGGGAGCCGACCGGAGGCTGCGTGACCACCGACAAGCCCAAGTGGCTCAAGGTCAAGCTGCCGGGGTCGCCCCGGTACCATGAGCTCAAGCAGCGGGCGCGCGAGCTGCGCCTCGCCACCGTGTGCGAGGAGGCGCGCTGCCCCAACATCGGGGAGTGTTGGGGCGGGGGCACCGCCACGTTCATGGTGATGGGCGACACGTGCACGCGCGGGTGCCGCTTCTGCGCCGTGAAGACCGCGAAGCGTCCGCCGGCGCTCGATCCCGAGGAGCCGGCGCACGTCGCGACGGCCATCCGCGAGATGGACCTCGACTACGTGGTCATCACCAGCGTCGACCGCGACGACCTGCCCGACGCGGGGGCGTCGCACTTCGCCGCCGTCATCACCGAGACGCGCGCGGCGAGCCCGCGGACGCGGATCGAGGTGTTGATCCCCGACTTCGGGGGGAGCGTGGCGAGCCTGCTGGCGGTGGTCGCGGCCGAGCCCGACGTGATCGCGCACAACCAGGAGACGGTGCGGCGCCTCACGCACCCCGTGCGCGACGGCAAGGCGAGCTACGACACCACGCTCGAGGTGCTGCGCAACGTGAAGCGGATGGACCCGGGGCGGCTGACGAAGAGCTCGCTGATGGTCGGGCTCGGGGAGACGCCCGAGGAGATGCGGGAGGCGATGGCGGACCTGCGGTCGGTCGGGTGCGACTTCCTGACGATCGGGCAGTACCTGCAGCCGACGAAGAAGCACCTGCCGGTGACGGGGTTCGTGCACCCGGATCAGTTCGCGGCGTACGAGCGGCTGGGGCTGGAGCTGGGGTTTGCGTACGTGGCGAGCGGGCCGCTGGTGCGGAGCTCCTACAAGGCGGGGGAGTTCTTCATCACCCGGTACCTCGAGGAACGCCGGCCGAAAGCGTAGGACGAACCCAGCCTTGGATCATCCCCTGGCACCTCGAGTGCGTCGTGTGCCACACAGGTGCCGCCTGGCGTCGCAGCGCGGAAGGGGATCCGATGATGTCGACAACCTTGTGGATGGCGGTGGTGGGATGCGGCGGCGATCCGGACCGGGATCGCGACGGCGACGGCTGGTCGGTGGCCGCGGGCGACTGCGACGATCGGGATCCTGACCGCTTCCCCGGCGCCCCCGACTCGCCGGAGGACGGCCTGGACAGCGACTGCGACGGCGCCGACCGCGGCTCGGACGCCTTGCTGGGTGACTTCGCGGCGGCGGTCGGCGCCCCTCGCGACGACTTCCAGCGCCTCGGACTCCGGCTCGTCGCAGGCGATGTGGACGGCGACGGCGTTGCCGGAGGTGATCGCGGGTTCGCAGGGCCTGGTGAACGGCAACTTGCTGCCAGGCCGGGTGGTGGTGTTGGAGGGTGACGCGCTCGGCCTTCGCTCCAGCTGGAGAGGCGTCGACGCGAACGACGACTTCGGCCACGAGGTGGCCCTCCGAACGGTGGCACCGCGGGGGCGCGGATCGTCGCCGTGCAGGGCTGGTGGCACCTGGCTCCTGGACCCGGCGGCGCCCAGCGGCTCCCCCACGAGTGCCGACGGGTGGATGTTGTCCCACGAGTCCGGAGGTCGCTGGGTCGGGGCCCAGCGGACGGCATCGACCTGGTCGACACACCGGGAGAGGAGTTGGTCACGGGCTGTGAGGACCCGGATTCCGACGAGCTTCGGGTCTGCGTGTACGAGGTGCCCGAGGATCCCGCCATTCCCACCGGCTCCCCTGCGGTGAGGCTGTCCGGTGACCTCCCTGGGCTCGGAGGCCCGTTCGCCGGTCCTGACCTCGACGCGGACGGTGCTGTGGAGCTGGTCCTCGGCGGCTTCGGTTGGGACCAGGAAGGGGTGGTGTACGCCTTCTCCGGCCCCCTCGATCGGGGTGACCTGTCAGCCGGCGCTGCGTCGGATTCCTGGCAGGGCGAAGGGACCGGCCACCAGCTGGGCGAAGCGCTCACCACCGGAGACCTCGATGGTGACGGGGTCGACGAGATCGTGGCCAGCTCGAGCTACTGGCCGGGAGACCTGCAGCGGCGCGGGCGTGTCTACCTCCTGCGCCCGGCCATCGCCGCTGCGGACTCGACCTTCGTGGTCGACGGAGATGTCGGCCCGCAGACGTTCGGTACGGCTTCGGCGACCGGAGACTTCGATGGGGACGGACAGGACGATCTGGCCGTGGGCAACCCGGCCCACCTGGACGAAGCGGAGCGCGGTCGGGTGTTGGTGTTCTTCGGTCCGCTCGAGGGCCACCACCAGGCCGCCGAAGCGGATCTGTCCCTTGCTGGCGAGGCAGCGGGAGACGACGCAGGGTTCGCGTTGGCGAGCGGTGACGTGACCGGAGACGGCTTCGCAGACCTGGTGGTCGGCGCTCCCCGCAACGACGAGGGCGCCGAGGACGGCGGGAAGATCTACCTCCTCCCGGGTCCCTTGTGACGGCAGGGATCCGCGGCGACGCTCTCGGACCCGGCAGGAGCGGCGACGCTCACCTCGAAACGAACGGCGCCCAGCGGCGCGCGGTCCCCTCGATCCAGGTCGACCAGAACACCCCGTCGTCGGTGACGAAGACGCCCTGGCCGGGCCGCAGACAGCTGTCCTTCGGCATCCACCACACTTCGCCATCCCAGCCCAGGAGCCGCGGGGCCGACGGCGCGATCGTGTCCATCGCGTTGAACACGTACGAGTCGAATCCGACCCGGTACGCCGACACGAACGGCCCGCCCTCCAGCCCGACCCCCCGGTCGTCGGGCGCCCAGAGTCGGCCGTCGACCGGGTACACCGGCGGACCTGGGAACCGCTGGTCGTACCCCGACGCGCGGTCGACCCGTCCACGGCCTCCCGCGGCGATCGAACCGTCGGTCAAGTCGATCGGGACGGGGCTGTGAGAGATGCCGTACGGATCGTCGGCGGGGAGGAGCCGGACGACGTGCACCGGCTCCTGGTACGGCTCCATCCAGGACGACGCCACCTCCGGTCCGAGGTCTCGGCCGACCGCCGGGCCGTGCTCCCGGGTCGCGGCGTCGTAGGCGACCCACACGTGCTCCATCAGCCACGAGGTGAGCGCGGTCCCGCGCGGATCGTCGCCCGGGCAGGCCTCCGACAGCGCCTGCGCGCCGAACGGGCCGGGCTGGCAGTAGTGCGCCAACGTCTCCTCGATGGGCACGCCGTCTTCCCACGCGGCGAGCATCGGCCGCAGGTCCGGCTCGAGCGCCGTGAGCGGCGGGGGCGCATCGGCGGTGAGGTGCTCCTGGAAGTCCAGCGCGTGGCACAGCTCGTGGCGCACCACCGCCACCAGGTCGTCCGGCACGATGCCGGGCTCGACGGTGACCCTGCGCCCGCGGAGGTGGCCGATGGCCGCTCCCTCGACGTCCCCGATCTCGAACGAGGCGAGCCGGACCCGTCCGCTGCCGACCGCCTCGTCGAACGCGAGCAGCTCACGGCGCACCAGCCTCCGCTCTGCGAGCGTGCCGCCCGTGATCGGCACCTCCGGCAGCGGCCACTGAGGCGCGCAGGCCGTCGCCGCCATGATCAACGAGGCCCGCCACACGTCAGCCTCCCGGTGCTACGCCGTTCGTGAGTGTACGTCAGGCCTCGGGCCCGTCCTGCGGGACGACGCCCAGACCCCGCCGAACGTCTGCGGCAGCGCCCGCAGCAGCAGGTTACGTGCGGCGAGGCCGGCGCGGGTGGTCGGGACGAGCAGGTGGGCGCCGAGGCCCACGCTGCGCTGGCGCGGGATGACCCGGCGGCGGTGCCGCGCCTCGTAGCGGCGGAGCGCAGCAGCCAGGTCCCCGGGCAGCTCGGACAGCGCCCCCCGTGAGCGTGTGGGCGCCGGCCATCGCCAGGCTCGCGCCGCCCCGAACAGCGACACGCAGGACGCTGCGTCGCCGAGGAGCGCGACCCGCCGGTCGGACCACCGGTCGATCCTCACCTCGGAGACGGCATCGAACCACGGGCGCGGCGCGTCCTGGAACGCGGCCACGAGGTCCGCCACCACACCGTCGTCCTGCTGGTAGACGTCGGCCACGATCCGGCGGTGCTGGGCGCTGTCGTGCGGATCGAGGCCCGGAATCCGCGGCGACCAGAAGATGAACGCCGCCACGGGGACGTCGCGACCGGGGTGGGCGTGACGGAGCGGCCGGGCCGGTTGTGCATCACCAGGTCGTCGCCCGGACCGGCGAGGCCCGGCGCGGGCATCGTGGCCACGTAGAGCCCACGTGGCGCACGAACGCCGACTCGGGGCCGAACGCCAGCGCCGCACGCCGGGTGGAGACCGTCCGCACCGATCACGAGGTCGAAGCGTTCTTCCCGGCCGCTCGCGAAGGTCACGTCGACGCCGCCGCCGTCTTGCGCGAGCGCGACGGCGCGATCCCCGAAGCGGAGCTCGGCCCGGTCCCGCGCGGCGTCGGTCAGGATGCGCGCGAGGTCGCCCCGCGGCAGCTCGGGGGCCCGCACCTCGCGGGCGGGCACCACGACGCGCACCTCGCGGCCCGTCCCGTCCACGAACCGCATCGCGGGCAGGGTGGTGGCAGCAGCGCGCAGCGCCGGGACGACGCCCATCTGCTCGGCCACCCGGAGGGCCGGGCCCTCGACGTCCACCGGCGCCCCGCTCGTCCGCTGGTCCTCGGCGCGCTCCACGACGGTGACCGCCCAGCCGTCGCGAGCGAGCCACCACGCGGCGGTCGCGCCCGCGATGCCCGCACCGGAGATCAACACGCTGCCCCTGCGTACGCCCATCCTGGACCCCGGACTGTCCATCGGTCAGTCAGGAGACCATACCGCTTGGCCGACGGTCAGGCAACCGGCTAGGAGGCGCCATGGCCGCCGACGACGCCCCGGCGCAGATCCTGCGCGCCGCGTTCGCCGCGTTCGCCGACAAGGGCTACCACGCCACCTCGATCCGGGCGATCGCGGCGCGGGTGAGCATCTCAAGGCCGCGGTGCTGTACCACTTCCCGGAGAAGGCCGATCTCGCTGGTCGCGCTCGCGGCGCCGATGCTCGACGACCTCGACGCAGCGGTGGCGCGCGCGAAGGACCTGCCCCCGCGGACGCCCGGTGGGCGGTGGTGGAGGGCACGCTGGACACGTGGCTCACCCACCGGCACCTGCTGCAGCTCAACCTGCGCGACCTGGCGCTGTCGGGGGCCACGCCGGTGTTCGAGCGGTTCCGCGACGCGATGCTGCGGGCGAACGCGCTCGTCGCCGGGCCGAAGCCCTCGCTCCCGACGTCCGCGCCGCCCAGGCCCTGGCGATGCTGGGCGACCCGGTGGTGCTGCTGGCCGACGTGCCGGTCCCGAGCTGCGCGCGGAGATCCTCGCCGGGGTGCGGGCGGTGCTCGCGGTCGAGACGCAGGGGGCGTCCGCCCGCGTGGCCGCCCGTCCCGCCTCGACCCCGTCGCCGTCGCCCAGGCGCGCGCCTGGTTCGCCGAGGGGCGCCGCATCGACGAGATCGCCGCGTTCCTCGGCGTCTCTCGCGCCACGGCGTACCGCTGGCTCAAGACCGGGTGAGCTGAGTTGTGCTGACGGGTGAAAGGGGACTATTGGCGGGCAGGCGCAGACCAGATCTGGCGACGATGCCGGCTGGCTTCGCCTGGCCGACAGGGTCCCCGCCCGGCGGCACCGGAGCGTTTTGAGACAGTATTGACTCATTTACGAGACTGCTGCTCTCCACTGCCCCGCCGGCGTGACGCGCCGTCGTCGGACTCCGCGCGAACGCGGCGATGCTCCAGCAGGTCCGGGACACCGGCCGGCCGCTGGTCTCGACCCAGCGCGGGCGCGGTGCAGCCGTGCTGATCGACATCCGGAGCTACCAGCAGCTGCTCGACGAGCTCGAGGAGCTGCGGGACGTGTCGCACCACGGGTCGCCGCTCGCTCGAAGCGCTGAGGTGCAGGTCCGCTGGACGGAGCCCGGCCCGACCGCCGGCGGGCCATACTCCCCATGGACCTCCTCCCCACCGCCTCCCCCGCTCGGCCTACGAGCAGCTCGCCGCCGCCCTCCCCGGCCACACCCCCGACGACGCCCGCCTCGCCGTCGCCCGCGCCCAGCTTCCGCGACTGGCCCGCCCTGGCCCACTGGGCCGACGCCGCGTCCGCGCCGGACTCGCCCGTCGCCCGCTTCGAACGCGCCGTGGACGCCGTCGTCGACGGCGACGTCCCCGCCCTCCGTGCCCTCCTCGACGCCGACCCCGCCCTGGTCACCGCCCGCTCCACCCGCAGCGGCACCGGCGACCCGCCCGTCCACGCGGCGACGCTCTTGCACTACGTCGCCGCCAACGGCGTCGAAGCCCACCGCCAGCGCACGCCCCCACCGCCGTCGACGTCGCCACGACCTCCTCCGCGCCGGCGCCGCGCCCGACGCCGAGGCCCAGGTCTACGGCGACCACCACACGACCCTCCGCCTGCTCGTCTCCAGCGACTGGCCCGCCGCCGCGGGCCTCCAGGTCCCCCTCGTCGAGACGCTCGTCGCGTTCGGCGCGTCGGTGGAGGGGACGGGCGCCCCAAGCCGCCCGCTGTGGACGGCCCTCGTCTTCGGCTACCCCGCCGCCGCCGACGCCCTGGTGCGCCTCGGCGCCCGCATCGACGATCTCCCGCGCGCCGCAGGCCTCGGCCGGGCCGACCTCGCGCGGACGCTCCTCCCCGTCGGCCTCGCCGGCAGACCGGCACCGCGCCCTGGCCGTCGCCGCGCAGCTCGGCCAGCGCGACGTGGTGGCGCTCCTCCTCGACGCCGGCGAGGACCCCGACCGCTTCAACCCCGGGCGCCCACGCCCACAGCACCCCGCTGCACCAGGCGGCCCTGGGCGGCCACGACGCCGTCGTGGCGCTCCTCCTCGAGCGGGGCGCCCGCACCGACCGCCGCGACCACGTCTACGACGGCACCCCCGAGGCTGGGCCCGACACGCCGGCCACACCGCCCTGGCCGACCGGCTCGCCCGCCACGCCTGAGGCGCGCCCGAGACCGAGCTCCCACCGGTACATCTCGGCGCACCCCGCGACCTGGCTGCGACCGCCCCCGCGGTACCGGATCCGCGGAGGCGAGATGAAGGCACACCGCTCCCCGGCGATCGGATGGAACAGCGTCGGGCCGGAGGGGATCCCGCTGGGGGAGGACGCCGACCACGGCAACGCCGCCCTCGCCGAGCGCCTGCCCGCCGCCCCGAGCGCGGTGCCGTTCCTCGACGAGATGGAGGCCGCCTTCGGCGAGGACTTCTCCGGCGTCACCGCCCTGCTGGGCGCCGGCGACGCCCTGGACGGCATCGGCGCCGAGGCCGCCGCCGAGGGCGAGGTCATCGCCTTCGCGAGCCCCGCCCCCCGCCGCGAGCAGGTCGCCCACGAGCTCACCCACGTGGTCCAGGCCCGCGCCCACGGCCCGGCGGCGGGCGGCGTCTCCGCGGGCAGCGACGCCGCGGAGCAGCAGGCCGAGATCGTCGCCAGCGCCGTCACCCGCGACGAGCCCGTCGCGCTGGCGGCCCCCGCCCAGCCGACCGCCGGCGTCCACCGCGACCGCGCCCCGGCGGCCAAGGCGCCCGACCCCGACGACCTGCCCGCGTCGGAGGCCGAGCGGAAGCGCGCCCGCGACGCCGTGCGCTACTGGCACCGCGAGCAGGTCGCGTACACCGGCGCGATGGCCGACTACAACACGCTCAACTGGAACCACTACCTGTCGCGCACCGGCGGCAACCAGATCCTCGACTGGACCGACGGCCAGTACCTCAACGTCCTCATCAACGCGACGGGCGCCGCGGCCGGCCTGCTCGCCCCCGCGGCGGTCGGCGCCGCCATCGGCTCGGCCATCGCGCCCGGCCCCGGCACGATCATCGGCGCGGTGGTCGGCTTCCTGGTCTCCACCATCTGGGGCGCCATCTCCGTCGCCACGTCCAACGACGCGACGAACCAGGCCGTCCACACGGCGAAGAAGGACCAGGGCGAGCAGGTGGCCGGCAAGATCCGCGACTTCGCCAACGAGCGCTCCCTGGCCATCCAGCACGCCGACCAGATCCAGGAGCACGCGACGACCGTGATCGACGACCCGACCCAGGAGAAGTTCGTGGTGGACCGCTGGACGCGCACGATGCGCGCCGCCCAGGACGAGCTGCCGAAGCCGCCGTCGCGGTCGGACCTGACGCTCGCGAGCGAGATGCTCCGCGAGTGGGTGCTGCAGCACGCCGGAACGCCGACGGACGAGAACGACGAGACCAACGGGGCCGCCTGGGAGGAGGCGCGCATCGACGCCTTCTACGACGACGTCAACGGGACGACCGTGATCGGCCACGCGGACCTGTTCTCGAAGCAGGCGCGCTACGCCTGGTCGCGCTTCGGCCTCGACACGACCCACGCGGACACCGTGGAGCGGAAGGCCGCCGGGATGAGCGCGGAGGGTGCGAAGCGCGCCTTCGACGGCCAGGTCACCTCCTGGGGCCGGAGCACCGACGAGGTCGCGCTCGCGACGTCAGCGGTGAAGAGCAGCGACGAGCTCCGCAAGGACCAGCGCGACCAGGCGCAGATGCTGATCGTGATGGGCGGATGGCACCTCGCGGCCGGCTACGACCTCGAGACCGCCGACAACAGCTGCTACCTGGACGGCCTCGACTGGGCGATCCGGCTGGAGGCGCCCGAGAGCTGGGGGCTGCCCTCGGTCCTCACCTGGTCCACGTCGCCCACGTAGGGGGCTATGAGACAGCGAGGAGGCGCCGTGCCGACGGTGAGGGCCAACGGCCTCGACCTGGCCTACGACGAGCAGGGCGACGGCCCGGCGCTGCTGCTGGTGATGGGCATCGGCGCCCAGCGCATCCTGTGGCCCGACGGCCTCGTCGCCGACCTGGCCCGCCGCTTCCGCGTCGTCCGCTTCGACAACCGCGACGTGGGGCAGTCCACCTGGCTGCGCGACGCACCCGTGCCCCGCCCGCTCCCCGCCCTGCTCCGCGCGCTCGCCAAGCTGCCGGTGTCCGCCCCCTACACCCTCTCCGACATGGCCGCCGACACGGTCGGGCTGCTCGACGCGCTCGGCATCGCCCGCGCCCACGTCGTCGGCGCGTCGATGGGCGGCATGATCGCGCAGCACCTGGCGATCGAGCACCCGGAGCGCGTGGCGACGCTCACGTCGCTGATGAGCGGCCCGGGCTCCGTCCGGCACATGCTCGGCGCCCCCCGCGCCCTCCGCGCGCTGCTCCGCCCGCCCCCCCGCACCCGCGACGAGGCGATGGACAGCGCCGAGCAGCTGTTCTCGGTGATCGGCGGCCGGATCCCCGGCGACGTCGCCGGGATCCGCGACCGCGCGGCCCGCCAGTTCGACGTGGGGTCGAACCCCGCCGGCTTCGCGCGGCAGTGGGCGGCGCTGCTGGCCTCGGGCAGCCGCCTGGCGGCGCTGCGGGGCGTGCGCGCGCCGACGCTGGTCGTCCACGGCACCGACGACCCCCTCGTCCCGCCCCGCGCCGGCCGCGCCACGGCGCGCGCGATCCCCGGCGCCGAGCTCCTGATGATCGACGGCATGGGCCACGACCTGCCGCCGTCGACCTGGCCCCCGATCGTCGAGCGGATCGTCGCGCACGCGGCCTGACCGCGCGCTACGGGTCGACCACGAGCTCCGACATCATGCCGTCCTCGCCGTGCTGCAGGATGTGGCAGTGCCGCATCCAGCGCCCCACCGCGCCGCCGTCGCCGACGGGGTCCTCGAACGCCACGCGCAGCAGCAGCGAGGTGTGCCCGGGGATGAGCGTGGTGTCCTCGTACTCGTCGTAGGGCAGCGACCACGAGGTGACGGTGCCGTCGTCCTCGTCGGTCCGGGCGAACCCCAGCGGCTGGTACGAGAACCCGTGCAGGTGCAGCGGGTGCGCCATGCCGCTGTCGTTGCGGACCTCCCAGTCGACCACGTCGCCGAGCCGTGCGTGCACGGCGGTGGGCGCCTCGGGCTGGGCCGCGCCGCCGAGCGGATCGGGGTGCCACGACACGCCGTCGACGTAGAGCTCGGTGGCCATGTCCCAGCGCCCGCCGGCGTCCTGGACCATGTCCATCCACTCCGACAGCACCATGGCCCGCTCGCCGGTCCAGTCGAGCGCCGCGGCGTCGTCGAGCGCGCCGACGCTGCGCCCGACGGCCTCGAGCACGGGATCGCCCTCGCCGTGGTCCCAGGGGGCCGCCGCGGCGTCGGTGAGGCGGAACGTGGCGACGACCTCGCCGTCGCGCAGGCCGTCGTCGGGGGCGTCGTCCATGACCATGACGTCGCCCTCCATCCACATGCCGTGGCGCCCGCGGGCGTAGTCCGACCAGCGCAGCTCCAGCGCGTCGCCCGGCGCGCCGTCGGCGACGAGCACCACGTCGGCGCGCTCGGCCGGCGCGAGCAGGATCTCGCCGCGGTCGTACCCGAGCGGGACGTCGACGTCGCCGAGGTCCTCCCCGGACGCGGACACCCGGGTGCCGGGCACGGTGCCGCCCTCCACGCGCACGCGGTCGAGCAGGCCGCCCTCGCCGCCGACCCGGTACAGCACGGCGCCGGGCACGGACAGGCGCCAGAAGCGCGTGATCGACGTGTTCACCAGCCGCAGGCGCACGGCCCCGCCCGCGCCGACCTCGAACACCGGGTCCTCCTTGCCGTTGATCAGCAGGTGGTGGCCCTCGGTGCCGTTCATCCGCTCCATGGCGTTGTCGACCTCGACGGATACGGGCGCGCCGTCGTAGTCGGTCACGTCGGACAGCACGAGCACGCGGTCGTCGGCCGGCAGGACGCCCCGCGCGACGAGCTCGGCCTCGTCGGGGTCCTCGACCACGAGCGGCGCGTACAGCCCCTCGAACACACCCTGCGCCCCGCGGACGTGCGGGTGGTACCAGTAGACGCCGGGCCGCGTGGCGACGAAGTCGTAGTCGAAGGTGCCGCCGGGGGGCACGCCCGCCTGGGTGACGGGCGTGCCGTCGGAGGCGTTGTTCCCCTCGATGCCGTGCCAGTGGACGGTGGTGGGGAAGCCGTCGGGCAGCTCGTTGTGCAGGTGGACCCGCACCCGCGCCCCGGCCGGGACGCGGATCAGCGGCCCGGGCACCGCCCCGCCGTAGGCCAGGCCGCGGATCGGCACGCCCGGCGCGTAGGACCAGGTGGTCTCGGCCGCGACGAGGTCGGCCTCGAAGCCCATCGGGTCGGGGTCGAGGTCTTCGAGCAGCGGCGGCGCGGGATCGACCCACGCGCGGGTGTCGGGCGCGGGCGCGGGCGCGCGGCAGCCGAGGGCGAGCCCGACGAGGAGGCTCACTGGGCGGCCATGTCGAAGGTGCAGCCGTCGCCGCAGGTGCCGCTGATGGTGGCGCCGTCGGTGGTGCCGGTGCAGTCGTCCCAGCCGTCGCCGGTGAGCGCCACGTCGGTGCCGGTGACGGTGCCGCCGGCGGGCACGTCCATCGCCATGTCCCAGTCGGAGAAGGTGAACGAGCAGCCGTCGGCGTCGAGCGCGACGCTGGCGCTCATCTCCATGCCGAAGCAGCTGCCGTCCATGGTCCACGCGCCCTCGGCGGGGGCGGTGCAGCCATCCTTGCCGCCTCCCGAGCAGGCCACGAGCGACAGGGCGGGCAACGCGAACAGGACCAGGGCAGCGCGCATGGGCATCTCCTCCCGGGCGCCATCACCCGGCGGCATGCACCTTGCCACAGCTCCCGCAGGCCGTCACCCGGCAGCGTCACCCCGGACGAGGCGCAGCATCCGCAGCAGCGAGGCGTGCCGCCCTGCACCGTCAGTCGGTCAGCACGTCGCCGCCGCGGGTGAACTGCGGCGACAGCGAACACCCGCCCGCACCCCGCGCCATCGAGGCTGCGGAAGCGCGGATCCCGCAGGATCCTTCGTCGGGTACTGCGCCAGCGTTTGCAGGTAGTCGAGGGTCGGCGGAGACCCAGTCGCAGTCGGTCCAATAACCAGGACGCGCCAGCGCGTCGTCCCAGCCGAGCGCCGCCCGGTCGACCACCGGGGCGCGCGCAGGGCAACCCACGTCGCGGCCAGCGGTGTCGGCCTCGGGCCCGGGCTGCGCGGTGGTGAAGTGGACCTGGCCCTCGCCCAGCACGGGTGCGCCGTCAGGGCGCTTGAGGCCCTCGAGCAGCGTCCACCAGGTCGCGGCCTGCGCGGGAGCGCACGGACGTGAGGTAGCCGTCGCGGCACCAGTCGGAGTGCCGGTCGGCGTGGGGCAACGCCCGGGGCAGCTCGCCGGCGGTGCGCGCGTGGTAGAGCACGACGTCGAGCATGTGGTGGTCGCGCAGCACGTAGTCGACGCGGCCGTCGCCCCGGCGCATCACGCGGACGGTGCCCCGCAACACCTCCTCCCGAGGTCGTCGAGGCTGCAGCGGCGCCAGGGGCGCTCAGCGAAGCGCAGCTGGGGTGCCAGGTAGGGCTGCGTGCCGTCGGCGGCGCGGTCCTCGGAGCCGGACCAGCGCTCGATCCGCGCCTCGAAGCGCTCGGCGTCCTCGGCGAGGACGTCGCGCGCGACGTCGCGGATGTCGACGACCGCGCCCGCCACGGGGATCACGGGGGCGACGGGGCGCAGCGGAAGGCGTATTGGGCGTCGACCAGGCGGCGCCCTCGGACAGGGGACGGGGATCACGGGCTCCGGCTGGCCGGACCCGCGCGCGACCCCGACGGCACGGCCCTCGTAGCCCGTCGCGGCGCCGGGGTAGTGGAACGGCCGCTGGCGGAATACCGAGCGACGTGTCGGTGCACCCCCTGCGGGCGATCGGGCGCGGCCTGCGCACCGCCGTCGCCGTCATCATCGAGGTCTTCCACGAGTTCGTGCGCGACGAGTGCGTCCCGCTCGCAGGCTCCCTCGCCTTCTTCACGCTGTTCTCGTTCGGCCCGATCCTGGCGCTGGTGGTCGACATCGCCTCGGTGGCGGTCGAGCCCGGCATCATCCGCGCGGAGCTCGTGAGCAGCATCGGCGCGATGTTCGGCACGCCCGTGGCCGAGCAGACCCGCGTGGCGCTGGAGCAGCTGCGGGAGCGGCAGCTCGACAGCCACCCGTGGCGCGGGTCGCGGGCGTGGCGCTGCTGCTGTTCGCGGCGACCATGGTGCTCGCGCAGGCGCAGCAGGCGCTCAACCGCGTCTGGGCGGTGGAGCGGCGCGCGGGCTTCCGCGGCTTCGTGTTCAAGCGGCTCGTCTCGCTGGGCCTGATCTTCGGCCTCGTCGTGCTGCTGTTCACGTCGATGACGACCTCGGCCGTGGTCGGCAGCCTCGGGCCGCGCCTCGACCTGGTGCTCCCCGAGGGGGTCCGCGCGCTGGTCATCGGCGCGGGCAACGCGGGCATCTCGTTCGCGCTGCTGGCGCTCGTGGCTGCGCTGATGCACGGCATCCTGCCCGAGGCCCGCATCCCCTGGTCCGACGCCGCCATCGGCGGCCTCGTCACCGCCTTCCTGCTGGCGGCGGGCCACGCCATCGGCTGGATCCTCTCGGCGACCCCCATGGCCAGCATCTTCGGGGCGTCGCAGTCGCTGGCGCTGCTGCTGTTCTGGGTGTTCTACAGCTCGGCGATCGTGCTGTGGGGCGCCGAGTTCACGAAGGTGGTGGCGCGGCGGCGCGGCCACGAGGTCGCGCCGAGCGAGGGCGCCACCCGCACCCGGCGCACGCTCGTGTACCTGGCGCGGCAGGCGGGGCTCCGACCGTCGCGCAGCCGCGCCGACACCGTCGCCGACGACGACGACGACCAGCGGACCGCGAACCGTCACGGTAGACTGCACTTCAGCGAGGTGTGGCATGGGGTTCCAGGGTCGCGGTGGTGGTGGTCGGCGTCGTGGGCTGCAGCGGTGGCGCCGACGACGTGAAGCAGCCGACCGACACGACCACGTCGCCGACCTTCGCGCTGGCCGTGCTGCACGGACAGGTCGACGTGCTCGGCGACGCGGGCGACGGCCTGCACGGCCCGACCGACCTCGCCTTCGATCCCGACGACCCGGGCACGCTGTGGGTGGTCTCCCGCGACGACGACTCCGTCACCCGCTACGCGCAGGCCGGGGAGCCCGACCAGCAGGCCGAGCACATCGTCGACCCCTACGCGCTGCACTTCATGGAGCAGGTGAGCAGCATCGCCTTCGGCGCGCCCGGGCGCTTCGCCACCTGCCAGGACAGCCGCAACACCTACGACGGCAGCCGCAGCCCCAACGACTTCATGGGCCCCACGCTGTGGTCGAGCGACCCCGCCGTGTTCGGCGTGTCGAACCCCGACGCCGTGGCGTTCCTCTCGGCGCAGTACGGCTTCCACGTCGATCTCGGCTCGCACCTCGACATGCTCCACGAGACGCCGCTGTGCCGCGGCATCGCCTGGGAGGCCGACAACGTCTACTGGGTGTTCGACGGCGCCGACGACGCCCTGGCGCGGGTCGACTTCCGCCAGGACCACGGCCCGGGCTACGACGACCACTCCGACGGCGTCGTCGAGCGGTGGGTGGAGGGGGAGGTCGCGCGCCAGGGCTCCCTCGCGTCGCACCTGGAGTACGACCCGCAGACGGCCGAGCTGTTCGTCGCCGACACCGGCAACGGGCGCATCGCCGTGCTCGACACGACGACGGGGGCCCGCGGGGCGGACCTGCCGACGAAGGAGCCGGGCACGGAGCACTACCAGTGGGAGGGCGCGGTGCTCACCACGCTGGTCGACACGGCCGCGATCGGCCTCGAGGCGCCAGTGGGCCTCGCGCTGATCGATGACCTCGTGTTCGTGACCGACGCCGGCGGCACCGTCGCCGCGTTCGACCGCACCGGCGCGGAGGTGGACCGGGTGGACCTCGGGCGGCCGGGTCTGTCGGGCATCGTCGCGCGAAGCGCCGGCGAGCTGTGGCTCGTCGACCGCGAGGCCGGGGAGCTGTTGCGCCTGACGAAGTGAGCGCCACTGGTAAGCCTGCAAGGTGCGCCATACGTCCGGAGTGGCCCCGCCGGTGGAGGCGGCCGCGCGCGCGCCGAGTCGGACACCCGCGCCTCGCAGGAGCCTCCGATGCCCGTGCGACACCTGCTGGCCGCCGCTGTGCTGGCCGCGCCGACGACCGCGAGCGCGGTCGAGGTGAACTACCCCTACCCACAGCTCGTGGAGGTGCAGCACCGCGCCCCCGAGGCCGGCGTGGCCCTGCTCGTGGGCGGCGGCGGCATCGCGCGGCTGAAGGACGACCGGCCGGACCCGCAGAGCCTGGGCGGCGCCTGGCACATCCGGGGCCTGCTCGGCACCCACGCCGTCGTCGGGGGCGAGCTGGCCTACGTCGGCTCGGCGACGCTGCTCCGCGGCGTCCCGCCGACGCCGGACGGGCCGGTGGTGCTGCTGTCCAACGGGGCGGAGGGTGCGGTGCGGCTGCAGGCGCCGCTCGCCATGGGTGCGCGCGGGCAGGACCTCGTGCTGCCGTTCCTGGCGG
>JAWKRQ010000020.1:0-156129 GCA_041389545.1 Myxococcota bacterium | reverse complement strand
GGCGCGCTGGCGCTGGTGGAGCGCGGCGTGCGCGTCCGGCGCACGCCGGTGGCGGCCGCGGGGCTCGGCGGGCTGGCGCTGCTCGCGGGGGTGGGCCTGCTCCTGCCTCGGCTGCTGGCCCCGCCGGCGGGCCGCGCCGCGGTGGTGGTCGGGGCGAAGCCGTTCACGGAGCAGTACGTGCTGGCGCGCCTCGTCGCGAGCCGGCTCCGCGCCGCCGGGTTCGCCGTCGACCTGCGCGAGTCGCTCGGCTCCACCGTGCTCCTCGACGGCCTGATGGCGGGCGAGGTCGACGTCGCCGTCGACTACTCGGGCACGCTGTGGGCCAACGCGCTGCACCGCACCGACACCGCGGAGGCGCAGACGGTGATCGACGGCGTGTGCGGCTGGCTGGCGCCGAAGGTGGGCTGCGTGGGGCCGCTCGGCTTCGAGAACGCCTACGGGCTCGCCGTCCGCCACGCCGACGCCGCCTCCCGCGGCTGGAGCACGATCGCCGACCTGGCCGCCCGCGCGCCCCAGCTCACCATCGGCAGCGACTTCGAGTTCTTCCAGCGGCCGGAGTGGGCCTCGGTCCGCGACACCTACGGCCTGCACTTCGCCGAGCAGCGCAGCTTCGACCCGACGTTCCTGTACGAGGCGGCGGGCACCGGCGAGGTCGACGTCGTCACCGCCTACACGACCGACGGCCGCATCGACGCGTACGACCTGGACGTCCTCGAGGACCCGCGCGCGGCGCTCCCACCCTACGACGCGCTGCTGCTGGTCGCCGAGGGCGCGCCCGACGGGGTGCGGCAGGCGCTGGCGCCGCTCGTGGGCGCGATCGGCGTGCGGGCCATGCGGCGCGCCAACCGGGCCGTCGACGTGGACGGGCAGACCCCGGAGGCCGCCGCCGCGGCGCTCGACGCTTCGCTCGATCGCTGAGCCCACGGGCGCGCACCGTCGTATGGTGGTGCGCTCTTCTGTGGAGGCCCCATGAGGAACCTCTGGCGATGGCTGCTGCCGCTCCCGGCGCTCGCCTGCCAGACCGGCAACGGACCCGACGCGGTGCAGGGCGACTCGACGCCCGTGGACTGCGAGGCCGGCCAGACCTACCCCGACGACCCGACCGAGCCCATGACGCTCGGCGAGACGCTGTCGCCCTACCGCTGGGCCGAGGCCGTGCACCGCGGCACGGGCGAGCGGCGCGCGCTCGATCTCGGCAAGGTGCCGTGCGCGACCGACCCCGAGATCGACTGGAGCCCGTTCGACAAGCTGCTGTTCGTGTCGATCCCCGCCTGGTGAGGCGCCTGTCAACGGCACGCCGGTTCGGTGGCCGACTACGACGACGACATCCTGGCCGAGGGCACGCAGATCATCTGGGTCCTCGAGGCGGACGCCCACCAGACCCCCGGCACGGCCGACCTCTGCATGGAGGTGATGGACGAGCTCGGAGACCCGAACGAGGGGTGGTGCGTGGGGGACGCGCAGACCGAGCCCACGCCGGGCACCTTCGACGACTCGCCGTTCAGCCTGTACCGCGGGTTCGACATGATCGTGCCGCGGTCGACGATGGAGATCCTGTGGACGTCGAGCCACGGGAGCCCGGCGGGGAACGACAACCTGGACGGCAAGGACATCCTGCAGGCCGTGCAGGACGTGCAGCCGTAGGGCTCACCGGCCGAGGCGGACCTCGAAGCAGGCGCCGCCCGACGGCGACGGGTGGTAGCGCGCGCTGCCCCCGTGCGCCTCGGCCACCTGGCGCGTCACGGCGAGCCCGAGCCCCGTGCCGCGCACCTTCGTGGTCACGAACGGCTCGAACAGCCGCGGCTGCAGCTCCTCGGGGACGCCGGGGCCGTCGTCCGACACCCACAGCACCACGGCGTCCCCCTCGGGGGCGGCTCGGCACCCGATCTCGACGCGGCCGGGCCCCTCGAGCGCCTGCGCCGCGTTGAGCACCAGGTTGAGCACCAGGCGCTGGATCATGGTCGGGTCGAGCGCCCAGCTCACGTCGTCGACCTTCAGCTCCAGCGCGACCCGATCGAGCGCCGGATCGCTGCGGGCCTGCGACGCGATCTCGGCCAGGAACGCGCCGAGCGCGACGGTGCGGCGGGTCGGCGGCGCCGGGCGCGCGTACTGCAGCAGCTCGTCGACGAGGCGGTTCAGGTCGCCGAGGCGGGCCAGGACCTTGCCCATGACCTCGTGCTCCTGCGTGCCGTCGGGGAACCGGGCGTGGAGCACCTGCAGCACGCCGCCGATGCTGGCGAGCGGGTTGCGGACCTCGTGGGCGACCACCGCGGCCATCTGGCCCATCCGGCGCAGGCCCTCGGTGCGCGTGAGCTCCTGCTGCTTGGCGGCGAGATCCTGCAGCGACCGGATGAGCGCGTGCGTCCGGAACGCCCGGTCGAGCCCGACCGCCGCGATGTCGGCCAGCGCGGCGGCGAGCGTGAGGGCCTCGCGCGGGGGCGGCTCGGGCAGGGCCACCACGAGCGCGCCGAACAGGCTGCCGCCCGAGGCGAGCGGCAGCACGTGGACGGTGGCGCCTGCCGCAGCGGCCCAGCTGTGCTCGTCGAGGGGGTCGTCCGGCAGCGCCGGGACGTCACCGGAGGGATCGCGCGGCGCCGCGACCCGCATCTCCCCGTCGGGGTCGGTGACGAGCACCGCGAGCAGCGCCGGGTCGAGGTGGCGGGCGGTGGCGTCGGCGAGCAGGGCGGCCACCTGCTCGGGCTCGTCGGTGTCGGCGACCGCGCGCGACAGCGCCACCAGCGCGGCGATGAGCTCCTGCGGCTCCTGCGGCTCCTGCGGCTCCTGCGGTGTCCCGGTGTCCGGCACGGTACCTCCTGCTGGCCGCCCGCTGCGCCTGCGTTACCCCGCCCCACGCGAGGGATCCATGGAACCACACGGCTCGCTCCCGGCCATCCCGGGGCTCTCCCTGCTCGACGAGCGCGACCTGGTGCTCAGGCTGGCGTTCTTCCGCATCGGCGAGGAGGAGCTGCGGCGCCTGGTGGCGATGCGCCCGCTCGCCGAGCGCGTCACGGCCGACACCGTCGAGCGGTTCTACGAGCACCTCCTGTCCCAGCCCGAGACCCGTGACTTCCTCGACGATCCCGCGCTCGTCGCGCGCCTCAAGCGCAAGCAGACCACCTACTTCCTCGAGCTGTTCGAGGGCCGCATCGATCTCGCGTACGTCGAGAACCGCCTGCGGGTGGGCGCCATCCACGAGCAGCTCGGCGTGCCGCCCCGCTGGTACATCGGCGCCTACGCCTGGTACCTGAAGCTCGCGCGCGAGGCGATCTTCGGCGAAGAGGGCCTCACCGAGTCCTCGGTGGCGGACTACACCGCCCTCGAGCGCATCATGCACTTCGACGCGTCGCTCGCGCTCGACGCCTACATCGCGGGCCACCTCCAGGCCCAGCAGCGCCACCAGGCGGCGATCCGGGAGATGTCCACCCCGGTCATCCGGGTCTACGAGCGGATCCTGCTGCTGCCGATGGTCGGCACGATCGACAGCCTGCGGGCGCAGCAGGTGATGGAGAGCGTGCTGGTGCGGATCGGCGAGGAGCAGGCGAAGGTGCTGCTGCTCGACATCGCCGGGGTGGCCGTGGTCGACACCGCGGTGGCCGACCACCTGCTGAAGACCACCGCCGCGGTGCGGCTGCTCGGCGCCCAGACCATCCTGACCGGCATCAGCCCGCAGGTGGCCCGCACCATCGTGGAGCTGGGGGTGAGCCTCGGCGGCCTGCACACGCGCAACACGCTCGCCGACGGCCTCGAGCTCGCGCTGCGCCTGCTCGACAAGGAGATCACCACGATCGAGCGGGCTGCGCCGTGACGCGCGTCCCGATCCTGCGGATCCGGGGCCACCTGCTGGTGCCCGTCCAGCCCGATCTGGAGGACCGCGGGGCGCAGGACCTCCAGAACGACGTCCTCGAGGCCATCGCGCGCGACCGCAACCGCCGGGGCGGCCTGCTGCTCGACATCAGCAGCCTCGAGTTCGTCGACACCTACGTCGCGCGGGTGCTCGCCGACACGGCGGCCATGGCGGGCCTGATGGGCCGCACCACCGTGCTGTGCGGCATGCGCCCGGAGGTCGCCGCCACGCTGGTCCAGATGGGGTACCTCCTCGAGGACGTCCCCACCGCGCTCGACGTCGACGACGGCCTCGACCTGCTCGGGCTGCCCCGGTGACCCGGCGCTGGTTCCGGTCCCCGGCCCCCGCGACGGGCGACCGTCCCGACCGGCCGCCCGATCCGCACGGGCGCGCCACCGTGCCCATCACCACCGAGGCCGACGTCGCCGTGGTGCGGCGCCGCGCCCGCGAGCTCGCGACGGAGCTCCAGTTCGACACGTTCTCGCTGGCTGCCATCACCACGGCCGCCTCGGAGCTGTCGCGCAACGTGTGGCGGCACGGCGGCGGTGGATACGCCGTGCTGGAGCGGGTGCGCGACGGGGCGCGCGTGGGGGTGAAGCTGCTGTTCGTGGACGAGGGGCCGGGGGTGCGCGATCTCGACCGGGCGCTGCAGGGCGGCTGGTCCACGGGGCGGTCGCTCGGGCTCGGCCTGTCCGGCAGCCGCCGCCTGGTCGACGAGTTCGAGATCGAGACGGCGCCCGGCAAGGGGACGCGGGTCGAGATCGTGAAGTGGCTGCGCGTCCGACGCTGACGCTCATCATGCGCGATCGCTCGTCGGTGGCGGAGGCCCGCGAGCGCGTGCGGGCCTGCGCGCGGGAGGCGGGGCTCGAGCCGGCGGACGTCGAGCGGATGGCCGTGGCGGTGAGCGAGCTCGGGCAGAACCAGCTCGACCACGCGCGCCTCGGCACCATCGCCTGCACCGGGGTGGTGCGCGGGGGCGTCACCGGCCTCGAGATCCGCGCGGTGGACCGTGGGCCGGGGCTGATCGCGCCCGCGACCGCCATCGCCTCCATGCTCCCGCCCAAGGGGCTCGGGGTCGGGCTCGCCGGGGTGCGGCGGGCCGTCGACGAGCTCGACGTCGACGTGCGGACGGGCGAGTCGACCACCATCGTGATCCGCAAGTTCCGCGCGGCCGTCGCGCGCCAGCCCGAGGTGGCGGTGCTCGGGCGGGGCGTCGCCGACGTGTCGGGCGACACGGCCGCCGTCTGGCGCGACGACGCGACGCTGTGGGTGGCCGTCGTGGACGGCGCGGGGCACGGCGTGGAGGCGCGGGAGGCGGCGGATCGCTGCCTGCACACCGTGCAGCAGGCGGCCCAGGCGGGCGAGGAGGACCTCCGCGCCCTGCTCGACGCCGCGCACCGGGCGCTGCGCCGCTCGCGCGGGGCCGCGTGCACGGTGGCGCGATGGACCGCCGATCGCGTCGTGGTGTGCGGCGTCGGCAACGTGGCGGCGCGGGTGGTCGACCCGGCGGGCGGGGTCCGGGCGGCGGCGCCGCTGGCCGGCATGCTGGGGGTGCGCCTGCCGGGCCACCCCCGGACGCACGAGCTGCGCGTGGCCCCGCGCTCCGCCCTGGTCCTCGCCACCGACGGCGTGTCGGCGCGCCGCGACCCCGTCCCGGAGCAGGTGGGCCGCTCGGCGGTGCACCTCGCCGAGCTCACCATGGCGCGCTGCGCCAAGGACCACGACGACGCGCTGGTCCTCATCGCCCGCTAGAGACTCCGACCAACCATCCGTGGACGTGGGTTCACCTCGCAGCAAGCTTCGCCGAATGCACCGCCTCGATCCCGGGCTCCGGCTTCGCCGCACCCCGGTCGGTCAGGCATTCGGCTTGCTTGCTCGCTCAATACGTCGGAGAACGCGCTGGCGCGCGCGTCCTCCGACCCTGCGAGACACGCTCGGGCATCCGCTGGCGCGGATGCCTGGTCGCGTCTCTAGCGGCCCATGGTGAGCACGGGGACGCTGGCGAGGCGCGCGACCTGCTCGGCGACGCTGCCCCACCAGGTGCGCGGCGCCGTCGCGGCGGTGGGTCGACAGGGCCACGAGGTCGTAGCCGCCGGCGGCGTCGGCGATGCAGCCGCCCACGCCCTTGGCCTCGTCGAGGAGGAGGCGGCGGCGGGCGCGCAGGCCGGTGGGGCCGAGGGCGCCGTCGAGCGCGGCCAGGGCGCGATCGCGGTCGGGCGTGGCTGTGGATGGAGGTGCGCGCGTCGGGATCGGGGTGGGGGCCCGTCAGGGCGGCGGCCACCGTGAGCTCGGCCCCCGGGAACCAGCGCGCCACCAGCGTGAGCGGCGTGGGGTCGGGGTCGTGCGGGTCGACGGCGACGAGCGCGGTGCGGACGTCCCGCCGCTGCGGCGCCTCCGACAGGCGCACCACCAGGGCGGGGCCGCGCCGCGCGGACCAGCGACTCGGAGACCGAGCCCCACAGCAGGCGGTTCAGGCCGGTGCGACCGTGGGTGGCGCACAGGAGCAGGTCGGCGGGCTCGGCGGCGTCGGCCAGGGTGCGCACGGCGGAGCGGCGGCTGGCGAGGACCTCGGCCGTCCCGCGGTTCGCCTCGGGGACGCTCGCGAGCAGGGCGGTGAGCGCGTCCACCTCGGCGCGCGGCGTGGCTGGCGGCGGCGGCGTGCGCGACGGGGTCGTCGGCGCGCTCGAACGCCTCGGGCGGCCAGGAGACCTCGGAGACCGAGCGTAGGTGCAGGCGCGCCCCGAGGAGGACGCACCACCCCACCGACGCGCGTCGACGAAGTCGCGCGGCCCGGCGTGCAGGTCGACGGCGGCGACCACGTCCATGGCGCCCTCCGGGCTCGGGTCCAGGTCGAACGCTGACCTTTGGAGGGGTAATTCACGGCGCGGTCGCTGGCGGGTTACGCGCCCGGATGGACCGTGAGACGCTGCGGCGGTGGGGCCCGGTGTGGCTCGTGTGGTGTTGCTGCCCCTGGCCTTCGTGCTGGCCCGGGCGCTGCTACCGGCCATCGGGGGCCCGCCCGTGCCGCCGCTGGAGGCGCCCGAGCCCGAGGCGGAGCCGGGCGAGACGGGGCGGGCGCGGCGTCGTGCGGCGGGTGCCACGACGCGGAGCAGGACGCCTGGGCGCGCTCGCACCACGCCGCCGCCGAGCGCGAGCCCACGGCGCGCGACTGCCGCGCTCGATGCCGACGGGCACCTGGACGCTCGACGGCGAGGCGCGGCGTCCGGTGCGCGCCATCGGGGTCGACCCGCTGGTGCAGCTGCTCGTGCCGTTCCCGGGCGGGCGCCTGCAGGTCACGCAGCAGGCCTTCGCCGCCGCCGACGGCGAGCGCTTCGACGTGTTCGCCGACGGCCGCGCGCCGGGCGAGTGGGGCCACTGGACCGGCGGCGGCATGACCTGGAACGCGCAGTGCGCCGCCTGCCACGCGACCGGGGTCCGGCAAGGCTACGACGAGCGCACCGACACCTACGACACGCAGGTGGCGGCGCTCGGCGTGGGCTGCGCGGCGTGTCACGGCGACCTCGCGGCCCACGCCGCGTCGGGCGCGCCGGTCGACGCCGAGCCGGTCGGGCTGGACACCTGCGCCGGCTGCCACGCGCGGCGGGCCGAGCTCGTCGAGGCGATCGACCCGGGCGCGCCGCTGCTCGACCAGTTCGCGCCGCTGCTCGTCGACGGCGGCGACGCCTTCTGGCCCGACGGGCAGGTGCGGGGCGAGGACTTCGAGTACACCGCGTTCGTCGGCAGCGGCATGCACGCCGCCGGGGTCACCTGCACGGGCTGCCACACGATCCGCACAGCGGCGGGCTGCGGGCCGAGGGCGACGCCCTGTGCGAGCGCTGCCACGCGGGCCTGGCGGGCTTCGCGCCGCACGATCGGCACCGCGAGGGGGTCGGATGTGTCGGCTGCCACATGCCCGTCACCACCTACATGCAGCGCGATCCGCGCCACGACCACGGCTTCGTGGTGCCCGACCCGGCGGGGCGCGCGGCGCTCGGCATCCCCGACCCGTGCGACCGCTGCCATGCCGACCGCGGCGCCGCCTGGGTCGCGCGTTGAGGCCTGGTACGGCGACCTCGCCGGCGCCGCGCGGCGGCGCGCCACCGCGGTGTCGGCGGCGCGCGCCGTATTCGGCGCCGTGGCGCCGCTGGCCATGCTGCGCGAGGAGCAGCCGGCGTGGCGGGCGTCTGCCGCGCTGCTGCTCCAGGGCTACGTCGACCGCGAGCCCGTGCGGGCAGCCCCCGTCGAGGCGCTGGGCGACGCCGACCCGCTGGTGCGCTTCGGCGCGGCCGGCGGGCGCTGCTCCTCGCGGCCGCCGCGTCGACGTGGCCCTGCGCTGGCGGCGGCGCTCGACGATCCGCGCCGGGCGGTGCGGGTGCAGGCGTCCCGGGCGCTGGCTGGCAGCTGCGCCCCGATGACGCGCGGGCGTGACTACGCGGCCTACCTCGCGCACAACGTCGACACGCCGTCGGCGCTGCATCGAGCGGGGCACCTGGGCGCTCGCCCGGGGCGACGCCGCGGCTGCGGTGGCCGACCTGACGCGCGCCGTGCGGCTCGACGGCCGGTCCGCTCCCTGCGCGACGGCCTGGCGTTGGCGCTGGCCCGCGACGGCCAGCCGGAGCGGGCGGCGGCGGAGCTGCGCGAGGCCGTGGCGCTCGCGCCCGACGACGGGGAGCTGTGGTTCCGCCTGGGCCTGGCCGAAGCGGGGCGCGGGGCGCTGCCGGAGGCCGCGCAGGCGCTGGAGCGGGCGACGGCGCTGGCGCCCGACGCCGTGCGCGCCTGGTACAACCTCGGGCTGCTGGAGCAGCAGCTCGGCGCGGGGGCCGAGGCGGTGGCGGCGCTGCAGCGCGCGGTGGCGCTGGCCCCCGAAGACGGCGACGTGGGCTATGCGCTCGCCTCGACCCTGCTCGCACAGGGCGACCGGCGCGGCGCGCGCCGCGAGGCGGAGCGGGTGCTGCGCGTGGCCGGCGACCACGACGGGGCGAGGGCGCTGCTCGCGGCCCTGTAGGCCTACTCGAACGGCACGTCGGTCTGGCCGTACTGGTTCTTGCCCCAGCACACGATGTGGCCGTCGCCGTTGCGGATGGCGCAGCCGTGGTTCCCGCCGATGCCGACGTAGTGCACCTCGAGGTCGGTGGGCGCGTCGGAGATCTGGTAGTAGTTGTCGATGCCCCAGCACGACAGGCGCTGGCTCTCGATGATCCCGCAGGTCATGTCGCCGCCGGCCGCGAGCTGCGAGTAGGGGCCGGCGTCGTTGGGGGACTCCGTCTGGCCGAAGTTGTTGTTCCCCCAGCACTTGAGGCCCTGGTCGTCGCGGACGGTGCAGGCGTGCTCGTTGCCCGCGACCACCGAGATCATCTCGCCCGTGGGCCGGTCGGAGCTCTGGTCGAAGGCGTCGCTGCCCCAGCAGACCGTGGTGCCGTCGCGCAGGGTCACGCCGCAGGCGAAGCTGCGCCCGGCCGCCACCGAGCGGTACTCGAGCGCGGTCTGGGCGCCGGAGACCTGCTCGTCGTCGTCGAGGCCCCAGCAGGTCAGGCCCCCGCCGTTCGCCAGCGCGCAGGCGAACTCGTCGCCGCACGACACCTGGTCCCAGTCGGTGAGGTCGGTCGGCGCGTCGCGGTACTGGTGGCCGCTGTCGCTGCCCCAGCACGCGAGCCGCCCGTCGCTGTGGACGGCGCAGCTGAACCCGCCGCCGCTCGAGATGTGCTTCCACCCGGCGTCGATCGGGTGGTTCGAGACCTGCAGCGCCGCATCGGAGCCCCAGCAGTGGATGGTGCCGGTGGTGTCGAGCGCGCAGGTGTGGTCGGTGCCCGCGGAGACCTCGGCGAAGTCGAGGCCAATCCTCGCCGTTGCAGTCCTGATCGATGTCGTCCCAGCCGATCTCGGGGGCGCCCGGGCGAGACGTTCGTCGGCGTCGTCGCAGTCGGTGCCGCTCAGGCCTGGGACGGCACGTGTCGTTGTCGGCGTCGACCCCGTCGGCGTCGTCGCAGTTCTGGTCGATCTCGTCGCCCACCACGTCGGTGGCGCCCGGGTAGACGGTGTCGTCGTCGTCGTTGCAGTCGCCCTCGGAGATCGAGTAACCGTCGCGATCGAGGTCGACGCCGGGGTTGGTGGTGGTCTGGGTGGGCGGCGTGTACTTGTCGCCGCTGCACGCCGACAGGGCGGCCAGCGCCATGACCTGCCACACGAGCAGCGACGGACCGACGGGAGTGCGTGCCACGAATCCTCCGGGTCGGGCAGTGTAGCCGGCGCCCGACCGATCCTGCCACGCCCATGCCCCCATCCGGCGAGCCCGGTCACCGGCGACGAGATGCGACGACCCCGTCGGCCCCCGACCCGCCGGATCGGGATAGACCGGACGCGTCGCGCGGGGAAGGAGGAGCGATGACGCTTACGTTGGGCCTGTGGGCCGCACTGGGGACCTCGGGGAGCGCCGTCGCGGCGGAGCCGGCGGTCGATCCGGCCGTGATGGAGCAGGTGGTGCGCCTGCTGTCGAGCCGCGACGAGGTGTCGTGCGCGGCCGTCGAGGCGCTCGCTCCGCAGCCCGTCGCGGCGCTGCGCGCGGTGGTGGCGGAGGTGCAGATGCCGCCCTACGCGCCGATGCGCGCGGCCGGGTGCCTCGTCACCGGCCACGCGGTCGAGGTGCAGGCCGATCTCGAGCGGTGGGTCGTCGATCCCGAGCTGAAGGGGCTCGGTCGGCTGGTCCTGGGGGCGATCGATCGCCTCCCGAAGGAGGTGGCCGTGCCGGTGGTGCAGCGGGCGCTGGCCGAGGGCAGCGATCCGGAGCTCGCGCGGCGCCGGGCCGCTTCCGCGGCGCTCCCCGAGGTCCGCGCGCTGGTGGTGACGAAGTGAGCGCGCTGGTCCTCGGCCTCCTCGCCTGCAAGCTCATCGATCCGGGCGAGACGCCCGACACGGGCGCCACGTCGACCACCACCGTCCCTGCGGGGCCCGCGATCGAGACGGTGACCTACGACAAGCAGACCAACAGCAGCGGGCGGATGAAGATCGTCGTCGACGTGCCGGAAGGGGCCACGTCGATGCAGCTCACGGCGATCGCCGACAACGCCTACGTCCTGGTCGAGAAGCTCGTCGGGCCCGACGGCGAGACCGTGGTCGACGGGGCGGACTGGGTCGGCTCGCCCACGTCGCTGACCGAGTCGTTCTACATGACGAGCAGCACCATGGCGTTCAACTGGCCGATCCGCGGCGAGGACGAGCCGCTGCGCCCCGGTGAGTGGTCGGTGTGGCTCACGCTCGGCAACAGCTTCGGCACGCCCGTGCCGAACCGCGACTGCGAGGTGCTGGTCACGTTGAAGTCGGACCCCGAGCCCGACGACGCCGTCATCGGCGTCCAGAGCGTCTACGCCGACCAGGTCGACGACGACCCGGCCGTGGTCGAGGCGGTCGAGGCGGCCGTGGAGCGCTGGCGGCGGATCTGGGAGAACAAGGGCGTCACGCTCGCGGAGCACTACGTCTCGAGCAAGCTCGATCCCGACGGCCAGTACTTCCTGTCGGGCAGCGACGACGTGCAGGACATCTCGGACCGCAAGGAGCCCGGCGAGCTGCAGCTCATCGTCGGCGAGTCCATCCTGAACGACCAGCAGATCCTCGGCATCTCCGCCGGCATCCCGGGCACGATCGAGGCGACGCGCCAGACCTACGTGCTCCTGTCGTGGCTGCAGCACGCCGGCTTCGACGGCGAGTTCGACGAGGAGGAGATCCGGATCATGGGCGAGACGATGGCCCACGAGACCGGGCACTACATCGGCCTGTTCCACCCGGTCGAGATCGGCTTCGACGCGTGGGACGCGCTCGAGGACACCGACGACTGCAGCGACCTGCGCGGCTGCCAGGACGTGCTCGGCAACAACCTGATGTACCCGTACCCCGTCTGCAACACGTCGAGCTGCGAGCCGCAGGGCCAGCTGACCGACGAGCAGCGGGTCGTCATCCAGCAGCAGGTGTCGGCGCTCTGAGGCGCCGTCGGGGCCTCGGCGCTCACCACAGCGCGGAGAACCCGACCCAGGTGGGCGGGAACACGACGTAGGCGCCGCTGTGCGGGACGAGCGCCTCGTCGGACTCGATGCCCGTGTCGTCGGCCGGCGGGGCCGGCGCCATCTGCGCCGCCGACAGCGGCTGGTCGGGGTGGGCGCGGCCCTGCGCGTCGAGCGCGCTGCCGCGGGTGAACCAGCGCGGATCGTAGGGCGGGTCGGCTCGGGTGAGCATCGACCCGCCGACGAGCCAGCCTTCCTGGAGCAGGTCGTCGACGTCGGCGTAGTCGGGGTCTCCGTCGACCTGGTCGACGAGGTCGGCGTCGAGGGTGCCGAGCCCGAAGCCCCAGTCGCGGGCCAGCACCGCGGCGGGGAACCCGTCGGGGAAGTCGACGGGATCGAAGTCGTGCTCGGTGCAGCCGCGCAGGCCGAGCTGCGGGTCGGCGTAGTCGGTGACGGTGAAGCTGCCCGCGGGGAAGCGGAAGCCCAGGTGCGTGTGCTCGGTGTCGTCGCGGGTGAAGCGCCAGGTCTCGGGGACCAGGCGGCCGGCGACGCTGTCGTCGTAGACGAGGAGGACGCCGCAGGCGTCGGCGTCGTAGTCGCCTTCGAGGAGGAAGCCGGCGGTGTAGATAACGAGCAGCAGCTGCGGGCGCACGATGGCGCCGTCGGTCCACAGGTAGGTGCCGGTGTAGCCGGCGTCGGCGTCCCACCCGAAGTAGGCGACGGTGTAGGCGTAGAACGGGTCAAGGCGGCGGGCGGGGGCGCGGTGGTGCCCGGGCCCGCGCCCGTGTCGGTGGTGTCGACGGCGTTGCCGTCGGTCTTGTCGACGAGGGTGCCGTCGGACGGCTTCGCTGCCGCACGCGCGATCAGCGGAGCAGGGCGACCCAGCGCATCGCGCCTAGCGCAGAGCCTACCCCGACAGCGCGCCCCGGCCGCGCGGTCGACCCGCCCACAGCGGAGGCGGGTCTCGCCGGCCGGGCGATCGGCGAGTGGCGCCACGCCTTGCCCTGCATGGCCGCGACGAACGCCTCGGCGCCGTGGCGGGCGATCCAGCTCGCCCGCGCGGGGTGACGGGACGCACAGGTCGAGGCGCGCGCCGAGCACGCAGCTCGTAGTCGGGCAGGGCGCGCTCGGGGATCGGCCACGGCGCGCACACCAGCGCCGCGGCGTGCGGCTCGAGCGGCCCAGGCACCTTCGGGAGCGCCACGACGGCGCCGCGACCGGCGTCGGGCGCGGCGGCCACGGCGCGCAGTGCATCGCCTTAGCGTCGCTGGCCGGGTCGCGGCTGTCGGCCAGGGTCAGCGCGGCGAGCCTACTGCGCTGCTGCGCCTCGCCGAGCCCGAGCGTCAGCGTGACGGCGTAGCCGCTGGGCACGAGGCCCCCGCCGCTCTTTGGTAGTGCACGACGTCGACGGGTGCGTCGCCTTCGGCGGGCGGCGGCGCGGGGAGGGGGACGGGATCGGCGCCGAGGAGCCGGCCGACCAGGCCGGCGAGGCCGGCGCGCCGGGCGGTGGGGTCGGTGCCGAGGAGATGCTGCAGCGCGTCGGAGAGCAGTCCTGCACGGGGGCTCCGTCGAGCGCGGAGGATTCCAGCGCGCCTGTAGCGCGTAACTCCGAGGGCTGCCCGGGCGACGCCGAACGGACACGGGTCGTCACCGCGGCGCCTCGTTCCGGTTAGGCTCGGGGCGTGTGCCCGAACCTCCTTCCACGGAGTGGCCTGATGGTCCTGCTGCTGTCGCTGGCGCTCGATCCGGCCCTGGCGACCGGACCCGCCGCCCCGCTCGTCGCCGACTGCCCGGCTGCGACCCGCCCACCGACGCGGCCACGGGCAACTCGACCCCGTGCTGCGCAGCCGGGAGGGGCAGGATGTCCTGAACAAGATCCTGGCCGACGACGCGTTCTGGGGTGACGCCTGGAAGCAGCGGTACGACGGGCAGGTCTACGACGAGATCCGGCTGGAAGGACACCGACTCGGGCTACGTCCCGATGATCTACCGGGGAGGGCGACCAGGACTTCGCCCACGAGGTCGTGGCCGACATCGTCTACTTCCGAACACCGACCCTGCCCTGCTACATGGAGGGCGCCAAGGCGGTCGTGCTCCTCGGCTCGGGCTTGACCGTGGTCGGCGCGGAGTATCGCGACTGCTTCTACGTCCTCGATCCGACGGCGTTCTACGGCACTTCCCCGCAGCGCATGTACCGGAAGCACGACGACGCCACGAACACCACCGTGCTGTGGTTCGAGAAGACGGATGCGCCTCGTCGGCGACGCGAAGTGGGCGACCTACCAGACGGAAGATGCAGCAGGTGCTCGACGGGCTCGACCGGCGGATGCTGTTCAACCGCTGATCGAGGTCACCGACGTCTACGGTATGTTCGTGGTGGAAGCCCTGGAAGCAGCGGAAGTCTGGTGAGCTGTGAGCAAGCTCACGTTCGGGAGCGGATCGGCTGGATCGCGCAGCTCGGAGCAAGCTGCCGCCGGTGCTGAAGGCGGCTGAAGAGCGGTTCTCGGCGTCGGTGGCGATCGCGAAGAACGAGACGGAGCGGCGGGCGAAGCGCCCAGCACTAGGAGCCCGTGCCGCGGAGGCCGCGCAGCGGCTCCGCGCCCGGGCTCCTCCTGCCTGTGCCCTGCCCGCCCCCTGCCCGTCTCGGCCCGCCCGTTCCGGTCGGGGTGGCGTGAGGCCTGGGCTCGTCGGTCGCTGGCGCCGCTGCCCTGATCGGCGAGGGCCTGGCGTTGTGCGGCCTGCACCACCTGCGCTGCCTGAGTCGTGCTCGGGTTCTCATCCCGATCCAATGGACAGGCGAGGGGCAGGGCAGAGGCACGGGCAGAGGCAGGGAGGGGAGCCCGGGTGGGACGCGCAGGCCCGCCCGAGACGGGGCGAGACGCGCTGTTGCGAGCCCACATCCCCCATCAGTGTTCTTTGTCGGCGCGCAAACGGGAGTGGAACGTGATGCATGCGCGGATTCCGGTGATGGGCCTGGTCGGTGTGGTGGTGCTGCTCGTGGGCTCCGCCTGCGGGGCGGCGAGCACGGCGCGAGCGTGAGCACGAGCAGCAAGCCGGCGCTGTCGAAGCCCTCTGAGCTCCACCCAGAAGCAGGCGGCCAAGGAGGTCGCCGCGGCGAAGGCCAAGAACGGCAGGTCTCGACGACGGCAAGAAGAAGCCGTAGGTCGAGCGCAAGAAGAAGCAGACGGCGAGCGGCGAGATCGTCTGGGTCATCGTGGAGGAGTGGGTCCCGCTCGACGCGTGGCACGACGAGATCTGATGGTGGACGAGCTCGTCGACGACGACGACGAGCTCCCGGTGGAGCTCGGACGACTTCGACGACGCGATGATGGACGAGATCGTCGATGGGATCGTGCCGACGAGCGCCTGAGGACGCGCTGGTCGACGAGGTCGTCGCAGCGCTGCCATCGAGCAGGCCGTGGTCGAGGCGGCCGTCGAGCAGGCCGTCGACGAGGCCGTGGAGGAAGCCGTCGAGGAGGCCGGTCGAAGAGGTCGTGCGCGCGGCCGTCGACACGGGCAGGTAGGTCAGCCGGCGAGGCGCTCGTCGGCCACGCCGGCGCAGCCGCCCCGCGAGCAGGTCGACCGGCCGGACGAGCAGATCCGGCCGGTGCTGCGCCTGGACCACGCACTGGGCCATCCGCTGCAGCGGCGCCAGCAGCAGCTCCATCGTGGCTCACGGGCTGGATGGGATCGCCACGAGCCGGGTGCTGCCGGTGGTCTGTAAGGAGCACCCGCACTCCGCGGGCAGCACTGGCCGGCTCGTCGCCGGAGATGGCGATGGTGCCGACCTCGCCGGGCTCGATCGCTGCGCGCGCGCTCGAAGCCGACGACGAAGCCCGTCACCGCGCGCACCGCGCACACGCAGCGGTGGTCGACGGGTTGTGCACCCGGAGCGCGGTGCTCGCCACCAGCGCCGCGCTGGTGCAGGTGTCTCGGCGCCCAGTGGTAACGGCTCGGGCGCTCGGCGGTACAGCTGCGCACATCGGGGTGCGCCCGGCTGCGCTCCAGGCGCCCGCGCACCACCAGCCCCTCGACGCCCCCAGCGCGGCCGTGAGCACCACGTCGCCGTCGAGCGTGGGCAGGCGCCGCGCGAGCCCGCACACGACGCGGTCGCCGCTCAGGGCCCGCGCCGCGCCCGGGGTGGGCAGCTCCGTGGCGCCGAGCAGCGGCTCCAGCAGCCCGGCGAGCAGGCTCCCACGAGGGAGCAGCACGGTGCCGCTCGCTGACACGTCGCGCTCGGTGCCGAGCCCCAGCCGCACGCGCCGAGCGCGCCCTGCACCAGCTCCGGCGCGTGGGGGCGGCGCCGGCGAACGCCGCCTCGAGCGTGAGCAGCTCGTGCTCGCCGTCGAGCGCGAGCGCGAGCACGGCCTGCGGGTCACCCCCGGAGGTGCGCCGGGCCACGAGGCGAGCGAGCCCGGCGTTCCAGGTGCTCGGCCGGGTCGAGCCCGTCGCGTCGAGCGGGCAGCGGCGCCCACGCGACCTCGGCAAGCTTCTCGCCGGAGCGCAGCTCCGCGCCCGGCACCGAGCAGCGCGGCGCCCATGGCGCTGCGCGCCACCTGGCCCAGCGTCGGCCGAGACCACGAGCGCCAGCCTGGCGCCGCCCAGGCGGTCCTCGAGCCGGCCGGTCATGAACCGCGCCCAGCGGTGGCCGGGCTCGAGCTCACCGAGCGCGGGCTCGATCCGCAGCGCCACGATCCCCCGGTCGAGGTCGGCCGCCAGCGCGGCGGCGCGATCCGGCCCCTGCCGAGCAGCACTCGAAAGGCGGGGCGTGGGGCCAGCGGACCGGCAGGCGCGCGGAAGCGCAGGGCGCGCAGCGCCGCTCGCCGAGTTTCACGGCGTCGAGCGCGGGGACGAGCTCGACCAGCCGATCTCCAGGGCGGGGCGCCCTGCGCCGTCGATGGTGACGTCGAACTCGACGACCGCCTCGGCGGTGTGGTCGACGGCCCAGGGGGCCGGGCGGTGCCCCGCCTCGGCCAGCGCGCGCTCGCTGACCCACGCCGCGACCAGCGGGACGCGGGCGCGCAGGCGGCGCCCCTCGACCGGGCCGTCGGCCGTGGGGATGCGGGTGACCTCGGCCGTGGCCACCTCGAAGGTGGGCTCGCCCACCCGGATCCGGTCGATCATCCCGAGCCCCACGGGCTCGGTGAGGGCCAGGTGGGGCAGGGCCCGGATGCGCGACATCAGGACGTTCTTCAGCTCGTGGACGGACAGCTGGAGCTCGAGGAACATTCGGTACACTCCCTACGTGTACTGAACAGCTATCCACGGGAGGGGACAGAATTTGTCCGCCCACGGTGGCAGCGGCCCGAGCTACCCTCCGTAGAAGAAGAGCGGGATGTACGCCACGATCAGCAGCGCGGTCGCCATCACCCCGCAGGGCACCACGATGTGGCTGTACCGCTCGAAGAAGCCCTCCTGCGGGTCCACCGCCTCCACCTCGGCTTCGCGCCCGATCACCGCCCGCGCCAGCAGCTGGTTCAGCGCCACCGGCGGCGTCAAGTAGCCGAGCTCGAAGCCCACCAGCACCACCATCCAGAAGTGGGCCGGCGCGATGCCGTTGTGCTCCGCCACCTTGGAGATGGAGACCGACACCAGGATCACGGCGCCGAGCGGATCCATCGTCATCCCGACGAGGACCATCACCACCACGATCACCGTCATCGCGAGCCAGATGGAGCCGAACGACTGCGGCACGAGCGACATCACGTCGGCCCGCTCCACCACGCCGCCGAGCCCCACCGAGGCGCACATCAGCAGCAGCAGGGCGCCCACGTGGTGGCTCGACGCCTCGGTCGCCGAGGTGAGCGCCGGCCACAGCGCGCGCTCCTCCTCGGACAGGTCGGGCCGGCGCGCGCCGAGCCGATCCCACGCCACGAGCGCGAGCAGGACGGCCGGCAGCACGAGCGGGGCGGTGTGCTCGTTCACCCGCGTGTCGAAGATCACGCGGTAGAACAGCACGACCGCGGCGCCGACCAGGACGTACGGGACGAGCGGCCGGAACGCCCGCAGCGAGGCCGGCACCGCGCGCCCGAACGCCGGCACCCGCAGCGGCTCCCGGTTCCACAGCAGGAACGCCACGAGCGAGATGAGCGAGGTCAGCAGGAACACGCGCTGGCCCCAGCCGAACAGCTCGGTCGTGGTCACCTGGTTGTCGAGCACGGCGATCAGCACCACCACCAGGCAGGGCCGCAGCACCACCCCCAGGCTGCCGCTCATCGCGGTGGTCGCCACCGCCATGCGCCGCGAGGCCCCCACCGCGCGCAGCCGCTCGAAGATGACGGCGCCCACGGCGATGACGAAGATCCCCGACGCCCCGGAGTAGGCCACGGGGTACGCCGCGAGCACGATCACCAGCCACGCGAGGAGCGCCGGCGGCAGCTCGTAGGGGGCCAGCACGTCGAACGACAGCCGCGCCACGTGCGTGCGCGACATCAGCATGCCGGCCCAGATGTAGAGCGCCACCCCGGTGTAGATGGCGGGGATCTGCACGAAGCGGGCCAGGAACACCGCCTGCCCGCTCCAGTGGTGCTCCGCGCCGAGGAACCAGGCGCCCGCGATCATCGACATGTAGGCGTAGAGCGGCACGACCATGAGCAGCCGCGCCGGCGAGGTGCGCCCGGGCAGCAGATCGCGGGGCGGCCGGACCAGCCGCACCACGTTGATCGCCGCGAGCAGCGCGAAGCCGCCCCCCCAGATGACGGGGAGCATGGGGTCCTCGGCCTCGGCGGTGCTGTGGACGTGGACCCAGACGTCGCCCATGCAGGAGCCGACCCACAGCAGGTGGGCCACCAGCTCGGCCACCTGGCGCACGCGGTGCTCCACCCGGGTGGCGGGCGTGCGCAGCGAGATGTGCGCCCCGCCGATGGTGGCCGTCAGCGCGCCGAGCAGCACCAGCAGCGCGAGCAGGTGCTTCGGGTACGGGAACTGCGCCACCCGGCTGACGCCGAGCTCGAAGCTGCGGAAGCGGACGAGGCCCGGCGTGATGCGCGCGGCGTCGCGCTCGTAGGCCTCGTGGCGGCCCCGGCACGCCGCCAGCAGGTTCCGCAGCGCCGCGCAGTTCTGGGCGGGCGCGGGGGCCGGATCGGCGAACGGGTCCGCCTCGAACGGCGTGTCGCCCTTCGCCGGCGCCGGGGCGGGCGCGGGCGCCGCCGCGGGGGCCGGCGCCGGCGCGGGATCCGCGAACGGATCCTCCTCGAACGGCGTCCCGTCGCCGCCGGGCGCTGGTGCCGGCGCCGGCGCAGCGTCCGCTGGGCACTGCGCGAGCCGCCCCTCGATGTCGGCCACGTCGCACTCGGGGGCGACCGGGTCGATCCGCAACTCCGCGGCGTATCCGGGCCACGCCCGCTCGCCGAGCTGCACCACGGCGGTGTCGAAGTTCGGCGCGATGCCGACGACGAGCGCCACCAGCAGCAGTCCGAGGATCAGCACGGTGGCAGTGGAGTCGACGATCCGCTGCCAGCCGTCTCGAGGGCTCGACACGGGCGCACCTCGGCTGCGCGGCGGGGTTCGAGGGGTCCGCCGGCGCCCCGTTGCTTACCGCGTCGCCACCGCTTTCACCATGACGGCGGGTGATGGGGGCTCCGCGGCCGCGATGCGGTCGGCGACCCGCTGCGCGGCCGGCGAGTTGCCGAGCAGCGCCTGCGCGTCGCGCGTGAGCTTCATCACGTCGGGGTCCCACGGGCGCAGCCGGTCGGCGGAATCGGCGTAGCCCAGGGCCTCCTTCGGGCGGTTCTGGCGCAGCGCGACCAGCCGAGCACCAGGTAGCCGTCGGCGCCGATGCGGCTGCCGAGCTCCGGCGGCCGCGTGGGATCGCGGGTCAGCGCCTCCCGGGCGCGGATCATCGACGCCACCTCGGGCTTGCCGGTCCGCTCCGCCGCGGCCGCCGCCTCGTCCCACTTCTCGAGCGCGATCCCGAGCCCGAACTCGTAGTCGTCCGCCAGCGCCTCCGCGCCGCGCTCGCGCAGGTTCGGCAGCATCTTCCAGGCGTCCTGGTAGTCGGTCTGCCGGATGCGCAGCTGGATCCGCCGCCGCACGGGCTCCACGGCCGTCTTGTCGGTCTTCGCCCAGTGCGCGAGCAGCTCGTCCATGCCCTTCTCCTCACCGCGCTTGTCGGCGAGGGTGACCCGCGCCGCCGCGACGTTGGAGTCGCCCGGCCAGTCCTGGGCGAGGCGCTCGAGCTCCGCCTTCGCGTCGTCGAGCCGCATGGCGCGCAGGTCGTTCTCGGCGCGCGCGAGCTGGAACCGCGAGTCGCGCGGGTTCGCGTCGAGCAGCATGTCCCACAGGTCGGCGGCGGCGCCCACCCGGTTCGTGTGCTCCATCGTGATCGCCTCGTCGGCCATCATCACCGGCGCCAGCGGCCGGCCCTCGCGCGCGGCGGCGAAGTGCGGCAGCGCCTTGTCCCACTTGTCGCCCTGGGCGTAGCGCCGGGCGAGCAGCCACTGGGCGAGCGCCATCGTGGGGTCGATGAGGACGGCGCGCACGACCGGGTCCTTGTCTTCGTCCCAGTCCACGAGGCCGTACCAGCCGGCCGCCGAGCGCCCGGCGATGAGGATCGCGTAGGGGTCCTGCGATAGCGGCACCTGCCACTGCTCGACCGCCCCGGGGGAGGGCTTCCGCTCGAGGATCTCGGCGGAGAACGCCAGCAGCTTGGCCGTGGCGAGCTGCGGCGCGTCGGGCGTGGCCGTGGCCGAGGTGGAGCGGCAGGTCTTGCCGTCGGGCGAGCAGACCTCGACCTCGACCTCGAGCGCCTCGGGCTCGTCGCCCAGGCTCAGCGCCACGGTCCAGTGCTCGGCCTTGTTGAGCCCCACGGGACGATACAGGCCCGGAGGCTCCGGCTGGCCGTTGGTCTCGACGATCACGCCGTGCAGCTCGAGGAGGCCGGCCTCCATCAGCAGCGTGTAGACGCCCGCGGTCTCCGTCTCCCAGCGGAACCGGCCGAGGAGGGGAGGGGGCTGCAGCGAGACCACGAGCGGGGGCGATCCCTTCTCTGGTAGGCTCGCGGTGACGGGGGCGTCCTCCGGCTCGGTCGTCGGGACCGTGCCGGCGATCTCCCCCAGGTGAACGTCGTCGAAGTCCATCTCGATCGGCGGGCCGGAGCAGCCCCCGAGCGACAGCAGCGCGGAGAATCCGGAGAACATGACCACGTTCAGCAGGGCGATCGTCATCTCTTTGCTCGCGTCCCTGGTCACCACGGCGGTCGGCACCGGGATCGGGTGGGCGTGGATCGACAACACCATCCTATCGGCGTTGCCGGGCGACCTGTCGGACCTGAAGGACTTCCGTCCCATGAGTGCGGTCGAGATCCTCGACCACGACGGTGAAGCGCTCGACAACTTCTACCTCGAGCGGCGGTTCTGGGTCCCGATCGACGACCTGCCGGACCACGTGTGGCAAGCCTACGTCGCGGCGGAGGACCAGCACTTCTTCGAGCACGCGGGCATCGACATCACGGGGATCTCGCGCGCGTTCCTCTCCAACCTGACGACGGGCGACACGGGGGCAGGGCGGATCCACCCTGACCCAGCAGCTGGTCAAGAACCTGCTGCTCACGCGGGGAGAAGTCCTACGAGCGCAAGCTCAAGGAGATCATCCTGTCGTGGCGCCTCGAGCGCGAGCTCACGAAGCGCGAGATCCTCCAGCTGTACCTGAACTACGTCTTCCTCGGCTCGGGCAACTACGGCGTGGAGGCCGCGGCGCGCGACTACTACGGCGTGTCGGCGCGCGAGCTCGAGGTGGGCGAGGCGGCGCTGCTGGCGGGCCTCGTGCCCGCGCCGTCGCGCTACTCGCCGCGGCGCAGCCCGGAGACGGCGAAGCAGCGCCGCCACCTGGTGCTCGGGCGGATGATCGCCGAGGGCTGGGTCGATCCCATCGACGCCATCGACTACGAGGACGCCCCGGTCCTGCGCAACCAGCGCGATCGCGGCGAGAGCCTCGGCGACGCCACGGCCTACGTCACCACCGTGCGCCGCGAGATCCGGCGCCTGTTCGGCCCCGACCAGCCGTTCGCCTACGGCTTGCGGGTGCGCACGCCCTACGACGCCGCCATCCAGAGCGCCGCGGTCGCTGCGACCAAGATGGTCGTCGACAAGCACCTCGGGCGGCAGGGCCCGCGCGCCGTCGCCGACCGCACCTACCGCGGCAAGCCGCCGCCCGACCCGTACCTCGAGGACCTGAAGGGCGACGAGCTGCCCTGCTTCCTCGTGCAGGTGCCGTGGAACCGCGACCTGTCGAAGCTGCGGACGCAGACGAAGACCTGGTCGCTCGCGCCGTCCGACCGCTACCGGGCGGTGTTCGACGAGCGCGACGGGCACAGCCGCGGGCTCGCCGGCCAGCTGCGCGGCAGCGAGCTCGTCTCGGTCTGCCGCGAGGGCGAGGGCGACCGCGTCGTGCTCGACGCCAAGCCCTGGGCCCAGTCCGCGGCGGTGGTCATCGAGAACGCGACCGGGCGCGTCCTCGCGATCACCGGCGGCAACGACGTCACGCTCGAGGGCTTCGTCCGCGGCGCGCAGGCGCGGCGGCAGCCCGGCTCGTCGTTCAAGCCCTACGTCTACGGTGCGGCGCTCGCCTCGGGCCACACCCAGCTCGACATCTTCAACGACGCCCCGCTGTACCTGCCCGCCGGCAACGGCGCGATCTGGTCGCCCAAGAACTACTCGGGCGGCTACAGCGGCCGGGTCACGATGCGCAACGCGCTGACCCGCAGCCTCAACACCATCGCGGTGCGGCTGGCGCTCGAGGTCGGCCCCACCGAGGTCGCGCGGCTGGCGCGGGCCATGGGCGTGAAGACGCCGCTGCGCGTCGACCTCACCATGGCGCTGGGCGCGAGCGAGATCTCCCCGCTCGACCAGGCCACGGGCTACTCGTCGATCGCCCGGCTCGGCGTCCCCATCGACCCGCGCTTCCTCGACGTCGTCGACAACGGCGACGGCGAGCGGCTCGGCGTGGCGGGCGGCCACATCCACCTCGACGACGGCACCGACGTGGTGCTGCCGGGGGCGCCCGGCCCGCGCGCGATGGACGCCGCGGTCGCCTACCAGCTGCTCGACATGATGCGCAGCGTCGTGGCCCACGGGACGGGCCGGCGCGCGTACAACCCCGAGTACGCGCGCGCGGGCAAGACGGGCACGACCAACAACTACGTCGACGCCTGGTTCTGCGGGATCACGCCGCTGTACAGCGTAGCCGTGTGGGTGGGCACGGACGGCAGCGGCACCCTCGGCGACAGCGAGACCGGCGGGAAGACGGCCCTGCCCGCGTGGCAGGCCATCATCGACGCCCTGCCCGACCAGAAGGGGCTCGAGTTCTCGCTGCCCGACACGGCGGTGCGGGTGGAGATCGCGCGCGAGCTGGTCGGGTTCGCCCGCGGCGAGGTCCCGAGCGACGTGCTGCGCGTGCCGCACCCGGGCGCCGGGCCGCTGCCGCCGATGCCGGACTGACCCGCGGCCTCGGGCTCAGCCCTCGGGGGGCGCGGTGGGCGGCGGGGGCGGCGGGCGATCGCCGCCGCTGTCCGGGATCGACGCCGTCTCCTTGAGCTGGACGCTGCCGAACATCAGCTCGCCGATGCCGAACGCGCCGATGGGCTCGCTGTCGTCGCCGTTGATGGCGAGGATCAGCCCGTGGACGTTGACGATCAGCCCCCAGAGCACCGGCAGGAAGGCGACCGGGTAGAGCAGGCCGCCGAAGCCGCAGGTCACGAAGGCCACGATCGTGAACACGACGTTGAGGACGAAGAAGGAGATCAGGGTGACGAGGTACACCGCGGTCGCCGTCCGCGCGTGGCGCAGCGCGAAGGCGTTGTCGCGCTGAAGCAGCGGGATGATGCCGAGCGGAAGCCCCATGAAGTAGCTGCCGTACGACAGCGCCGCCCACATCTTCCCCTCGTCCGAAGCCTGCGTCTCGGCCAACTTCACCTCCACGCCTGAGGGATAGCGCCTCGGCGCCGGGATCGCGAGGCGCCGTTGCGTCGCGCGGGCGCACCGTGCCAGGATACGGCCATCCATGCTCCTGACCCTGCTCCTCTCCCTGTCGGTGGCGCAAGCCGACCCCGTCGCCCAGCTGGCGCCCGGCCCCCTCGAGCTCGGCACGTCCCAGGACGAGCTCGTCGACCGGCTGGTCACGTCCGAGGCGATGGAGGTCGCCGTCGCGCGCATCCAGTCCGTGCTCCAGAGCACCACGGCGTTCGACGACCTGTGCCGTGACCCGCTGCGGGGGCCTCTCACCGTCAAGCTGCGGCTGTTCGGCGCCGCGTGGCACGACGCGGCGCAGCGGGTGCGGGTGCAGGCCGAGCGGGTCGATCGGGTCGCGAAGAGCCCCACCGTCGTCCCGATCATCGACGACGACCGGCGCCTGGCGCTCGACGCCCTGCTGAAGCGAGCCCGCAAGCAGGAGGCGAGCTGGCTCGAGTTCGTGGCCTGGGTGGGCCAGGCGCGGCCCGAGGTCTGCGCCGTCGACCTCGAGACGCAGTCGGGCATCCCCGACCCCATCGTGCGCGCGCAGGGCGAGTCGCAGGGGGCGGTGGCCGTGCTGGCGCGCACCCCGGGCTTCGTGTGCGCCGAGGGGGCGACGGAGGGCGTGCCCACCGACGGCCGACCGATGGTGATCGACGGGCCGGTGTGCTGGTCGGAGCGGCAGAAGTGCGCCTGTACGCCGGCGCGCGTCGATCCCACGGCGATGCTCGGGCCCTGAACGCACCAGCAGGGCGCTCACACCAGCAGGGCGAGCGCGAGCGTGGCTGCCAGGCCGAGCTGCAGGCCCAGCCACCCGGTCGAGACCACGGCGAGGTAGCGCCAGCCGCGGCGCTCGTCGCCGGCGAGCGCGGGCAGCACGATCCAGCCGGGCGCCTGCCAGCAGGCCCGCGGTGCTGCACCCCAGCAGGGCGACCGCCGTCGCGATCCCCAGCCGGCCGGCCAGAACGCCGCCAGCGCCAGGGCGGCGATCAGCGCGTTGGGCCCGATGCCGGCCGCGGCGGCCGTCCACTCGGCGGGCCAGGCCGCGGCGCCGCGGCGTCGGCCGACGATCAGGTGGGCCTGCAGCACCGAGGCGACGGCGCCCACCGCGGTCACAGCGGGCAGCAGGAGCAGCGCGTCGGGGACGGAGAGCAGGGCGGCCGCGGCCGGCACGAGCCAGGCGAGGCCGGACGCGAACGCGGTGAGCACCGTCCAGCGGACCAGCGCCGGCGACCGGACCACGAGCGGGTGCGGAGCAGGGACGAGGGACACGGACACCTCCGCCCTGCGGGTGCAGCAAGGGGCGTGCCCGCCGACGATCCGCGTCGGACGGGGCTCGGGTGCCCGGCGCGCGACGCGCTGTCACGGCGGCCGCGCCGGGGCGGATCGCGCGCGCCAGGCTGTCACGCCGCCAGCGCACCGGGGCTTACGCCGCGTGACCGGGGGCAGGGGAGGGGGGAGCGCAGTGTTACATCACGCGCAACAGGAGGAGACCCCAGTGAAGCGCATCCTGGCGACGCTCACGGCGCTCGTGGCCCTGCTCGCGGCCACCGCGTCGAGCGCCTCGGCCGCAGAGACGCGGTCCATCTGCGTGTTCGACCCCGCCGGCCGGTCCGGCGACTACTTCTCGCTGATGTCGCGCTACGCCACCGAGGCCTCGCAGTGGGGCGTCGACGTGCAGCTCAAGCCCTACACCGACGAGGAGATCGCGGCGCGCGACTACGAGGCCGGCGTGTGCGACGGGGTCGTGGCCACCGGCGTGCGGCTGCAGCGGTTCAACCGCTTCGCCAGCACCATCGAGGCCGTGGGCGGGCTGCCCGACTACCCGATGATGAAGGACATGGTCAGCACCGTCACCGCCTACCCGGCGAAGCTGTCGAGCGAGGGCAACACCGTCGTGGGCTTCGTCCCCATCGGCGCCGTGTACCTGTTCGTGCGCGACCGCAACGTCGACAGCGTGCCGGAGCTCGCCGGCAAGCGCATCGCCACCATGGACTACGACCAGGCGAGCATCGCCATGGTCAAGCGGGTGGGGGCGATCGTCGTCGGCGCCGACCTCGGCACCATCGGGCCGAAGTTCAACAACGGCGACGTCGATGCCTGCTACGTGTCGGCCCCGGCGTACAAGCCGTTCGAGCTGCAGCGCGGGCTCGGCAGCAAGGGCGGCATCCTCAAGGCGCCGCTGGCGCAGGCCACGCTGCAGGTCATGCTGCGCGAGGCCAAGTTCCCCGAGGGCTTCGCCGACAAGTCGCGCACCTGGCTGTCGGGCCGGTTCGACGAGGCGCTGGCGCTCGTGAAGAAGGCCGAGGCGGCCATCCCGGCGAACTACTGGGTCGAGATCCCGCCGGAGACGCTCAAGGAGTGGGACGCCATGTTCCAGTCCGTCCGCATCGGCCTGCGCGACAGCAAGACCTACGACGGCTCGATGCTCTCGGTCATGCGCAAGCTGCGCTGCAAGAAGGATGCGGCCCGCGCCGAGTGCGCCGAGAACAAGGAGTAGGTCGCGCCCGCGCCATCTCCCCGCGGAGACGTTATTCGGCCGCGGGGCAGGGCGATTGGACCTGGATGCGGACGTGATCGTGATCGGGGCGGGGCCGAACGGCCTGTTCGCCGCCGCACGCCTGGCGCGCGCCGGGCGCAAGGTCCTGGTGCTCGAGGCGAACGGCCGCCCGGGCGGCGCCCTGTGGTCGCTGTCGACGACGAAGCCCGGCTTCGTGCACGACGTGGGGGCGGGCTTCGTCTGCTTCCACGACACCCCCGCCTTCCAGGGGCTGCAGCTCGGTGCGCGCGGCCTGCGCTGGGCCCACGGCACCTACGACTCCGCCCACCCCGCGACCGACGGCACCTGCGCGGCCGTGGCGCGCGATCTCGACCGCTCGGCCGCCACCTTCGGGCCCGACGCCGACACCTGGCGGGAGCTGGTCAACTTCCACCGGCGCATCGAGCCCCACGTGCTCGAGTTCCTGGGGCCGTTCCCGCAGCTCGCGCCGGCGCTGGCGATGGGCCCGCGCGACGGCTTCCGCCTGCTGCGCGCGTTCCTGCGCTCGAGCGGGCGCTGGGCGCGGCGCACCTTCCAGACCGAGGCCGCGCGGCGGGTGCTGCCCGCGATGGGGCTCCACGTCGACGTGGGGCCGCAGGATCGCTTCGGCGTGCCGCTGTGCTGGATGCTCGCGATGCGGGCCACCACCGCCGGCTATGCCGTGCCGGTCGGCGGGGCGGCCAGCATCAGCCGGGCGCTGGTGGCCGACCTGCAGGCCCACGGCGGGCAGGTGCGCACGTCGGCGCGGGTGGCGCGGGTGCTGGTGCGCAACGACCGCGCCGCGGGGGTGGCGCTGGAGGGCGGCGAGGAGCTGAGCGCGCGGGCCGTGGTCGCCGACACCGCGGCGCCCTCGCTGTTCCTCGATCTGCTGGAGCCGGGGCGCGTGTCGCGGCGGATCGTGCGGGCGATGCGCCGCTTCCCGCAGGGCTGGGGCACCTTCAAGCTCGATCTGGCGCTCAACGGGCCCGTGCCGTGGTCGTCGGAGGTCGCGCGCAGCGCCGCGGTCGTGCACGTGGGCGACTCGGTCGACGAGCTGGCGGGCTTCACGCGCGACGTGCGGCGCGGCTCGCTGCCGATGACGCGCCCGTACCTCGTGGTGGGGCAGCACTCGCTCGTCGACGCCACGCGGGCGCCGCCGGGGGCGCACACGCTCTACGTCTACACGCACGTGCCGTCGCAGCTCGACGCCTACCGCTACCCGGGCGGCTGGCTCGCCTGGCGCGAGCGCCTGGCCGACGCCGTGGTCGACCGCATCTCCGACCTCGCCCCCGGCTTCGCGGCGCGGGTCACCGAGCGCGCCATCCACGACCCGTCCGACCTCGAGAAGATGGACGCCAACCTCGTGGGCGGCGATCTGGGCGGCGGCTCGAACGCGTGGACGCGCCAGCTCGTGTTCCGGCCGGTGTTCCCGTGGTTCCGCTACCGCACGCCGGTGGCCGGCCTGTACCTCGGCTCGAGCTACGCGCACCCGGGCGCGGGGATCCACGGGATGTGCGGGTGGAACGCCGCGGGCATGGTCCTCGAGGACCTCGAGGCGCCGGCCGCCGAGGGCGTGGCCCGACCGGAGCCGGCGACGACCGGCTGACGAGTGGCCGTAAGATCCACTCATCCGCGCAGCGGGGCGGCCGAAGGGACCCGCGGAGGTTCGGACATCGTGCAGTTGGGTATCGACTTCGGGACGACGCGCACCATCGTGGCGGTGCGGGATCGCGGCAACTTCCCGGTGGTGGGCTTCGAGCGGCCCGACGGGAGCGTGGTCGACCACTGGCCCACGGTGGTGGCGACCGACGGGCAGCAGCTCGAGTTCGGCTGGGACGCCGTGGATCGGCTGTCCGACCGCGGCTGGACGGTGGTGCGCTCGATCAAGCGGCTGCTGGTGGGCGCGGGCCCCGAGGGGCTCGCGCGGGTGGGCGGCGTGGAGATGCCCATCCACGACCTGCTGGTGCGCTTCCTCGGCGCGCTGCGGCGCGACCTGCTCGAGCGCAGCAACCTGCTCGCGGGCGACGACCGCGACATCGAGGCCTGGGTGGCGGTGCCCGCGGGCGCGGGCTCGGCGCAGCGCTTCCTCACGCTCGACGCGTTCCGGCGCGCCGGCTTCGACGTGGCCGGCATGCTGAACGAGCCCTCGGCGGCGGGGCTCGAGTTCGCGCACCGCTACCGCAAGGCCATCACCGCGCAGCGCGAGGACGTGCTGGTGTACGATCTCGGCGGCGGCACCTTCGACGTGTCGCTGGTCCGCATGGGCGACGGCTCGCACCTCGTCCGCTCGCACGCGGGCGACAACCGGCTCGGCGGCGACGACTTCGACCGGCTGCTGGCCGAGATGGTGCTCGCCGAGGCGGGCGCAGGCGCGCTGCAGGACCTGCCCGAGGGCGCGCGCACGCGGCTGTCGAGGCCTGCCGCGCCCACAAGGAGGCCCTCAACCCGAACTCGCGCCGGATCGCGATCGACCTCGAGGACATCGACGGGCTGGTGGGCGCGGTCTCGGTGACGATCGACTGCGCGGCGTTCTACGAGCAGTGCGCGCCGCTGGTGGAGCGGTCGCTCGAGGCGGTGGCCTCGGTGGTCGGGGCGCCCGGGGCGGTGGGCGACGAGCGCTTCGCCAACGACGCGCTGGCGGGCGTGTACGTGGTGGGTGGGGCGTCGGACCTGCCGGTCGTGGCGCGCAAGCTGCGCGAGGTCTTCGGGCGGCGGGTGAAGCGGTCGACGTACCCGTCGGCGGCGACGGCGGTGGGCCTCGCCATCGCGTTCGAAGACGACGCGCCGACCGTGGAGGAGCGGCTCAACCGCACCTTCGGGGTGTTCCGGGAGCTCGGCGACGGCGCCGACGTGGCGTTCGACCCGATCGTGCCGCCCGAGGCGGAGCTCGGCCGGGAGTGGGTGCGGCGGTACCGGCCGATGCACAACCTCGGATGCTACCGGTTCGCGGAGTGCGACCGGCTGCAGGACGGCGTGCCGGTGGGCGACCTGCTGCCGTGGGGCGTGGTCCGCTTCCCGTTCGACCCGGGGCTGCGGACGGGGGCGGACCTGGCGGAGGTGGCGGTGCGGCGCCTCGACGCGCCGGGGCCGGAGGTCGAGGAGCGCTACCGGATCGACGCCGCGGGCATCGTCGAGGTGGAGATCACCGACGTCGACAGCGGGTTCCGGCAGCACCACCGGCTCGGGGCCGGGCTGTAGTCACAGCGCGCGGCGCGCGGGCGGATCGAGGAGCGCGTCGTCGTCGGCCGCGGGCTCGGCGGGGGCGGCGGGGCGTCGGTGGCCGCGGCCGCTGCGTCGGGCAGGGGCAGCGCGAAGAACGGCGGCGGCGGTGCGGGGGCGTCCTCGACCGCGGCCTCGACGACGGGCTGGACCTCGACGACGGGCGCGACGGGCGCCGCCACGGGCTCGCGCGCCGGCGCCGCGACGGGCGCGGCGGGCGCGCGCAGCCAGCGGTCGAACCGCTCCAGCAGGTCGCCCACGGCGAGCCAGCGCCCGGACTCGGGCCCGAGCGCGATGGTGTCGAGCCTCGTCCACCAGACCCCGCACGACCGCGGCCTCGTCGGCGCCAGCACCCGCAGCCGGGTCGCCGCGCGATCGAAGTTCACGCGCAGGACCCCGATCGAGCACTGCCGGCGCAGGAACAGGGTCCCGGCGTCCTGCAGGTCGCGGAGGGTGGAGCGGGCGAGGGCGTGGGTGTCCATGACGTCGACCTCCACATGTGGTACGCAGGTCGCCGGCGGTCCATTGCGCGAGCCGCCGAGGCGCGGAGGGCGGACGATGGCGTGGAGCGGGAGGTGGACCTGCGCACTGGCGCTCGCCCTGGCCCTGTCGGCTGCGCCGGCAAGGTGCGCCGCGCCGAGCGCTGGGTCGACGCCGCTGCCGAGGATCCGCGCGCCGAGACGATCGCCGAGGCCGTCGCGCGGGCCGACGACGCGGCGGCGCGCTCCCCGACGACCCCGCCGCGCAGGCCGTCCGCGGCCGGGCCCACGCCCTGGCGGCGCGCGAGGTCACGGGCGAGGCGCAGATCGTCGAGCTTCGAGGCCGCGGCCGACGCCCTGTCGCGCGCCATCGCCGACGGCGCGGCCGGCGGGGTGCACGCCGAGCTCTCCGAGGTGGTGCTCGACCTCGAGGCCCTCGCGCTCGCGGGCCTCGTCAACGACGTGGAGGCGCGCGACTGGGCGCTCGCGTCCCGCCGCCTCGCGCCTCGCTCGCCCTGCGCGACGCCGCGCACCCTGCGCGGCGAGAACCGCGAGCTCGAGGCCAAGCTGCAGCGCCTGGCCGTGCAGGTGAGCGCCGAGACCGGCCACCCCGCCGCGGCCCGCGACCACTACCAGGCCTGGGTCGCCGCGGCGGAGCGCCAGGATCCGCTGCTCGCGAGCCTCGTCGCCCGCACCCTGGCCGACGCGGGCGACGCCGACGCCGCCATTGCCTTCGTGGCGCCGCTGTCGGCGGCCGCGCCCGACGACGAGGCGCTGATGCGCACCGAGGTCGAGATCCGCACGGCCTCGGGCGACGCCGCGGGCGCCGTCGAGCGGATCGAGCGCGCGCGGCCGCACCTGATGGCGTCGGTCAGCGGGGCGTTCCTCGCCGCCGGGCTGTACGACGCCGTGGGCGAGCCCGAGCGGGCGCGCGCCGCCTACCAGCGGGTGATCGAGCTCGAGCCGTCCCACGTCGACGCGCGCGTGGCGCTCGGGCGCAGCTACACGGCCCTCGCCGTCGCGACCCGCGGCGAGCTGGCCGAGCGTGGCGAGGAGCTGGAGGCGCCGCGCCCCTCCCGCGAGGTCCTGGAGCTCGTGCGCACCCTGCGCGAGGCCTGGGGCGCCGCCGAGGAGAACCTGCTCGCCGCCGTGCAGCTCGACGCGCAGTCGCGGCCGGCGGCGCGGGCGCTGGTCGAGCTGTACGAGGCGCGCATCGACGGGATCGACCCGGAGACGGCGAGCCGCGCCGAGCGCAAGGTGCTCGCGGCGTACGAGGACAAGCTGCGCGCCGCCCGCGAGGCCCTGGCGGCCCTGGAGCCCACATGAACCGGACCGAGCAGCGCCACGCCCTGCAGCGCGACGGCGAGACCCTGGTGCTGCGCGCCTGGCCCCGGCCCGACGGCGCCGACGCCGACACCGCCATCGTCTTCCAGCACGGCCTCGGCGAGCACGGCGGCCGCTACGCCACCTTCGTCGAGCACCTCGACGATCTGCCCGTCCACTTCTGGGCCTACGACTGCCGCGGCCACGGCGAGAGCACCGGCAAGCGCGGCCACGCGCCCGGCGGCATCCCGCAGCTCGCGGACGACCTGCGCGCGGTGCTCTCCGAGGTCGAGGCCCGGGCGGGCGTGTCGCGCATCGTCCTCGTGGGGCACTCGCTCGGCGCCGTCATCGCGGGCTGGGCGCTGACCTGCGGCGGGCCGCCCCCGCCGAGCGTCGTCGCGGTGGGGCTGTCCGCGCCGCCCGTGAAGATCGCCACCAGCCTGTCCGTCCGCCTCAAGACGCTGCTCGGGCGCAGCCTGACCCGCGTGGCCCCCGCGCTCACGCTGCCGAGCGGCATCGCGCCCGAGGGCATCTCGAGCGACCCGCACGAGGTCGCCCGCTACGTCGAGGATCCGCTGGTCCACGACCGCCTCTCCGTCCGCCTCGGCCTGTCGCTCCTCGACGATCCGCCGAAGATCGTCGCGGCGGCGCCTGCGCTCACGCTGCCCGTCCTGCTGTGGCACGGCACCGACGATCCGATCGTCGACATCGCCGGCAGCCGCGAGCTCTACGCCGCGCTCGGGAGCGAAGACAAGGCGCTGTGGGAGCTCTCGGGCTATCGTCACGAGTCCCACCACGAGCGCCCCGACCGGGTAGCGTCGCTGTTCGAGCGGTTGCGCGCGTGGCTCCAACCCCACCTGACCTGAAGGCCGATGCCCGCGTGGCTCGTCATCGCTTCCCTGTGGGCGCTGCCAGGTGCAGCCCGGGCGGGCGAGCGCGCCGAGGTCACGGGCTCGAACGGCCTCGATCCCTGCCTGCAGGATCCGCGCTGCGCCGCGGCCGCCTCCGAGGCCGTCGCGGACGGCCTGCGCACGGCGGCGATCAGCGGCGAGGCGCTGTGGGTCGGGCTGTCGCCGGCGGTGGTGCGCGGATCGGGCGTGGCGATCGACCTGTCCGTCCAGACGATGGCGATGCCCTGGCAGGCGCGCGGGGTCGACGTGGTCCCGGGCGTGCCGCGGCTGGGCGTCGGCTTCCTCGGCGGGGGCTCGGTGCGGGTCGGCGGCGGCGTGGGCGGCGGGCCGGCCATTCCGACCGACGGCACCGAGAACGGCTTCACCATCGGCGGCCGCCTCGGCGTGGCCGTCGGGGAGCCGAGCGACCGCTGGTGGATGGGCTTCGAGGGCGACGCCGGGCTGTGCCACCTCGAGGGCCGCCTCTTCGACACGCCGCAGCAGGCCGCCGCGGAGGCGCCGTTCGAGGGGATCGACCTGCAGCCGCAGCCGCAGGTCGGCGACTCCGTCAGCGGCCAGCACCTCGGCTTCGACACGGTGATGGCGTACGACGTCGACAGCACCACGGTGATCGGGCTGCGCCTCGGCGGCGTGGTCGAGTGGGGGCAGCTCGTGACGGTGCCCGTCGACTCGCGCTGGATCTGGTCGGGCGTGTCGCCGCGGGCCGTCGCGATCGTGGCCTACCGGCCGCACCCGCGCTGGATCGTGGGGATGGCCACGCGCCTCGCGCTGATCGAGCCGGCCGACACGTCGAACCGCACGCGCGTGCCGTGGACGGCGGCCCTGACGGTCGCGGTGCGCGCCGGCACCCCCAGCGAGCCGGCGCCGCCCCGCGAGCAGCCGATCGTCGCGCCCGCGCCGGCTCCGGCGCCGTCCCCCGCGCCCGCGGTGATGGCGCCGAAGATCACCGTGGTGGAGCACCCCGACCTGCAGTGCGACGACGGCCGGCTCGCCACCGGTGCGCCGCCGCCCGTCGGCCTCGCCGCCTGGTGCGTGCGCATCCGGGACGACGGCGCCGTGGTGCGCGACGGCCCGTACCTCGAGTGGTTCGACGAGGAGCGCATCCGCATCCGCGGGGCCTACGAGGCCGGCGAGAAGGACGGCACCTGGAGCGAGTACGACCCGGCGGGGCAGCTCGTGAGCCAGGGCGCGTTCGCGCGCGGCCTCGAGGAGGGCCTGTGGACCTTCTACGAGGAGGGCCGCGCCGCGCAGGAGGGCCGCTTCGAGCGGGGCCAGCGCGAGGGGTCGTGGATGTTCTGGTACGCCTCGGGCGCGTCGATGACCGGGGAGTACGCGAACGGGCGCCGCAACGGCGTCTGGCGGTCGTACGACGAGCGCTCGCGGGTCACGCGGGAGCGCATCTACCGCGACGACATGCTCCAGTCCGAGCAGCAGTTCCAGACGCCGAAGTGATCGGCTGGCTGCTGGTCGCGGCGGCGGCCGCGGCGGAGCGCGATCCGCTGCCGTCGCTGTGGGTCGAGCGGCCGCTGGCCACACCGCGCGGCTGGTTCCTCGCGACGGGCGGCGTGGACGGGGGCGAGGTGGCCGGGGAGGTGCGGTACGGCGTGCTGCGCGGGCTCGAGCTGCGCGCGGGCGGCGGGACGGAGCAGCTCGGGCTCGGCGTGCGCTGGTCGCCGTGGCAGCGGGAGCCGCCCGCGGCGTCGGTGGCGGTGGACCTGGGCTATGCCGTGCTCGATCCGGCGACCGACGCGCTCGCGCCGTCGCCAGGGCTCGCAGCAGCTCGGCCCCTTCCGGCTGCGGGCCCACGCGGGGGCGGTGCTGCGGCGGGGCGGCCCCGACGCGTGGACGGGCGGGGCCGAGGCGCTGCTGCAGGCCGGGCCCGCCGCGCCCGAGGCGGCGCTCGACGTGGAGGGGGCGCGCGCCGACGTGCGGCTGGCGCTCGGCCTCCAGCTCACCCGCGGGGTGGCGCTGCGCGGCGGCCTGCGCCTGCCGCTCGACGGCGCGCCGCGGGGAGGCGCTCGCTCGCGGTCGAGGCGGCGTTCTGATGCTCGCCTGGCTCGCGGCCGCCGCGCTGGCGGAACCGTACCGCACCGACCACCACCACGCCGACGTGCACTGGGTGACGGTGCAGACCCGGTACCTGCGCATCCACGTCCCGGCGCGGGGCGAGCCCGGCGAGGCCGTCCGGAGCGCGCTCGCCGCGGCAGCGGTAGGCGACGACCTGCTGCTGCGCCTCGGCGCGGTGTCGGGCTGGATCCCGCGGGCCCCCGTCCACGTCGTCCTGACCGACGAGGCCGACGCGATCACGGCGTTCACCGTCCCGTCCTGGGGCCTGGTGGCGCTGTCGGCGGATCCCGGCGCGGTGACGCTGCGGCTGCGCGGTCGCCAGGACTGGATCCCCGACGCCCTGGCGCACGAGCTCGGCCACCTCGCCGCCCACCGGGTCGCCGGCGCGCTGCCGCCCACCGCGAGCTACGGGCTGCAGCTCGTCGCGGTGGGGGAGGGCGGCGGCCTGGGCGTGGCGGGGGCGGCGGTGGCGGCGCCGAACGCGCCGTACGGCTGGTCGGAGGGGCTGGCCGAGTCCTGGTCGGAGGCCGTCGGGGTGAACCGCTGGAGTGCGGGGCGGGCCGCGCTCCTGCGCACCAGCGCCCTCGACGATCGGCTGCTCGACTTCGACGAGTGGTGGGTCGCCGCCGACAAGGGCGACGTCCTCGACGCCGAGCGCGCCTACCAGCAAGGCTACGCGTTCGCGCGGTGGCTGCAGCAGGAGACGGGCGAGGACGTGCTCGGCGCCGTGGCCCGGCGGGCGGGGCAGCGCTACCCGCTCGACTGGGCGCGGCTGCTCGCGGGCGAGACGGGCGAGCCGGCGCGGATCAGCTGGGCGCGCTGGCGGGCGGCGGCCTACGGCGAGGCGCTGGAACAGGCGGCGCGGATCCGGGCCGCCGGCGAGACCGACGGCATCGAGCTCGAGGACTGGGTCGGCGGCTGGGTGGCCGCGGAGGCGGATCTCGACGCGCGCGACCGCTGGGAGGCGCGCCCGCCGCGGGCCCGCGAGGAGGCGCGCGAGGCCACCGGCGCGTTCGACCTGTACCCGCAGGCGAGCGCCGACGGGCGCTGGGTCGGCGTCGCGCAGGGAGGCTGGGTGCACGTGTGGCGCGGGACGCCCACCGCGCCGGTCACGCCGCGGGCGGAGCTGTGGGTGCCGTCGCTCGTGGGGGCGAGCTTCGGCTTCGTGCCCGGGCGGGACGCCGTCGTGGCGGTGGTGGAGCGGGACGCCGTCCGGGGGCGGCTCGGGCGGGGGACGGCGCGCGACACCGTCGGCCAGCTCGCCGTCGTGGACCTCACGCCGTCCGCGCGGCTGGTGCGCCACCGCGGCGAGCGCGTCCCCGTCGACGCGCTGACGGGGCTGCGGCGGCGGGTCCACTTCGTCCCGGGCACCGAGCGCGGGCGCGACCCGGCGTGCAGCCCGGATGGGCGTCGCGTGGCGTGGCTGCGTCCGCACGACGGCACGACCGAGCTCGTCGTGAGCGATCTCGACGGGAGCCACGCGGCGGCGCTGTCGTCCTTCGACGACGGCACGTGGCTGCAGCACCCGAGCTGGTCGCCCGACGGCGCCTCCATCGTGGTCTCCGCGCTGCGCACCGACCGGCCCGACCTGTGGCGGGTCGACGTGGCGAGCGGCCGCTGGACGCCGCTGACGGGCGACCCCCAGGACGAGCCTCGACCCCGTCTGGGCCGCCGACGGGATCTGGTTCGCCTCCGATCGGGCGACGTCTTCGACGTGTTCCGCCTGGATCCGGCGACGGGGCGGGTCGACCGCATGACGCGCGACGTGGGCGGCGCCGTGACGCCGTTCCCGCTGCCCGGCGGCGACCTGCTCTACGCCGCCTACACGGCCTTCGGGCTCAAGGCGGAGCGCCTGCCGGCCTCCGAGCGGCTGGCCGAGCCGTCCGCCGCGTTCGGGCCGCCCGCACGCCGAGGAGGCCGCCCGGGACCTTCGCCTTCCGCGCGCCGGCCCCCGACGTGGCCGTGCGCCTGTACCGTCCGCCGCGCAGCCTGCTCGTGCCCGCGGTGGGGCCCATCCTGCGGATCGAGGGGCCCCCGGACCGGCCGTACCCCGTGGGCGGCGCGCTTCGTGCGATCCGCGACGCCGTGGAGCGCCTCGAGCTGACGGGGCAGGGGATGCTCGGCCAGGCGCAGCTCGGCGCGGCCGCGATCACCTGGCGGGGGCTGCCGCCCGAGCTGTCGCTGTGGGCCGAGGGCTCGCGCGCGGCGACCGGGCTCGGCGCGGGCGCGCTCGGCGCCGACGCGACCTTCCGCCTGCGGCGCTGGGCGGCGCTCGCGCTGGGGCCGCAGGCCGTGGCCACGCGGGACGCCGCGGGACCGCGGGTGCGCTCGCTGCGGGCGGTGGGCGCGCTGGCGCTCAGGCGCCCGCCGGACCGCGGCGAGACGGGCGGCGGCTCCGCCTCGACGGCCACGGCGGCGCGCTCGGAGCGGCTGCGCACCGGGACGTCGGGCGAGTGGGGCCGGGTCGCGCTGTCGGGGGACGCCGTGCTCGGGACGGGCGTGCGCGTCGGCCCGCTGCGCGAGCACCGCACGCGGATCGCGCTGTCCGGCACGCTCGCCGCGACCGGCGGCGCCACCGCGCTCGACGAGCGCGTGTTCGTGGGCGGCGACCTGCCGGGCGCGCTGCGCTTCGGCGCGCCGTCGGGGTCGGTGCCGCTGGCGGGCTTCGCCCCTACGCCCTGTCCGGCGACGACGTGGCGGCGGGCGAGGCGCGCGCTGGCTCGTCCCGGTGGCGCCGCGGCTGCGGACCCGCGCGGGGCCGCTGTACCTGCGCAGGGCTTCGCGCTGGGCCTCGGGGCGGCGCCGCTGTGGGTCGGCCCGCAGGACGTGGCTGCGGTGGGGAGCCTGTCGGCGGAGCTGCGGTGGTCGGCGTTGCTCCTCGACGCGCCCTGGGACGGCGGGCTGCGGCTGTCGTGGGGGCTCGGCGACCCGCCGGGCTCGGTGTGGACGCCGCCGCGGGTGGCGCTCGGCGGGCCGCGGGCCGTGCTGTCGCTCGGGGTGGCGCTGAGCGCCGCGCCCGATCAGATCTCGACCTCGACGTGCCCCTGATAGCGCCCGCGTCGGACCGTGAGCAGGACGGTGCCGCGGTGCTGCCCGCGCGCGCGCCCCAGCGCGGCCTCGAGGTCGTCGGTCGTCTTCAGTGGACGCCCGTCGGCCGCCACCACCGCGTCGCCCGGCTGCAGGTGCGCCTTGGCCCACGTCCCGCCGGCGCTCGCGCGCGTGACCACGAGCAGGCCGTCCTGCGCGGCCACCGTCACCCCGAGCACCGAGACCAGCAGCTCGTGCCCGGCGTCGCGCGGCACCGACGCCGTGTCGAGCGACACCTTCATCCGCTTCCCCTTGCGGTACAGCGTGATCGCGACGCGGTCGCCGGGGGCGCGCTCGGCCAGGCGCGAGTTGAGGTCGGCGCGCGACGCGATCGGCAGCCCGTCGACCTCGCACAGCAGGTCGCCCGGCACGACGCCGCCCGCGCGGGCCGGGCCGCCGTCCGCCGTCCACGTGACCACCACCGCGCCGTCGGCGAGCGGGGTGCCGCGGAGCACGCGATCGTCGAGGTCCTCCACCGCCAGGCCGAGCCACGGAGCGCGGACGCTGCCGAAGCTCACGAGGTCGTCGGCGATCTTGCGCGCGCGGTCGACGGGGATGGCGAAGCCGATGCCCTCGGCGTCCTGCCGGATGGCGGTGTTGATGCCGATGAGCTTGCCCTCGATGTTGACGAGGGCGCCGCCCGAGTTGCCGGGGTTGATCGCGGCGTCGGTCTGGATGAACGACTGGTGCAGGCCCGGGCGCACCTCGACGTCGCGCCGGATGGAGCTGACGACGCCGGTGGACACGGTCAGGCCGAGGCCCATCGCGTTGCCGATGGCGATGACGGACTCGCCCAGCATGAGGTCGCTCGAGCTGCCGAGCGCGATGGTGGGCAGGGACGGGGCGTCTTCCACCTGGAGCACGGCCAGGTCGAGGTCGGCCTCCATCGCGACCACGGCGGCCCCGAACGCGCCGCCGTCGTTGGTGTGGACGGTGATGTCGCGCGCGCCCTCGACGACGTGGGCGTTGGTGAGGACCAGGCCGTTGGGGTGGATGATGACGCCCGAGCCCGCGCCGGCCGACACGGTGGGGCCCCAGCCGAAGAACGGGTTCTGCCGCTCGACCTGGACCTCGACGGTGACGACGGCCGGGGTGGCGGCCTCGACCGCTTCGACGACCGGCGTGCGCCGATCGGCGGCGCTGGCGGTGGCGGACCACAGCCACAGCAGGGACAGCACGGGGGACAGCGACCAGGTTCTGTGCGCCATGGGGGACAGATACGCGCCCTTGCCGGCGGCGTCCACCGCCCCCGACCTCAAGTGACGTCTCGGAGATCCGAGGGGATCTCCATGACGCAACTCACGCCGGCTGCGGTCGATCGGGACGGGGCGCTGCCCCGCGGCGAGGAGCTCCAGCGCCTCGGCCGCCCGCACGAGGCGCTGGCCTGGCTGCTGCGCGCCATGGAGGACCAGCCCGGGCGGCCGGACGTGTGGCTGTCGGCGGGGCGGGCGCTGCTCGCCGCGGGCGAGGCCCACGAGGCCGAGCGGGTGCTGCGGCAGGCGATCCGGCTCGGCGCCGACGGGCCCGAGGCGTGGCTCGCGCTCGGCCAGGCGCTGGCCCAGCGCGAGCGCTGGTCCGACGCCATCGGCTGCTGGCGGCAGGCCGTGGCGCGCGATCCGGACCACGTCGAGGCGCGGGTGGCGCTCGGGACGGGCTCGCCGAGACCGGCCTGGCGGACGAGGCCGGCGAGCAGCTCGGCGTCGCGCTCGGCCTCGCGCCCGAGCACCCCGGGGCCGTGGCGGCGGCGGCGTCGCTGCTGCTGCGCCGCGGCGACGGCGAGGCGGCCTGGCTGCTCGCGGTGCGCAACCGCAGCGGCCACCCGCGCATCGCCTGCGTGGCGGCGCGGGTGGGGCGCGCCATCGGGCGGGTGCGGCTCGCGCTGCGGGTCGTGGACCGCGCCCTGACCTCCGCCGGCCCCGCCGACCGCGCGGCGCTGCTGCGCGAGCGCGGCAACCTGCTCGACGCCCAGGGCGTCCCCGACCAGGCGTTCGCCGCCTGGGCCGAGGCCGACGCGTTCGGCGGCGGCGGCTTCGATCGCGTCGCCCACCGGGCCGCGCTGGACGCGCTCGTCGCGCGGACCCGCGGACGTCGCTGGACCTCCGGGCCGCACCCCGACGCGGACCGCGTGGTGCTGCTCGTCGGCCCGCCCGCCTCCGGGGTGGGGCTGCTCGAGCGCGCGCTCGCGGCGAGCGTGCCGGGGATCGTGGCGGGCGGCCCGTCGACGGCGCTGCGGGAGCTGGGCGACGTGGCGAGCGGCCCGTTCGCGACGCTGCCCGAGGCCGAGCGGGCGACGCTGCGGGCGCGCTACCTGGCGCTGCTGGGCGGCGATGCATCGCAGCGGGTCACCGACCGCGGCCCCGACAACCTCGTCCGGCTCGATCTCGTGGCGGCGCTGCTGCCCGGGGCGCGGGTCGTCCGCTGCGTCCGCGACCGCGACGACGTGGCGTTCGCCTGCTTCCGCGCCGGCCCCGGCGCGAACCGGCCGTGGGCGCACGACCTCGGCGACATCCGCGCCTGGCTCGAGGACGTCGAGCGGCTCGCCGACCACTGGGAGGCCGAGCTGCCGCTGCGCTTCCACACCGTCTCGTACGAGGCGCTGGTGCGGGACCCGCTCGGGGTGCTCGGCGGCGTGGCGGCGTTCCTGGGCCGCCCCGCGCCCGTCGAGGCGCCGGCGTTCCTGCACACGCGATCGATCGGCCGCTCGCGGCGCTACGCGCGGCACCTCGAGGTCACATGCCCTCGATGAAGCCGATCACCTCGGGATCGCGCCCGAGGATGAACCCGACGATGCCCATGACCGGCGAGATCAGGTCGCCGAGCAGGATCATCGGGATCTGGAGCAGGGGCATCCAGGCGACGAGGCCGCGGACCGACTGCGGCGAGATCAGCATCAGCAGGCCCATCACGATCTCGATCACGCCGACCGGGACGATGAGGAACGAGACGAAGCCGCACAGGAAGCCGATCGGGCAGAGGCCCAGCGTGGCGATGGCGGAGCAGGCCGTCCCGACCGTGCCCCAGACCATCGAGCCCACCGCCCAGCCGAAGAAGACGTTGCACACGCCGGCGGCGAGCTGCAGGATGCCCATCATCTGGAACTTCTGGGGGACCTCGGGCACGAATCCTCCGCGCGATGGTCTACAATGGGGTGTGTCCGCTCGACCCATGCCGGCGCGACGTGTTCACGATTCCCGGGACGAACTCGGGTTCGACGCGGGTCCTGGTCGTGTGTGCCCGGCGCGGGGGACCCGGACCGGTCTCCGACTGTCACCAGATGTCGGGATCGGACGAGACACCGTAACCGAAAGGGGCCGGGTGACGACTGAGGGTCGAGGCAGGATGGGATCGATGACGAGGTCGATGACGCACCGGGGCGGCGGGCGATCCGGAGGGGATCGCGGGATGTCGCAGGAACGAGCGCAGACCTCGCCCTGGCCGGGGCGCGGCTCTCCAATTTTCGCTGAACAGTTCGAAGGGGTCGTTCGTACACCGAGCGACATCTGTTGTGGGCATACCCCGATCTCGAGCAGTGGGAGGAGCGATGGCGGACAAGCGTGCTGAGCGCCGCGGGCGGTGGACCGCGGAGCAGGAGCGGCAGGTCGGCCGGGAGATCCGGGCGGCCGAGCGCCGCGCGCAGGATCTCCTGCGTGGCATCGAGGTCGCGGACGAGATCCTCGGGAGTCGGCCGCGTCGGGTCGAGCGGACGCGTGCGGGCGAGGTGAGCCGCCTCGAGCAGGCCATCACCGCGCTGTGGGACGCGTCGAAGGGCGACAAGTCGCTGCGCGAGGCGGCGCGGACGGCGCGCGAGGCGTGGGCGCGGGCGGAGTCGCTGCGCTGGAGCCTCGCGATGTCGGGCCGCCGCATCGCCCACGGCGAGGCGCGCAAGCTCGCCGGGCCGTTCATGGACGAGGCCGACCTCGTGCAGGAGGGCTACATCGGCCTGCTGCGCGCGGCCAAGCGCTTCGACCCCGAGCGGGAGATCCGCTTCAGCACCTACGCGCGGTGGTGGGTGCGGGCGCAGATGACGCGGGCCATCGACCACCACGGGCGCCCCGCGGCTGCTGGCGGGGCCGTCGAGCAGACGCGGAACCTGCGCAAGGTCATCCAGGAGTACGAGCTGGCCGGCGCCGAGTTCACCATCGCCGATCTGGCCCGCGAGGTCGGGATCGACGAGCGGCGGGCGCGCTTCCTGCTCGGTCAGGGCAAGACCGTGTCCATCGACGAGCCCGTCGAGGACGGCCCGCGGCAGCGCAGCCTCGACTTCTTCCTCGAGGACGAGGAGGCCGTGCAGCCCGAGGACGAGGCGATCCGGGTTCAGGAGCTGCAGCGGCTCAAGGAGGCGTTCAGCGCGCTGTCGGAGCGCCACCGCCACGTGCTCGCGCGGCGGTACGGGCTCGACGACGACCGGTTCCGCACGCTGTCCGAGGTGGGCGAGGGGCTGAACCTGTCGCGGGAGCGGGTGCGGCAGATCGAGCGCGAGGCGCTGGGGCGGCTGAAGGACGACCACATCCGCGAGGTCGCCTGAGGCCGGGAACGCGGGGCGGACCGGCACCGGATCCGCCCTGGACAAACCCCACCCGAGAGTTACCTTCACCACCGTCGAAGGGCTGTAGCTCAGGTGGTTAGAGCGCACGCCTGATAAGCGTGAGGTCGGCAGTTCAAGTCTGCCCAGCCCTATCGTCCTCTCCACGCTGGTGTGCGGGGGGAGAGGACGACGCCGAGAGAGAAGTACGAGAGAGTGTCGGGGGCGTAGCTCAGCTGGGAGAGCACCTGCTTTGCAAGCAGGGGGTCGTCGGTTCGAGTCCGTCCGCCTCCATCCCTTCGAACGCCCACAATGCGGAAAACGAGTTCCCGTACACTCCGACGATGGACCCGTGCGGGATGTCGCACGAGGGGCCGGTCACCTGGCGGCTGCGCGCGATGAACTGGGTACTGGAGAGCGGGCGGGCCGAGGCTCGGCGCTCGGCTTCGTGAGCGAGTCGGGCGCAGTCCGCGCTCGTGACGCGGCGGGACGAGGTCGGACCGCGGGGACGCCGATGTACGGGCGGATCCTGCACCTGCACGGCCAGGATCCCGAGATCGCGCTGCGGGTGCTGTTCAGCGGGGACTTCGTTGGGCCCGAGCCGGTGAACCACGCCGCCATGCGGTGGACCGACTACTTCGAGGCGGTCTACCAGCCGTGGCGGACGGCGAAGCGGCCGCGGACCTGGGTGACCGAGGTGGGGCGGTGGCGTCGGATCCTGCCGGTGCTCGGGAAGAAGCGCCTCCGCGACGTCGACGCCCACCTGGTCGCCGACTACATCGACGAGGCTGCAGGTCGTGCGGGACGGGATCGAGCAGCCGGCGAGCGGGGCGACGAGGCATTGCACCGGGACGCCGTCCAGGCGTTGCTCAACGATGCGCATCGGCAGCGGCACCATCCGCGAGCACGTCGACATGTCGGTGTTCCGTATTGAAGGCGGGAGCTGCAGCGGCTGATGGACGCGTCGTCGCCGAAGCACCGGAGATGTGGGCGGCCGGGGCAGGGGAGGGCTGCGGCCGTCGGAGCTGCGGCGGATGCGGTGGGACGACGTGCGGTTCGCCACGCGGACGCTCGTGGTGCGCGGGGAGAAGACGCACGCGGCGAAGGCGGAGATCCCGCTCACCCCGCTCGCGTACCGGCAGCTGCGCACCTGGTGGGTGCGGCAGGGGCAGCCGGGCCAGGGCTTCGTGTTCCCCGCCGACGCGCACGGGGCGAAGGGCGAGGCGGGCCACACGTCGCGGTCGGCGTATCGGCGCTCGCAGGAGACGGCTGCGAAGCGGGCGAAGATCGGGCGGACGGTGAACATGTACCGGCTGCGGCACGCCTTCGCGACGATCGCCTGGTCGCTCGGGATCGAGTTCGACGTGGCGCGGCGGATCATGCGGCACACGGACGAGAAGATGCTGCGGGACGTGTACTGCCGCCCGCGGCCGGCCGACCTGGTAGCGCGGGTCGCGGCCTTCGACCTGCCGGCGGTCGGGGACGAGTAGCGGACCTCGCGGACCTCGGAGCGGACCTGGGGTGTCTTGGATCCTCAGCCTGGGTAGCGTTCTTTCGAGGTCCTGTGGATCTCGCTGACCTATCCCCCGCCGGCCAAGGAGGCCGACTCCTCACCGTCCAGTCCAGGTAGGGAGGGAGTGGGATTGCTCTCTTCCTTGCAGCGGCTGGCGCTGCATGGAGGTCCCTCAATCTTCCGAGGTTCTCGCTTGCGACGCGCCGACGGCCGACGTCAGACGATGGCGCCGTCACGGGTCGGCCGGCGGAACCGGCGTCCGGATGACGCTCGAACCGAGCCCCCGTTCGTCCAAGACCCGGCAACATGCTCGCGGCTCCACAGCTCCGAGGGCGAGGCTCCTGCCGTGACAAGACTCTCGTTCGTTGCTAGACTTGCACTTCGCACGGAGCTACGCTTGTTGCTACAACTTTTGGTATTCAGCACCGCTTTTGCGTCTCGAGTGTCGCTGCATTCTGACGACAACGTGCCGACTTCTACCCCCTACGGTGAAATGCCTACGCGAATGGCACGTGCGGTCTGTGGATCGCAGTTCGCCTTTGTGGGCACGATCGTTACTGTGACGTCAAGATACCAGGGCAACGTTCTGGTATCGGATCTGGTGTTCGAGCTCGAGCGACGACTCTATGGTGATGTCCCCCCCGCTCCCGTTCTGACCACCATGGGGGGGTCCGTCAACGGGATCTTCTCACGGGGCTCGAACGACCTGCCGACCCCCACGGAAGGCCTGAGATACCTGCTGTCCTATTCGCTGCTGAAGCGGTCCGTAGGGAGAAGTCAGGAAGGCGATCCCGTGATCACCGCCACATTCTGGATTTCCCCTCCGGACGAACTTCCAACGAGCGCGCTTCCATCCGAGTCGGAGCTCATGACTCAGCTTGACCAGTTCTGCGCTGATAACGCGCTCCCTCGCTATCACAACATTGTTGGAGGTTGAGTCGCACGATGTGAAGTTCGGCATCACAATATCTGCGGTGGTAGGGATCGGATGTACAGATCCTGGGGCCGGTGGACTGAGGGATCGCCGCGCAGCGGGACGCGGTCTTCGCTGAGCTCGACGCCTTCGCCAAGTGGGTTGAGCCCCGAAAGTTCAACTTGCATATAGTTCGCTTCGTAGAGCAACCGCTCGATGTGCGTACACGGCGCGTGTTGCTGACCGATACGTGTTCCGACACGAGCTGTGTCACGCGATCGACCATCAGCAAGGCCTCCTCGCAAGTCCAGATCCGGACATTGAAGCGCTGGCGGAACGCCTGATCGGGCAGGGTGAAACGCTCCACGTCAACCCCGACGCGTCGGACCGCCTGCTCCGGTCCGAAGGTCCTCGCTCGGGTGTGCGAAGCAGGTCCGGCAGGGATACAGCTGCTGACGACACCCTGTCCAGGCGAGCCGGCCGGACTTGACGAAGCTGCGAGACGTATCGGCAGGTGGATAAGGGAGGAGGATGCTCCCCAACTGCCAGTAGCGCACGATGGCGACGGGGTAGTCGAGCGCCGAGAGGACTTCGAGGTCGGCATGGTCTATGTGTTCGGGGGCGGGTCTTTCCCACCGGCAAACCGGATTCGCCGCGAGGCGACCATCCTCGGCGAGGATGGCGGTCGGTGAACCCTGTCACGTTCGTACGGTCCCCATGCCCATCGAGCTGATTGGGCTCGGCCATGCCGCGGGTGCGATGCTTCGCCGCGTCCGTCCGACCGGGTAGAAGGGCCCATGCCTCCGCTCGATCCTGACCACGCCGACCTGCCCCACCTCCTCCTGCACCCCCCGGATGCGCCGGATCGACGCTGGGCGGGTGCCGTGTTGTGCCAGGTCCTCGAGCGCCGCGGCCACGTCGACTACCGGCACGAGGACCGGCTCGGGGGCGGCGCGGCGGTGGCGCTCGCGACGCTCGGCGCACTGGTGCGCGTGGTCGAAGGTGGAGAGCGGGAGTTGATGCTGCGGGCGCTCCTGATGGCGCCGTGGGAGGCCGTTCGACGCGCCTCCGGACTGCCGGTGACGCCCGCCCAGGCGGTCGAGACGCTGGTCGCCGCCGCGCCCGCCGAGGTGGTCGACGCTGCACTGCGGGCGATGATCTTCGAGGGGCGCGAGAGCCTGGCGGCCTACGCCAAGGCCGCCGTGTTCCCCGAGCAGCGCGCTGTCGAGGGGTTCGAGATCGAGATCGGCGCGGCCACCGCGCGCCGCCTCGGCGTCTCGCCGCAGCGGCTCGTCATCGATCGGATGGAGATGGCGATCGCGGGGTACGGGCGCGCGAAGTGGGGAGCCAACCTCCGCCCTGCCGTTCCCGCCTGGCTGGCCCTGGCGGCGCCCGACGAGCGTGGCGAGCGCGTGCGTGCCCTGATCGAGCGGGTGAAGGCCGCCGACGGCGAGGACAGTGGGGCGTTCGTGGCGCTCGGCCTGGCGGACTGGGCGGGCACCGAGGTCGCGCACCCCGGCGCCGAAGCGGTGCTGGCGCTGGTGCTGGCCGGGCGGAGCGGCGCGCTGCGCAAGGGGGGCGTCGATCTCGCCGCGGCGATGGGGCGGTGGGCAGTGCTCGAACGCGTGGCAGGAGAGGACGCGGACGCGGCGGTCCGCAAGCGGGCGGCGAAGCAGCTGGCAGCGCGGAAGTAGTCGCGAGATCACCCGATGGCGCCGACGTTCCTGGCTGCCGTCGATCGTGCGGTCGAACGCCCCGGGGCACGCCGCTCGGATACGCTCTCGGTCCGGAGGCACGGTGCGGATCGAGGGCCGCATGGCACCACACACCCTCCGCGATCGCGTCGACCAGCAGCGCGTCGCGGAGCTGGCCCAGCGCCAGCGCAACAAGCGCCTCGCCTGGACCCTCGCGCTCGCCGTCGCGCTGGCGTCGTCGGGCGCGGGCTGCCTCATCGGCGCCGCCCTGGGCGCCATGGAGGGGAGCCAGCACGGATGGCTCTCCGCCCTCCTCGACGCAGCCGCCGGCGGCCCGATCGGCGCGCTCGCCGGCCTGAGCAGCGCGATCGGCCCGGGCATCCTCCTCGTCCTCGCCCTCCAGTTCGGCGCCGCCGCCCACCAGCGCCGGACCCTGCACAGCGCCTTCGTCGTCGACCTGATGGACGCGCTGCAGGACGACCTGCACCCGAAGCGCAAGGTGGAGGTCGCGCTCGACCTCGCCGGCTACGACCAGCCCGCGAAGCGCACCTGGAGCGGCCGCTCGAAGCACGGCAACACCAAGCACCGCTACGAGGACCGCTGGCTCGACCTGCGCGCGAAGCTCGTCGACGGCACCCGCCTCCAGGTGGTGCGACGGGCGGACGTGAAGACCCGCAAGGGCTCGGTGATGAAGGAGAAGCGCTGGGTCTCCCTGCGTATCCAGCCCGCCCGGCAGGTGCGCTTCGAGGCGGCAGCCGTCGAGGCCGCGGCGCTGGAAGCCGCGGCGGCCGCGTTCCACGACCCGCCCGAAGGCCTCGTGGTGCGCGTCTCCGACACGGAGCGCGGCGTGCGCATCCGGGTGATGCAGCTCGACGCGCCCATCCTGGCGGACGAGGTCGTGGCCCTCGCGGAGGCCGTGCTCGCCACGGGCGTCCGCGCGGAGCCCGTCTAGCGTGGACCTGGGCACGCTGGTCCGCCAGCACGAGCGCTCGCTGTGGGCGACCTGCTACCGCCTCGTCGGAGACGCCGACGAGGCGCGCGACCTGGCGCAAGAGACCTTCGTCCGCGCCATCACGAGCCCACCCGCCGATCTCGACGCGCCGCTGGGCCCCTGGCTGCACCGCGTCGCCCACAACCTCGCCCTGGACTGGCTGCGACACCGCCGGCACGTCGACGCACACGCCGTGGCCTTCGTCGCCGAGCCCCACCTCCCCGACACCGACCGCGTGGCCGACCTCGTCGACAGCGCGCACGGCGTGCTGCTGCGCCAGCTGGCGAGCATGTCCGCGAGCGAACGCATGGTCTGGATCTGCCGCGAGCTCCTCGACTACTCGGTCGAGGAGACGGCGACGGCCCTCGACACGAGCCCGGGCACGGTCAAGACGCTGCTCGGACGCGCCCGGAAGCGCACGGCGCCCGCCCCCGCCGCCCCCGAGCGGGTGGGGGAGGCGCTGGCGCAGGTGGTCGCCTGGTCGCTGTCGCTGCGGTGGGACGCCCCGGACGCGGGCCCCGCGGGCACCCGCGCCGGCGCCGCCGGCAGCCTGCTCGCCCTCGTGAACCTGGTCGTGGACGCCGCGCGGCGGCAGGCGCACGACGTGCTCCCGGCCGCGCTCCTCGCCCGCGCGCAGCTCCTGCAGCGCGACCGCGACGGCCGCGTGGACGACCTCCGCGAGGCGATCGCGCTCGCCGCCGCCCGCGCGGACGACGCCCTGCGCGGCCGCGCCATGCAGGCCCTGGCGCTGTGGCTCCCGCACGCCGACCCCGAAGCGGTGCCGCTGCTGCGCGGCGCCGAGGCGCTGGCCGCGGCGTCGGGCGACCTCCCCACGCAGGTCTCCGCCCTGAACGACCTGATCTGGCGGCTGTCCGAGATCGGCCAGCGCGCGGAGGCGAGGGCGCTGCTCGACGCGCTGGAGCGGCTGGTCGCCGAGCGCATCCCCGGCCAGCCCGGCCGGATCGGGGTCGGCCTGCTGTCGGGCCGCGGCATGATCCTCATGCAGGACTCCGCCTACGAGGGCGCCCTGGAGGCCTTCCGCGCGCTGGCCGAGCTCGCCCGGTCGCTCTCCGACGCGGCCCTGTGGGGCGGCGCCACGAGCAACCAGGGCATCGCCCTCCGCGGGCTCGGCCGCCTCGACGAGGCCCGCTCTGCCTTCCTCACCGCCGCCGACATCCTCCAGCGCGCCGGGCTCACCGAGGACCTGCTGGGGCCCATGCTCAACCTCGGCCTCGTCGAGCAGGGCCTGGGCCGCCTCGACGACGCCGTGGTCGCGCTGAGCCGCGCAGAGCGGGAAGCGCGGGCGCAGCGCGACGACAAGGGGCTGGCGCTGGCGCTCTTCAACCTCGGCGTCGTCGAGCACCAGCGCGGCCGCCGCCCCCGCGCCCGCGCGCTCCTCGAGGAGGCCCTCGCGGTGATCCGCAGCGGCGGCTTCCTCATGCTCGAGGCGGGCGCCCTGGCCCACCTCGGCGCGGTCTGCGCCGCGATCGGCGACCCCGCCGCGGGCGCGGAGGCCCTCGCTCGGGCCCGTGCCCTCGCCGAAGGGCAGGGCTGGCCGGCGTTCGTCGCCCTGTGCGACCTCCTCGACGGCTTCGTGCAGCCCGAGACCGCACGCGCCAGGCTCGAGCGCGCCGACCTCGAGGGCTTCGTCGAGCTCCGCGCCGCCGCGCAGCTGTTGCAGCGGCGACTGGAGGCATCACCCGATTAGGGCAGCTCGAGGCTGAAGTCCGCGGTGACCACGCAGACGCCGGCGTCCGGACAGCTGCCCGGATCGTAGGTCAGACTGCACTCGGTGTACTGGTAGGTGCCCGTCAGCGTGGTCCCGGACAGCGTCCCGGTGAGGGTCTCCGTCACCTGCCAGTCCTCGATGATGAACGTGAAGATGTTGACGGAGGTGAGGGTCAGGTCGCTGCCCGACCAGCTCCCCGTGAAGCTCGCGTCCCAGATGGGCGCGGTGAACACGAGGCTCGCGTCGACGCCGTCGTCGGTCCACTGCGCCGCGTCGCCGAGGTCGGTGGGCGACGAGAACGGCGCGTAGGGGCAGGCGACGGTCTCGTTGCTCCAGACGACGACGGCGTCGGCGATGCACGCGGGGTCGGCGGCGCAGTCGGGGTCGGCGCAGTCGGTGAGCCCGTCCTTGTCCTCGTCGAGGCCGCCGTCGCAGATCTCGGCGCAGACCGGGTCCGCGGCGCAGTCGGGGTCGAAGCAGTCGTCGAGCCCGTCGACGTCGTTGTCGAGCCCGTCGTCGCACCGGCCGACCTCGCTCGCCTCCACCTCGAACGCGCCCAGCGCGAAGCTCCCGCCCACGGGGCCCTCCGAGTCGACCACCACGGTCACGGTGTCGCCTGCGGTGAGGTCCAGCGCCAGCGCGTCGCTGTACAGCACCGGCTCGTACGGGAAGGGGAGCGTCAGCTCGATGTAGCCGTAGCCGCAGGCGAGCTCGGTCCCGCCGCACTGATCCAGCACGTACAGATTCGCGGGGAAGTTCGCGTCGGAGAGCTGGAAGCCGTAGCGCCCCGTCGCCGGCGCCGTGAAGTCGACGGAGACGTCCGGGCCGCCGCCGGAGGCGTTGCTCCGGCAGCTGCCGTCGGTCTCGTGGGGCGCGCCGAGGGACGAGCCGAGCAGCGTCCCCACGTCGGTCATCGCCAGATCCGGGCACGCCGGCGCACAGCTGGGGGCCGACGCGCAGTCCGGGTCGAGGCAGTCGGGGTCGCCGTCGGCGTCGTCGTCGCGCCCGTCGTCGCAGACCGTCTCGCTCGACGGGACCTCGGAGGCGTTGAGGACGAAGTCGCCCGGCTGGTCGAAGGTGTCGACGACCACGACGACCTGCTGTCCGGCGGTGAGATCGACGATCAGGAGCTCGTTGCCGTAGCTGTCGCCGCCGTCGAAGAAGTCGTCGCAGGCGATCTCGGCGCCGTGGCAGCCGTCCAGCAGGTAGAGGTTGCTGTCGAAGGTGGTGCCCACGGTGTCGAAGCGGTACCGGCCGTCGGCGGGCGCGGTGAACGCGAAGGCGCGGTCCTCGCCGGCGCCGACGGCGTAGCTGCAGCTCGGCCCGAAGTCGTCCGCCTCGCCGATCATCGTGCCGCTGATCGACGCCGGGAGCGCGCCGATCGGCGCGTCGGTGCAGGCGGGCAGCGTCCCACCGGTGCCGGTGTCCGTGTCGGTGTCCGTGTCCGTATCGGTGTCGGTGTCCGCGTCCGCATCCGCATCCGCGTCGGCGTCGGCGTCGGCATCGGCGTCCGCGTCGGCATCGGCGTCCGCATCCGCATCCGCGTCGGCGTCGGCGTCGCCCTCGCTGGTCCCGCCGTCGTCGGCGTCTCCTCCGCCGTTGCACGCTGCGAGCGCGACGAACAATCCACCATGCGTTTCGGTACATTCGGTCCTTCCGGGTCGGGGTGGTCTCGGGTGGCCGTGCGCCACCCGACCGATCCACGGCTGGCCTCGCGCGAGGTCAACGACCCGGCGAAGATTCCTCGATGCGCTTCGACGACCCCCACCGGCTGCCCGACACCGGCGAGCTCCCCGCCGAGCGCCTCGCCCGCTGCCCCGCGCTGCACGGCACGCCCGGCGCGGCCTACGTCGCCCGCCGCAGCGTCCCCTGGCCGTCGCCGACGCCGCCGGCGTCCGGTTCGACCCCGACCTGGCAGGCCGCCCCGCCGTCGTCGTCGGCACGCGCGACGCCCACGGCCACGTCGTGGCGCTCCACGGCCGCTACCTCGACGTGCCCGGCCGCGCCGACAAGATGCTCACCGTCGGCGCCGCCGCCGGCTGGATCCCCGCCGGCCCCGACCGGCCCGGCACCCCGCTGATCCTCGTGGAGGGCCTCTTCGACGCCCTGTCGCTCGCCGCCGTCGGCTGGCCCTGCGCCGCCACGATCGGCCGGTGGCCGCCGTTCCTCCCCGAGGTCACGGCCGAGCGCGAGCTCTGGCTCGCGTTCGACCGCAGCCGCCCCGCCGCCGCCGAGGTCGACCGCTTCGTCGCCCGGCTCCCCGCCGCCCGCGCCCGCCGCCTGCTCCCCCCGCCGCGGTGCAAGGACTGGAGCACGGCCCTGGCCAAGCGGGGATCCGCCGCGGTACGACGGTGGCTGGAGGCCGAGCTGCGCCCATGAGCGAGGTCTACGTCAGCACCGACGTCGAGGCCGACGGGCCGATCCCGGGCCCCCACTCGCTGCTGTCGCTCGGGTCCGCGGCCTACCGCGCCGACAACACCCTGATCGACACGTTCGCCGCCAACCTCGAGACCTTGGAGGGCGCCGCACCCCACCCCGACACGATGGCGTTCTGGGCGAAGCACCCCGATGCCTGGGCGGCGGCCCGCACCGGCGCCGCACCGCCGCAGGAGGTGATGCCCCGCTACGCCGCCTGGCTCGACGCGCTCCCCGGCCCGCCGGTCTTCGTCGGCTACCCCGCGGCCTACGACTTCCAGTTCGTCTACTGGTACCTGATGCGCTTCGCCGGCCGCTCCCCGTTCGGCTTCGCGGCGCTGGACATCAAGACGCTCGCGATGGCCGCGCTCGGCACCGACTTCCGCAAGACCGCCAAGCGCACGATGCCCGCCCGCTGGTTCGACGATCGCCCCCACACCCACGTCGCCCTGGACGACGCGATCGAGCAGGGGGCCCTGTTCTGCAACATCCTGGCCGAGCTCCGCCCGTGAGGGCCGTCCCCGACGCAGTCTGCTTCCGGGTCACCCGCTACTGCAACGCCCGGTGCGGGTTCTGCCTGGCCCCGCCCGACGGCGCGCACCCCGACCTGGCCGCGCTGGTGGGCCGGGTGGACTGGCTGGCCGACCGCGGCGTCCGCCGCATCCACCTGTGCGGCGGCGAGCCCACCCTCCACCCCGAGCTGCCCGCCCTGCTCGATCACCTCCGCCGCCGGCAGGTCCGCATCCGCCTCACGACGAACGGCCTCCGCGTCTCCGACGCCCTGGTGGCGCGCCTCGTGGCCACGGAGACGGCGGTGAAGGTCAGCGTGCACGGCGACCGCGACCACCACGACCGCATCGTCGGCCGCGCCGGCGCGTTCGACGCCGCGTTGGACGCCGTCCGGCGCCTGCGGGCCGGCGGCGCCGCGCTGGGCCTGCAGACGACGGCGGTCCGCGGCGGCGACGACGCCCTGGACGCCGTCCGCCAGCTGTGCCTCGCGGAGCGCGTGCGCCGGTGGTCGGTGCTGCCGTTCGTGCCGCGCGGGCTCGGGCGCGACCGCCGCGACGACTACGGGCTGGCGGACCGCGACAAGCGCGCGCTGCGCGAGCGGGTCGCCGGCTGGCGGCGGACGCTCCGCGGGCGGGTCGACGTGCGCTGGCTCGACTTCGCCACCCGCGCCGTCCCGGTGATGGAGGCCGACGGGCGGCTGGTCCTCGAGGGCGCCTCGGAGGGGGTGGACCAGCCCTGGTGACGCTACTCGGTGCAGGTGGTGCGCGTGCAGACGAAGGACGCATCGGCCCCGAAGACGTGGACCCCGTCGCCCACGAACACGTCGAACGGGAGGTTGTCGTCGAGGTCCACCCCGAAGTCGGTGCCGCTCACCGCCAGCTCGTCGGCGTCGACGTACGCACCGCCCGCGCGTCCCTCGCCGTCCGCCGCGTTCCGCAGGACGGCCCCCCCCCGCCAGCGTGGTCGACGCCCGCGACCGCAGGCCAGCCCCGATGACGGCCGTGTTGTCGGTGATCGCCGTGCCCGTGAGCGTCGTCTTCCGCGACGTGCTCACCCCGCCCCCCCCCAGCGTGGCGGCGTTGGCGGTCACCGTGCACCCCACCACCTCGGTGGGCCCGTCGGGGTCGTCGACGCTCGCGGTGGCGATCCCGCCGCCCTCCTCCGCGGTGTTCCCGGTGACGACGAGGCCCTCTAGCCGCGCGTCGTCGAGCGCGAGCAGGCCTCCGCCGTCGCGAGCGGCCGCGTTGTCGCGGAAGGGCCCGCCGACGAGCGTGCCCGCCACGACGTACCCGCCGGCGCCGCGCGCGGCCTGGTTGCCCGTCACCTCGGTCCCCTGGAGGGTGAGCGTCCCGCCCACGACGGCCACGCCGCCGCCCGACCCGCCGACGTTGTCCCGCACCACCACGTCCCGCAGCAGGGCCGCTCCGTCGTGGGCGCTCACCGCCGCGCAGGGGCCCGCGTTGGCCTCGATCACGGCGTCGTCCACCTCGGCGTCCCCGGACATCGCCACCGCCGTCGCACACCACGCGTCGCCGTCGAGGTCGTCCTCGGGTGCGGTGACGGTGTTGCCCGACAGCGCGCCGCCGACCAGCCGCGCCCCCTGCAGCCACACCCCGCCGCCCCACGCGTCGGCGCGGTTGTCGCGGACGACCGAGCCCTCCGCCAGCGCGAGGGTCGCGCCCTCGCCGAGCCAGGCCCCGCCGCCGCCGCGGGCCGCGCGGTTGCCGCTCACCTCGGTGTCCACCAGCGTAACCTCGACGCCGGGCGCGACCCGGAGCCCCCCGCCGTCCTCGGCCGCGTTCTCGGTGACGGTGCACGCGGTGACGGTGACCTCGCCGTCCCCGTCGGTGACGGACAGACCGCCGCTCGCGCCGTCACGCAGGATCAGCCCCACGACCTCGCTGCCGCCGGGGACCTCCAGCACCGTGCCCGTCGGCGCGGACAGGGTGGTGGTGACCCGGTCCTCCAGCGCGAGGATGCGCACGGGGACTGTGGCACGGAAGGGACCCGCGTAGCTGCCCGGGCACACCCGCACCTCGGCGCCGGGCGTGGCGGCAGCCAGCGCGTCGGACAGCGAGGCGTAGGTCACGCCGTCGACGTCGACGAGGCCGTCGTCGCTCGTCGGGTCGCAGTCGGTCCTGCGCCCGTCGCAGCGGTCGGGGGCGCCGGGGTACACCGCCGGGTCGCCGTCGTCACAGTCCGCCAGCGAGTCGAAGCCGTCGCCGTCTGCGTCGATGACCGGCACCTCGGTCGAGGTCTGGGGGAAGGTGCCCGCGCAGCCGGTCACCAGGGTCGCCATCCACAGCTTCATCGGTCCGCTCCTCGTTGGGCCGTCCATGCCCCGTGACGCAGACCGGACCGGCGTCTGCAAGCGAATGAGAACGAGTGAGACCTTGGAATGCTACAATTTCGCCCCCACCTCTGCGAGGTCTGTAATGTACGCGCTGCTGCTCCTCGTCGCCTGTCACGCCCCGGCGCTACACCTTCTCGGGCGAGCGCTACACGGCGGCGGACGGCGAGCTCTACGAGGCGGTGGGCGTCCCCGTCGACGTGGCGGTCCCGTTCGACGCGAACATCCCCGGCCCGGACCTCATGCTGGAGGCCGCGCTGCAGCGCCTGGGCGCGCGCTGACCGCCGGTCACGGCGCGACGGGCGCCAGGCTGGCGCCGTGCAGCCGGAAGGCCCCGTCGCCGTCGACGTTCGCGCGCCGCAGGTCGTAGCGCCCCGAGAAGTGCTGCTCGACACCGCTGTCGAGCGTCGCGTACACTTCCACCGGGAGCGTCCACGTACGTCGACCCGGCCGCCCCCTCCACGTGGCGGTGGCCCTCGATGGCCGCGTAGTACGCGGTCACCACCGCCGTCGCCGCCGAGACGGCGTCCTGCGGGCCCGCCGCCGGCGCGGGCGCCGGAGCCGGAACGGGAGCCGGCGTCCCCGTCCCCCCACACGCGAGCACCACGAGCCAGGTCCACCTGCTGGCCCCGTATGCCTCGCGCAGCTCGACGACCGCACCCACCCGAAGGAGCGCGAATGTCCCGTGTCCACCTGATCCTCGGCCCCGTCGGGTCCGGGAAGTCCACCCTCGCCCGGAGCCTCGCCGCCGAGCACGGCGCCGTCCGCTTCGCCCTCGACGAGTGGTTCCCGGTGCTCTTCAGCATGGACCGGCCGCAGTCCGACGTCGTCCCCTGGTACGTCGCGCGCGCCGAGCGCTGCGTCGAGCAGATCTGGCGCGTGTCCTGCAGCGTCCTCGACGTGGGCCGCGACGTGGTGCTCGAGCTCGGCCTCGTCCGCCGCGACCAGCGCGCCGCCTTCCTCGCCCGCCCGGAGCTGGCCGCCCACGACCTGACCGCCTGGCTGGTGGACGCCCCCCGCGACGTCCGCCGCGCCCGCGTCCTGCAGCGCAACGAGGCCCGCGGCGAGACCTTCTCGATGGTCGTCCCCCTCGAGACGTTCGAGCTCGCGAGCGACCTGTGGCAGCCCCTCGACGACGCGGAGCGCGCCGGCCTCGACGTCCGCGACGTCGGCTGACCGTCACCCGAGCGCGAGCCGCGCGAACAGCCCGCCCTGCGCGATCAGCGCCGCGAACGTGCCCCGCTCGACGATCCGCCCCCGATCGAACACCAGGATCTGGTCCGCCGCGACCACCGTGGAGATGCGGTGCGCGACGACGAACGTCGTCCGCCCGCGCCGGACCTCGGCCAGCCGCCGCTGGATCCGCGCCTCCGTCTCCGCGTCGAGCGCGCTCGTCGCCTCGTCGAGCACGAGGATGGGCGGATCCTTCAGCACGGCCCGCGCGATCGCGATGCGCTGGCGCTCGCCGCCCGACAGCGGCGCCCCGCGCTCCCCCGCGACGAACGCGTAGCCCTCGGCCCGCGCGCGGATGAACCCGTCGGCCTCCGCGAGCTGCGCCGCCGCCGCGATCGCCGCGTCGCTCGCACCACCGGCGCCCATCGCGATGTTGTCGGCGATGGAGCGACGCAACACGCCGGCCTCCTGGAACACGACGCCGATCCCCGCCCGCAGCGACCCGAGCGTCACGTCGCGGACGTCGACCCCGTCGATGACGACCCGCCCGGCGTCCGGGTCGACGTGGCGCTGCAACAGCGCGAGCGCCGTCGTCTTGCCCGAGCCGGTCGGCCCCACGAGCGCGACGGTCTCGCCGGGCCGCACCACGAAGTCGAGCCCGCTGACGCCCCCGCCGTCCGCGTGCCGGTAGGTGACCCCCTCGAACCGCACCTCGCCGGCCACGACCCCGAGCGCCCGCGCCCCTGGCGCCTCGACGACGGGCGGCACGCGGTCCATCAGCTCGAACAGCGCCCGGAGCGTGGGCGCCGCCACGAACAGCCGCACCCCGAACGCCGACAGCACCTCGAGGCGCCCGATGAGCAGCCCGGCGAACCCGACGAAGCTCACGAGCTCGCCCAGCGTGATCCGCCCGCGCCCGGCGAGCCACGCCCCCGCCGCGAACAGGACGACCAGCGTGGTGGTGGACGCGGCGCGGGTCAGCACCGTCACCACGCCCCACCAGGTCAGCACGGGGTACTGCGCGGCCAGCAGCGCCTGCGTGCGCTCCCGCAGGGCCTCGACCTCGGCGCCGACCCGCGAGAAGCTCTGCACGACGGCGACGTTGGCCAGCACGTCGCCCATCCGGCTCGCGACCTCCCGGTGCCAGCCCTCCACGCTGTGCTGTGCGTCAGCGGTCCGCCGCACCACCCACAGGTTCGCCGCCAGGTACAGCAGCCCGAGCAGCCCGAGGAGCCCGGCCAGCGGCGGGTTGACGGCGACGGCGAGCGGCCCCAGCAGCGCGAGGCCCACGACGCCGGCGATCTGCTCCCGGAACAGCGACAGCCAGCCGGTGAACAGGCTGTCGGTGCCGGCGATCAGCGTCCGCAGCGACGCGGGCGAGTCGCCGAGCGGCGTCCGGATCACGCGCTCGAACGCCTGCTCCAGGACGGCGAGGCGGTTGCGGTGCGCGAGCCGGTCCGCGGCGACGGCCACCCCCGCGGCGCCGACGATCCCGATCCCCCCGGCGACGGCCCAGGCGGCGATCGGCCGCCCGGCGGGCGGCCCGGCGGCGAGCGCGTCCACCACCCGGCCGAACAGCACGGGCTCGGCGAGCGCCACCGACGCGACCCCGGCGCTCCCGGCGACGAGCGCGGCCACCCGCGGGCCCTCCCCGCGCAGGAGCCCCAGCGCCCGCAGGTAGACGGCGATCATCCGGCGACCCCGGCCACCACGGCCGCGACCTCGGGCGCGGTGGGCGGCGCCTCGGGGACGAGCCGGGCGAGCCGCGGGTGCGCCGTCGCGACGGCCAGCGGCACCGCGAGCAGCGGACCGCCCACCCACGGCAGCGTCGCCAGGCACAGCGCCGGCGAGGCCAGCCACATCGCCGCGGTGACGGCGACGCCGAACAGCGTGTGCGGCCAGAACGCGGCGAGCGCCTCGCCCCACGACACGGCCCGCGCGTCGCGCTGCTGCCCGCCCCAGCCCGCCGCGCGCCGCGTGAGCAGCATCTGCGCGATGGCGCTGGAGACGGTGAGCGCGGAGACGGGTGACACCAGCCCGTGGAAGCGCAGCTCGGCCGCACTGCTCGCGGCGGTGCGCAGCGGACCCCCGAGCGACGCGGCAGCGCCCGGGGTGAGCAGCACGTCGAGCGCGCCGAGCGCCCGCGGCGCCTGCAGCAGCAGGAGGGCGCTCACGGCGACGACGGCGGGTCGCGCGTCGCCGGCCTGCCACGTGGCGACGGGCAGCAGCGCCAGCACCCCCGTCTGCGCGACCAGGGCGAGGTAGCCCAGCACCAGCCAGGCGAGGTTGAGCCGGCTGGTGCCCGCGACGTCGGGCCGGCGCAGCAGGCCGACGTACTGGAGGTTGCCCCGGCACCAGCGGATCTCGCGCCGCAGCAGCTCGGTCAGCGTCGGCGGGAGGTCCTCCCAGCTCTCCTGGGTGCGACAGAACAGCCGGACCTCGTAGCCGGCGCCGCTCATCAGCGCGGCCTCGGCGTAGTCGTGCGACATCAGGTGGCCGCCGAAGGGTGGCCGGCCGGGCAGGACGGGCAGCGCGCAGTGGCGGGTGAACGGCGCCACGCGGATGGCGGCGTTGTGGCCCCAGTACGGTCCGCAGTCGGCCAGCCGCCACGCCATCCCGTACACCAGCGCGCGCATGCCGCGGCCGCCGAGCTGCAGCAGGCGGGCGAGGGGAGTGGCGGACGGCAGCCCGTCCACGCGCGTCTGGAGGATGCCGATGCGCGGGTGCCGCTGCAGCACCCGGACGAGCTCGAGGACGGCGGTGCCCGACATCAGGCTGTCGGCGTCGAGCGGCACCATCAGCTCGTAGCCCGCGCCCCACCGCTCGCAGAAGTCGCGGACGTTGCCGGCCTTGTAGCCCGTGTTCTCCGCCCGCCGCCGGTAGACCACGCGCCCCGCGGCCTCCCCGAGCGCCTCGTGCCACCGCGCGATGCGGCGCTCCTCCTCCTCGGCGATCGCCGCGTCGCTCGTGTCGCTCAGGACGAAGTAGTCGAACCCGTCGCCCTCGCCGGTCCGATCGAGGCTCGCCTTCACCGTCTGCAGGCGGAGGAGCGCCCGGGGCACGTCCTCGTTGCGCAGCGTCATCAGGACGGCGGTGCGGATCCGGATCGGCGCCCGCTCGTCGGCGGCGGTCAGGAACGGCGCCACCTGCAGGTCGCCGTCGCTGCGGGCGTGCAGCAGGACCAGCCCGACCACCGTGTTCCACACGTCGATCGACGGCGCGAGGAACACCCAGGCGACGCAGCCCAGCAGCGCCACCTCGGCGCTCGTCCACCCGCCGGCGCCGAGCAGCACGGCGGCGCCGCCGGTGAGGGCGAGCCAGGTCGCCACGTTGAGCGCGAGCATGAGGCGCCGGCGGCGCTGGAGGGTCGCGGCGGGCTGCAGCGGAGTGGTCATGGCGGCTCCATCGGGGTGACCCGAGCGGGATAGCCGCGCGCTGCGCGCCAGCGAGTCTACATCGGTGTGACCTGGTGGAGCTGCCGCACGGCGCGGTTCAGCAGCTCGTCCTCGGGGTCGTGTGACACACCGCGGAGCACCCGCCGCGCGCCGGCCGCGTCGCCCTTGGCCACGCGCGCCCGGGCCGTGCGGACCTGCGCCCAGGCGCCCGCTCGCGCCGGGTGGAACGCGGGCAGCTCGCCGGGCAGCGGCACCCCGGCCTCGCTCGGGGCGGGCCGCCCGAGCTGCACGGCGAGCTCCCCCTCGAGCGCCGCGAGCCCCTCGGCGTCCCCGGCGCCGGCGCGCCACGCGGCGACCCGGGCCAGCGCGCCCTCCAGGCGCTCGGAGCGCACGTCGTGCTGGACGAGGTAGTACACGGCGTGCTGCAGGCTCCGGCCGAGCCCGCCGAGCCCCTGCGCGCGCGCCACGCAGGCCTCGAGCTGCGCGCCCGCGTCGGGGGAGCGGCGCTGCAGCGCCGTCCGGCCGAGGAGGAGGCGGGCGAGCACCTCCGCGCGGACGTTGCGGACCCGCTGCGTCATCGCGAGCGCGCGCTCGGCGTCGCCCTCGGCGGCGTCGAGGTCGCCGTCGTCGAGCGACAGCGCGCCCCGCGTCAGCAGCGCGACCGGCAGCACGCCGGTGTCCCATGCGCGCTCGAGCAGCGCCACGCTCTGGTCGGCGGCCTCGAGGCCCGCAGCGCGGTCGCCGCGGCGGTGCAGCGCGGAGGCCAGCATCGCGAACGCCGTCCCGCGGCGCCCGGGGGCGGTGTCGGGCGCGAGCTCGTCGACGAGCTGGCGCAGCTCGCGCTCGGCGTCCGCGACCCGGTCGAAGCGGGCGAGGGACGTGCACAGGTTCAGGCGCATCGACCGCGCGTCCTGGTGCAGCCCCGCGTCGGCGAGCGCGGCGACCGCGCGGCGGAACGTGCGGATCGCCGCGGGATCCTCGGCGTGGTACGCGATCGAGCCGCGCGCGCTGTCGAGCGTGGCGGAGAGCAGCTGCGAGGGGGTGTCCCCCGCCGCGTCCTCCGCGCGGGCGAGCGCCTCGCGGGCCTCGTCCAGCCGCCCGACGTTGACCAGGGCGAGCGCGTGGCGGGCGCCGAAGAAGGCGGCCAGGTCGGCGCGCCCCAGCGCGGCGGCGGTGGCGGCGCACCGGCCGCGCAGCTCGGCCGACGCGGTGACCTGCCCCGTGCGCAGCAGCATCGCGTCGCGGCGGTCCAGGAGGAGGAGCTCGTCGAGCGGATCGAGCGGCGCGGCGCTCGCCTGCTCGAGCAGGCGCGTCCCGGCCTCGCACAGCCCGTGGGCGTCGGCCACGACGAGGGCGCAGACCGTCAGGGCGCCGCAGCGGGCAGGGTCGCGTGCGAGGCAGATCTCGGCGGCGTGCAGCACCTCCTCGGCGTCGACGCCCCCGCACGGCGCGTAGCTGCGGGGCAGCCCCTCCCAGGCGACGAAGCGCTGCGCGGCCTCGGCCTGGTAGCGGGCGACGTAGCGCGCCTCGGCCTCGGGCGGCGCCGGGTGCTGCGCCAGGAAGCGGCGGACGGTGTGCAGCAGCGCGAACCGGACGGCGTCCCCCTCGATCCGCCGCTGGAGCATCCCCCGGTCGACGAGGCGGGCCACGACTTCGTGGGCGGGTGGCTCCTCGGGGAGGACGGCCTCGGCACCGGCGAGATCGAACGGCGCGCGGAACAGCTGCACGCTCGCGAGGGCGCGCTGGTCCGCGGGCGCCATCCGCGCCCACGACCAGGCGATGACGGCCTCGAGCGACGCGTGGCGCGGCGGGCGGTCGGGCCGGCGGCTCGCCAGGTCGCGGTGGCGGTCGAGCGCGTGCAGCACCGCGCGGGGGCCGATGACGGCCGCGTGGCCGGCGGCGATCTCGATGGCGAGCGGGAGCCGATCCACCGCGTCGAGCAGCGCGAGGATGGGCGCGGTGTGGGGTTCGGGGTCGAAGGTGGGGTCGCCGGCGCGCAGGCGGAGCAGGAACAGCGCCACGGCGTCGCCGGTGAGCGTGTCGGGGCGGTCCGGCCCCGAGAGCGGCCCGAGCAGCAGGGCCTGCTCGTGGGCGATGCCCAGCCGCTGGCGCGCCGTCAGGATCACCCGGCACTTCGGCGCGTGCTGCTGCCACGCGGCGACCAGGGTGGCGAGGTGCCCGTCGAGCGGGTCGGCGTCGTCGAGCACGAGCAGCGCGCGTCCGCGCCGCGCCATCGCCCGCCCGAGCTCGTCCGCGGACTCCGGCGTGGGCATGCCCATGGCGCGCGCCACCGCCTCGACCACCTGGGCGGCGGTGGTGGCGCGGCCGAGCTCGCAGAGCCAGCGCTCCGGGTGGGTCGCCGCGGCGCAGGTGAGGTGCTCCTGGACGAGCCGCGTCTTGCCGACGCCGCCGGCACCGAGCACCGTGGTCACGCGATCGTGGGGCGCGGCCAGGAGCGCCAGGGCGTCACTGCGCCCCACGAAGCTGCGCTGGGTCTGCCGTGCCGTGGGCTCGTCCGGCACGTTGAGCCGCACGCCCTCGCCGGCGACGGTCTCGACGTGGCGCGGCGCGGTCGGGTCGGCCTCCAGGGCGGCGCGCAGGCGGTGGAGCGTGGCGTACAGCGTGCGAGAGCGCGACGTCCGGCGGTAGCCCCAGACCTGCTCCAGGAGGTCCTCGCGGCTGACGGCGCGCCCGCGCTGCGCGTCGAGGTGCCGCAGGAGCTTGAGCTCCATCGGCCGCAGCCACCGCCCGTTGTCGATGAGCCCCGAGTCCAGGTCCACGTTCCGGTCGGACAGCCTGACGACGTTCCCCATCTCGTCCCCCCTCGGTCGAGCATGTTCTGTTCGTCAACGATCGGATCCGGCGGACGTGGAGGTAGGCTCGGCCCGGAGGTGCCGTGGCGCGCGCGAAGGCCTGGCGACGGATCGGGAGCCACCGCGGGTACGACGGCGACGCGCCCTGGTGGACGGTGCGCTTCGCGGCGGCGCCCCGGCGCGACGCCGTGGCCGCGCTGGCGGAGCAGGTGCCGGACCTGGCGCTGTCGTGGGACGACGACCGCCAGGCGGTGCTCGACCCGGGCGACCCGGCGTTCGACGACGATCGCGCCTGGAAGCGCTTCTACGCCGCCGTCGACGCGCTCCTCGACGACCTCCACGCCAGCTACCCCCTGCTCGTCGTGGTGTTCGCCGGCCACGACGACATGCACCTCGCCGACGACGTCCTCGTCGAGCGCTACCTGGCGCTCGACCGGGCGCGCGGCGACAAGCGGAACCAGCTGATCCTGGCAGCGCTCGACGGCGACAGCGAAGCGCTGCAGCGGGTCGCGCTGTCGCACGCTGGGGCGCTGCTCGGGACGGCGGCCCAGCCGCAGCTGTTCGCCTGGGCCGAGGGGAACGAGGACCGCCGGCAGCGGATCGAGCAGCGGGTGGTCGACACGCTGCGCACCTGGGCCTTCGACTACGGCGAGCGGCCCGAGGCGCTGTCGCGGGCGCTGCTGGCGCTCCCGCTGGCGTACGTGGACCGGATCGTGCCCGTCGTCGGCATGGCGGCGGCGCGCAACGCGCCGGAGCTCGGGCGGGTGGTCGCGCTCGGGCTGCAGCAGGCGCCCGCGCCGTTCGAGCGGCTGGTGCGGCTGCTGCAGCAGCGCGACGACGACGTGTCGCACATCGCGCTGGCGTTCGTCGAGCACGAGCGGGGCGACGACGCGGCGGCGCTGCGGCACGTCGAGGCCGCCCGCGCGCTGCTGCGCGAGAAGGTCGCGAAGACGCCGCTGTGGCGGGAGACGATCCCGGGCTGGCTCGACGCGCTCGCGGCGCGCCTCGCGCCGGGCTGATCCGGAGACGACGAGGGGATTGCCTCCAGCGCCGGAGGACAGCACATGTTGCCACTTCTGACCGTCGCGGCAGCCCGCGCCATGACCCCGGTCCCCGCGTCGGAGGCGGCGGGGACCATCGACGGGGCCGGAGCCGATCGCTTCGGGTACCAGGTGACCTCGGGCGACCTCGACCACGATGGGGTCGTCGACCTCGTCGTGTCGGCGCCGCACCCCGATGCAAACCGCGTCTACGTGTTCTTCGGCCCGATCGATCTGGCGGCCGGGCCGCACCTCGACACCTCCCTGGCCGATGTCGTCTTCGAGGGGCCGGCGGGCTCGGAGGCCGGCTGGTCGGTCGCGGTCGGGGACGTGATCGGCGGACCGGGCGACGACCTGGTCGTGGGGGCGCCCTCGCAGCTGGGCGGCGCGGGGCAGGTCTTCGTCGTCGCGGGGCCGCTCGGCGGCGCGCCCGTGCTCGACACGAGCGCGGTCGACCTCGTGATCGACGGAGAGCCGAGCGTGGTGCGGCCGGGGTACGCGGGCTGGTCGGTCGCGACCGGCGATTGGGACGGGGACGGCAAGGACGAGCTCGCCATCGGTGCCTGCTACCTCGACCCGGGGAGCCTGGGGGCCGCCTACCTCGTGGACGCCGACGTGGCGTCGTCGCCGATGAGCGTGACCGCTGCGACCACCAAGTTCGGCGGGCTGGGCCTGACCGGCTGCTCGCTCGCCGACCTGGGCGACCTCGACGGGGACGGCTTCGACGACCTCGGGATCGGTTCGCACGGCGCGGCGTTCCCGGCGAACGTCTCGTTCAACGGCGACCTGTCGATCGTGTACGGGCGTCCGCAGTTCGAGCCGTACTACGTCAACGGGGGCGTCGAGGAGGACATCGCGCTCGTCGTGGGGGAGGGCTCCGGCGGTGGGAACTTCGCCTACGACATCGCAGCGGCCGGGGACCTGAACCGCGACGGGTACGACGACGTGCTCATCGGGGCGCCGGCGCGGCGGTGCGACGGCTGCGTGTCGCGCGAGCACGTCGGGCGGATGTACGTGCTGCTCGGCGGTCCCTCGACCGGCCCGAAGGAAGGACGCTACCTTGCCGGCGTGTCGCGCATCGACGCGCTGGCGGACATGATCTACGAGGCGCCCGCCAACGACGAGCAGGTCGGGGTGGCGGTCTCGGCGGCCGGTGCCGCTGGCGACCGTTGGGGCAAGTTCAGCCACCCGATCGTCAACTACGCCCTCATCGGGCCCACGCTCCTGGCGGGCAGTGCCACGGACCAGGCCTGGGTCATCGCGTACGACAACCGGGACCGGCTGCTCCGTCCGCCCGTCGTCACCTGCGAGGCCGACCCCGAGACGGGGGTGCTCACGTGCGAGGATCTGCGCCTCGGCATCCCGGCGGCGCGCGGGTGGCGCATCGACCTCGGCACGGCGAGGGGCGTGCACCGCATCGACGGGGATCCCGGCTCGGCGCTGGGCTCCGAGGTGCACGGGCCCGGCGACCTCGACGGGGACGGGCTCGCGGACTTCGTGATCGGCGCCGACCACCAGCTCGAGTTCGGCGAGCCGGCGGGTGACGGCGAGGTGCTGCTCTTCCAGGGGCAGTGAGGGCGTCGATCGTCAGTCCGCCGGGCGAGAGAGCTCGAGCAGGCGCCGGAACGCGGGCCGGGCGTAGACCTTGTCGGTGCGACAGGGCAGCTCGCCCGCCTTCACCCCCTCCACGTAGCGGTCGGTGACCGCCCGCAGCGAGGCGACGTCGGCGACCGGCTCGGGCCCCAGCCAGGCCACCAGGCGGCCCACTGCGCCGAGGTAGTTGCGGACGGTGGGCTTGCGGAGCTTGCCGGCGTCGAGCTCGGCGGCGAGGTGCGCCTCGAACCGGGCCACGAGGGCGGGCAGGTCGCGGGGCCGCCAGCGCCGGCGGCGGCCCCGCGACTTGCGGCGCTCCGGGTTCGCTCGACGCGGCGCGCTGCGCTGGGGGACTCCCCCGGACAGCAGGGCGAGGATCCGTCTGCGTCGAGCTTCGCCGCGTCCGGCGCCGTGGAGCAGCGCGTCGGCCAGATCCCGCTTCTCGCCGTGGAGCGCGAGGATCTGCTCCCTCGGATCGTGTCGCTCGCCACGAGCCGGTAGACGGTGACCGGCTGCGTCTGCCCGATGCGGTGCGCCCGGTCGGACGCCTGGTCCTCCTTACCGGTCCACCACGGATCGAGGTGGAACACGTAGCTCGCGGCGGTGAGGTTCAGGCCCGTGCCGCCGGCGCCGAGCGTGATGAGGAACACGTCGCCCTCGCCCCGCTGGAAGGCGGCCACCTCGGCCCGCCGGTCGGCCTCGCTCACGCTGCCCGTCAGCCAGCGCACCCGCACGCCGTCGGCCTCGAGCGCCTCGCGCACCAGCGTGAGGTGCCGCACGTACTGGCTGAACACGAGCGCCTGCTGGCCCTCGCGCAGGTCGGCGACCCGGCGGCGCAGCAGCGCGAGCTTGCTCGACGGTACGGGCGAGCCTGGATCGAGCATCCGCGGGTGACACGCCGCCTGGCGCAGCCGCCCCAGCCCCTGGCCGAGCTCCACCATCCGCCGGTTCCGGGCGGCGCGGCGCCGACCCGCTCCACGACCTCGATCCGCAGCCGATCAGGCAGATGCGCTCGGCCTGGACAGCGCGATGTCGAGCGTCGTGTCGGTCCGCTCGGGCAGATCGCGCGCGACCTGGCTCTTGCGCCGGCGCAGCACGAACGGCCGCACCGTCGACGCCAGCGACGCGCGCGCGCCGACCACCCCGTTACGATCGGCGCGCCGAAGCGCTCCGCGAACTGCTTCTCGGTGCCGAGCAGGCCCGGCGCGACGGCCTCGAAGAGGCTCCAGAGCTCCTCGGCGCGGTTCTCTCACCGGGGTGCCGGTGAGGGCGAGCACGAAGTCGGCGCCGAGCCGCCGCGCCGCGACCACCGCGCGGTCTGCGCGTTCTTGATCGCTCGCGCCTCGTCGAGGGCGACGGTGGCGAAGCGGAGGGCGGCGAGCGCGTCGACGTTCGCGCCGTCGTGGTGTCCCAGGTGGTCACGAGGATGTCGCCCGGGCCGAGCCCGGCGAGCTGCTCGGCGCGCCCGGCGCCGCGGTAGCTCACGGTGCGCAGCCTCAAGAAGCGCGCGAGCTGGCCTCCCAGCCGGGCGCCACCGACAGCGGGCACACCACGAGCGTGGGGCCGAGCGCCGCGCGCGCAGCAGCAGCGCTATCGACTGCACCGTCTTGCCGGAGCCCCATGTCGTCGGCCAGCACGGCGCCAGGGGCCCAGCTCGCCATGCGAGCGAGCCAGCGGAAGCCCTCGACCTGGTAGTCGCGCAGGGTCGCCTGCAGGTCGGCCGGGACCTCGACCGGCAGCGACGGTGCGGTGCGGATCCGCTCCACCGACGCCTGGAAGGCCTCGGAGCCCGCCACGGCGGCGCCGGCCTCGCCGAGCTCCGCCAGCGCGGCGGCGTGGATGGGGCGCACCCGACCGCGGTCCTCGGCGGCGGCCACCGAGCCGAGCGCGCCCTTCAGCCGGTCCGCGACCCGCAGGAACGTGCCCGGCCGCACCTCCATCCACGACCGGCCGTCGCGCGCGGCCCGGAGCAGGTCGGCGAGCGAGACCTCGCCGGCTTCGGTCTGCGCCGTGCCCGAGAGGCCGAGCCAGTCTCGCCCCGACGCCACGTCGATCCGCACCTGCGCGCCGTCGAGCTGGGCGACGGAGGGCAGCTCGCCCTCCCACTCGAGCTGCAGCGTGCCCTCGGTCGCGCCGATCGCCAGCAGCGCGTCGAGCATCTGGTCGCGATCGTGGAGCACCCAGTCCCAGCCGGCGCGCGCGGCGGCCGGCAGCGCGAGCGGCGCCAGGGCCTCCGCCACTCGCGCCGGCTCGGCGTCGAGGTCGCGGACGACGTGCGCTGCGCCGGCGCCCCGGTGCGTCACGAGCTCGGCGAGCCCCTCACCCGGGACCACCGCTGGGAGCTCGGGCAGCGGGCGCAGCCGCGCGGCGATCCGCAGCGAGGCGCCGTCCCAGGTGAGGCGCAGCAGCGGCCGCGCGTCGGCCTCGAGCACCCCGCCGCGCAGCGCCGGGTCGACCCGCACCGGCAGCAGCTTCGCCAGCTTGGGCAGGCGGGACAGCAGCGCGGGCACGCCCTCCTCGGGCATCGGACGGGACGCGACCCAGCGCGCCACCACGTCGAGGGTCGCCCAGGGCAGGGTCACCACCTGCACCAGCGACGGGCCGTCGGCCCGGTGGACGTACCGGACGTGGCTCGTGCCGTGCCGCGCGTCGCACAGGTCGGCCAGCTCGACCGGCTCCCCGTCGGCCTCGAGGCCGAGGCGGACCCTGCGGCCCTGCTGCAGCGCCAGGGCGATCATGGGGCGCCGCACGGCCACGGGCCCGTCCGTGCCGGGCCCGAAGACGCGCGGGTGCCCGATCAGCGCCTCGGCGGCGGCCAGCGCGGCACCCGGGTGGCTGCCGCCCCTGGAGAGCAGCTCGTAGACGCGTTGGTCGGCGCGGTCGGCGAGCATCGACGGCGACAGGTCGCGCCAGGCGAGGTTCTTGCAGGTGAGTTTGCCGCCGCGGCCCGTCTGGCAGCGCACCGGGCGGAAGGTCGAGCTGGAGCCCGGGTTCACGACCACCCGCCACCCGAGCGTGTCGGCCTCCTCGGCGAAGGCGAGCGCGTGGTCGACCCGGTCGAGATCGGTCTGCCAGGTCGGCCGCGAGAGCAACGCGAGGAGCGCCTGGTGGGCCGGCGAGGTCGGATCCGCGATCAGGTCGAGCACCCGGTCCACCGCGCCCAACACCCACCTGGTGTCGTGGTGGCTGGCCTCCCAATACAGCGGCTCGCCCGGCTCGGGGAGGAAGATCCACACCGTCACGGGCTCCGCCTCGGGCCGGCCGATGTGGACGAGGGTGGGCCGGTCGCGCGTGTCGGCGGTCACCACGATGGCCTGATCGTCCTCGTCGAACCGGACGTCGGCCGGCACGGCGTGCTCGCCCTCGGGCACGACGGCGCGGCGCAGCGCCACACGATCGGCGACGAGCCCATCGCGCAGCGCCGCCATCGGCGCCGGCACGGGCGCCTTCGCCGACTTCGCGCGCTCGACCTCGGCCTTCCGCCCCGCCTCTCGCCGCGCCGCCCGCTCCCGCAGGGCCTCCAGGGTCGCCTCCCGAATGGCGGTCTCGGCCGGGGTGCGCGACGGGATCAGCGCGTTCAGCACCGTGGTCCACGGCGAGGCCTTCGGCGGCGCGGTCCTGCCCACCGATGCGATCAGGTCGACCGCCGACTCGTGGAGCAGATCGTCGATCGACGTCGGCAGCTGGGCGAGCTCGCTCGCCTCGGCTCGCCCCTTCAGGGCCGAGAGCAGGACCGCCCGGTCGGGGCCCTCCACGTGGTCGAGCAGGTGCTGCCCGGTGCGGAGCTTGCCGCTCATGATGCCGCGCGCCAGGCGCCGGCGCACGGTGCCGCCGAGGCCGTCGAGCGGCACGCTGTCTGCCGGCACCAGCTGTGCGAGGACCTCGGTCGGACGACTCACGATCCCTCCCGCCCCCCGATATCGGGTGGCCGCGAAGCGTCGAGCCCGAAGCGGACAGTTTCTGTCCGCATCCCCAGGATCAGCGCAGGCGCGCCACCACCAGCGCCGCCCGCCGCTGGCGCGCCCGACGCTGCGTCCCGGACCGCACCCGCTCGGCCCAGGCCCGCTGCTGCGCCTGGGGCAGGGCGTACCACCGCCGGCGCGCCTCCGGCGCCTCCGCGAGCGCCTCCGCCAGCTCGCGGGGCAGGTCGGCGTCGGGCTCGGGCTCGAGCTCCACCGCGACGGTGTCACCCGCGGCGAACGTCGCCGGGAGCTCCATCCGGTGGGCCTCGCCCCAGCTCGCGAGCCGCGCCCGCAGCGTCGAGCCGCCGATGCGACACAGGACGCGCCGGGTCCCCAGCGCCGAGGCCGCCTCCGCGGGCACCACCAGGTACGGCGCCAGCGCGGGTGCATCGCGCGCGATCCGCGCCTCGAACGCGACCCGCGGCGGGCCGGCCGCGACCCGCGCCTCGGCGAGCGCGACGTCGTCGAGGCTCGCGAGGAAGCGCCCGTCGAGCCGTGGGATCGCCTCGTGCAGGCCGCTGCGGTCGCCGGCGAGGCGCGCGGGGACCACCACCCGCGCGTGGAGCACGTGGTAGCCGAAGCGGAACAGCGCGTCCGCCGGGCCGCGGCCCACGGCCTCGCCGATCCGGCACACGGCCACCACGGCCTCCGCCGCCTCCTCGACGGTGAACGGCCGCCCGTCGCGCTCGCAGCCCGCCACCACGACCTGGACCAGGTAGCCGAGCTCCTCCGGCCGGGCGCCGGCCGCGCCGGCGCGCACCAGGCCGGGCGCCACGGGGCCCGCCTCCCGCTCCCAGTCCCGGAAGTACGCGGCGGTGACGGGATCGCGCCCGCCGAACGCGAGCTGCGTCTGCAGGTCGATCTCGACGGCGAGCGCGAGGAAGCTGCGGGCCGCGTGCGGGGCGACGAAGCCGCGCCGGGCGCGCCGGTCCTCGCGCTCGCCGAAGGCGTCCTCCTCGCCGCCCTCGTCGAGCAGGGCCTCCTCGAGGCTCGCCTCGCCGACGGCCCGGTCGGTGAGCTCGCGGCAGTGCTCGAGGAGCGCGAGGGTGACCTCGGGGTGGCGCTCGGCGAGGGTGACCAGCGTCGCGACGAGCGCGTCCCAGCCGTCGAGCCCGCGGCCCACGACGAGGTGCTCGCCGATCTCGACCTGCGGCTGGTCGTCGATCGCGGGGTCCATCAGCCCCCGCGCCACGGCGAGCCACAGCTCGTCGGTGTCGAACACCAGCGCCTGGCGGAAGGTGCCGGCGACGGCGAGCTCCAGCGGCATCGCCGCGAGCTGATCGGCGGCGATCTCGTCGCCCACCTCCACCAGCGCCTCGAGCCAGGTGGCGAACTGCCGCGGATCGAAGCGCTCGTCGCCCCGACGGACCGACCACAGCTCGGCGTCGAGGACCTCGAGGACCTGGGCGGGGGTCGCGAGGGCGAGCCAGTGCCCGGCGTCGGCCAGGCCCACGTCGGCGACCAGCGCCGCCAGCCCGTCCGGGCCGAGGTCGGCGACCTGCTGCGCGAGCTCGGCGTCGTCGAGGTGATCCAGCGCGTTGCGCCGCCCCCGCTCGGTCAGGCGCGTCATGGTGTCCTCCGCCCGCACGTCGTGCCCCGGCCCGCGGGCGCGGGCAGCCACCCGTTCGTCGAGTTGCGCCGCGGGGCCGGATGCGGGACAGTGCAGGTGGGGAGGCCAGGACCTGCGCGCGGCCGGGGTACCTTCCACCCGTGCCCCCGACCACCGCCCCCAACCCGACGGACGACCGCGCCGCCCTGCTGCGGTCGCGTTGTGGCCCGACGCCTCGTTCTCCCCGACCGAGGCGGCGTCTTGTGGTGCTTCCGCTGTCGCACGGCGGCCCGTGCCGCGCGAGCTGCTGCTGCGCCGAGGTCTGGGGCCATGCGCCCACCGCGGCGACCCGCACGGTCGAGACCACCATCCAGCGCGTCCGCGCGAAGATCGAGCCCGACCTGGCGCGCCCCGTCCACCTGCCCGCGCTGCGCGGCGGGCGGGGCTATCAGCCGGCACGTCCTGCGCGCCTTCGCGGCCTGCCCGCCGATCCGCGCTGCGAGCAGCTCCACGGCCGCGACGCCCTGCTGGCCGAGCTGCAGCGCGCCGTGGCCAGCGGCCCGCGCCTGGTCACGCTCACGGGCCTCGCCGCACCGGCAAGACGCTGCTCGCGGCGCCTGCTGACGCTGCTCGCGGCCGACGCCCCCGCCTTCTACGCCGAGCTGGCGCCCGCCCGCGACGAGGCCGGCCTGCTCGCGCACGTGGCGGCGGCGGTGGCGGCGCGCGGGTGCGACGCGGCCGCGCTCGGGCGCCGGCCTGACGCGCTCGGCCCCGCGGTGGGCGTCCTCGACAACCTGGAGCAGCTGACGACGCCGCGGTCGTGCAGACGGCTGCTGGATCGACGCCGCGCCGCGGCCTGCGTGATCGCCACGTCCCACCGCCCGCTCGGCCTCGAGGCGGAGCGCGCCTTCCCCGTGCCCCTGCTCGACGACGACGCCGCTGGGCGGGTCGTGGCCCGCGCGTTGCAGCGGCTCGGCCTGGGCAGGGCGAGCCCGAGGCCGTGGCGGAGGTGGTGCGTCGCCGCGCCGGGCACCCGCTGGCGCTGGAGCTGGCGGCGCTGTCGACGGCGGTGGGGCCGCGCCGAGCCGTGGCACAGCCGCCGCGTCGACCACCCGCCGCGCCACCGGTCCCTCGACGACCTGGTCGAGTTATCGCCCTGGGGCTGCCTCGCCGAGGCTGCGGCGCAGCTGGTCGAGGTTGCCATCGTGGCCGGTCCGCTCACGCCGGCGCTGGCGGGTGCTGCGTGGGGCCTCGGCGACGCCGCGGGCCGCGCGCTGGTCGCGCCTCGCCGAGCGGTCGCTGCTGGTCCGCCGCGCCGACGGCCTGGAGGTGCCGCAGGCGCTGCGCGAGCCGCTGCTGCGCCGGTTCGCCGCCCACCCCGGCGCCGCCGCCGCCCACCGGCGCTACGCCGAGCACGTGATCGCCCGGACCGACGCCGTCGACGTCACGGCGGTCGAGCACTTCGCGTCGCTGCTCGCCACGGGCGCGGCCACGCCGGCGATCGTCATCCGCGGCTTCGCCGTCTTCGAGTCCGCTGCGGCCTACGCGCGCTTCGAGGCCCTGCTCGACGGGGCCCGGCCGGCCGACGAGGACACGCGGATCGTGATCGGCGCCGTGCGCGCCGACTGCTGGGCCTACGCGCGCCGGCTCGACGACGCCCGCGACCTGCTCGCCGAGACGCTCCGGCGCGCCCGGCGCCGCGGCAGCCCGGAGATGCTGTTCCACACGCTGCTGGCGCAGGCGTGGCACGAGCGGCGGTCGGGCCGCAGCGACCGGATGGGCCCCTGGCTCGACGAGGCCGAGCAGATCGCGCGGCTGGCCGGCGAGGACGTCGGCATCGCCGCCGTGCTGCAGTACCGCCTCATCGCGGCGATAGACGCCGGAGACGTGGCCCAGGCGCCGCTCGTCGACGAGGCGGTCCGCGTCTACCGGGCGGTCGGCGAGCCGCGGATGGCCGCGCTGATGGCGCTGCGGCGCCCGGTGTTCCGGATGCTGGCCGGCGACCTGGACGGCGCGGCGGCCGAGCTGGCGACGCTGCTGCCGCCCGTCGGCGAGGCCGGCGGCTACGACGCGCGGGTCCGCCTCGCCGAGATGCGGCTCGCGCAGGGCGACCTCGCTACCGCGCGCGACCACGCGGTGACCGCCTACGTGTCGACGCGTCGCCAGGGCGGCAAGGGCCGTCACCCGCGCTTCCTGCTGGACGTCCTGGACCTGGTGGAGGACGTCCCCGGCGCGCGCGACGCCTTCGCGGCACGGGACGAGCCCCCGACCGTGGAGGGGACGGTGCGCACGGCGCTCACGGCGCTGGTGCGCGGCGACACGGCGACGCTCTCGCGCGGCGACACCGCCGAGCTGCGGTGTGCGGCGGCGCTGCACCCGGTCACCCCGCGCGCGGTGCCCGACGCCCTGCGCGCGCTGATCCGCTGCCGCGCGGCGCGCTGAGCGCTACAGCCCGAGCCGGGCCTTCTTCGCCTCGGCGGTGGGCAGCGGGTCCTGCGAGGTGGTGATGTGGTCGAGGCCGCCCGCTTCGGTCTTGTCGGCGTTCACCTGCGTCCACTCGACGAGGTTGGCCGGCAGGTCGTCGGCGTTGAAGATGGCGCGCACGGGGCAGGCGGGCTCGCAGGCGCCGCAGTCGATGCACTCGTCGGGGTGGATGTAGAGCATCTGCGCGTCGCCGTAGAAACAGTCCACCGGGCACACCTCGACGCAGTCGGTGAAGCGGCAGTCCTGGCAATTCTCGGTGACGACGTAGGGCATGGGGCGATCCTCCGCGCGACCTTGCGCATGGGTGCGCACCATTAACTGACGCCGGGCGCCGATCCACACTGGCGGGCGCGTCGTTCGGATGCAGCCCGCGCGAGGGCTGGTCGCCGCCGGTGCGCCGCGCTACGGGCGGCCGTGACCCTGCAGTACGTCGATCACCGCCAGGATCCCGCCGCCTGGGCCCGAGCGCTGTCCGTCTCGGTCGAGGCCTGCGAGGTCCTCCTCCGCTCCGACTTCATCGACCTGCACTGCGACCTCGAGGTCCCGGTGCGGCTGCTCGGCTACCGCCCCGAGCGGCACCACGGCGTGTCGCGCCGCGTGCGGCCGTTCTTCGGCCACACCGACTACCCGCGGATCCGCGAGGCGGGCCTCACTGGCGTGGTCTACGACATCGCGACCAACGTCTTCCGCCCCGCGGCGAACCGCCTCGCGATCACCGCCGACAACGTGGCCCGCGCCACCGCGCGCATCGGGGCCCACCCCGACGAGATGGCCGTGGTGACCGACCTCGCGGGCTACCGGCGGGCGCGCGAGGGCGGCCGCACCGCCATGTGGCTGTCGCTGCAGGGCGGCAACGCGGTGTCGGCCGATCCGTCGGCGCTGGAGGGGCCCCTCGGGCAGGCGCTGCACCGCATCACGCTCGTCCACCTCACGAGCTCCGATCTCGGCGGCACCAGCAGCCCCGCGGGCAGCGACGCCGGCATCACGGCGCTCGGCCGCGAGGTGGTGGCGCGCTGCAACGCCGCGCGCATCGTCGTCGACCTGGCCCACGCCGGCCGGACCACGTTCTTCGGCGCCCTCGAGGAGCACGCCGCCGATCTGCCGCCCATCGTGTCGCACACCGGGGTCTCGGCGGTGCGGCCGCACTGGCGCAACATCGACGACGAACAGATCCGCGCCATCGCCGACCGGGGCGGGGTGGTGGGGATCATGTACCAGTCGAGCTTCCTCGAGCCGACCCGCTGGGCCTGCGCGCGCGCCGGGATCGTGGCCCACCTGCAGCACGTCGTCGACACGGTCGGCGAGGACTTCGCGGCGATCGGCACCGACTACGACGGGCTCATCGTGCCACCGCGCGATCTGCTCGACGTGACGCACCACCCGCTGCTGGTGCAGGACCTGCTCGACCGCGGCTGGTCGCCCGAGCGCATCGGCAAGGTGCTCGGTGGCAACTACCTGCGCGTGGTGGGCGCCGTCCGCCCGGGCTGAGGCGACCCGCCTGTGGCTACCAGCCTTCCGTCTCGCCGATCGACTGCACCACGGCGCGCAGCACGGCGTCCCGCTCCGAGACCCACGCCGCGCGCTCGTCCGCCGCGTCGGCCTGGTCGCCGAACACGACGCCGCCGAGGTGACAGGCCACGGTGAGGCCCACCAGCGAGCCCAGGCGCGGCGAGATCCGATCGGCCTCCTCGAGCGCCCACCCGACCTGCTGCACCAGCGCGGCCTCGACGGTGGAGTCGTAGACCGGCACGGCGGGTAGCGGGCCGTCGTCGGCCGGCGCGCCGAGGACGCCGCGCGCCTCGAGCGAGGCCAGCACCTGGGCCCGCAGATCGGGCATCTCGATCGCCAGGGCCGCCAGCCAGGTCGACACGTCGGCGGGCGAGGGGGCCTTGCGGAGCGCCTCCATCGCGGCCAGCAGGAACGGCAGGCGGGGCGGAGGCGGGGGATCGGGGGTCCAGCGGACCTCGCCGCCGACGCGCCCGTCCGGTCCCGGATCGAGGGTGCGCACCTGGACGATGCCCCGCAGCTTCAGCTCGACCACCGTCGCGCCGCGCAGCCCGGGATCGAGCGCCAGGTAGGCGGCGGAGTGCACGGTGCCCTTGTCGTCGTGCAGGCCGAAGAGCAGCAGCGTCTCCGGCAGGGTGAGCTTCATCGGATCCTCGGGGTGGCGACGCCATATACTCCGCGGGTGGCGTGGATCGCGCTCGCACTGGCCAGCACCGCGCTCGCGTCCCCGACGGCCGCCGAGGGCGCGGTCTCGCTGTGGATCGCCGTCCCGCGGCCGGCCGGCTCGGTCTACGACGTCGCCGCAGACGGCGCTGCCGGCCAGTGCTCGGTCGTCGACCAGGTGATCCACTGCCCGGCGACCGGCCCGGTGACCTTCCGCTGGGGCCCGGGCGGCGACTGGACGCTGTCGGGCGACACGACGCTCGCGCCGGGCGGCGTGGGCACCGCGGCCGTGTGGGCGCCCGAGGGGTCGCAGGCGGAGGCGCGCGCCCGGCTGCAGCCCGATCGCGTGGGCCCCGACGACGTGGCGGACGTGTTCGTGCGGACGGGGGACCACCCGGTGCAGGTGCCGACGGAGGCCGCGTTCCAGGACCTCCTCGCGCTGGCCGGCCACCGCGATCCGAAGGTGCGCCGACAGGTGGTCGACGCGCTGGTGCCGTACTGGCGCCACACCGCGAGCGATCCGATCCCCGCGGGGGCGCCGCCGCTCGTGCCGCTGACGCTCGTGGTGGCGCTCGCGCAGGACGACGACGTGCGCGTGCGCCGGCGGACCGCGTTCTGGCTGCGCGATCTGCGCGACCCCGAGCTGTCGGGCCAGGTCACGGCCCTGCTCGTCGGGATGGCGGGGAGGGGCAGCGTGCAGCGCGTCGCCTTCGCGAGCCTCGCCTCCCGCGCCCGCGACGGCCGCGGCCCGGCGGAGGAGGCCTGGCACGCCGCCATGGAGCGCGTGGCGATGCCCGGCCCGCCCGGCCGGGCGGCGGCGAACACGCTCGGCGCGCTGTCGGCGTCGCTCACGCCGGGCCACGGCGTCGATCCCGTGGAGGCCGTCCACCGGGTCGCGGAGCACCACGTGGAGCGCACCTGGGTCGTGTGGCGCCGGTGGGCCGCGGCCGTGCCGTTCGAGCCGGCCCTGGCCGAGCGCCTGCTCCGCGAGACGCTCGGCCTGTCGCCGCCCCTGGTCCGCGCCTGGGCCGACGACGATCCGGAGGGCCTCGTCGGCGTGCTCCGCCATTGGGAGCCCGCGCGGCCTCATTCGGACCGGTACCGCATGGTGGCGAGAGCGTTGGCCAATTGCGAGGCGCCCGCCGTCCGCGCGGTACTGGATGACAACCTGTCAGGCGACGGCGAGGCCCCGCCCGCCCAATGACACATTGTCGCTCGCGTCGGCTCCCGCCCCGGACCGCGCCTGCGGCCGAGGCGGCTCCCTGCCGGTCTCCACCGGCCGCGCCCATTGGCACGCCCCTTGCTCGAGGCTAGGGCAGGGCTCGGAGGTCCGGTTGTCTCGCAACGTCCGCATCGTGATCACCCTGGTGCTCACCGGCCTCGCCGCCGCGGGCGCCTGGGGCACCAACGCCGCGATCGGCTGGTTCGCCGCACCGCCCGAGGCGCCGCCCGAAGTGAGCGGTGCGCCGGTGGTCGCGAACACGGCGAGCCCCGGCGCGGCGTCGGCGCGGCCGACGATGGCCCGGGCGCTCACCGAGGAGCAGTACCTCGACGGGATCATGGGCCGCAACGTGTTCGATCCCGCGATGATCGAGGCCTGGGCGGCGCGCAAGCCGAAGGCGGGCGGCACGGTGTCGGTGGCGGACCTCAAGGCGCACCTGCTGGCGGTGATGGTCGCGACCCCCGAGGAGTACAGCAGCGCCCTCATCTCGGAGGAGTCCTCGCCCGATCTGCCCGGCGCCTACTCCATCGGCGACACCTTCCACGACCGCGAGGTCGTCGAGATCGCGGTCGACCGGGTGGGGCTGCGCAAGGAGGGCGGCGACGTCGAGTACCTGATGCTCGAGGGCGGCGACCTGCCACAGTCGTTCGGCAGCGACGACAGCACCGCCTCGAGCGACGCGACGGGCGACGTGTCGCCGCTCGGCGACAACAAGTTCGCCGTGTCCCGCGACCTGTTCGACAAGAACATCAACGACCTCGAGGGCATCTCGCGCATGGGGCGGGCGCTGCTCCACCGGGGGCCCGACGGCGAGTTCGACGGCTACCGGCTGTCGGCCATCCGCCGGAACACGCTGGCCGATCAGCTCGGCATCAAGAACGGTGACATCATCCACTCGGTGAACGGTCAGCCGCTCAACTCGGTGCAGTCGGCGATGAACGCCTACAACACGATGCGCACCGAGTCGAACTTCTGCTTCGAGATCTCGCGCCGCGGCAGCCCGACGGAGCTCTGCTACGAGGTCCGCTGACGCGCGACCCGCTCCCGCACACCCTTCCCCCACTCCGAGGCCCCTCGTGAACCACTCGCGCCCGTTGACCACAGCGCTGGCCCTCCCGGTCCGCTCGGTCCTGCTCGCCGCCGCTCTGCTCCTCGCCGCCCCGGCGCTCGCGCAGGACCCGAACGGCGGCGCCGTGGTGACCCCCGACCCCGACGGCAAGGGCGCCATGGTCTCGCCGGCCACCCCGACCGATCGGCAGCTGCCGAAGGACCCGTCGAAGGCGAGCTCGGTGCGCCTCAACTTCCCGGTCGACAGCAGCCTCCTGACCTGGGTGAAGTTCTTCGCCGATCTGAAGCGGCTCAACTTCATCATCCCGGACATCAAGGAGATCGAGAACAAGAAGGTCACGATCATCAGCAACCAGGACGTCACGCCCGACGCCGCCTGGGAGGCCTTCCTGTCGGCGCTGCAGGTCAACGGCTACACGCTGTCGGTCACCGGCAACACCGCGAAGATCGTGAAGCTCGGGTCGACGAGCTCGGTGGGGCGGGGCATCCCGCGCGACAGCGACGCCTACGTGACGCAGCTCATCACGCTCGAGAACACCCGCGTCGACGACATGTCGAAGATCATCTCGAACATGGCGGGCCCCGAGTCGAAGATCGTGTCGTATCCGCCGACCAACACGCTGATCATCAGCGACACCGCGGCGAACATCCGCAAGATCTACCAGGTGATGAAGGAGCTCGACGTCGCGTCGCCGAAGTCGACGATGGAGATCTACCAGCTCCAGTACGCGACGGCCTCGGACGTGAAGGCCATCATCGAGCAACTGTACAAGGTGGAGGACCAGGAGGAGGCGCAGTCCAGCTCGCGGACGACGCGGACCACCCGGCGCACCTCCCGGACCAGCCGGCGCCCCGAGCCCGCGAGCGAGACGGTCAGCGCGGGCGACGAGACCAAGTTCATCGCCCAGGTGATCGACGACGACCGCACCAACTCGCTCATCGTGCTGGCCAACGAGGACGGCCACCAGGCGGTGCGCGACCTCGTCGCCCGCCTCGACGTGGACGTGTCGCAGGAGGGCGAGATCCACGTCGTCAACCTCGAGCACGCCAAGGCCGAGGAGGTGGCCAACGTGCTGGCGCAGCTGTCGCAGAACGGCTCCACCAGCCAGTCGCGCCGCAACGGGACGAACACCCGCACCTCGGCCGCCACCCGGACCACGCCGGCGCGCGCGGCCTCCGGCGCCGCGCCCGAGGGCGGCCCCGACGAGGGCGGCGGGGCGCTCGCGGCGTTCGACTCGGGCATGCGCATCGCGCCCGACGAGGCCACGAACTCGCTCGTCATCATCGCCGACCGCGAGGACTTCGTCATCGTCAAGCGGGTGATCGACCAGCTCGACGTCGAGCGGAAGCAGGTGTTCGTCGACGCCGTCATCCTCGAGCTGTCGAGCCAGGACACCTACGACTTCGGCCTCGCGGCGCACCTGCCGCAGTCGCCGGGCAAGGACCAGGCGGGCTTCATCGGCGCCCAGCTCGGCGCGTCGAGCCTCGGGCTGTCGACCGACGCCCTGACCGGCCTCGCCGTGGGCGTGTTCGGCCAGCCCATCTCGGTGCCGCTGTCGGGCCTCGAGGCGGCGTCGTCCGGGGTGAGCTCGATCGAGGTGCCCGCGTTCGGCATCGCGCTCAACGCGCTCAAGAGCAGCGGCGCCACCAACATCGTGAGCAACCCGTCGCTCACGACCCTCGACAACGAGGAGGCGTCGATCGTCGTCGGCCGCAAGGTGCCGTTCCCGACGGCCAGCGGCTTCAACAGCCTCGGCCAGCAGACGTTCTCGTTCCAGCGCGAAGACGTGGCCATCACGCTGACCATGACCCCGCGCATCAACAGCTCGAACTACGTCACGCTCGAGCTCGAGATCGAGGTGCAGGAGGTCGAGGACAGCGCCCAGAGCTCCGCGGTGGCCTCGGCGGGCGGCGGCTTCATCACGAGCCAGCGCAAGGTCGAGACGGTCGCGCTCGTCTCCGACAACCAGACCATGGTGATCGGCGGCCTCGTGGGCACCACGGAGGGCAGCTCGGAGTCGAAGATCCCGGTGCTGGGCGACATCCCGGTGCTGGGCGCGCTGTTCCGCTCGCACTCCGACACGTCGCGCAAGACGAACCTGATGGTGTTCCTCACCCCGCACATCGTCGACGAGCCCGACGACATGGTCGAGATCCAGCGGGTCAAGGAGGCCCAGCGCCAGGAGTTCCTGCGCCGGTTCTACGGCAAGAGCCGCTCCGAGTTCTTCGACGAGCTGAAGAACCTGCTGCAGTACTCGATGAACTTCGTCGACGAGCCCACGATGTACCGCGGCCCGACCGTGCTCGGCCGCGACCTGCGCCTCGACGAGCAGACCCGCGCGGCCTTCCAGGAGGCCGTCGAGGACAGCCGCAACGGCGAGCTCGGCGAGGGCGCGGGCGAGCTGCCCGAAGACCACCAGATCGAGATCGACGACGGGGCCCCCGCGCCCGCGCCGCAGCCGGAGTAGCCCATGGCCATCCGCCGGATCGACATCGACGACTCCCTGCGCGAGCAGGGCGTCCAGGAAGACGCGATCAGCCGCGCCAAGTCGGTCTCGAGCCGCAAGGAGATCCCCTTGCGGCAGGCGGTCCTCGAGGTGGAGGGCGTGGGCACCGAGCAGGTGGCCCGCGCCTGGAGCCGCCTGTCCGGGCTGCCCGTGGTCGACAAGATCGACGTGGAGGCCGTGGACGTCGAGATGATCCGGCTGCTCCCGCACCAGATCGCTCGGGAGAACGGCGTGCTGCCGCTGTTCATCGACGATCAGGGCGAGCTCGTCGTCGGGATGGGCGACCTGCAGCCGATGGCGATCCTCGACGATCTCCGGATCCTGTACGGTCACCCGATCCGGCCGGTGCTGGTCCCGGCCAACGTGCTGTCGGAGTCGATCCAGCAGGCCTACGACAAGGCCGCGGCGTCGGCCGAGAACATCATCCAGAAGGCGGACGAGGAGGCCGACAGCGGGGCCGAGCAGGACCTCGAGCTCGACGCCGAGCTCGGCTACGACGACCCGAACCAGGCCACCATCATCCGCTTCGTCAACGCGGTGCTGTCGCAGGCCATCAAGGAGCGGGCGTCCGACATCCACATCGAGCCGTACGAGAAGGACCTCGTCGTGCGGTACCGCATCGACGGCGTGCTCAAGGAGTCGCTGCGGCCGCCGGCCCGGTTCAAGAGCACCATCGCCGCGCGCATCAAGATCATGGCGGGCATGAACATCGCCGAGAAGCGGCTCGCGCAGGACGGCCGCATCCGACGCAAGCTCGGCGGGCGCGAGATCGACCTGCGCGTCTCCACCGTGCCCGTGCGCCACGGCGAGCGCGTGGTCATGCGGATCCTCGAGAAGGGGAAGGTGTTCTCGCTCGACCGCATCGGGATGGCCGGCGAGACGCTCGACCGGTTCCGCGAGCTCATCCAGCGCCCGCACGGCATCCTGCTCGTCACCGGTCCGACGGGCTCGGGGAAGTCGACCACGCTGTACTCGGCGATCACCGAGATCAACAGCCCCGACAAGAACATCCTCACCATCGAGGACCCGGTCGAGTACGAGGCCCAGGGGGTCGGGCAGGTCCAGGTCAACCCGAAGATCGACCTGACCTTCGCCTCGGCGCTGCGCGCCTTCCTGCGGCAGGACCCCGATGTCATCCTCGTGGGCGAGATCCGCGACAGCGAGACGGCGGCCAACGCCATCCAGGCCTCGCTGACGGGCCACCTCGTGTTCTCCACGCTCCACACGAACGACGCCGCGACCGCGTTCGCCCGCCTGTGCGACATGCAGGTGGAGCCGTTCCTCGTGGCCGACACGATGCTCGGCGTCATCGCCCAGCGCCTGGTCCGCACGCTGTGCCCCACCTGCCGCCAGCAGTACGTCCCGACCGAGATCGAGCTGCTCGAGGCGGGCTGCAGCAGGACCAGATCTCGCAGGTCGGCAACGCCACCGTCTACAAGGCAGTGGGCTGCAAGGAGTGCAACGGCCTCGGCTACACGGGCCGGACCGGCATCTACGAGCTGCTCGAGAACAGCGAGGCCATCCAGCGGCTGGTCGTGGCGAACGCGCCGTCGGGCCAGATCAAGAAGAGCGCCGTGGAGGCGGGCATGTTCACGCTGTTCGACGACGGCGTGCGCAAGGTCTTCCAGGGCCAGACGACGTTCGAAGAGGTCAAGCGCGTCACCACCGCGTCGGAGCTGTGAGCGATGCCGGTCTTCGAGTACAAGGGCCTCGACGCGGGCGGTAAGGCCATCGCCGGCATCATCGACGCCGACAGCGCCAAGCTCGCCCGCATGCGCCTGCGCAAGCAGGGGATGTTCCCGACCGAGGTCCGGGAGCAGCAGGAGGGCGGGACCCGGCGGGGCAAGTCGATCCTCGACACCGAGATCGACGTCGCGAAGTACTTCCAGTTCGTCACCCGGCGGGACATCTCCACGATGACCACGCAGCTGTCCACGCTCGTCGGCGCGCACGTGCCGATGGGCGAGGCGCTCTCGGCGCTGGTCGAGCAGACCGAGAAGGAGAAGCTCAAGGTCGTCCTGTCGAAGGTCAAGGAGAAGGTGAACGAGGGCGCGGGCCTGGCCGACGCCATGGCCGAGCACCCGAAGGTCTTCGACTCGCTGTACGTGCAGATGGTGCGCGCGGGCGAGCGCTCGGGCGCGCTGGCCGAGGTGCTCAAGCGCCTCGCCACCTACGCCGACGGGCAGGTCAAGCTGCAGGGCCAGGTGCTCTCGGCCGTGGCCTACCCGATCCTGCTCGGCATGATGGGCACGCTCATCCTGCTCGGCCTGTTCCTCGGCGTCATCCCGCGGCTGCGGGATCTGTTCAACTCCATGCCGGGCGGCATGGAGGCGCTGCCGTTCATCACCAAGGTCACCTTCTTCGTGGGGGACGCGCTGGTGTACGGCTGGTGGCTCATCCCCATCCTGCCGTTCGTCGGGTTCTTCACCTTCCGCTGGTACGTCTCGCGGCCCACCGGCCGGGAGCGCTGGGACCGGTTCCGGCTGCGCGTCCCGCTGTTCGGAAGGATGAACCGACAGATCGCCGTGTCTCGCTTCTGCCGGACCTTCTCGACGCTGCTCGTGTCCGGGGTGCCGATCCTGGCGGCCCTGCAGATCGTCGAGGCCGTCATCGGCAACGTGATCATCGCGGATGCCGTGTCGAAGGCCGCGGAGAACATCCGCGAGGGGCAGTCCGTCGCGGTGCCGCTCAAGAACTCGGGCGAGTTCCCGCCGCTGGTGACGCACATGATCACCATCGGTGAGAAGACGGGCGAGCTCGAGCGGATGCTCACGATCGTCGCGGATGCCTACGAAGATCAGGTGGAAGCGACAATTTCTGCCATGACATCGCTGCTCGGACCGGCGATGATCATGTTGATCGGTGGGATCGTGTTCCTGGTCGCCCTCGGGCTCCTCACGCCCATGATGAACATCTCTTCGATGGTGAAGTAGCTCTCGGGAGGAATCATGCTGTCCGTTCTCGTGCCGCGTCCGTCTCGCAAGAACGCCCGCCGGCGCACCGCGCGCCGCCGCGGCATGTCGCTCGTCGAGGTGATGGTGGTCATCGCCATCATCCTGACCCTGATGAGCATCATCGCCATCGGCGTGTTCGGCATCTTCGGCGACTCGCAGGTCGACACGACCAAGATCACGATGACCCGGGTCGCGGAGCGGCTCGACATCTACCAGCTGCGGAAGAAGAAGGCGCCCGACACCAACGAGGGGCTGGCCGCGGTGTTCGGCAACGAGCCCGTGCCGAAGGACTCGTGGAACCGGGACTTCGTGTACCTGTCGCCGGGCCCGAACGGCGAGCCCTACGACCTCGTGTCGCTCGGCTCGGACGGGCAGGAGGGCGGCACGGGCAACGCCGAGGACCTGCGGTGGAGCGAGATCAAGAACGGTCGGTAGTCGTCGGTCGGGAGCGGGGGGGGAACCGTGGCACGTAGAGACAGGCGAGGGATGTCGTTGCTGGAGGTGATGGTCGCCATCGCGATCATGCTCGGCCTCATCGTCATCGCCGTGCCCGCCACCCGCTCCCTGTTCGAGCTGCAGCAGCGCGACGCCGCCCGCAAGCTCGCCATGCAGCTCGAGCGGTTCCACGACGAAGCGGTGATGCGCAACCGCTGCTTCCGCTTCACGTTCTACCTGGACGAGAACCGCTACACCATCGAGCCCGGCGAGGCCGGGGCGCTCATCTCGGCCGGCCCCGAGGAGCGCGAGGAGTACGAGGCCTCGGTCCAGCGCAAGCTCGCGCTGATGGACGAGGAGCAGCGCCGCGCCTGGAAGCACAGCAACCGGCAGCCGTTCGAGGTGCTGGAGGTGGCCGGCAAGATGGAGGTCGAGCTGCCGCGGTCGATCCGGCTCGGCGGGTTCTACTCGCCACAGTACGGACACATGGTGAAGCCCGGCGACGTGCTCCCCAACCAGGAGAAGGACCAGCCGCTCAAGGTCTACAGCTACGTGATGAACACGGGGCTGTCGGAGCACACCATCATCTGGCTCGTCTCGGCGAAGGACCCCACGTCCGGCTACTCCGTCGAGGTCGAGCCCCTGTCGGGCGTGGTGCGGCTCCACGGCGACCTCGTCGACCCCGACGACGCGTTCGACTTCGTGCCCGAGACGGGCCCGTCCCTGCCCAACTGAGGTCCGCATGGCATTCGTCCGACATCGGCGCCGCGGCTTCTCCCTCCTCGAGGTGATGGTCGCGCTCGCCATCCTGACCGTGAGCATGATCCTGCTCGTGCAGACGCAGTCGAGCGCGGTGGTGCTGACCCGCGAGGCCGAGCGCACCATCGTCGCGTCCGATCTGGCGCGGATGAAGATGACCGACGCGCTGCTCGAGGTCGAGCAGCACGGCTTCCAGGCGTCCGACCAGAGCGAGAACGGCGACTTCGACGATCTCGGCGACGACCTGCGCAACGTGGAGTTCGGCAAGGAGCTCGAGGACTACCACTGGGAGTGGCTGGTCTCCGAGGTCGACATCGACATGCTGGGCGATCTCGCCACCGCTGCGCAGGACGTGCCGGGACTCGGCGGCGGCGGCGAAGACGGCGGCGGCGACGCCGCGGGCGCGGCCGGCGGCGGCGCGCTCGGCATGCTGGGCATGCTGGGCATCGGCCCCGACGCGATCACGCAGTTCCTCGCGCCCTACGTGCGGGAGGTGCGGGTGCGCGTGTGGTGGGGCGACGACAGCAAGGAAGCAGAGGAGAACGGCCAGGAGGTCGTGCTGACCACCCACGTCATCAGCCCGGGCGGCGTCGTGCAGCTCGAACAGCAGCTGCCCCAATGAGCCGCCGCAACGCCCGCCGCGGCATGAGCCTCGTGGAGGTGATGGTCTCCATCGCCATCCTGCTGGTCATGTCCGCGATGATCTTCCGCGCGCTGTACAGCTCGATCGAGTTCCACAACCTGCTGCAGGACCGCGACGAGGTCACGCGCACCGCCCGCGCCGCACTGTCGAAGATCAGCCGCGACGTGCAGCTCGCCTACCTCACGCCGAACCGGCAGGCGGCGAACTCGTACCTGACCGTGTTCGTGGGGCTCGACGAGGAGCCGAGCAAGCTGTTCTTCACCTCGCTCAACCACCAGCGGCTGTACCTCGACAGTCGCGAGTGCGACCAGACCGAGATCACCATCTGGGGGGAGCAGTCGCCGCCGGATCGCGGCCACGGCTACGTGCTGTACCACCGCGAGGCCCCCGGATCGACGAGGAGGTCGACGAGGGCGGCGTGGTCTGGCCGATCGCCTACAACGTCCGCTCCTTCTCGCTGCGCTACCTCGACCAGGCCACCACCGAGTGGAAGACCGAGTGGGACACCCGCAGCGCCGACACGCCGTACCGGCTGCCGCGCGCGGTGGAGATCGGGCTCGTGCTCATCGCGCCCGACCCCGAGGACGAGTCGGGCGAGCGCACCGTCGACGTGCCGTTCCTGTCGCGCGTCGTCCTCGAGTACGCCGAGCGCATCCCGAACCCGAACGACCCGTCGAACACGTTGGCGGCGGCGCCAACGCGAACGGTGTGGCGCAGGTGAGCGGCGGCCTCGGCGGCTTCGGCGGCGCGGGCGCGAACGGGCTGTCGGGCGGCAACCTGGGCGGCATGCTCGGTGCGATGGGCGGCGGCAACCAGCAGCAGGGGCGCGGCCGCGGCGGTCGCGGCCGTGCCGGCCCCCGCGCCGTCCCGCCGGGCGGCACCTCCGCGCGCCCGCCGGGCGCGCCGGGCATGGGCGGCTTCGGGGGGCGGAAGTGACCGCGCGCACGCTGAAGTGGGCCTGGCGGGAGCTCGTGCGCCCGCGCGGGCCGGTGAAGCACCGCTACTACCGCGGCGGGCGGCGCTCCAAGGCCGGCGTGGCGCTGCTGATGGCCATCACCGCCATCATGCTGCTCACCATCCTGGTCACCGAGATCGCCCACGGCGCCATGGTGCGGGTCGAACTCGCGGCGCAGCACCGCGACGACATCAAGGCCGAGGCGCTGGCCTACAGCGGGTGGCGTTCCACCGCCTGGTGCTCATCGCGTCGAAGGCCATCGGGGCGAACCCGATGCTGCAGGAGGCCTCGTCGATGCTCGGCGGGCTCACCGGCGGCGGCAACGCGGCCGAGCTGTGGCAGGCGATGCCGTTCGTCGACACGCGGCTGCTGCGCATGCTCTTCGTGGCCGACGGCAGCAACAGCGAGCTCGAGGACGTGAAGCAGGAGGGCCTCACCCAGGAGCAGATCGACGAGAGCCGGGAGCAGACGAGCGCGCTCAAGCGCCCGTTCCTCGACTTCGACGGCGACTTCCGCTCCGAGGTGCAGGACGAGAACCGCCGGGTGAACGTCGCGAAGATGACCGGCGCGAGCCTCGGGGAGCTGCTGCAGCAGCCGGCCGCCCAGGAGATCAGGCATGTTGTCGACCGAGGAGAACCAGCAGTTCGTCTACGAGAACAACCTGGTCAAGGAAGAGCTCATCGCCAACCTCGCCGACTGGGTCGACCCCGACGACGTGCGGCTGTACCAGGGCGGCAGCGAGGACGCGCTGTACGCGCGCGGCGACGACCCGTACCACCCGAAGAACGCCCCGTTCGACACGCGCGACGAGATCCGCCTGGTGGCGGGGTGGAACGACGACGGCCTGTGGGAGCGCGTCGGGCGCCACCTCACCATCTACGGCGACGCCCGCGTCAACGTGAACACCGCGATGGAGCCCGTCCTCAAGGGCCTGCTCCTGTCGATGAGCACCAGCAGCTCGGAGCAGGCGGTGGAGGACACCGTCGCCGACCTGGTGCGCCTGCGCGGCGCCCCCCTCGACGAGGGCGGCCTGTACTTCCAGACCCCCGAGCAGTTCGTCTCGACCATCAAGGGCGAGACCGGGGTCGACATCCACGCGCTGCCGATCCGCGACGACATCGACCCGAAGACGCTGATCCGCACCGACTCCGACATCTTCCGCGTGACCTCGGTGGGCGAGGTCGGCGACGCGCGCGTCGAAATCCACGTCATCTTCGACTTCTCCGAGGACAAGACCGGCCGGGTCCTGTTCTGGAAGATCCGATGAGGAGCCATCCATGCCTCGGTTGATCGCCCTCGACCTCGGCTCGCACGCGGTGAAGGGCTCGCTGTTCCAGGTGAACGGACGCAGCGGCATCGAGCTCGAGCACCGGTTCCACCGGTTCGTCCCGCAGGACGGCCCGTCGCCGAGCTTCGAGCAGCGGCTCGCCGCCCTCGACGCGCTCCTCGACGACCACCCTCGCTCAAGCCGAGCGGGTCGGACGTGGTCGTGCTGGCCTGGCCCAGCAGCGAGGCCGCGTTCCACCGATGGCGATGCCGTTCTCGGACGCGCCCAGATCGAGCGGGCGCTGCCGTTCGCCGTCGAGAGCGAGGTCCCGTTCGAGCTGTCCGACATGGTGCTGTCGTGGCGGATCGCCGAGACGGAGCCGCAGACGCAGGTCATGGTGGCGCTCGCCCGCCGGCTGCGGCTGGGCGAGTGGCTCGCCGCCCTGGCGGAGCGCGGCATCGACCCGCCGCCGTCCACGTCGACGCCGACCTGTTCGGGCCGTGCGGCGGCGTGGTCGTCGACGAGGCGCCGACCGAGCCTTCGTGGGCGGCATCGCGGCGCCGGAGCCGCTGGTCGCCGTCATCGACGTGGGCCACGTGCACACGACGGTGAGCGTGGTGCGCGGCGGCGCCGTGCAGGTGGCGCGCTCCATCAACGTCGGCGGGCACACCTTCACCCGGGCCATCGCCGAGGCCGACCAGTGCGGCTGGGCCGAGGCCGAGCAGCGCAAGCACGGCGCCGAGGACGCCGACGTGGCCCCGGGCGACGAGCCGAGCGTCGGCGACGACGCCGTCCACTCCGGCTACGCGCGCCTGTCGCCCGCGGCCCGCGCCGGGTCGACGCCGCCATCGGGCTGCTGCTCGCCGAGATCCGCTCCACGCTCATCAAGGCCGAGGACACGCTCGGCGCCGAGGTGGTGGAGGTCCGGCTGTGCGGCGGCTCCGCCCGCATCGACGAGCTGTGGCAGGACCTCGAGAGCGACCTCGGCGTGCCGGTCCGCCCGGCGCTCGATCCGCAGGGCGACGAGGCCTCGGGGCCGTTCGCCGTCTGCCAGGCGCTGGCGCTGGTCTCCGTCTCGGGCTCCTCGCCGCCCATCGACCTGCGCGTCGGCGAGTACGCCTACCGCGGCCGCACCGACATGCTGCGCGCCGCGCTCGGCTACGGCCTGTCCGGCGCGGTGTTCTTCTGCCTCGCGGCGCTCCTGATGTTCGCCTGGCAGTACCGCAGCCTGATGGTCGAGCAGACGGCCACGGAGAAGGCCATCCGCGACATCATCGTGCGGACGGTGCCCGACGCGCCCGAGAGCGCGCTCGACACGCTGAACAAGGCCGAGGCGCTGCTCGCGGGCCTGACCGAGGACGCCTCGCAGCGCGCCGACGTGCTGGGCGACGGCTCGGGCGGGGTCCCGCCCACCATCGACACGCTGTACTGGCTCACGAAGGCGTTCCCGCCGCACGAGGACGTGCAGATCGAGGTCTCCGACATGGTGATCTCGCCCGGCGCGTCGATCAGCTTCAACGCCGAGACCGACGGCTTCCAGTCGAGCTCGAAGGTCGTGTCGGCGCTCACGTCGTCGCCGCGGTTCAAGGGCGCGACCAAGGGGCAGGAGCAGAAGCTCGGCAACGGGCACGTCCGCTTCCCGATCTCCATCCCGCTCGGCGAGGGCGCCGGCGAGGCCACCGAGACGACCGACGACGCGGCCGCGCCCGCGAACGAGGAGGGCTGACATGGCGACCGTCCCGGTCCGGACCGGCGTGATGGCGGTGATCGAGCGCCAGCTCGAGGCGCTGTCGCCCCGGGACCGCAAGCTGCTCGTGGGGCTCGTGCTGTGCGTCGTCGTCTTCGCGACGCTCGGGTTCTGGTACCTGCTCAACGGGCTGCTCGACGACAAGGCGAGCCGCGTGCGGTCGGCCAAGGAGGCCTACGCGCGGGTGCAGCAGCTCGAGCAGGAGTACCAGGCCGCCGAGGCGCGCTTCGACGCCCAGAAGGGGCGGCTCGAGGAGTTCGCGAACCAGCCGGTCAGCGCGTGGATCGAGGATCTGGCGCAGAAGCACGAGCTCAACGACGCGCTCGCGGCCGTGAAGCAGAACGCGGGCGAGCAGGTCGGGGAGATCGTGCAGACGCGGTACTCCGTGGAGCTGAAGCGGGCGCAGCAGGAGCCGCTGTTCCGCTTCCTGTACGAGCTCGAGACGAGCGACTTCCCGGCGCGCGTGGAACAGGCGAGCTTCCGGGTGGTCAACTCCCGCAAGGAGAAGCAGATGGACCTGACGCTCGATCTCGTCGTGCTGTCGCTGGCGGAGGGGTAGGCCATGAAGCGCAACGCCCTGTGGGTGGCGGGGACCCTCGCCTGGGTCTTCGCCGTGTTCGTCGGGACCTTCTGGCTGACGTTCCCGTCGCGGTCGATCGCCGACCGCCTCGAGTACGAGCTGCCGCGCCTGCTCGGGGCCGACTACGTCGCCGACATCGGCAGCGTGTCGCCCTGGTGGATCGGGCTGTCGGCGCGCGACGTGAAGCTGTACCACCAGCCCTCGGCCAACACGGGCCGGCGCGGGCGGCGGGCGGCGGCCGCGGCGGAGGAGGAGGACGGCGAAGAGGACGCCAGCGAGGCGCCGACGCTCGTCGCCATGCTGTCGCGGGCGCGGCTGCGGGCGTCGGTGTGGTCGCTGTTCCGCCGCGCGCCCTACGTGAGCGGCTCGGTGGGCCTGACCGACGGCGAGATCGACTACGCGCGTGGGCACCGCGGCCGACGACCAGGGCCGCATCGGCCTGGCCGACCTCGTGCTGGCGCCGACCAGCTGCCGCTGTCGGACCTGATGATGCTGCTCCCCATCACGGCGTCGGGATCGGGCGCCATCGACCTCGATCGTCGACCTGCACCCGGCGACAACGGCATGCGCGACGCCACGGGGCACCTGTCGCTCACCGGCCGACCTCGGCCTGTCCGACGTGGAGCTGCCGATGATCGGCCGCTGGGGATGGAGATCCCACCAAGACGCTGGCGCTGGAGGCCAAGGTTCGAGGACGGCCGCGCGACCATCGACAGCGGCACGCTCGACAGCGCGCTGTTCCAGCTGGCGGTCGCGGGCGAGATCACGCTGGGAGCCCATCGATCGTCCGCCATCGACATCACCCTGACCCTGTCCAACCTCGACGACAGCCTGGCGGCCTACCGGACGTTCCTGCGCTCGGCCGAGACCAGCTCGGGGACGTACGAGTACGCCTGCCGCGGGGTGATCCGCGGCTGAACGCCTACAGCTGCACCCCCGGCGGCAACAGCGGTCGCTCGGCGGGGAACAGCGGCGTCCGCGGCGGGGTGCGGGACGTGACGCGGCCCAACGCGGGGGTGCGCTCGATGCCCGCCGGGCGGGACCCGGAGGTCGACGAGGAGCAGCGCCGGCGGGATCCGAAGGCGCGGCTGCAGCAGCGGCGCGAGGAGCGCGACGCCCAGCGGCCCACGCGGCCCGGGATCCTCGAGGAGGACGACGGCGGCGAGGAGATCATCGACGAGGACGTCCTGCCCGAAGACGACGAGATGGAGGACGACCTGCCGCCCGACGAGGGCTGGGACGACGAGATCATCGAGTAGCTACCGCAGGGCGGCCACCGCGCCCTGCGGGTCGGCTGCTCCGCGACCGCGCCGATGACCGCCGCAGGCGTCGGCGCCGGCGGCGACCAGGGCCCGATCAGGTCCGGGCCGATGCCGCCGATCGCCACCAGCGGCACGTCGCGCGGGACCGCCGCCCAGGCGGCCGCCAGCCTCGAGGCCCACCACGGGCTTCGGCTGTGACAGGTTGGCGGTGGCCCGGATCGGGCCGAACGCGACGTATGTCGGCCTCGCGAGCCGCCTCGGCCGCCAGCGCGGGCGTGCCGCTGCTGCGCCCGACGATGGCGCCCTCGCCGAGCACCCGGCGGGCGGCGGCGATCGGGCCGTCGCCCTGGCCGAGGTGCACGCCGTCGGCGCCGGCTGCGGCGGCCAGCTCGGCGCCGTCGTTGACGAGGAACGTGGCGCCCACCGCGTGGGCCCGGGGGCCAGCGCGCGGGCGGCGCGCAGCACGTCGTCGGCCGCCCAGCCCTTGCAGCGCAGCTGCAGCGGGCGGCAGCCGGCCGAGCCAGGCGTCGCCGAGCGTGACGGGATCGCCGCCGTAGCGCGCGGCCGCGGCGTCGGCGTCGGCGATGCCGTACAGCCGCCGCACCCGCTGTCGGACCTGGTCGCGCGCCGTCACGTCGCCCTCCCTCACATCGGGTGACGCGCGGCCGAAGGAACGGGCGCGACCGATCGTCCGAGGCGGGTCGCGCGCCGCCGCTCCTGCGCTGTCAGGGGCGGGGCCCGGCGAGGAGGCACCGTGGAACTTCTCGGCCTTCCGTGCCATAGTAGGAGGGGGAGCTTCCCACGCTCTCCCTCCCGCCTCCAGCCCGCTCCCTCCCCACGTCCCCCCCACCGCTCTGGTTCGCGATGACGACGCTCCCCCTGGCTCCCGTGTGGATCCGGCGGCTCGCGCTGCCGTCCCTGCTCCTGTGGCTCGCGCTCGGCGACCTGCCGGCCGAGGCGCGCCCCTCCGCCGAAGACGGCGCCCGCCGCGGCTTCGTCTTCCCGCCGTTCCGCCGCAAGGACCGCGCCCGCGACGAGCAGCAGGCGCCCGTCGATCCGGCGCTGCCCGCCGACGGCGCCGGGCCCGATCCCGACGCCCCCGCCGCCGAGCCGCCCGCCGCGCCGGCGGAGCTCGTCGACACGCCCGCCGAGGGCATCTGGGACTGGGTCGACCGGATGGAGGGCGAGATCCCGAGCCCGGAGCAGGTCGCCGCCGCGGTCGAGGTGACGGCCGAGCAGCGCGCCGAGAGCGTCGTCGCCGACGACCTGCTGGGCGGCGACGTGCAGGTCCAGTTCTACGAGGACCCCGCGGCCGCGCTGGCGTCCGACCCCCTGTTCCTCGATCAGGTCGACCCCTCCGAGTTCGACATCCCGATCGAGGTCAACGACGCCGTCGAGAAGTGGGTCCGCTACTTCACGGGCGACGGGCGCAAGTACTACGACCGCTGGCTGTCGCGCGCGCCGCTGTACCAGCCGATGATGCGCGAGCGCCTCGCCGCGGCCGGGCTGCCGCAGGACCTCGTGTACCTCTCGATGATCGAGAGCGGCTACAACACCCACGCCTACAGCCGCGCCGACGCCGCCGGGCTGTGGCAGTTCATCGAGTCCACCGGCCGGGTCTACGACCTGCGCATCGACTGGTGGGTCGACGAGCGGCGCGATCCCGAGGCCGCCCTCGGCGCCGCGATCACGTTCCTCGGCGAGCTGCACCGCATGTTCGGGGACTGGCGGCTCGCCTGGGCGTCGTACAACGGCGGGCCGGGGCGGGTGCGCAAGGCGGTCCGGAACAGCGGGACGAGCGACTTCTGGAAGATCGCCGAGGGCTCGTACCTGCACCCCGAGACCGAGAACTACGTCCCGAAGATCATGGCCGCGGCCATCATCGGCAAGCACCCCGAGCGCTACGGCTTCGCGGTGCCGGCCGCCCGCGATCCGCTCAGCTACGACGTGGTCGACGTGAAGGGCTCGGTCGCGCTCGAGGTGCTCGCGCGCTGCGCCGGCACCAGCCTCGACGACCTCAAGGAGCTCAACCCGGCGCTGCGGCGCTACGCCACGCCGCCCGAGGGCTACGCCCTGCGCGTGCCCACGGGCCGCCACGACACGTTCCTGGCGGCGCTCGACGCCGTGCCGGCCGCGGAGCGCAGCGCCGTGCGGCGGCACACCGTCAAGCGCGGCGAGACGCTGTCGATCATCGCGGCGCGCTACGGCACGACCGTCGACGAGCTGTCGCACGCCAACCAGCTGCGCAACGTCAACCGGATCGTGGTGGGGATGAACCTGGTCATCCCGCCGGGGGCCGGCGCCGAGCCGCCGAGCAAGCCCACCACGCTGCTCGCGCAGGCGGCGCCACCGGCGAAGCCCGCACCCGCGAAGCCCGCCGCCGAGCCGCGCCAGGCCACCGTGTCGCACACCGCCGCGGCGGCCGTGGGGACGCCCGTGGTGGTGGCGGCGGCGATGATGGCGCTGCCGGGCGAGGCCGCGAAGGCCGCGCCGGCGCCGGCGCCCGCGCCGCCGAAGCCCGCGCCGACGGCCACCCACACCGTCCAGCGCGGCGAGACGCTCTCGGGCCTGGCCTCGCGCTACGGCACCGACGTGGCTCGCTGCGGACGCTCAACGGCCTGCGCGGCAGCACCATCATGGTCGGCCAGCGGCTGAAGGTGCCCGGCTCGGCGGCGGCGGCGCCCGCGGCGGAGCCCGTGTTCCACGTCGTGCAGAAGGGCGAGTGGCTCACGCGCATCGCGCAGCAGTACGGCGTGTCGCCCGCCGACGTGTGCCGCTGAACGGCGTCGACGACCCGAGCCACATCGAGGTCGGGCAGAAGCTGAAGATCTTCCCGGCGGCGGGCGCCCGCGAGGTCTGGGTCGAGGTCGAGGTCCAGCGCGGCGACAGCCTGTCGCGGCTCGCGCAGAAGCACGGTGCTCGTCTCCGACCTGCAGGCCTGGAACGACCTCGGCGACCGCTCGGTGATCCACCCCGGCAGAGGCTCAAGGTCCGCGGCGGGTGATCGCCCACCACCGCCCGCCGGGAGTTACGTCCGCGGCGGAGGTGGGCGGTGCTGACGGTGGAAGAGGCGCTCGCGCGGACCTGCGGCGACGTCCCGCGCATGCCGCCCGAGGGGGTCCCGCTGGCGGACGCGCTCGGGCGGGTGCTGGCCGAGGACGTGCGGTCCACGGTCGACGTGCCGCCGTGGGACAACACGGCGATGGACGGCTACGCGGTGATCGCGGCCGACACGGTCGACGAGGAGCGCGGGCTCACGGTCCTCGAGACGGTGGGGGCCGGGCAGGTCGCGACGCAGCCCGTCCGCCCGGGCACGGCCATCGCGATCATGACCGGCGCGCCGATGCCCGAGGGCGCCGACGCCGTGGTGATGGTGGAGGACACCGACGGCGCGCGGCAGGGCATGGTGCAGGTGCGCGGGCGCGCCACGCCGGGCCGCCACGTGCGCCGCCGCGGCGAGGACGTGCGGGCGGGCGACGTGGTGCTGCCCGCAGGCACCCGCCTGACGCCCGCGGCCATCGGCGTGGCCGCGTCGACGGGCCACGCGCGGCTGAGCGTCGCGCGGCGGCCGGTGGTGGCGATCCTGTCGACGGGCGACGAGGTGGTGCCCGTGGGCGAGCCGCTGCGGCCCGGCCAGATCTGGTCGTCCAACAACGCGACGCTCGCGGCGATGGTGCTCGAGGCCGGTGCCGTGCCGCTGGATCTGGGCATCGCGCCCGACCGCCTCGACGCGACGGTGGCGGCGCTGAAGAGCGCGCTCGCCTCCGCCGACGTCGTCGTGACGACGGGCGGCGTGTCGGTCGGCGCCTACGACGTGGTCAAGGAGGCGTTCGCGGAGCTCGGCGCCGCCATGGACTTCTGGCGGGTGCGGATGAAGCCCGGCAAGCCGCTCGCCTTCGGGCGCGTCCCCGCGGGCGACCGCCAGGTGCCGCTGTTCGGCCTGCCCGGCAACCCGGTGAGCTGCACGGTCAACTTCCTGCAGTTCGTGCGGCCGTGGCTGCGCAAGGCGGTGGGCGATCCGCGGCCGCACCTGCCGATGGTGTCGGCCATCGCGGCGGAGGACTTCGACGAGCCCCCCGGGCGCACGCGCCTGGTGCGGGTGGCGCTCGCGCGCGACGAGACGGGCGCCCTGGTGGCGCACTCGGCGGGCTCGCAGTCGAGCGGCGTGCTGAGCGCGATGGCGCGGGCGCAGGGCCTGATGGTGCTGCCGGCGGAGGCGCCGTCGCCGCACCGCGGCCAGCTCGTGCGGGTGCAGGTGATCGACCCGGGCTACCTCGACGGCGCCGGGGCGGACTACCCGACGTGAGCTCGGTCGACGCCTTCGTGCTGGCGGGCGGGCGCTCGCGCCGCATGGGCTTCGACAAGGCGCGGGCGCCGTTCGGCCGGCCGCCCGTGCCGATGGCGCTGGCCGTGGCGGCGTCGATGCGGGGGATCGGCGAGCGGGTGGCGCTGGTGCGCCGCGGCGACGACGGGCTGCCGTGGATCTGGCCCGACGGCGCGCCCGTGGAGGTGGTGCTCGAGGACGACCCGGGCGAGGTCCACCCGCTGTACGGCGTGGTCACGGCGATGCGGGCCAGCCGGACGCCGCGCTGCGCCGTCGCCCCGTGCGACGCGCCCGAGCTGACGCCGGCGGCGTGGGCTGCGCTGCTGGCGGCGGCGCCGGCCGTGGCCTGGGACGGCGCGCGGTGCACCCGCTGGTGGCCGTGCTCGATACGTCCGACGCCGACCGGGCGCTGGCCCTGGCCCGCGCCGGCGCGCCGGCCCACGCGCTCACCGAGGGGCTCGTGCGTGGCGCTGCCCGCCGAGGTGCTCGCCGACCGCGACGTGCCGGCCGCGCTCGGGGCGAGCCCGGTGCAGGCGCTGCTGGCGCGGGTGCCCGTGCGCGATCCGGCGCGGCGGGCGCGGCTCGCCGAGGGTGAGCGGGCGCGGCTGCTGGCGCGGGGGATCGTGGATCCCCGACCCGCCGAGGAGTGCTAGCTTCCCTCATGAGCCACGAATCGCACCGAGCGGGCGCGCCCCGCAGCGTCGAGGTCCACGTCGTCACCGTCTCGTCGAGCCGCACGGCGGCCACCGACACGGGCGGCGACCTGCTGGCAGGAGCGGCTGCGCGCCGCCGGGCACCGCGTCGGGTCGCGCCAGCTCGTCGACGACGACGTGGCGGCCATCCGCAACGTCGTCCGGGCCCACGCCGCGGCCGACGCCGAGGCGGTGGTGCTCACGGGCGGCACGGGCGTCACCGGGCGCGACGTTCACGCCCGAAGCGCTGCTCCCGCTGCTCGCGCCGCGCCTCGACGGGTTCGGCGAGCAGTTCCGCGCGCTGTCCTACGCCGAGATCGGCGCGGCGGCGATGCTGTCGCGGGCGTGCGCCGGCCTGTGCGGGCGGACGGTGGTGTTCGCCGTCCCGGGCTCGAAGGGCGCCGTGAAGCTCGCCGTCGACGCGCTGATCGCGCCCGAGCTGCCGCACCTCGTGCAGCTGGCGCGCACCGATCGGGGCGCCGGCGGTGGGGGCGCCCGCCGCGGAGGCCGAGCCCGTCGAGGTGGCGTTCGAGCCCGTGTCGGAGGCGGGGGATCCGGCGCAGGCCGCCGGCAAGCCGGGCATCCAGGCGGGGCTCGTGCAGCAGGCGAGCCAGGAGACGCCCGCCCCGGCCGAGCCCACCGACGCGCCCTGGCGGCGGGCCATCACCGCGTGGGGCGGCACCCTGCAGACCGACGCGCGGGTGCCGCTGCCCGACGCCGTGGAGCGCCTCGCGCCGGCCGTCGACGTGCTGCACCAGGCCGGCGCGGTCGCCGCGCTGACCCTGCCTCGACGGCCGGCGGTACGCCGTCTACGGCTTCCCCGACCTGGTGCGGCCGAGCGCCAAGGTGCTGGCGGTGGGGGAGGGGGGCGAGGTGGCGCACGTGCTCGCCGTCCACCGCTGGCCCGTCGTCACGGGCACCTGCGGCTTCGCGGGCCCGACGCCGACGACCGGCGACGATCCGGCAGTGGTCGCCGAGCGCGTCACCGGGCGTCCCTGGCCCCGCACCGACGAGGACGAGCTCTTCGCCGTGACGGGCGACACGGTGTGGGTGCGGCGGGGCGCGCGCGTGATGCGGTGGGACGGCCGTACCGAGCGCCACGACGGCACGGCCAACCAGGTGCTCGCGAGCCTGCTGCTCGACTGGTCGTCGCGGTGAGCGCGGAGCGGGACCAGCCGAGTACCGCCGGGCTCGCGCCGCACCCGCGCGCGCCGCTCGCGCTGCTGGCCCTGAGCGACGGTGAGGAGCTCGCGCAGGCCGTCGCCGACCGGCTCGGCGTGGTCGTCACGGGCGGGCGCGACGTGTGGTTCGCGAGCGGCGAGTCGAAGTACGCGATCGAGCGCAACATCCGCGGCTGCGACTGCTACCTCTTCACGCGGGCGATGGCGCCGGGGCACGAGCGCTCCGTCTACGACCGGCTCATGGCCCTGCTCCACGCCGTCGACGCCGCGCGCCACGCCGATGCGGCGAGGGTCACCGTGGTGCTGCCCTACCTGCCGGGCTCGCGGCAGGACAAGCGCAAGAACCACGCGCGCGAGGGCGTCACCACTGGGCTGCTGGCGCGGCTGATGTGCGCGGCGGGCGTGTCGATGGTGGTGACCGTCGACCCCCACAACGAGGCGCTCATCGGCGCGTACGACCCGTCGCGCTGCGTGCCCGAGGTGGTGTCGGTGGCGGCGCCGTTCGCGGCGTTCCTGCAGGACGAGGGGCTCGTCTGCGACGTGGTCGCCTCGACCGACGTGGGGGGCCTCGAGATGGCGCGGCGGTACGCCTCGGCGCACGGCAAACCCATCGCCGCGCTGTCGAAGGAGCGGGACTACAGCCGGCCCAACACCGTCGCCACCACGACCGTCATCGGCGAGGTGGCCGGCAAGTCCGTGCTCATCGTCGACGACATCGTCGACACGGCCGGCTCGGTCGCCTCGGCGGCGCGCGCGCTGTGGGAGGCCGGCGCCACCGACCTCGTCGTGGCGGGGGTCCACCTGCTGCTGTCGCCGCCGGGCGCCGACCGGATCGCGGCGCTGCGGGCCGAGGCCGCCACGCGGGGCTTCCGGGTGCGGCTGGCCGCCAGCAACACCGTCGTCCCGGCCCACGCGCCCGACGACGTGCACTGGTTCGGCATCGAGCCCCTGCTCGCCCGGGTCATCCACTCCGTGAACACGCGCGGGAGCGTGCGCGCGCTCGAGTAGGGTGGTCGCGCGGGCCGCGAGTGGACATGGATCGGGCATGTTCACGATGCTCCTGTGGTTCTGGGGCTGTGCCGATCGCGACGTGGAGGAGCGCCCTGCGGTGTTCCAGGTCGGGACGGCCAGCTGGTACGGCGACGACTTCGCGGGCTCGCAGACGGCGTCCGGCGCGACGTACGACCCGAAGGCGCTGACGGCCGCGCACCGCGGGCTGCCCTTCGGGACGGTGCTCGAGGTCGAGCGGCTCGATGCCCCCGACGGGGACGATCCCGTCGTGCAGGTCGAGGTCAACGACCGCGGTCCGTACGCCGACGGGCGGATCCTCGACCTGTCGCGGCAGGCGGCCGCGCAGCTCGGGATGCTCCGCGAGGGTACAGCTGAGGTAGCGCTGCGCATCGTCCGCTGCCCGGACGGCGAGGACGGCTGCGCGGGCTGACCCGAGGGAGGTGCCGTGGGCTGGTTCGACGACGTGGTGCGCCGGTGGCGCAACGAGGCGGCGAAGCGGGCGGCGGGGGCGGCGGTCCGCGGCGCCGGGCGGGCGGTGGCGCGCGCCGGCGAGGCGGTGCTGGGCGGCGACAGCGAGGCGCCGATGCCCGAGCCGCCCGAGGACGACCGGCTGGCGCGGGCGGCGCGCATCCGGGCCGAGGCCGAGGCGCGGCAGGCGCGCGAGGCCGAGCGGGCGCGCCAGCGGGAGCGGGCGGGGCAGGCGGTCGCCCGGGTGGCAGGGGCGGTCCAGCGGGCCCGAGCGGCCGTCCAGAGCGGGAGACCCGGGCGCTGGGGAGCGACGACGAGGATCCGCCGCGTTAGAGCCGAAGCTCGGGAGGGTGCCATGGGTCGGATCGGTTCGCTGCGGGAGTTCTGGCCGTACTACCTGACCGAGCACCGCCACGCCGGGTCGCGGGTGCTGCACTTCGTCGGCACCTCGTTCTTCTTCCTCACCGTGGCGGCGGGCATCGTGTCGAACCCGCTCGGCGCCGGCATCGGGCTGCTGCTGATGTTCGCGGCGGCGACCTGGGGCGCGCTGCGGGTCGAGCCCGATGCGGCCCGCGTTCCTGCCGATGGTGCTGATGATCGTGCCGGTCGTGTTCGCGGCGCCGGTGGTGCTCGTGGGCATCGTGGGCGCCTACGCCTGCGCCTGGGTCGGGCACTTCCGCCTCGAGCACAACCGCCCGGCCACGTTCAAGTACCCGGTGTGGTCGCTCGTGTGCGATCTGCGGCTGTGGAGCGAGATGGCGCGCGGGCGCCGGTGGACGGGCGACACCGCGCGCGCCTGACGGGTTCACGGCCGCGCCGCGCGGATGAGCGAGGCGGCGGCGCCCCGGGCGGCGTCGGTGATCTTGCGGCCGCCCAGCATGCGCGCGAGCTCCTCCACCCGGTCGTCGGCGCCGAGGCGGCGCAGCCGGCTCGAGGTGCGGCCCTCCGCCACCAGCTTGGCCACGACCAGGTGCTGGTCGGCGAAGGCGGCGATCTGCGGCTGGTGCGTGATGCAGAGCACCTGGTGGTGGCGGGCCACCTCCACGAGCTTGCGCCCGATGGCGTCGGCCACGGCGCCGCCGACGCCGTGTCGACCTCGTCGAAGACGCGTAGGTGCCGACGGGCCCGAGCCCCGCCAGCACGCGCTTGGTGCCGAGCAGCGCCCGCGACAGCTCGCCGCCGCTCGCGATGCGGCGCAGCGGCCGCGGCGGCTCGCCCAGGTTGGGCGCGATGAGCAGCTCCACCCGGTCGATGCCGGTGGGCCCGAGCCGCCGCCCCTCGTAGAGCCAGGCCGCTGGTGCCGGGCTCGAGGCGGCGCCACGTCGACCACGATCTGCGCCCCGCCCATGCCGAGGTCCGCCAGCTCGGACGCGATGGCGCCGCCCAGCGCCGCCGCGGCGTCGTGCCGGGTGCCCGACAGCTTCTCGGCGAGGGCGCCCGCCGCCCAGCGCCACCTCGGCCTCGGCCAGCGCCTGCTCGGCGCGCCCCTCGGCGTCGGTCAGGCCGTCGAGGGCTCGGCCTCGGCGGTGCGCCGCCAGGCGATGGCGGCCTCGAGGTCGCCGCCGTGGCGCCAGGCCAGGTACGCTTCAGCGCGTGCAGCCTGTCCTCGATCCGGCTCAGCTGGTCGGGGTCGCCGTCGATGCGCCGGGCGTACCGCCCGATGTCCTGCGCCACGTCTTCGAGCTCCACCCGCGCCGCGGCGATGCGCGACAGCAGCCCCTCGAGCGCCGGATCGAGGCGCGGCGGCTGCCTCGAGCGTGTCCTCCAGGGCGGCGAGGCTCGGTGCACACGGCGCCGTCGCGCCCGTACAGGGCGTCCTCCGCGCCGGAGGTGGCCGCGCGCAGCCGATCGCTGTGGCGCATGCGCTCCACGTCCTCCGCCAGCTGGTCGAGCTCGCCCGGCTGGGGGTCGAGCGACGCGATCTCGGCGAGCTGGAAGCGCAGCAGGTCTTCGCGGTCGCTGCGGGTACGCAGCGCCTCGTCGGCCGCCCTGGCGGCCTCCGCCGCCGCCACCGCGGCCGCCACGGCCTCGCGCACCGTCTCCACGAGGCGCGTCTCGCGCGAGTAGGCATCGAGCGTGGCCAGGTGGGTCGTCGGGTCCGACAGCGACTGGTGCTCGTGCTGCGACGAGATGTCGATGAGCCCCGCGGCGAGCGCCTGGAGCTGGGCCGCGGTGGTGAGCCGCCCGTTGATCGTGGCCCGGCTGCGGCCGTTGGCCGTGACCGAGCGCCGGATCACGATCTCGTCGTCGAGCGGCAGATCGGCCGCCGCGAGCCGCTCGCGGAACGCCGGATCGTCGCCCACCGAGAACAGCGCCTCCACCTCGGCCCGCTCGGCGCCGTTGCGCTCGACCTCCGGGCTCGTGCGAGCGCCCAGCACGAGCTTCAGGGCGTGGATGAGGATGGACTTTCCCGCCCCGGTCTCGCCGGTGATCACGGTGAGGCCGGACTCGAAGCCCACCTCGAGCCGGTCGATGATCGCGAGGTTGTCGACGCGCAGTGCAGTGATCATGGGCACGCTCTACCCCGCCGCCCGGACAGAAACTGTCCACCTGCACGATCGCGTGTCCACCACCCCTTCGGTTACGATCCTGCGACGGGCACCGATGTCGCCCGGCTTCGCGGAGGGTGCGGTGCGGGTGGTGGCGGCCACGTGGCTCCGGGACGGGCGGGTGCTCGCGGCGCAGCGCGCGCCGGGGCAGTCGCACGCCGGGCTGTGGGAGCTGCCGGGCGGCAAGGTCGAGCCGGGCGAGTCCGACGAGGAGGCGCTGGTGCGCGAGCTCCAGGAGGAGCTCGGCGTCTGGGCCACCGTGGGCGACCTGCTCGGCACCAGCCGGGTCGGCGAGCTCGAGCTCGTGGCCTACGCCGTGGTGGCCTCCGACGAGCCCGTCGCCAAGGAGCACGCCGCGCTGCGCTGGCTGCGGCGCGACGAGCTGTGGGCGGTGCCGTGGGCCGAGGCCGACGTGGCGCTGATCGAGGCGGTCGAGCACCACCAGGACCGCGTGCGCGCCATCACGAAGGCGGGCCGCCCCCCACGCGGATCGTCCGGCTCGGCGTGACCACGAGCGCCATCGCCACGTCGTGCTCGCCGGCGGGCACCGCGTCGAGCAGGGCCTCGTCGACGCACACGCCGATGGCCAGCGCGCCGCTCGCCGAGAGCCAGCGGTCGTAGTAGCCGCCGCCGTAGCCGAGGCGGCGCCCCGCGGCGTCGAAGCCGAGGCCGGGGCAGATCGCCACGGCCACGCCTGGCACCACGGGGCCGTCGGTGGTGGGGATGCCGAGCACGCCGTCGAGCAGGTACGCCTCGGGCGACCAGGCGCGCATCTGCAGGTCCTGCCCCTCCACCCGCGGCACGGCCACGCGGTGGCCCTCGGCCACGAGCCCCGCCAGCAGCGGCGCGGTGGGCAGCTCGCGCCGCACGGAGAGGTAGACCGACACCACGGTCGGCTCGCCGAGCTCGGGCAGCGCCAGCACGGCCTCGGCCACCCGCACCGCGGCCTCGCCGAGCGCGTCGGGGTCGAGCTGCTGGCGCACGGCGCGCAGCTGGCGCCGCAGCTGCGCCTTGGCGCCGGTCAGGTCGGGCAGGTCGCTCAGAACGCCGCCCGGCCGAAGCGCGTCGACAACGCCGAGCCGATGCCGATGGCGCCGGCGCTCACCACCACGAGCCAGCCGACCCACGGCAGGCTCGTGAGGAACGTCAGCAGCAGCACGCCCACGAGGAACGCGAGCCAGCGCCCGTGCGGCCGGTCCTGCAGCGGCAGGCGGTCGCCGACGACCTGGCACAGCCCCACGAAGCCGAGCAGCCAGGCCACGCCGAGCACGCCGAGCAGCAGCAGGCTCACGGGCGAGCCGAGCCCGAGCGTGAGCACCGCGAAGAGCGCCGCGAACACCGTCACGAAGCCCGTCGCCAGGGTGCCCACGACGGCGGCTCGCAGCGGACGGGCCTCGATGTCGCTCGCCACGCGGCTCACGCGCGTGGGGAACAGCCCGACCACGAGCACGCCGGCGCCGGCGACCGACAGCATCCAGATGAGGCGCCGGTACAGGCTCTGCATCAGCTGGTGGGCGTCGCCCGTCAGCCGCAGGTTCCCCACGGCCGCGGGCTCGTCGTCGGGCAGCGCCTCGACCTCGACCGCGGGGGTGCTCATCGGCATCCCCACGGCCACCCGGTCGCCCTTCAGCTTGCCGCCGTCCGCCACGTCGACCACGCCCCCGAACGAGACGGCGTCGCCGTCGACCCGGCCGGTGCCGTCGATGCGCACGTTGCCGCCGAACGAGATCGCGTCGCCGTCGACCTGGCCGGCCACCCGCACGTCCTCTCCGAACGAGACCGCCTCGGGCACGCGCTCGTCGGGCGCCACGTACACGGGCTCGCCGAAGCCCACGCGCTGCCCGCCCACCACGTCGGGCGCCACCGGGCGATCCGGCGGCTCGGGCGCATCCAGCGCATCGGGCGCGTCTGGCGGCAGCGCGCCGCGCAGCTCCGCCACCTCCTCCCGCAGCGCCCGGATCTCGCGCAGCAGCGCCTCGTTGTCGGGCTGCGCCTCGGGGACCGGGGGCGCTTCCGGCGGCTCCGCCCACGCGGTGAGGGCGGCGCCGAGGGCGAGGGCGATCACGGCGTCCTCCGGGGGTCGAGCGCGGTGTTCTCGCCGCTCAGGTGGAGGGTGAGGACGGCGCCTGCCAGCGCGAGCCCGGCGACGAGCGACATGGTGGTGTGGAACGAGCCCACCGCCCCGGCCACGCCGCGCATCAGCGCGCCCGTCGCGTTGACCACCACGACGGCGTCGGTGGCGAGCGCGAGCGGGCTGTCGACGGCGAAGGCCAGCAGCGCGGCCGTGGCCAGCAGCGCCGAGCCGACGATGACCTCCCAGCCCGGCAGCCAGTCCGGCCGCTGCGCGCGCGCGAGGATGGCCGGCACGAGGTCGGGTGGCGGCTCGGGATCCGAGACCGCCGCGAAGAACGGCGTGAGCGGCTCGAGCGAGGCCGCCCGCGCCGCGCAGCTCGGACACCCGTCGAGGTGCACGGCGACCGTGACGGCCTGATCGTCGGTGAGCTCGCCCTCGACGAAGGCGTGCAGGAGGTCTGCCGGGACGTGCTGGCTCATGGCTGGTCCCCTCCGTGCTCCTCGTAGAGCACCCGGAGCTTCTTGCGCGCGCGAAAGATGCGGTTCATGACGGTCCCGAGCGGCAGCTCGAGGATCTCGGCGATCTCGGTGTACTTCCGGTGCTCGAAGTGGTAGAGCACGAGGATCTCCCGGTACATCGGCGGGAGCTGGCCCAGCGCGTGGTCGAGGATCTCCGCTCGCTGCAGGCGCGCCACGTCCTGCAGGGGGGAGGGGGCCATGTCGATCACGTCGCCCGGCTCGTCCCAGGCCCGGCGCTTCCGGCGCCGGTGCTCGTCGATACAGGTATTCCGCGCGATCCCGAAGACCCACGTCGAGAAGGAGCGGTTCACGTCGTAGCGATCGAGGTTGCGCAGGACCTTGACCAGGGTCTCCTGGGCGGCGTCGCCCGCGTCCTCGTCGTTCATCAGCATCCGCCGGCAGAACCGCCACACGGGCGGCGTCCAGCGCTCCACGATCCACGCCCGGGCGGCGGGGTCTCCCTCCCGCGCGGAGAGGATCCGCCCAGGCTCGTCGTCCGTTCCATCGTGCAGTCGCAGGGCCAGCAGTGTCGTCTCCGGTTCGGGGTTCACCGGACGATACGAACCACCGGTGACACTATTTCACCCCGCCCCTCGTCCTCTGCTAATCTGAATGGGGAGCGGCCGGATCGACGCGATGGACAAGAGCGTGAAACTCCAGCGCTACGATCGGAAAGACTACACCGAGCTGGTGGACTTTCCCGTCGAGATCGTCGGCCGCGACGGCGTGGTGAGGCGCTACACGTTCGAGGACTCGATCCGGCTGTACCAGCGGCGGATCACCTTCGCGCCGATCCGCTACCAATACGATGGCGACCTCGTCCGCGCCGAGGTCAACCACTGCCGCTCCCGCATCGACCAGCTGCGCCGCAGCTACTTCCACCGCTACGGCTGGGGCACCCCCGAGGGCCAGATCTCCGCCGAGGCGGCGTTCGGCGATCTCGCCGGCGAGCTCGCGGCCTTCATCTGCCGCGTGCTCGGGGTCGAGGGCCGGCCCGAGATCCGGTTCGACGCGATCGACGATCCCGGCGACGGCGGGGAGGGGACCAGCACCTGGTACCTCACGCGCACGATCCCCGGCGCGCGCCCGGGAGAGCCCGGGATGCTGCTCTACTTCTACCGGTTCGACGGCTCCAGCGCCGACGCGATCCGCGACCGGTTCTTCGCCACCATCAAGGACTACGAGCGGGTCGGCCGCGCCGCCGGAGACGCCGAGCGGCTCCTCGCCTTCCACCACAACGTCGACTGCGGCTTCGTGCTCACCGGGCGCGGCGGCGATCACCCCTCGTTCGTGCCGAAAGACGACGTGGTGCAGCAGGTCGACCTCGCCCCCACGCCGTGGGACGAGGTGATCGAGATCATCCGCAAGGGCGACTACGACGCCGCGCTGCGCCGCTGCCGCGAGCTCGTGCGCGACCAGCCCTGGCACCGCAACGCCTACGTCGCGGGGGCCATGCTCGCGGCCTACCTCGGGGAGCACAGCCAGGGCGAAGACCTCGCGCTGATCGGCTCCCGCTACTTCCCGAAGGACGGCTCGATCCTCTACTACCTCGGCCTGTGCCGCCTGCGGCTCGGGCGCCCCGCCGAGGCCGAAGAGGCGCTGCGCGACGCCGTCGAGGTGGCGCCCGACCTGGTGAGCGCCCGCGCGCTGCTCGCCACGCACCTGGTCCAGCAGTCGCGCTACGGCGAGGCCGTCGCGCTACTGCAGGCGCGCGAGGGCATCGTGCCCGACGACCGCCGCGCCGATGCCGATCTGGCGTCGCTCGAGCAGGGGATCCTGTGGCGCGCCTCGGGGCTGTACGGCGGGATGGTGCTCGCCGTCGGCGGCCTCGTCGCCACGCTCGCGGTCGGGCCGTGGGGCCTCGTCGTCCTGCTGCTCGGCATCGCCTGCGCCGGGCTCGGGTGGCTCGCCTTCCACCGGCAGCTCGACTCCGTCATCGCGCGTCAGCGGTTCGAGGAGATCTCGCAGGGCCTCCGCCGGCTGCACCGGCGCTCCCGGACGACCCCGCCCGTCTCCTGAGCGCCCCCGTCCTGGATACAGGACGTAGCGAACCCGCCGACCGGTGCCCATGCCCTCCAAGCGGACCCCGTCCGATCCCGCCAAGCCGTCGAAGTCCGCGAAGTCCGCGAAGGCGACGGGCAAGATCGCGAAGACGTCGAAGACGGCGAAGGCGACCGCCGCCGAGAAGGCCACGACGACGCGCTCGCCGCGGAAGACGGCCACCACGAAGACGGTGCCGAAGAAGCCGACGAAGCGCCGCGCGCCCACCCGCCGCACCCGGAAGGGCCCGGGCGGCGGCGGTGGCTGGCCCGCCTGGCTGAACCTGCCCGCCCGCGACGACTGGCGCCGCTGGCTGCTCATCGAGCTCGGCACCATCCTCGCCGGCGTCTGCGTCGGCCTCGGCATCGCGGGCGCCACGCTGTGGTCGCGCGCCCGGCGCGACGTGGCGGCCTACCTCGCCGACCCGCCGCACCCCGTCCCCTCGGTGGTGTGGTCGGCGCCGATCCGCATCCAGACGGGCATGCGCGCCTCCGTCCCCACGCTGGCCGGCGACCTGCTCGCGGCGGGGTTCGAGCGGGTCGACCGCGTCGCGAAGCCCGACGACCCGGCCTCGCCCGGCGTGTTCTCCGTCACCGACGACGGCATCGCGCTGTGGAGCGCCCCGTGGACCGGCCCCACCGGCAGCGCGAAGGGGGGCGACGCGTCGGTCACCATCCGCGACGGCGTGGTGAAGTCCACGTCGGCCGGCCGCGAGCTGGTGCTGCGGCCCACCGTCCTCGGCACGCTCGGCGACGCCGAGGCCGAGCGCACGCCCGTCGAGCTGGCGGAGCTGTCGAAGTGGGTCGAGCCTGCGCTGCTCGCGATGGAGGACACCCGCTTCCGCCAGCACCACGGCGTCGATCCCGTCGGCCTGCTGCGCGCCGCCCTCGCCAACGCCACCGGCCGCGACGTGCAGGGCGGCAGCACCCTGACCCAGCAGCTCGCCAAGAACCTGTTCCTCACGCAGGAGCGGACGATCCGGCGCAAGATCCGCGAGGCCTTCTTCGCGGTCGCGCTGGAGCAGGAGCTCGGCAAGGACGCCCTGCTCGAGCTCTACCTCACCGAGGTCTACCTCGGGCAGATGGGCGGGCTGCCGCTGTACGGCGTCGACGCCGCCGCGCGCGCCTGGTTCGGCGTCTCCGCGAAGAACCTCGACCTGGCGCAGACCGCCACCATCGTCGGCGCGATCCCGGCCCCCAACGCCTACAGCCCCGTCCGCAACCCCGACGCCGCGCTCGAGCGGCGCCACGTCGTGCTCGACCGGATGAAGGGCCTCGGCTGGGTCGAAGACGCCGCCTACGCCGAGGCCGTCGACGAGCCGCTCGAGCTCAAGGGCCTCGAGCCGAGCCGCATCCGCCGCGCGCCCTACGCCGTCGACGCCGCGGTCGACGCCGCCGAGGCCACGCTCGGCGAGGGCGCCCTGGCCTCGGGCGGCTACCAGGTCTACACGGGCATCCAGCCGATGCTGCAGCGCGCGGCCGAGGAGGCCGTGGCCGAGGGCATGGCCGGCCTCGACCGCGACTACCCCAAGGCGGCCGGCGCCCAGGTCGCGCTCGTCGCCGTGCGCATCGACGACGGCACCGTCGTGGCGATGGTGGGCGGCCGGAGCTACGCCGCCAGCGCGTTCAACCGGGCGCGCGACGCGAAGCGGCTCGCCGGCTCCACGATCAAGCCGCTCACCATGGTGAAGGCCCTCGACGACGGCTCGGTCACGCCGTCCACGCTGCTCGAGGACGAGCCCGTCAGCATCAACGTCGGCGGCGAGACCTGGGCCCCGCAGAACTACGACCACCAGTGGCTCGGCGAGGTCACCCTCCGCCAGGCCATCGAGACGAGCCGCAACATCCCCGCCATCCACGTGGCCCAGGAGGTCGGCGCCGGGCGGCTGCAGCGCTTCCCTGCGCGACGTGGGCCTGTCCGACGCCACGGCGCTGCCCTCGGCCGCGCTCGGCGCCTTCGAGGCCACGCCCATGCAGATGGCGGGCGCCTACACCGTCTTCGGGCGGGGCGTCGCCCGCGAGCCGCGGGTGCTGCTCTCCGTGGCCGACGCGCACGGGCGCGAGGTGATGGACGTGCAGCCCGTCGGGATCCCGGCCGTGTCGGAGCAGGCGGCCGCCGTCGCCCGTGCACCTGTTGCAGGGCGTCGTGGCCCACGGGACGGGCTCCCGCGCCGCCCGCTACGGGGTGGGCGCCCCCGCCGCCGGCAAGACCGGCACCACCGACGAGTACCGCGACGCCTGGTTCGTCGGCCTCACCCCCGAGCCTCGCCGTGGCCGTCTGGGTGGGCCAGGACGAGGGGCAACCTCGGCCTGTCCGGCAGCCGCGGCGCGCGCCCACGTGGGCGCGCTTCGTCGCGGCCTCGGCACCAACCGCGGCGCCATGCCCCGGCCCGACGGCGTCGACGTCGAGGAGGTCTGCGCCGAGAGCGGCCCTGCTCGCGCGCGACGCCTGCCCCGACACACCTACGACGAGTGGTTCCGTCGCCGGGCACGTCCCGAGCGACAAGTGCGACGTCCACGGCGGGCCCATCCTGCGCCCGGGCCGGCTGTTCGGCCGCCTCTTCGGCCGCCACCGCGGCGAGGGCGACGACGACGACGACCAGGCCGCCGACGAGGCCGACGACCGGCGGAGCAAGCGCAAGCGCAAGCGCTGACCCGCGGCGGCGCCGCTCAGCGCCAGGCCGCCCGCGGATCCCGCCACCGACGCCCGGTCCGCCCGCAGCACCCGGAAGCGCACCGCCGCCGAGGCCGCGAGCCCCAGCGCCGCGCCCACGCCGTCCGCGCCGGCCAGCGCCGTGAGCGCCGCCGCCGCGCCGAGCCACTTGCCGGCGCGCCACCCGCCGCGCTGCAGCGGCCGCGCCCGCCGCTCGCCGAGCTCCTGCTCCACCAGGGCCGCGCCCGCGACTCGCCTGGCCGCAGCGCGAGCCGCCGCCACGCGCCGCGCGCGGGGCCGCCCACCAGGATCAGCGCCCAGCCGGCGGTCGCCGCCGACGAGCCGGCGAACAGCAGGGGGAGCGTGCGCCCGGCCTGCCACACCGGCGTCGCCGTGTTGGACAGCAGCACGGCCGTGTAGGTGGCGAGGGGCGGCCCGAGCGCCCCGGCCGCGAGTCCCGCGGCGTCGCCGAGCCGGCCGGCAGCAGCGCCGCCGCCGTCGACGTGAGCCCGAGGCGCCGATCACCCACGTCCCCAGGTTCATGGGCGACGTCGGGCGGAAGACGCGGATCATGTGCAGCGCCCGCGACGGCCGCCCCAGATCGGCCACGAGCAGCGCCGCCCCGGCCCCGAGCGACACCGCCCCGAGGCGCCGGCAGCGCAGCACCACCGGCCGCAGCGCGGGGTCGCCCGAGCGCTGCAGCACCGCCCCCGCCAGGTTCGACGCCCCGGCCAGGCCCCCGGCGAAGAAGTAGGCCGGCACGTACCCCTTCCACGGCGCCGCCTTGAGCGGCGGCATCCGTGGTAGTCCGGCACGACCGTGTCCTCGTCGGGCCCGAGCCCCGCGTCCTCCGCGCACCGGCACCGGCGGCGCGGGCTCGAGCACCGGCGCCCGCATCCGCGCGGCCTCCCCGGTCACCATCGCCAGCGTCGCGTCCAGATCTCGCTCCTCGGCTCGGCTCATCGCGCCCCCAGCTCCGGCCACGCGGCCGCCACCACCAGGCCCAGCAGCGCGGCGCCCGCCGCCGCCGCCGCGCCCCAGGACCGCACCGCCCGCCTCGTCGGCACCTCGGGCCGGGGCGGCAGGTTGTAGACCTCCGGCCGGTCCAGCAGCAGGAAGAAGGCGTGCAGCCCCTCCGTGCCCGGCTGGTCCTCCGGGTCGGCGCCGTACAGGTACGCCCCCTCGACACCGCGCTCGCGCAGCTGCTCGACCCGCTGACCGGCGCGCTCCCGCAGCGCGTCGAGGTCGCCGAACTGGATGCTGTCGGTCGGGCAGGCCTTGGCGCAGGCGGGCTCCTCGCCCTCGCGGAGCCGGTCGTAGCACAGGGTGCACTTCCAGGCGCGCCCGTCCTGCTCCTGGCGCGCGATGACCCCGAACGGGCAGGCGGGCACGCAGTACCCGCACCCGTTGCACACGTCGGGCTGCACGTAGACCGAGCCGAACTCGGTGCGCACGATGGCGCCCGTGGGGCAGGCCTCGAGGCAGCCGGCGCGCTCGCAGTGCTTGCAGACGTCCGACAGCATGAGCCAGCGCGGATCCGCGCCCGGGTTGGGTCGGTCCGGCAGCGGCACCGGCCGCGACACGCCCGGCTGCGGCTGCTCGACGAACGCCACGTGCCGCCAGGTGCTGCCGCCCAGCGCCCCCGTGTTGTCGTACGACATCCCGGTGAAGCCGACGAGGTCCGCAGGCAGCTGGTTCCACTGCTTGCAGGCGACCTCGCAGGCCTTGCAGCCGATGCAGACCGTGGTGTCGGTGAAGAAGCCCTTCGTCGTCATGTCCTCACCAGTCCTTCCGGTTCCACGCCGGCTCGGCGCGCCGTTGGCCCACGCCCGGCAGATCGCGCGCCGGCCCCTTCCGCTCCGCGAACCGCGGCCGCAGCGACGCGCTGCGCCGCCCCGGTCGGATGTCGACCGACAGCACCTTCGACTCCGGGATGTGCACGTTCGGGTCGGCCACCAGCGGGAACAGCTCGTTCGCCGCGTCGCCCGTGACGAGCCCGACCCCGCCCCAGTGCCACGGCAGCGCGATCTGGTGGTGATCGCGCCCGTCGATCCGCAGCGGGCGGATGCGCTCGGTGACGAGCACCCGGCACTCGATCGAGGCCCGCAGCGTGCGCACCGTCGCCCAGCCGCCGTGCGCGAGCCCGCGCAGTGCGGCCAGCTGCGGCGAGACCTCGCAGAACATCTCGGGCTGCAGCTCCGACAGCCACGGCAGGTTGCGCGACATGCCGCCGGCCGTGTGGTGCTCGGTCACGCGGAACGTCGTGGCCACGAACGGGAACCGGTCGTCGCCGTAGGCGAGGTGGCGCCGGTTGTCGGGCCGCCGCCACTCGAGCCGCGCCGGGTTGCACTGCTGCGCGTACAGCAGGTTGGCGACGACGCTCTCCTCGGGCTCGTAGTGGGTCGGCAGCGGCCCGTCGAGCAGCCCGGAGGGGGCGAACAGCCAGCCGCGGCCGTCGGGCTGCATCAGGAACGGCGCGTCGCCGGCGATGGCGTCGGTGCCCTTGTCGTCCGGCCCGGGACGGTAGTCGGGCGGCCGATCGGCGAGGAAGTCGGGCACGTCGACGCCCGTCCAGCGGCCCTGCGCGGCGTCCCACCAGACGTACTTCTTGCGCTCGCTCCAGGGGTTCCCGGCGGGATCCGCGGACGCGCGGTTGTACAGCAGCCGCCGGTTCGCGGGCCAGGCCCAGCCCCAGTCCGGCGCGACCCACGGCCCCGGCTGCCGGCGCTGGGTGCGGTTCTCGCCGCCCTCGTAGCAGCCGGCGTAGATCCAGCAGCCGCAGGCGGTGCTGCCGTCGGCCTGCAGCTCGGTGAAGCCCGACACGAGCTCCCCCGTCCGCAGATTGCGCCCGTTGATCTCCTGCAGGACGGCCTCGGCGGACGGCTCGGCCAGTGGCCCGTGCACCGGGTAGTCCCAGGTCAGCTCGCGCAGCGGCCGGTCGCGCTCGGCGTCGGAGCCGGCGTACAGCGCCTTCAGCCGCTGGCCGAGGTGGTAGAAGAACCACAGGTCGCTGCGGGCGTCGCCGGGGGGCGCCACCGCCTGGTGGTGCCACTGCAGCAGCCGCTGGGTGTTGGTGAACGAGCCTTCCTTCTCGACGTGCGTGGCGGCCGGCAGGTAGAACACCTCCGTCTCGATGTCCTCCGGCCGCAGCTCGCCGCGCTCGATCTCCGGGGCCGTGCGCCAGAACTCGGCCGTCTCGGTGGGCGCGAAGTCGCGGACCACGAGCCACTTGAGGCGGCGCAGCCCGGCGCGCTGCAGGCCGGCATGGGCGGAGCCGACGGCGGGGTTCTCGCCGATGACGAAGTACCCGTCGAGCTTCCCGTCCGCCATCCGCGCGACGGTGTTCAGGTGCGAGTGATCGCCCGTGAGCTGCGGCAGGTGGTGGAAGCGCCAGCCGTCGGCCTCGGTGGCGTGCTCGCCGTACCAGGCCTTGAGCAGCGACACGGCGTACTTCGGCGCCTCCGCCCACCAGCCCGAGCGCGCCACGAAGGCGTCGAGCCACGACTGGAAGTCCTGCCCGTGCCCGTGGTGCGGCATCGGCAGGTAGCCCGGCAGCAGATCGAACAGCGTCGGGATGTCGGTGGAGCCCTGGATCGAGGCGTGGCCGCGCAGGGCGAGGATGCCCCCCCCGGGCCGTCCGATGTTGCCGAGCAGCAGCTGCAGGATGGACGCCGCGCGGATGTACTGGGCGCCGACGCTGTGCTGCGTCCAGCCCACGGCGTAGCAGATGGCTGCGGTGCGATCCCGTCCGGACGCCGCGCACAGCGTGCGGGCCACCCGCTCGAACGTCGCCTGCGGGATCCCGCAGATCCGCTCGACCATCTCCGGCGTGTACCGCGCGTAGTGCCGGCGCACGATCTGGTACACGCAGCGCGGATGCTGCAGCGTGTCGTCGCGCGCGTCGTCGAGCCGCCAGCTGGCGTCGTCGTACGCGCGCCGCGCGGTGTCGTAGCCGCTGAAGAGCCCGTCGAGGGCCTCGGGGTCGACGTAGTCGGCGCTGACGAGCCGGGCGGCGTTGGTGTAGGCCACCACGTAGTCGCGGAAGACGTGGTCGTGCTCGATCGCATAGCGGATCAGCCCGCCGAGGAAGGCGATGTCGCTGCCCGGCCGGATGGGGACGTGGAGGTCCGCCATCGCCGAGGTCCGCGTGAACCGGGGATCGACGTGCAGGATCGTCGCGCCCCGGCGCTTGGCCTCCATCACCCAGCGGAAGCCCACCGGGTGGCACTCGGCCATGTTGCTGCCCTGGATGAGGATGCAGTCGGCGTGCTGCAGGTCCTGCTGGAACGTCTGGCGCCGCCGCGCCCGAAGGAGATCCCAGACCGGGGACCGTGGAGCTGTGTCATATGCGGGCCTGGTTCTCGATCTGCGCGAAGCCCAGGCCTCCGGACAGCAGCTTCTTGATGAGGTAGTTCTCCTCGTTGTCGAGCGTCGCGCCGCCGAGGTGGGCGACGGTCATGCAGCGGTTCAGCGGGCGCCCGTCGTCGTCCGCGGCCTCCCATCCGCTGTCGCGGGCCTCCTTGGTCAGCTGGGCGATCCGGTCCATCGCCGACTCGAGGGAGATGGGCTCCCAGGCGGTGCTCCCGGGGCGGCGGACGAGGCACTGGTTGACGCGGTGGGCGCCGGTGACCAGCTGGAAGCTGGCCGAGCCCTTCGGGCACAGCGTGCCCTCGGAGATGGGCGAGTCGGGATCGCCCTCGATGTCGAGGACGCGGCCGCCCTTCACGTGGACGCGCTGGCCGCAGCCCACCGCGCAGTACGGGCAGACGCTCTTCACGACGCGATCGGCGTCGGCGGTGCGCGCGCGCAGGTCGCGGGTGCGCGCGGACTTCGCGCTGTCGCCGAGGCCGAACAGGTCGCCCCGCACGAGCTGCGTCAGCACGGGCCAGCCCCACCTCGCCCCGCCCTTGCCGTTGCTGCCGCCGTCGTCCACGCCCGCCTCCGCGCTATCGGAGGCGTATGAATCCGGTGGCGCCGGGACAAGCGGCGCCGCTACCGCCCGGGCACCAGCCCCAGGTCCTGCAGCAGCTCGGCGTTGTAGCGGTCGATCCGCTCCTCGATGCTCCCGCGGTCGATCGTCGCCGAGGCGTCGAACTGCAGCCGGTTCGCCCGCGACGCCGGGATCGTGCCGCCGACCACGCCGGCGATCAGCATCCCCACGCCCGTGGCGGTCACGGCCGTCCAGCGGAGCGAGTCGAGCGGGTCTTCGGCGCGATCGAGCGCCCACAGCCCGACCACGGACGTGCCGAGCCCGGCCACGCCGAGGGTGTACACGGCGGTCGAGGTGGTGCGCAGCGTGCGGATGCGCTGCTCGAGCACGGTGCCCTCGGGGTCGGCCAGCACCGCCAGCGTCGACGGCACGTCGAGTGGCGCCCCGCCCTGGACCACCACCCAGCCGTCGCCCTCGGGCGGCTGCGGCACCCACATCCAGCTCCACGACGGCCCCCAGGGCCCCCAGGTGCTCGTGTACACCCCGAGGGTGCGCCCCCGCGCCGCCGCGTGGACGTCGGCCACGCTGCGCAGGCTCAGGCGCTTGCTCCGGAACGCCGCCATCGCCGCGAGCCGCTCGGTGTCGGGCAGCTGGACCCGGGGGCGGAGGTGGGCCTGCGGCGCGCCGTCCTCGCCGACCGGGACGGCGAGGGTGGGCTGGTCCGCCGCCGAGGCGAGGCCGACCCCCAGCAACCACATGACCATCGGCGCCCTCCTCGTCGGACCATCGTAACCGCACCCGCCTCGGGTGCGGGCGTGACCCGCTGGTCAGCGCCACTCGGCGTGCAGCGGCGCGGGGAACGGCCCGGGCAGCGGCAGCACGGGCCAGGTCAGCACGTCGGCGGTCGCGAAGCAGGCGACGTGGTCGTCGCAGGCGATCCAGGCCGGGTCGACGGGCTGGCAGGCGGCGCCCACCCGCTGCGACCGGGCGGGCGTGGCGACCAGCGCCGCGTTGAACGGGACGGCGCGGACCACACCGCCCACCCGCATCGGCATGCCGGGGTGGGTGCCCGCCACGAGCTCGGTGCCGTTGCAGTTGTTGCCGGTGAACAGCTGCTCCACGACGACGTAGCCGGGGTTGGGGACGGCCTCCCCGGTGATCCGGTTCGTGCCCCAGAAGTAGCCGTCGACGTCCACGTACCAGCCGGAGGTCGGGCTCTCGGCCGGGCCCAGCACCGCGCCCGAGGCGTCGAGCCAGACCAGCCCCGCGCCCGGCGGCCCCTCGGGGCCCTCGGGTCCCTGCGCACCAGCGGGTCCCTGCGGCCCGGCGGGCCCCTGCGGCCCCGCGGGACCCTGCGCGCCGGCCGGGCCCTCGGGCCCCACCGGGCCGGCCGGCCCCGCCGCGCCCTGCGCCCCTGCGGGCCCCGCGGGCCCCGCCGGACCCGCCACGCCGGGGTCGCCCTGCGGCCCCGCGGGCCCGGGCTCGCCCTGCCGTCCGCGCCGCCGACCCCGTCCGCGCCCACCTCGACGCCCGGCTCCCCCGCGCACCCCGCCAGCACCACCGCCACCCACAGCCGCATCGCACCCTCCGTGGGGCGGTCCTATCGGAGGCGGCTGGAAACGTTCGGTATCAGTGTGTACCCGCCGACGGCCTACCGCAGCACCTTCCACGGCTTCGGGAACCACGCCCAGTGGCCGTTCAGGTACACGAGCCCGTCGTAGGCCATGCCGAGGTCCTCACCGGGCTTCGTGTACTTCCAGCGGTACACCGTCAGGCCGGGCTGCAGGTGCGCCGCCGCCTCGCGGTAGCCGCCCGGGAACGCGCTCGCCGCCTCGCCCTGCGCCAGCAGCTCCTCGGTCGTGGCGGAGGAGAGCTTCAGCTCGGTGTTCTCGGGATCCGCCGAGATCACCGCCTTCGGGTCCGACCACAGCGCCTCGTAGGCGGCCTCGGCCTTCTCCGCCGACGCCGCGTCGAAGTACGCGGCGTAGTCCGCCGAGGTGGGCTTCAGCGCCCGGGTCAGCGCCACGGCGTCGCCGGTGCGGACGTCGAGCAGCAGCTGCCGCGCGCCCTCCTCCGTCCCCGGGTAGGCGGACGTCGCCTCCGCGCCGCCCTCGGTGCGCGCGCCGATCGCCCCGCCGCCGCCGCAGGCCAGCCCCAGCGCCAGCAGCCCCACCCCGAGCATCCATCGTCCGGTCATGTTCCCTCCTCCAGCTGGCGAGCAAGGTAATGCCCGGGCCGTCCGACGGGGTGTTCCACCTCGTGTTGGCTTGTTTCAGGGGCTCGGGCCCACCCAGAAGAGCGGCTCCCCGCGCTGCACGGCCGCGCCGTCCGCCACGAGCACGCGCAGCAGCACGCCGTCCCGCGGCGCCCGCACGGGGGTGAACGTCTTCATGACCTCCACGAGCCCGAGCGTCGCCGCGCGCACCACGGCTGCGCCCTCGTCCGCGAACGCCGGCGCGCCGGGGTCCGGCCGCAGGTACACCGTCCCGTCGGTCTCGGCGCGCACGACCACCGCGCCGGGCGGCAGCCCGCCGGCGTCCGGCGCCGCGACGGTGCGCTCCACGGCCTCGCCCCGGGCCGCCCCGCGCACGAGCAGCGCCGTGCCGTGCTCGACCCAGGTGCCGTCGGCGACGAGCTCGGTCGCCACGCCACCGCTCCCGCTCGGCGCCAGCACCGCGACCGCGCGGTCGGCCTTCACGATCACGCCCAGCACCGCGCCGTCCCGCACCGGGCCGCCGTCGGCCACCGCCGGCCGCCAGGTGCCCACGGTCGGCGCCAACAGCCGCTCGCCGTCCCACCGGGCCTCGGCCGTCGGCCCGCCCGGCGCCGCCTGCAGCCCGCCCAGCACCTCGAGGTCGTGCAGGCTCCAGATGCGCGGGTTCTTCGTCCGCCGGTAGCCGATGGCCTGCCAGGCCGCCTCGACCAGCGCCACCAGCCAGCCCCGCAGCTCGCCCACGCACACGACCTCGTCGGCGTCCATCACCGCCGCGGCCCGCACGGGGTCCATGTCGGCCTCGATGCGCGCGGCCGTCTTCGCCATCTGCGCCTCGATGCCGGCGCGCTCCTCGGGGTCCTGCGTCGCGATCTCGAAGTTGTCGTCGAGCTTGCTGTTGAACGTCGCGATGGCGAGCGTGCGCCCCTCCATCACCGCGAGCCGCGTGATCGGCGTGGCGAGCTGCACCACGGGCTCGTACGGCATGCCCGACAGCGCGTAGTAGCCGGCCCCCGACGCCTTGCGCAGCAGCACCGTGAAGAACGGCGTCTGCTGGGTGCTGTTGGTGTAGATGAGGTTCGAGCCGTAGCCCAGCAGGCCGAGCCGCTCGGCGTCGACCCCGATGTCGAAGCCCGAGATGTCCTGCAGCCAGACGAGCGGGATGCCGTCGTCGTCGCAGGCCCGGGCGAAGGCGGAGATCTTGGCGATGCCCTCGCGGTACAGCACCCCGCCGGCGCGCGCGCCGATGCCGGGCTCCTCGACGATGCCCTGGCGGTTCGCCACGAGCCCGACCCACAGCCCGCCGATGCGCGCCACGCCCGTCACCATCTCGCGCCCGACGTGCGCCAGCACCTCGTGGAACAGCGAGCCGTCGACGAGCCGCGCCAGCACCTGCTCGATGTCGTAGACCTGGCGCGGATCGGGCGGGAACAGCGAGCCGAGCTCGGCCGGGTCGTAGCGCGGCGGCTCGGGCACCGCGCCGTGGCGGTAGAAGGCGGTGGCGGGGGAGGGGAGGCGGCTCACCTGGTCGCGCAGCACGCGGATGGCCGTCGGGTCGTCGGGGACGCGCTCGTCGGCGCAGCGGCTCTGGTGGACGTGCACCTCGGGGCCGCCGATGTCGAGGCTCGTCAGGTGCAGCGCCTTGGCGCCCTTGATGAGCGCCGCCCCGGCGATGACCATGTAGGCGCCCTCGGTCATCACGACGTGGTCGCTGATGATGGGCATGTAGCCGCCGCCGGCGATGCAGTCGCCGAACACGGCGGCCACCTGCGGCACCCCCGCCGCCGCGAGGCGCGCGTTCATCGTGAAGATGTGGCCCGCGCCCGTCAGCCCGCTGAAGCTGTTGCTCTGCTCGGGCAGGAACAGCCCCGAGCAGTCGACGAGGTACAGCACGGGCAGGCGCAGCCGCAGCCCGACCTGCTGCGCCCGCTCGATCTTCTCGGGGGTGAGCGGCCACCAGGCGCCGCTGGCGACGGTGTTGTCGTTGGCGATGACCACGGTCCAGCGGCCGCAGACCTTGCCGAGCCCGGTGATGACGCCCGCGCCGGGCGCCTCGCGCTTGCTCCCGGCGAAGGCACGGCCCCAGTTCACGAGCGTGCCCAGCGCGAGGAGCTCGCCCGGGCCGCCGTCCTCGGCAGGGTCGAGCAGCGCGGCGATGCGCTCGTGCGCCGTCAGCTTGCCCTTCTCGTGGACGCGCGCGGCGTAGGCGTCGCCCCAGCCGGCGCGCACGACCTCGCGCTTGTCGCGCAGCGCCGCCTCGAGGCTGCCCATGCGCTCGGCCGCGCGGCCCGCCTCGTCGTGGCCCACGGCCTGGTCGAGCTCCGAGCCGATCTCGTGGAGCAGGATCCGCGCCATCAGGCCCTCCCCGCCGCGGCGACGAACGCCTCGAGCGATGTCGTGTCGTAGGCGCCGGCGCGGAACGCGTCCCAGCCGACGATGCGCCGGTGCAGCGCCACATTGGTGGCGACCCCCTCGATCCGCACGCCCTGCAGCGCCTGCTCGAGGCGCGCGATGGCGTCGGCCCGGTCGCGGCCGTGGACCACGAGCTTGGCGATCATGGAGTCGTAGTTCGGCGGGATGCGGTCGCCCGCGGACAGGTGCGTGTCGACCCGGATGCCCTCGCCCTCGGGGACCTGCAGCGTGGTGACGGTGCCGGGCGACGGCCGGAAGTTGTCGTCGGGGTCCTCGGCGTTGATCCGGCACTCGATGGCGTGCCCCGAGACGGCGATGTCGGCCTGCGTCGCGGGCAGCGCGCCGCCGGCGGCCACCTCGAGCTGCCAGGCCACGAGGTCCACCCCGGTGATCTCCTCGGAGACGGGGTGCTCGACCTGCAGCCGGGTGTTCATCTCCATGAAGTACATCCGCCCTTCGGCATCGAGCAGCATCTCGACCGTGCCGGCGTTGCGGTAGCCCGAGCGCCCGACGACGTCGGCCACGAGCGGCAGGATGCGCGCCCGCTCGGCCTCGGGCAGGCCCGGGCTCGGCGCCTCCTCGAGCACCTTCTGGTGGCGCCGCTGCAGCGAGCACTCGCGCTCGTGCAGGTGGAGGCACCGCCCGTAGGCGTCGGCGATGACCTGCACCTCGACGTGGCGTCCGCCGACGATCCGCCGCTCGAGGTACATCCGGCCGTCCCCGAACGACGCCGTCGCCTCGGCCGAGGCCTCGGTGAACGCCGCGGCGATGTCGCCCGGGGCGTCCACCCGCCGCATCCCGCGCCCGCCGCCGCCGGCCACCGCCTTGAGCAGCACGGGGTAGCCGACCTCCTCGGCCGCCCGGGTCGCCGCGGCGGCGTCCTCCAGCGGCGCCGAGCCGGGGATCACCGGCAGCCCGAGCGCCCCCATCGTCTTGCGGGCCAGCGCCTTGTCGCCCATCTGCCGCATCGACAGCGGATCGGGGCCCACGAACACCAGCCCCGCCGAGGCGCACCGCGCGGCGAACGCCGCGTTCTCGGCCAGGAACCCCCAGCCCGGGTGCACGGCGGCGCAGCGGTGGTGCAGCGCCACCTCGATGAGCGCGTCGGCGTCGAGGTACGAGCCTGCGGCGCGCGCGGGGCCGATGACGGCGACCTCGTCGGCGCCCGCGAGCCAGGACGCCTCGCGGTCGGCCTCGCTCGCCACGGCGACGGCCTGCACCCCGAGCTTGCGGCACGTCCGCAGCACGCGGGCAGCGACCTCGCCGCGGTTGGCGATCAGGATCCGGCGGAACATGGGCCTCCTCGGGACTCAGGGCACCTGGAGCCCGCCCAGCAGCGGCTCGAGGGACGGGTCTTCGCGCGGGCCGGTGGCCGCGAGCGTCACCAGCCGGGGCACGCCGCCGAGCGCGACCACGGCGAACCGCGCCACCACCGACATCGGCGCGCCGCGGCGCACCAGGTTCGCGGCGAGCCAGCGCACGCCGCCCTCGGTCTGCTCGCCCACGAGCTCGAAGGCCTCGCCCGCGTGCGCCTGGCCCCAGGCCTCCACGGCCTGCTCGAGCGCGCCCTCGGGCGCCGGCCGCACCGCGAGCGTCACCACCGTCGGCACGGGCTGGCCGGGCCGCGACAGCGCGTAGTCCGCGCCCACGGGCACCTCGGCCGGCGCGAACCCGGGCGGCAGCGACAGCGACGGGCAGGCGCGGGTGGCGCCAGATCGTCTGCTCGCCCGCCGGCTCCGCGACGAGCTCGGTCGGCGCCGGCGCGCGCGTGTTCACCACCAGCGTGCGCGAGAGCTGGTCGTGGAGGGTCTGCCGCCGCGGATCGAGCCCCAACGTCGCGAGGTCGCCGACGATCAGCGCCGCGCCGAGGCCGGGGACGGCGCGCAGCAGCGAGAAGCCGAGCGAGCGGACGAGGTAGCCGTCCACCAGCCCCACGTCGCTGCCCTCCTCCGTCACGATCCGCGCCCCGAGCAGCGCCTTACCGAGCGACTGGCCGGTGAGCGTGATCCCCACCGCCTGGCCGAAGCCCACGAGCGACGCGCCCACCGCGGCGCCGATCCACCAGGCCACGATCAGCCGCCACGCGTCGCCCATGCCGAGGCAGCTCGCCACCGACAGGCCCACCGCCGCGCCGAACAGGTGCACGACGAGGTCGATCGTGCCGGCCGCGATCCGGACCCCCACCGACGCCAGCTGCGACGTGGTCACCGCCGGCGGCGGCGGCGCGGCCGCGGGGTCGCCCACGACGTGGCTCTTGATGGTGACGCCCACCATCACGGCGTCGATCCCCTGGACCTGCGCCAGCGCCCGGCGCTCGGCGAACACGGCGGCCAGGCGGCCGGTGCCGTACCACCCGAGCAGCACCGCGGCGCCGAGCGCGGCGAGCGCCAGCGTCGCCAGCGACGCGACCAGCCCCGCCGCGAAGAAGACGGCCGCCGGCGGCCCCTCGAAGGAGCCCACGAGCACGAACGTGAGGAACAGCCAGACGGGCAGCAGCAGGATCGTCGCGAGCGTCAGCGACAGGCGCAGCCACCCCCCGAGGTTCTCGCGCAGCGGCGCGTCCCGGTCGACCTCACGAGCGAGCGGCATCGGCGTCCGCGGGGTCGTCCGCGCGCGCTGCCGGCGCCGCAGCGGGGGCAGGGGTGTCGCGGTGCAGGTAGACGAGGAAGGCCACGCCGGCGAGGAACATCACCACCATGCCGTATTGCGCGGGGGTCAGCCCGAGGTAGCGCGCATCCTGGTGCTGCAGGTCCCCGTTGCGCAGGAACTCGAGGACGAAGCGCACCGGCGCGTAGTAGACGGCGAACACGCCGAGGAAGAAGCCCGGCACGCGGTCGCGCTTGCCGAGCCACCAGAACGCGACCATCAGCGGCACGAGCAGCGCGGCCTCGTACAGCCCGAGCTCGTGGCGGATCCCGTGGACGGAGAACGGCGAGCCGTCGGTCCACCACGGCGAGAAGCCGTGGTCGAAGTCCATGGCCAGCGGGAAGGTGGTCAGCTTGCCGATGTGGTCGTGGACGACGCCGCAGCCGAGGCGACCGAAGAACCAGCCGAACGGGAAGCCGTACATGATGACGTCGGCGTGGCGCAGGGCGTCGCGCTTGCGGATCACCCGGTAGAACAGCCAGGCGCCGAGCACGGCACCGATGAAGCCGCCCGTCGACGAGAAGCCCTCCCAGACGCGCAGGATCGACATGATGCCGTCCTCCTGCAGGCGCTCGGGGAAGTAGAACAGCACCGTGACGACGTGGGCCCAGAAGAACCCCGACAGGACCGTGAACACGGCGCCGTCGACGATGTCGCGCACGTCGAGGTGCAGCCGGATGGCGCGGTACCGCGCGACCTCGAGCCCGATCACGAAGCCGAGGCACACGAGGGTGGCCCAGGGGTCGATCGGGATGTGGCCCAGGCCCGGGATGTTCAGGTCGTAGACCGACAGGCCGAAGTAGGGGATGGCAGCTGGGATCATCGGGCCCCCGGCGTCAGACCGCGAAGTAGTTCGCGACGACGCGGTCCCACTCGGAGGGCCCCGCCACCTTCGGCCGCCGCTCGTACTCGCACAGGTGCACGACCTGGAGCAGCAGATCCCGCGGGTGGCAGAACCGCATCGGGCGCTTGGTCATCTTGTAGTGCCGGTCGACGAGGTACTTCACCGAGCGCGGCTGCAGCTCGACCCCGAGCTCGCGCGCCATGTGGACCACCAGCGCCTCGAACTCGTCCTCCACCGGGTCGCCGACGTAGATCTTGTACGGGATCCGCCGCAGGAACGCCTCGTCGGCCAGGTCCCGCGGCTCGAGGTTGGTCGAGAACACGAGCATGCAGTCGAACGGGGCGTCGAACTTGCGGCCGTCGGGCAGGGTGAGGAAGTCCACGCGGCGCTCGAGCGGGTAGATCCAGCGGTTGAGCAGGTCGCGCGGCGCGGTCACGCCGCGGCCGAAGTCGTCGACCACGAGCGTGCCCATGTTCGCCTTGAGCTGCAGCGGCGCCTCGCACACGTTGTGCGTGGGATCGATGGAGATCTCGAGCTTCTCGAGCGTGAGCTCGCCGCCGGCGACGGCGGTGGGGCGCGCGATCCGCACCCAGCGCTTGTCGTGGCGCCCGCGCTGGGCGTCGGGCGTGATCGGCAGCTCGCGGTGGAGCGCCGGGTCGAACAGCTTCACGACGTAGCCGCCGATCTGCAGCGTGTACGGGATCCACACCGCGCCGTCGAAGCAGCGTCATCCGCTCGGCGAGGCTCGTCTTGCCGTTGCCGGGCTCGCCGAACAGGAACATCGCCCGGCCGCTCGAGACGGCGGGGCCGATGCGGTCGAACAGGTCCTCCGAGATCTGCAGGTCGGCGAAGGCGCGCTGCAGGTCCTCCGGGCCGGGGGAGAAGGCGGAGAGCGCCTGGTAGCGCAGCGCCTCGACGTAGTGCTCCCAGGGGACCGGTGCCGGGCCGACGTAGCTCGTGATCTTGCGCGACCGCAGCGCCTTGTCGCGGCCGGGCTCGGTGAGCTCGGTCTGGTAGTCGCCCATCACGGTGGTGCCGCGGTAGTTGACGAGCTTGCGGTCCTTCGCCTGATCGAGCACGTCGCGCACGAGCGACAGCGGCAGCTTCACGGCCTCGGCGAGGTTCCGGCCGGTCTCGGCGCGGGCGCCGAGCAGGGTGCGCAGCAGCAGCTCCTCGAGCTGCGAGGCGTCGATCCCGGCCTCGGCGAGGTTGCGGGGCTCCAGCGGGTAGAACTCGGGCGGGCGCGGCTGCGGCGGCAGCTGGTGCGTGGGCGGGCGCGAGGCCGACGGCGGCAGGGGCGGGCGGGGCGGCGGCGGCGCGGCGGCTCGGCCCGGATCGACCCGCACCGAGGCCACGGCGCGGGCCTGCGCGGCGCGCACCTGCGGGGGGACGGTGCTCGCCCGGTCACCCGGGGGTCGGCTGGTCATGCAGGGGCCTCCCGACGCGGCCGGGCCGGGGTCCGGCGCCGCCTCGGACGCCACCGTACCCCGATGGCGCGGTCACCGCCCGTGATCGGCCACGAGGGCCACGTCGCCGGCCAGGATCCGGTGGACGGCGCCCGCGGCGTCACGCACGAGCAGCGCCCCATCGACATCGACGTCCAGGGCGGTGCCGCGGACCTCGCCCACGGCGACCTGCTGCCCGAGCGTGTTGCTGCGCGCCCGCCAGGCGTCGAGCACGGGCGCCGCGCCGTCGTGGGCCAGGCGGTCCACCCAGCGCACCACCTCCTGCACCAGCGCGTCGACGAGCTCGTCGCGGTCGGGCGGGGGCCCCAGGGCGGCGAGCGCGGCCGCGCCCACGTCGGGCGGGGCGTCGGTCACGTTGACCCCGATGCCGAGCACGGCGAACGCCAGCGCGCCGCCGGCCCAGTCGGCCTCGGCCAGGATCCCCGCCACCTTGCCCTCGCCGCGGGCCCCGACCACGTCGTTGGGCCACTTGATGGCCCAGCCCTCGCCGCAGCAGCGCGCCACCGCCACCGCCGCGGCCAGGGTGAGCAGCGGCACGCGCTCGGGCGCCATCGCGGGCCGCACCACCACCGACAGCGCGACGGCCCCCTCGGCGCTCACCCAGCTGCGGCCGAGCCGCCCGCGCCCCGCCGTCTGCCGGGCGGCGGTGACGGCGGTGCCGTGGGGGGCGCCGCCCGCGGCCAGCCGCCGCGCCTCGTCGTTGGTGGAGCCCGCCTCGGCGAGCCGCAGCAGCGGCGCGGTCACGCCGTGGGCCGCACGGGGCGCACCTTGAGCGACAGGTCGGCCCAGCGCGCCTGGTGCACCAGCCCGCCCACGCTCACGAGATCGATGCCGAACCCGCGGATCCGCTCGATCCGCGCCACGTTCATGTTGCCCGACGCCTCCAGGATCACCGGCCGGGCGGCGCGCGCGCGGCGGACGGCCTCCTGCAGCGTGTCGTCGCTCATGTTGTCGAGCAGCAGCACGTCGGCGCCGCTGGCCAGCGCCTCGTCGACCTCGTCGAGGGTGCGGACCTCGACCTCCACCTTGAGCAGGTGGTGGTTGCCGGCGCGGGCGCGGCGCACGGCCTCGGTCAGCGACCCCACGGCGTCGACGTGGTTGTCCTTGATGAGGATCCCGTCGAACAGCGCGTGGCGGTGGTTGTGCCCGCCGCCGCAGCGCACGGCGTGCTTCTCGAGCGCGCGGTGCAGCGGCGTGGTCTTGCGCGTGTCGACGATCCGGGGGCCGCCCGGCCCGGCCGCCTCGACGTGGCGCCGGGTGTTCGTGGCGATGCCGCACATGCGCATGACCAGGTTCAGGGCCGTCCGCTCGGCGACGAGCAGCGTGGCGAGCTGCCCGCTCACCCGCGCCACCACCGTGCCCGCGGCGACCTCCGTCCCCTCCGCCACCTCGGCGACGTAGGCGGCGTCGCCGCCCGTGCGCCGGCCGACCTCGGCGAACACCGCGGCGGCGGCGGCGTGGCCCGCCAGCACCAGGTCCTGCTTGGCCAGCAGCTCGCCCGCGCCCACCAGCTCGGGCGGCACCACGGTGTCGGTGGTCACGTCGCCGTGGCCCAGGTCTTCGTCGATGGCCAGCGCCACCAGGCGGTCGAGCTCCACGTCAGGCCCCCGCCGACAGCGCGGCCGCGAGCCGGTCGCGGCTCGTCCGCAGGGTGTCGCGCCGCGACTCGGCGGCCGACAGCTTGCCGCGCACCTCGTCGACCAGCTCGGTCGGCGCCTTCTCGACGAAGCTCGGGTTCGCGAGCCGCTTGCGCAGCTGCTCCACGTCCTTGTCGGACTTGGCCAGCACCTTGTCGAGCCGCGCCACCTCGGCCGAGAGGTCCACCACGCCCTGCAGCGGGATGACGAGCTTCTGCCCGCCGACCACGCCCGTCGCCGAGGCCGTCGGCTCCTCGCTCGACAGGACCACCTTGCAGCGCGCGAGGTCCCAGACCGCGCGCTGGTGCCGGGCGAGCAGCGCGTGGAGCGCGGGGTCGGCGACGCGCAGCTCGAGCTCGACCTTGAGCGCGATCTCCATCTCGCCGCGGATCCGCCGCACCTCGGTGATCGCGGCCTGCAGCCGGGCGATCTCGTCGAGCACGGCCGGGTCGGACGCGAAGTCGCCCGGCTCGGGGTACCGCGCGGTGGTGACGAGCCCCTCGCGGCCCGGCAGGCGCGACCAGATCTCCTCGGTGAGGAACGGCATGATCGGGTGCAGCAGGCGCACGATCACGTCCATCGTGTCCATCAGCTGGCGCTTCACCGCCGCCTTGGCCGCGGGGGTCGCCGCCTCGTCGTACACCGTCGTCTTCGACAGCTCGATGTACCAGTCGCAGAACTCGCCCCAGACGAAGGCGTAGATCTCGGACGCCGCCTCGTTGAACCTGTACTCGTCGATGGCGGTGCGGATGCGGGCCACCGCCGCGGCCGTGCGCGCCTGGATCCACCGCTCGTACGGCCCGTCTTCGGGGACGATCATGGCGTGCGAGGCATCGGCGTCGCCCGCGCTCATGTGACAGTACCGGAGCGCCTGCCAGATCTTGGTGGTGAAGCGCTGGTAGCCCTCGACCCGCTTCTCGTCCCACAGCACGTCGCGGCCCTGCGCGGCGAACGCGATCAGCGTGAACCGGAAGGCGTCGGCCCCGAACCGGTCGATCACGTCGAGCGGGTCGACCACGTTGCCCTTCGTCTTGCTCATCTTGTCGCCGTGCTTGTCGCGCACGAGGGCGTGGATGTACACGTCGCGGAAGGGCACGGTGCCGGTGAGGTGCAGCGACGCGAACATCATGCGCGCCACCCAGAAGAAGATGATGTCGAAGCCCGTGACCAGCACCGAGGTCGGGTAGTAGCGCGCCAGATCGGGCGTCTTGTCGGGCCATCCGAAGACCGAGAACGGCCACAGCGCGCTCGAGAACCAGGTGTCGAGCACGTCCTCGTCCTGACGCAGCTGGGCCGCCTCCGCACCGCACTTGCAGGCCTCGGGGGCCGTGCGCGCGACGATCGTGGCGCCGCAGGCGTCGCAGTACCAGGCCGGGATGCGGTGGCCCCACCACAGCTGGCGGCTGATGCACCAGTCCTGGATGTCGCGCAGCCAGGCGTAGTAGGTGTTGGCCCACTGCTGCGGGACGAAGCGCGTGAAGCCGTTCTCGACCGCCGCGACGGCCGGCGTGGCGAGCGGCTTCATCCGCACGAACCACTGCGTCGACAGCATCGGCTCCACCACCGCCCCCGAGCGCTGGCTGCGCCCGAGGTTCATGGTGTGGGCCTGGGTGCCGCGGAACAGGCCGAGCTCCTCGATCTTCGCCTTGACCGCCTCGCGGGCCTCCTTCACGGTCAGCCCCTGGAACTCGCCACACACGGCGTTGAGCCGGCCGTCGAGCTCCAGGATGTTGATCATCGGCAGATCGTGGCGCTGGCCCACCGCGAAGTCGTTGAAGTCGTGGGCCGGGGTGACCTTCACCGCGCCCGTCCCGAACTCCGGGTCGACCAGGATCGCGTCGGCGACGATGGGGATGTCGCGCGGCAGGATCGGGTGGCGCACGGACTTGCCGACGAGGTGCTGGTAGCGCGCATCGTCGGGGTGGACGGCGATCGCCGTGTCGCCCAGCATGGTCTCGGGGCGGGTGGTCGCGACCACGATCTCGCCGCCGCCGTCTTCCTCGCGGATCGGGTAGGCGAAGCTCCACAGCTCGGCCGCCGCGCCCTCCTCGTGCTCCACCTCCAGGTCCGACAGGGCCGTCTGGTCGAGCGGGTCCCAGTTGATGAGGCGCTGTCCGCGGTAGATGAGCCCGTCTTCGTACAGCTTGACGAAGTGCTCGGTGACGGCGCGCTGCAGGTCGGGGTCGAGGGTGAAGCGCTCGCGGGACCAGTCGCAGGACACGCCGAGCCGCTGCAGCTGGTGGACGATCGTGCCGCCCGCCTGGCCCTTCCACGACCAGACCCGCTCGACGAACGCCTCGCGGCCGAGGTCGCGGAAGTCGACGCCCTCCGCCTCGAGCTGCCGCCGGACCACCCACTGGGTCGCGATGCCCGCGTGGTCGGTGCCGGGCACCCACAGCACGTTGTCGCCCGCCATCCGGCGGTAGCGCACGAGCACGTCCTGCAGCGTGTTGTTGAGTGCGTGGCCCATGTGCAGGTTGCCGGTGACGTTCGGCGGCGGGATGACGATGGAGAACGTGGGGCCGGGCGCGTCGGGGTCGGCGCGGTAGACGTCGGCTTCGTTCCAGGCGGCGCGCCACCGCTCGGCGGCGGCGTGGGGGTCGTAGGTCGCGGGCAGGTCGCTCATCGGGGTCGCTCACCAGGGCTACGCGGAGCGACCTGTATCCGCGGCGGCCGCCCGGGTCACCCGCCGCCGGCGCCAGCGCCCTCGCAGTAGTCGCCCGTGCCCGCCGCGCTGCGGCAGATCTCCAGCGGGGCCGTGGCGTCGGTGCCCGATCCCAGGGCGTACTCGAGCCACTCGCGGGCGAGCGTCTTCGTGTCGTTGCGGGCCTCGGTCGCCTGCTTCGAGAGGTCCTCGCTCGGCTTGCGGGCGTACTCGCTCTCGAGCCAGGTCCACTTCTTCTGGGCCGCGAGCGTCTTGATCTTCATCAGGGCGTAGACGCGCTTGACGTAGAGGTCGCCCTCCCAGACGCGGCGGTTGTCGAGGGCCACCTGGGCCCACTTCTGCGCCTCGTCCATCTTCTCCGGGCCGCGATCGATGAGGTAGTAGGCGAACCGGTAGCACATGTCGGGATCGCTGCGGTCGATCTCCATCAGGTGGCGGCGGGCGAGGGCCTCCCAGCGGTGCTCCTCGCCGCGGGCCCAGGCGTCGTTGAGCAGGACGCGGGAGATCTTGCCCTTCTGGGTCTGGCGGTCGGAGGTGCGGATCGCGTCGTCGAGGCAGCGCACGTCGTCGCGCTTGAGCTCGCCCATCAGGGCCGTGGTCTCGAAGCCGACGAGATCGCCGCACTCCGTGTCGTTGTCGTCGATCTCGGCGCCCGTCATCTCGTCGAGGGCGGCCTGCTCCTCGGAGAAGTCGAAGTCGACGAAGCCGCCGGCGAACTGGACGTCCTTGGAGCTCGGCCCCGTGGCGCCGTTCTTCGGGCCGCACGCCGCCAGCGCCAGGGCCGGCACCGCGAACCACCAGCGCCGCATCAGCTCCCCCATCCGCCCCGATCGCGGGGCGCCAGGCTCGGAGTTAGCCCGTCCCGGGGGACGTCCGCAACCCGGGGCGCGCGGAGCGCCGTGGGGCGGCGGGTGTGCGCGCGCTGGACGCCGGGCGGGCGCGTCGGACGCGGGGCGGCACGGCAGGAACGCCTTCCCGACGCTTCCGTGAGGCCCCGTGCGTACCTTGCAGGCGTCGAATGCGGTTTCCGTCGCCATGGGCGCTGGACAGCAAGTCCAGCCATCCGCGAAGAACAGGACCGCTCCCACGAGATGCTGGGGCGAACCCGAAGCGGGCTCGATGTGACCACTGGCTGCAGTGGTTCCTCGGCTGATTCGAGCGCGCGATGAACGTTCGCGAAGGCCGACTTCCAGCGCCCGGTCGCGAAGAACCCGCGGAGCGACAGCGGAAGATTCTGAACCGGCTGGAGGAGGTATCGAGGAGAGAACGTGGCGTGGGCACCCTCGGCAAGGGGCCTATCCCCACGGCGCAACGCGGCCTCAGCGCGGTGTGCTGGCGGAGCCATGGAGCGAGCAAGAACACGTGCTACACCCTGCTCTTGGGCGCGCCACAGCGACCACTGCCCGGTCTGCAGACGATCCCAAACGTCGATACCCGCTTCGGCAAGGACGAAGCGACGAGATTGCCGTGGATGTTCCGGGCCCGCGGCTAGTCAGGGGGCGATGGGCGCCCAATGGACAACCGTACCCTCGGCCCAAGCGAGCCACAGGGTGTCCGGGGTCGAGAACACGGTTGACACGGTGCCAGGACAGGCGTCGACCGGCTGCCAAACGCCGTCCTCGAGGACGACGACGCGCGGCGCGAATGGCCCGAACAGATTGGACGTCACGACCTCGACGAGCGCTGCGGCGCGGTCTCCCTGCACGATTTGGGTGCCAGTCCGCAATACGACGCTGTCCAGCACCGAACGGAGCCCCTCCGGGAGTGGCTCCTGCGGTTGTGTCTCGTAGGAACCCGTGGTGTCGAGCTCAAAGTCGTCTGGCAAGTCCGGGACGAATGCCCCGGTCTGCAGGTCGACCCAGTAGGACGCTTGCTCCCCGGTCGCACCGAGGAGACCGATGTACACAGCGGTGCCGTCGGCGCTACCATGCGCAACGATAGACGTGTCCACTGCAAACGATGCGAGAAGGGTGCCTCCAGCTTGTACCTCCATGGAGATGGTGGGCGGTTGTTCGTCACCGCTCCAGACCTCCTGGTCGAGATGCCTTGCGATCCCAGCGACCTCGGGAAGCTCGCCCGGGCAGGGCCACTGCAGGAGTTCGGCACCGACGGGGCCGGACTCACAGAAGCTTGCCAGGATCTCGGAACGCCGTGAGCGCAGCGGCTCGCCACGGACACTCGGCACGAGGTCCACTCCTGCGGCACCGAGCCGGTCCGACAGCTGGTCGAGGGCGATCGCGGCGGGCAAGTGCTCTTGATGATCGAGGGCGTGGCAGAGCTCGTGCCGAAGGATGGTACGCAGCGCGCCGACCAGATCGTCAGCGAGTGTCAACCGCCGTCTGTCGTGATCGTATGCGCCTGCGTAAGGCACCTCCGACGAATCCACGAACTGGAGCGAGCGGAGCTTGACCCGGTCGGGTCCGGCCCAGTGGTCGAAGGCGAACAACTCCTCGCGCGCGAGAGCGCGCTGTGCCGAACTTCCTCCCTCGAGCGGGACGTACGGGACTGTGGAGAGGGGGCCGCATCCTGCAGGCACCAAGGCGAGGGTGAACCCCGTGATCATCAACCTCATCCGTCCCCTCCGCTCTACAGTGCGGTGAGCGTCTGGTCCGGGATTGCGATTGGCGTCCCGGAAACCGTCACCACGGCGTCCTTGAGCTCCATTATCGTCCCGCTGCGCACAAGGCGACCGGTGAACGTGGCTTCGTACGCTGCGAGGAACACGCTGAACGTGCGCCCTGAAGGGCTCGCTGGGAGCAGTCGCGCGGGGACATAGTCCGCGTACCGCCCCTCGGGAGCGATGCGTACCGTCCACCCATCATCGGCGATCCAGAAGACGACCCGCTGGTCGTACCCATAGCTCGACGGAATGATTGCCGCGTGTCCTTGGTGACCGGGCACCGGGACCCAGTGCGTGCTGCTCGGCGACGGGCAGGACCAGGTCAAATGCACCTTGGGCGGCTGCATGGTCGCCAATGGCGTCGGCATCGATTCTGTTCCGAGGAGGGTGCTCATCGGCTTGGCGCCTGCCGGGAATGCGACGACCGTTGGCCCCGACGGTGGCTTGGAGATATCTGTGCCGCCAATGAACGCGAACGCTGCCACCTCCAATGGTTCATTGCTGTCTGCCAGATGGAGGTTAGTGGCATCTCCCCAGTTCAGGATCTCGATCTCGCGCAGCCAGGCTCGCTCCGGGAATCCACCGCCGCTCTTCAGGACTGGCGTGAGCCAGAGTGTTGCACTATTGTCGTCAGAGGCTAGATTGCCGCGAACCGCGAGGTCGAAGTCTGCTTCGCCGGGCGTGCATGCCTGCGATCCTGAAGGTACCTTCCCGTCCGGAGCAAGCGGAGGCAGCGGAGGGATCGGGCTGTCGCAGGTGGGAAGGTAGGGGTTGGTCCAGCCGATGAAGGTCCCGTCGATGTACAGGAAGTTGCCGCCGGTAATGGTGTAGCTGGTGCAGTCGGCGTCGAACGACCACGACCACCATGCCCCGTCGTTCGGTTTGTCGTTGACCAGCGAGCTACCCGGATTGGCGTTTGCGACGGACATCTGGAAGAGGTCCGTGGAAGAGTCATAGTCGGACCACGTGGGGAACGCGTCGTAGCTCCCGACGCTCGCGGGAACAACAACCTGGAAAGCCGGCGGGACACCAACCGAGGAATCCCCGCTGACGCAGATCTGTTCGATCGACCAGTACTGGATGGGGCCGGACGTCCACGCCAACGGGCATTCGCAGCCACCGTTCGGGGTGTCATCACCGCACGGGCCACTCGAACCGGTGTCCTTGCCCCAGTTCACCGGCGTGCACCCGAAGGCAACTACCTGGAGCAGGGCCAGCAGCGACCAGCGACCAGCGACCATTTTCATCCATCACCTCCGGTTCCATTAGTAGTAGCAGAAATCTCATGAGTGTCAAATTTTTCGGAGCAGGTCGGCGTACGTCGCACGGTCAGGAGGTCCCGCCGCCACCGTGGAATCGAAGCTGAAGGTGTTCTACTGCGCCGCTGTCGGAACGCGGACTGGCAGTGGCAGATCGCCGATCCCTACTCTGTCCAGTTACGTCGATCTCAGCCTCAAACCTAAATTTCGGCGTGAGTTTCCCCGAACATGTTCCTGAGTGCATCAGAGCCGGACACGTGGAGCTGAACACGGGCTTCGTCGGGCAGTGCGTAGCGGGCGACGTTCTCGGCCCAGGTGAGACGACGACGCTGCCGACGCGCGGCATCCGCCGCCACGAGCCGTGGACGCTGCACTGGCGGCGGAATGTTCGCTTCGACCCGGAGCGTCGCGCCGAGGAACACCTCGCGCAGCGCATGCCGCGCCTCTGCGGGCAGGACAGCGCCTGCAGCCGTTCAGCCGTCCCCGCTCGGCCGCGGTCGGGAGGATGCGCTCGCGATCGGGGCGGCGAACGCGCCTCAGACGGGCATGCAGGTTCCGGGCGAATGCGGCGTCGACCGCGAGTTCGAGGTGCTTCGCCGCCTCCGGCCGCTCCGAGTGCAGGCACTCCGGGCTGAGGTGCGCGTGGACCCACAGCCCCGCGCCCGCGTGCATCGCCGGCACCTGCCGGAACTGGATGTCGCCGCGCTTGCGGCCGGAGTAGCGCGGCGCGCCGGTGCCGTCGGACCGCCGGCGCCGCTCGGGCAGGCCGACGTCGGCGGGCGTCACGACCGTGGGGCCGACGTCGAGACGTGCCAGCGCCGGCCGCGGGCCTCGTAGGTCTGCACGGGCGGATGGCGCAGGACGGGCTCGATGCCGGGCAGCTCGGCGAGGAGTCAGTCCGCCACTGGGCGGAGCCGCTCGGGCTCGACAGCGCCAAGCGCGCGCGACATGGCCGCCGGCGAGGCGGGGTGCGGCGGCCGGCGAGCGCGCCGATCTCCTTCTTGCGCGGCCCGACGACGGCCCAGAACGGCCGAAGGCCGAGCGTCGCTTCCAGCGGCCAGGAAGAGCCACAACATCACGAACACGTCCAGGCCAGGGTATCCGCCCTGGCGACGGATTCGGATGCGCTCGCCCACGGCGCGTCGAGGGCGCCCCGCATCTGGAGCCCGAGGAGGGTCGTCGTGCCCCCGATGAGGATGTCAGGGATCCGAGCGGTGGGCGGTCCGGAGAACGCGACGGTCAACGTCGTGTTGGCCTGCTTCGAACAGCAGGTGGACTGGCCGACCCTCACCTGGCCGGGCTGCTCCCCGGGCTGGACGCCGCCGAACCCACCATGACCCTTAGCCAGCATGTGCTCAACGGCCCGAACCGGCTACCCGTCGCTCCCTCCGCGTTATTCTCCTCACGGGGTGATGAGAATGCGCGGCGTTCTCCTCACCGGAGGGCGACGTGTTCATCTGGGAGCGACAGGGTTGGCCGTCCCTCCGGTGGGACGAGCGCCGGCTGCTCGAGCCGTTGGCCGCCGCACGCCATCGCCAGGGCCTCCTGCTCGGGCACCTGCGCGGGCAGGGCTTCGCGGTCGGCCTGGACGCTCGGCTCCAGGCACACACCGACGAGGTGGTCCAGAGCTCCGCGATCGAGGGAGACCCACTCGATCCCCGCGCGGTGCGCTCGTCGATCGCCCGGCACCTCGGCATCCCCGACGCGGGACTGGTGACGGTGGACCGCCGCACCGATGGCATCGTCGAGATGATGCTCGACGCCACCGGCCACCTCGACGCGCCGCTCACGCGCGAGCGCCTGTTCGGCTGGCAGGCCGCCCTGTTCCCGACCGGGTACGCGGGGCGCCACCCGGTCCGCACGGGGGGGTGGCGAGACGACGCCGAGGGGCCGATGCAGGTGGTCTCGGGGCCGATCGGGCGCGGTCGGGTGCACTTCCGCGCGCCTCCCGCCTCGCGGGTCGACAGCGAGATGGATCGCTTCCTCGGGTGGTTCGACGCGGAGGCGCGTCCGGAAGGACTCCTGCGGGCCGGCCTCGCGCACCTGTGGTTCGTCACCGTCCACCCGTTCGACGACGGGAACGGACGCCTCGCGCGCGCCATCGCCGACCGCGCGCTCGCGCAGTCCGAAGGGTCCGTCCAGCGCTTCTACAGCATGTCCAGCCAGATCCGAGAGGAACGAGCCCGCTACTACGAGATGCTGGAGCGCACCCAGCGCGGCGGGCTCGACGTGACGGACTGGCTCCAGTGGTTCCTCGGCTGCTTCGAGCGCGCGCTGGAACGGAGCGAGGTCACCCTGGCGCGGGTGTTCGCCAAGGCCGACTTCTGGCGGCGGTTCGCGGACGAACCCCTCGGGGAGCGACAGCGGAAGGTGCTGAACCGGCTGCTCGACGGCTTCGAGGGGAGGATCACCGCGAAGAAGTGGGCCGCCCTCGGCAAGGTGTCGATCCCCACCGCGCAGCGCGACCTGAACGACCTGCTCGCGCGCGGCCTGCTCGCGCGGAGCCCGGGCGGGAGCAAGAACACGAGCTACACCCTGGCCTTCGGGACGCCGTAGCGCCTCAGGCGTCGGGCTCCCGCGCCAGCGGCGGCAGCGTGAACGCCGTCTCGCCCGCCTCGGCCTTCGCCAGCACCGTCGCCACCCGCTCCAGCGCGTCGCGCTCCGACCACTGGCCGAGCTCGACCAGCTGCACCACGCTCCGGTCCAGCCCCGCCTGCCGCGCGAGCCGCGCCCGGTCCCAGCCGAGCGCCGCCCGCCGCGCCTTCACGTCGCCGGCCGCGCTCACGCCGGGAACTCCTGCCGCAGCGCCTGCAGCGTCGTCGCGACCCGCTCGGCCGTGTCGACGAGCTGCCCCGCCTCGTGCGTGGACGACAGGAAGAACCGCAGCCGCGCGGCGTCGTCGGCCACGGCCGGGTAGACGATGGGCTGCACGTTGACGCCCTGGTCCCGCAGCCGCTGCGACAGCAGCAGCGCGTGCATCGAGTTGCCGGTCACGGCCGGCACGACCCCCGATCCGCCCCGCGCCGGCCCCGTGTCGACTCCCCGCGACACGAGCGCGTCGTGGAACGTCTTCGCGTTGGCCTGCAGCTTGGCGACCCGCCACGGCTCGGCGTGCATGAGCTTGAGGCTCTCGAGCGCCGCCGTGCCGTTCGCCGCGGTGATCCCCGCGCTGTAGACGAAGCCCGGCGCCGTGTAGCGCAGGTAGCGGATCATCGCCGCCGAGCCCGCGATCCAGCCGCCGCAGCTCGCGAGCGACTTCGACAGCGTGCCCATCCACAGGTCCACCGCGCGCCGGTCGATCTGCTCGCGGTAGTGCTCGCCGATGCCGTCGCCGTGCGGGCCGCAGACGCCGAAGGAGTGCGCCTCGTCGACCAGCATCAGGCAGCCGTACCGCTCCTTGAGCGCCACGTACGCCGGCAGCTGGCACAGGTCGCCGTCCATCGAGTAGACGCCCTCGACGATGATCAGGCACTTCTCGTGGTTCTTGCGCAGCTCGCGCAGCAGCTTCTCGAGGTGCTCGGGATCGTCGTGGCGGAACGCCCGCCGGCCCGCGCCCGACAGCTTGATCCCCTGCAGCAGCGAGTCGTGGATCAGCTCGTCGTGCAGCACGAGGTCGGGCGGCTTCATCAGGTGCCCGACCACGTTCACGTTGGTCATGTGCCCGGCGGTGAACACGAGCGCGTCGTCGACGCCCTGCGCCGCGGCGAGCCCCTGCTCGAGCTCGTGGTGGAACGGCCGCTCGCCCGACGCCACCCGCGACGCGCTCACGCTGGTCCCGTACCGGTCGACGGCCTCCTTGACTGCCGACAGCACCCGCGGATCGCCCGACAGCCCCAGGTAGTTGTAGGAGCTGAAGTTCACGAGCGTCTTGCCGGCGACGACGGTGGTGTCGCGCGCGGTGCCCTCGTGCACGTGGAAGTAGGGGTTCGCGATGCCGAGCGCCTGTGCGGCCTCGAGCCGCAGGTCGAGGTCGCGCACCTCGGGCCAGGCGGTGGGATCGACCCACTCCCGCTTGATCTGCAGCGCGGGCGCGGCGTCGGCGCCCTCGGCCTGCTGCAGGTCGGCCACCGCGCCGCAGGCGAGGGCCAGGGGCGCGTCGTCGGCGCCGCGGAACACGAACGAGGCCTCGAGCGGTCGCCCTCGGGCGGCCCGAACCGCGCCTCGACCCGCACCGGCCCCGACGGGAACGGCGCGAGCACCACCATCCGCGCGAGCGCCACGGGGGTGCCGGCGCGCTGGTAGCGCTCCCAGGCGAGCAGCGCGGTGAGCTGGAACGCGCTGTCGAGCGCGAGCGGATCGACCGACCAGGCGCTGCGGTCGCTCTTCGGCACCCAGTCCGTCGGCCGGCTGGTGCGGACGCGGCCCCGCGCGGTGTCGGCCCCCGCGCCGTCGACGGCGACGAGCCCCTGGAGCATGCCCGTGTGGAACGTCACGTCGCGGTAGAACGCCTCGACCGTGAGCTTCGGCGCCTCGCCGCCGGTGACGGGGGAGGGGACCTGCAGCCCGGCGACCTCCTCGGTCGAAAGCGGCCGCACGGTCGCCCGGTACGCGAGGGTGTCGCGCTCGCCAGTGCGGATCTCGGCGCGCTCCCCTCGGAGCACGACCTGCATCCGCACGGGCTCCTTCACCTGGATCCCGTTGAACAGCTGCAGGTCGCGCACCTCGAACGGCGCGGGCAGCGACGCGGCGGCGGCCACGGCGTCGGTCGCGGCGGCCAGCGGGAAGATCGGCACGCCGTCGATGGCGTGGTCGAGCAGGTAGGGGTGCGTGTCGGTGGACAGCACCTCGTCGACGACGCGGGTGCGGTTCCACCAGGGCAGCGCGCGGCCGTGCACCACGGCGCCCTCGCCGCCGCACAGGTCGGCCCACAGCGCGTCGATGCCGGCGACGTCGCCCACGAAGTCGACGCCCTCGGCCCGCATGGCCGCCTGGATCGCCGCCGGGATGGACTTCACCATCTCCGACGACCGCCACGGCGGCAGCTCCGCCACGACGAGCCGCACGCCGGCCGGCGCGTGCTCGGCGAGCGCCGCGATCTGCGCGTTGGCCGCCGCGTAGTGCGCCTGGTGGCGGTTGCCGAAGCGACCGGCCCACGAGCCCGTCGCCAGCACGACCTTCGGCGCGCCCGCCGCCGCCATCGCGTTCAGGAGCCCGCGGACCTTGACGGCGCGCGCGGCGGCGCCCACCTCGGGGTCGACGTGGCCGAGCGGCCCGTCCGCCAGCACGCCCGCCGCGTGGATGACGGCGGTGAACGGCCGGTGCGGCGCCAGCGCGGCGACGAGCGCCGCACGGTCGGTCACGTCCGCCGCGACGCCCACGGCGCGCGGGTCGGGCACCTCGCCGCCGCGCCCGACGACCACCACCTCGGCGCCGGCGTCGAGCAGGCGCGCCGCCAGCTGCGCGCCGATGCCGCGGGTGCCGCCGGTGACGAGCACGCGGTCGCCCGCGCCGGGGCTCCAGCGGACGGGCTGCTCCACGCGCTCCTGGCCGGAGACGGCGCGCCCGGCCGCGCTCCAGCGCACGTCGACCGAGCGGTCGCCTGACGAGCTCCTGGACGATGCGGGCCGCGCGGAACGGCGCCCCGATGCCGTCGAAGCTCAGGACCTTGGCCACGCGGTCGGGCCACCCGGGCCACGGCGCGCACCACGCCGGCCTCGCCGGCCGTCCACGGGTCCGACGCGGGCCGCACGAGCAGCACCGACGGGCGCCGCGCAGCCGCACCTGGTCGGCGAGCTCCTGCAGCAGCTTGCCCGCGCGGTCGGGCACCGCGGCGCCGGCCACCATCGCCTCGACGGTGGGCGGCTCGCCTCCTCGAACGGCGCCACCGCCACGATGGCGTCGACGGGCGCGCGGCCGCGGCGGGTGAGGGCGGCGCCGGCGTGCTTGAGCGCGGCGTCGATCTCGGCGTCGCGCTCGCCCACGAGCAGGACGGTCTTGCCCTGCAGCGCCCCCGGCGCGACGTGCGCCTCGGGCAGCGCGCAGGGCCGCCACACAGGGCGCCAGGCGAGCAGCGGCGCGTCGTCGTCGGCGTCGGTGGCGCCGCCTTCGCCGCCGGTGCGCACGTGGTCGACGATGGCCTGCACCGTCGGCCGGTTCACGAGCAGCTCGCGCGGCAGCCCGCCGAGGCCGGGGAAGGCCTCGGCGAGGCCCGTGGCCAGGTCGCCCACCATCAGGCTGTCGAAGCCGAGGTCGTCGACGAGCGACTGCTCGGGCCGCACCGAGGTGCGCGGGTAGCTCGACACGCGGGCCACCACGCCGGCGACCTTGTCGAACACGTCGTCGCCGGCCTCGGCCTCGGGCTCCGGCTCGGGCTCGGCCGCCGCGGCGACGGCGCGCGGCGCCACGGCCGTCAGCTTCAGCGCGAGCTGGTTGCCGTCCTTGATGGGCCAGTACGGCTCGCGCGGCAGCTCGATCGGCGGCAGGCTCGCCACCGGGGCCTCGCCCGTGAACGCGTCCGCATCGATGGCGACGCCGTGGGCCCACAGGGCGCCGAGGGCCTCGAGCGTGGCGCGGCCGCCGTCGGCGTCGTCGACCGAGCCGAGGGTGACGACGGCGCGGGCGTCGCGCGCGGCCCCCTTGCGGGCGAAGGAGCCGAGCGGCCCGGCCCCCACCTGGATCCACACCTGGGCGCCGGTCTCGGCCGCCTGCTCGAGCAGCGCGCCGAAGCGCACGGGCGAGCTGGCGTGGCGCCGGAAGACGTCGAGGGCGTCGGCGCGGCTGCGGTAGGGCGCGTCCGCGATGCACGACGCCACGGTGACCGCGCCCGGCTCGCGCACCTCGATGGCCTCGAGCCACGGCCCGGCGTCGAGGCCCGCGAACAGCGGCGAGTGGAACGCGTGGCTCACCTTGAGCGGCTTCACGTCGAGGCCCTGCGCCGCCGCGGCCTCCGCGACCGCGGCCACCCCGGCGGTCGGGCCGGAGATGACGGTCTGGCGGGCGTGGTTCTCGTTCGCCACCACCACGCCCCGGTCGCCGACCCGCTCGAGCAGGGCGCGCACCTCGTCGGGCGCAGCGGCGACGGCGGCCATGGCGCCCGCGTCGCCGTCGACGGCGGCCATCGCGCGGCCCCGCAGCGCGGCGAAGCGCACGGCGTCGCGCGGCGACAGCACGCCGCCCACCACCGCCGCGACGAACTCGCCGAGCGAGTGCCCGCCCGCGACCACGGGCTCCACGCCCACCCGCTCGAGCAGGCGCCACTGCGCGATGCCCGCCGCCACGAGGGCGGGCTGGCAGGCGGCGGTGTCGGTGAGCTCGGCCTCGGCCTGCTCGGCCGGCACGGGCTCCGCCCGCCGCTCCGGGTAGAGCAGCTCGCCGAGCGGGCGCGGCAGCAGGTCCTGCAGGTCGGCCTCGGCCTGGACCAGCGCCTCGGCCACCTCGGGGAAGCGGTCGCGCACCGAAGCCAGCATCCCCACGCGCTGCGCGCCCTGGCCCGGGAACAGCAGCGCCACCTTCGGCGCGGGCCCGCTGTGCTCGGCGCGGACGCCGCCCGCGGGCACGCGCCCCGCCGCCAGCTCGTCGAGCGCCGCGAGCAGCTGCTCCCGGTCGGCTGCGACGAACGCGGCGCGGTGGGTCAGCCCGGGGCGCACACCCAGGGCCCGGGCCACGCTGGTCGGCGTCGTCCGCTCGTCGCGGCGCACGGCCTCGGCCACCCGCGCGGCCGTGCGGCGCAGCGCCGCGGCGTCCGGCGCCGACAGGCGCACCAGCTCGGCCCGCTCCGCCGCAGCCGCCGCGCGGACGGGCGGCGCGCCGAGCACGGCGTGGCCGTTCGTCCCGCCGAACCCGAAGGACGAGACGCCGGCGAGGCGATCGGGCGCGTCCCACGCGACGGGCGCGGTGGGGACGGAGAACGGCGCGCCGTCGAGCACGATGTCGGGCTTGCTCGCGGCGAACCCGGCCATGGGCGGCACGGTGCGGTGGTGGATGGCGAGGGCGGCCCGGATGAGCCCCGCCACGCCGGCCGCCGACATCGTGTGGCCGACGTTGGCCTTGGAGGAGCCGAGGCGCACCGTCGTCGCGCGGTCGCCGAGCGCCTCGCGCAGGCCCTGCAGCTCCGTCTCGTCGCCCACGTCGGTGCCGGTGCCGTGGGCCTCGACGTAGCCGAGCGAGGCGGGATCGGCGCCCGCCTGCTCCCACGCCGTGCGGATGACCTCGACCTGGCCCGCGAGCACGGGCGCCATCGGGCCGTCGCCGCGGCCGTCGTTGTTGGTCGCGATGCCCTGGATGACGGCGTAGATGCGGTCGCCGTCGCGCTCGGCGTCCTCGAGGCGCTTGAGCAGCAGCGCGCCGCAGCCGTCGCCCTGGACGAAGCCGTCCGCCCGCGCGTCGAACGGCAGGCACTCGCCCGACGGCGAGATGGCGCCGATGCGCGAGAACGCGACGTAGTGCTCGGGGGTCAGCTGCAGGTACACGCCGCCGGCCACCGCGGCGTCGATCTGGCCCGTCCGCAGCTGCGACACGGCGTTCTCGACCGCCACCATCGCCGAGGCGCACGCGGCGTCGACCGTGTAGGCCGGCCCGTGCAGGTCGAGCTCCTGCGCCACCGCGGCCGCGATCATGTTGGCGAGCACGCCCGGCGCCGAGAACGGCCGCGACGGCACGACGTTCGCCACCGCCTGCGCGAGCGCGTCGAGGTCCTCGGGGGGCTTGCCGAACACGCCCGCGGCCATGAGCGTGGCCGTGATGCGGCTGCCGAGCAGCTGGCGGAACTCCGACGCCGTCACCCCGACGAAGACGCCGGTGCGCCGCGGCATCTGCTCCGGACGGTAGCCGGCGTCCCAGATGGCCTGCAGGGCGACCTCGATCGACAGGCGCTGCTGCGGGTCCATCACCTCGACCCGCCGGGGCGGGATGCCGAAGTGCAGGGCCGGGAACGACCGGACGTCGTCGATGAAGCCGCCGCGCGGCGCGGAGGTCTTGTCGGTGGCGCGGCGGTTCGTGTCGTAGAACGCGGCCTCGGGCCAGCGGTCCGCCGGCACGGCAGAGAATGCGTTGCGGCCCGCTCGCAGCAGGTCCCAGTAGCCCTGGAGGTCCGGCGCGCCGGCGAACCGACAGCCCATCCCGACGATCGCGACGCTGCTCATGGGTCACCCACTGGTTGGGGCAGCACCGGCGCGCGCCCCACCATAGGGGCGGCGCGGGCGGCTGCCGCGGACCGTGATCGGGACCGGGGGCTCGATCAGGCGCTGACGCGCCCGCCCCGCACCAGCCCGACGAGGTCGCCCACCTTCTGCACCTTGGCGAGCTCTTCGTCCGGGAAGGTGACCTCGATCCGCTCCTCGACGAAGTTCACCATCTCCATCGTCGCGATGGAGTCGAGGCCGAGCGCCTCGATCTTCGTCTCCGGCGCGAGCTTCTCGAAGTCGGCCTTCCGCGTGGGGGCGACCGAGCCGAGGGCTTCCCGGATCAGGGCCAGGATCTCGTCTTCGTTCTGCATGGGATCTCCTGTCGGGCTCGGGGCCCCGAGGGGATGGGGACGGGGACGGGGCCGTCACCGGCGCGCCCGTCCGCGGCCGGGGTGCTTATCCCCGCAGCGCCGCCTTGGCTCGCGACCACATCGACCGGGCGACGTGGCGCGCCAGCGTGAGGCGATCCGCCGAGCTGCCGTAGGTGCGCGGGCCGTCGTTGCCGAGCTCGCCCTTCAGGTACTGCTCGCGGGTCTTGCGGCGCTGCAGCTTGCCCGAGGAGGTCTTCGGGAGCGTGCCCGCCGGCAGGCAGAGGACCTCGCGCACCGACAGCGACAGCTCGCGCTGGATGGCCTGGCGGGCCGCCTCGACGAGCGGCGCGGCGTCTTCGCCCCGCAGCTTGGTCTCGAGGGACACCACCAGCTCCTCGCCGAGCTCGCCGGGCACGCTGAACGCGATGACGTTGCCCTTGCGCACGCCGTCGAGCTCGCCGACGATCCACTCCACCGCCTGCGGGTGGACGTTGCGGCCGTTGACGATGATGAGGTCCTTGATGCGGCCCGTCACGTAGGTCTGGCCGTCGAGGACGAAGCCGAGGTCGCCCGTGCGCAGCCAGCCGTCGCGGTAGGCCGCGGCCGTGGCCTCGGGGTTGTTGTAGTAGCCGGCCGTGACGCTGGGGCCGCGGTGGCACAGCTCGCCCTCGTGGCCGTCGGGCATCCGGTTGCCGCGCTCGTCGAGGACGGCGACCTCGTGGCCCGAGAACGGCACGCCGCAGGCGACGTGCTCGATGGCGGTGCGGCCCTCGACCGCCGGCTCGGCCTTGCCCTGCTCGGCGAAGGTGTCGGCGTCGATGGTGAGGGTGCGGAAGCCCTCGGCGGCCGGCTTCAGGGTGATGGCCAGGGTCGCCTCGGCCATGCCGTAGGCCGGCATGATGGCCGTGGTCGGCAGGTTGCACTTCTCCGAGAAGACCTTGGTGAAGGCCCGCATGGTCTCGGCCTGGATGCGGCTCGGCGCCGCAGCCCAGGACCTTGAGGCAGGACAGGTCCCACTTCTCGAGGTCGGACCCTTGATGCGGCGGACGGCCAGCGTGGTAGCGAAGTTCGGGGCGAACGACGCGGTGCCGCGGTGGCGGTGGATGCAGGGCCGGAGCCACACGCCCGGGCGCTTGACAGGGCGCATCGTGGGGATGAAGACCGAGCCGACGCCCTGGCAGATGGGCGCGATGACGAAGCCGGGATGAGGCCCATGTCGTGGTACAGGGGCAACCACGAGACGCCCTTGTCGCCGACGCGCGGGTCGAGCTGCAGGCCCTCGGTCATGATGCCCTTGGCGTTGGCCACGAGCGAGCCGTGGGTCACCATCACGCCCTTCGGGTCGGCCGTGGAGCCGCTCGTGTACTGCAGGAAGGCGAGGTCTTCCGGCTTCACCGTGGGCAGGTCGACGGGGAGCGACTCGTCGCGCTGGTCCCGTGGAGCGTCTCGACCACGACCAGGCGCTCGAGGGTCGCCACCTTGTCGACCAGGCCCCACAGGACGTTCTGCAGGCGCGACGAGGCGACCACGATGCGGGCCTCGGAGGTCGCGAGGACGCGGGCCGTGCGGTCGGCGTAGGCGTCGAGGTTCGCGAAGGACATCGGCGGTAGAGCGGGATGGGGACCATGCCCACGCGCACCGCGGCGAGGAAGGTGAGGACGAAGTCCTCGGGCTCGATGACGACCAGGCCCAGGCGGTCGCCCTGGCGGAGGCCCAGGACTGCAGGACGGCGGCGCGCCGGGCCGTCTCGACCTCGATCTCCGGGTAGCTGTAGGACGTCCCGCTGCCCTGCAGGTCCTGGAAGACGTAGCCGTGGTCGGGGAACAGGGTGCCGATCTCTCTCGACGGCTTCGGCGATGGTCTGAATCCGGGCCAGTACATCCGTGCTCCTCTCGCCCTGGGGCCCCAACCTGCGCTGGTATGGATGTAGATAAAACCGACTGTGTCGTGGAAAGGACGGTGACGGTCGATGACCGATCGGGGATCGGGGTCCGCCTACCGGGCGCCGCAATCTAGCCGCCGAGCGGTGCGGCAAGGGGGAGAGAGGGGAGTTCACGGGGACGGCACCCGGATACAAACCACCGGCCGGTAGGAACGCCGGGAGCCTGCCCCTGCCCCTGCCCCTGCCCCTGCCCCTGCCCCTGCCCCTGCCCCTGCCCCTGCCCCTGCCCTGCCCCTGCCCCTGCCCCTGCCCCTGCCCGCCACGACCACGACCACGACCACGACCACCACCACCAGCCGTCGTGGTGGCGGTCACGACTCGATACAAAACCGACCGGCCGGTAGGAACTGGGGTTGGTGGCCGGGTGCGGGGCGGCTCGGCGAGCTCCGGCTGCGACGCCGTCGTGGGGGTGGTCGTGGTGGTGGTCGTGTCGGACGGCGCTCCCGTGCCACTCGACACGAAACCGACCAGCTGGTAGAAACGGTGGGCGTCATCCGACACAAAACCGACCGGCCGGTTGAAACGAGGCGGGTGAGGGCCCAGCTTGTCCGGACGAGACCGGCGCGAGCGCGCGGCAGCGAGCGTCGGCTGGTGGGCAGCGCGAGCGCGCGCGCGTGCGCGGTCAGCGGCAGCGGCAGCGCGAGCGGCACGAGCGGGGGTTCAGCGCGAGGATCGAGCAGCGCGCGTGGGCGGCAGCGCGAGCAGCGCGAGCGGTTCAGCGCGAGGGTCGAGCAGCGCGAGCGCGGGCAGCGGCAGCGCGAGCAGCGTGAGCGAGGGTCAGGTTGGGTGGAGCCGGGAATCAGGCCGGCAGCGCGAGTGACGCAGTGAGCATGGCCGGGAGGAGCTCGCCCAGGTTCGGCGACTGGGCGAGCGCGGTCAGCGCAGCCCGGCGGGGGCGCGCCCAACTCACGCCTGTGTTCCGCGGGGCTCGCGCGGCGGGTAGGCGGAGCATCTGCGCGGCGCTCGCGGGCAGCGCGCGATCTCGCGGGGCGCACGGCCAGGCCGGGTGAGGAGCGCGAGCGCGAGCGGCGAGCAGCGCGGAGAGCTCTGCGGGCGCACGGCTTGAGCGCGAGCAGCGAGGCGAGTACGCTGGACAGGGCTTCCAACTGGGCGCCCCCCGCACCGCGCCGGGGCTCGTACCACGCCCTGCACGTCCGGCCACCTCGGCCACCCCTTCGCACCCGTTCGGGCAAGCCCGAACGGCTCCTGCAGGGGACCCGCCCGAGGTGGCCTCCCGCTCCGGGCGCTGGTCTGCAGCATCTACGCGGTGCGGGGGAGGCTGTGCGGTGGGTGCTGGTGCGCGGGCAGGCCGAGCGCGTCGAGGCGGGAGGGTTCGGTGAGGATGCCCCCACGACGTTCTCCGCCCGGAGCGCGCCTCGTCGAGAGCCGGCGTATCATCGTTCGCAGCCACCGGGCCAGCAAGGACGGTCACCCGACATGGTCCGGGCCCTCAGCCGACGGCGTCTGGACAAGGTCTCGTGGCGGGCGTCGTCCCGGAAGCGTAGCCAGCACCGCCTCTCCCTCCCGATGCGCAGGACCCAGGGCGAACGCGGCGTCTCGCACCAGCGCCGGGTGGAGCGAACTCGCCGACCGGTCCCCGGCCGAAGCAGACCTGAAGCTCGGCGTCGCGAAGCCCCCATCTGGGAACATCGCGAGGTTGGATTTGCCAATAATATTGGTAATAGTCAACTATGGAAGTTCGTTCGATTCGGAACCGCTTACCAGCAGGCAAGCCACCTGTATCGCACACCTCCGGGAGGTATGCCGTCCTGAATCGCACAGTTCGGCACCCGAACGTCCACCGCATCGCGGATAATGTTGGTTCTCTCGTGGGCTGATCGAGGCAGGACCCCCCAACTGTCTCACTGAGGGTGGCTTACCTCCCGGCGCTGTGCGATCCAGGGCAGCTTGCTCTTGAGGCCGGGTCTCGGCGATGTGCGTACGGATGCCGCCGGCTTCGGCAACGTCCACCAGTGGACATCGCCGCGCTCGCCCGCTCGACGCTCGCCGCTCGCCCTGGCGGCACTGTCGCAGCTCGGCTCGCTCGCGCCGCCTGCCGCGCTTGCCTGCAGCTCGCCCGCTCGCTCGCGCCGCCGCCGCGCTTGCCTCGCAGCTCGCCCGCTCGCCCGCTCGCCCGCTCGCCCGCTCGCCCGCTCGCCCTGTTCGCGCTCGCGCTGGCGCTGCGCTCACGCGTGCCTCGCCCTGCTGCCCGCGGCGCTGGCGTCGCCGCTCAGCTGCTGCGCAGCTCGCTCCGCTTGCGCCTGCGTCGCTCGCGCCGCTCGCGGCTCGCCGGTCGCCGCGCCGCGCTCGCCGCGCTCGCCGCGCTCGCCGCGCTCGCCGCTCGCCGCGCTCGCCGCGCTCGCCCTGGTGGCGCTGGCGTCGCAGGCTCGGCTCGCTTCGCGCTGCTCGCGCGCTCGCGCGCTCGCCGCTCGCCGCTCGCCACTCGCTCGCCCTGATGGCGCTGGCGTCGCAGGCTCGGCTCGCTCGCGCTGCTCGCCGCGCTTGCCCGCCGCCGGCCGCGCCCGTGACCGAGCACTCCGTGCGGCCCGAACGTCCGCCCCACGGACGTTGTCGGGGGACCCACCGCTCGTTGCGGCCCGAACGTCCGCCCCACGGACGTTGTCGGGGACCGAGCGCTGGTGCGCCTGAACGTCCGCCCCACGGACGTTCGGGGCACCTACCGCCTCGGCTGCTCCGCGGATGTCGTCTCGTCACATCGGTTCGCACAGCCTCCCCCGCACCGCGTAGAAGCCGCAGACCAGCGCCCGGAGCGGGGAGGCCACCCCGGTCGGGTCCCTATGAGGATCTGGGAGCGACTCGAGGTACGTACGAGAGAGTGGGGGGCCCAAGCCCCTCGCACGCAAGCACTCGCCTACGGCCACGGGCCCCGGCCCTTCGAGGGCCATGCAGGGACATCGGGGCGGGTGCTGCTGCGGACAGAGGGCCATAGTGACGCCTTCGATCGTCGGGCGACGAGCAACGTCATAGGGATGCCCCGTCCGCAGCAGCGTGCTCACCCAGCAGGAGAGCACATGGAAGTGTATGTCGGGGTCGACTGGGCGGCGAGAGAGTGCGTCTGCGCCGTCACGGACGGCTCGCACGAGCCTCGGCCGCTGTTCGACAGGCTCCACCCGTCTGTGGACGCTGCGCGCCGCATGCTCGAGCAGGCCAGGGCGGCTGTCGGCGCTGCGCAGACCGACACGGTCCGGGTGGTCATCGAGGCTGGCGCACCGGGATGGGTGCACATCCTCCACACGGCCTGTGCAGTCGTTCACGTCGTGGACGCCAAGCAGGCCCGCCGGTTCGCCGAGTCCAGGAGTTCTAGCGGCGCAAAGGACGACCGCCGAGATGCGGTGTCCCTCGCCAACATGTGCCGCAGCGAGCAGCATCGCCCGCCGCCCTTCAAGCCTGACTCGGCGGAGATCCAGCAGCTCGTCACGCTCGCTGCCGCCCACGAGTCCCATACCAAGGACTTCGGGCGTACGCGGCAGCGGATCCGCGAGCAGCTGCGCCAGACGATGCCGCTGGTCGACCAGGCCCTCCCGACGGACTTGGAGACGAAGTGGGCCGTGCGCCTGTTGCGGGTCGCACCCACGCCGTGGCACGCGAAGCAGCTGACGCGCGAGGCCTTCGACGACATCGCGCGCCGAGCCTCGAAGTCGTTCCGGGACCGGATGTGGGATGCGCTCCAGAAGTGCGACGCCCCGTGGATCGACGAAGGGATCGCGACCAGCCTCGCGACCGTGCTTCGTCATCACCTCGATCAGCTGGAACTCCTTCAGCGTCAGTTGGGCCGAGATCGACCACCACGTCGACCAGGTGACCCGTTCGATGACCGCGCGGAACGTCGCCTCCTCGATGGGGGGGATCCGCCTGTGGATGTCTGCGGCGCTGATCGAGTTCGTGTTCCGTGACGGCGTGCCCGCCAACAGGGACGAGGCGGCGATCCGCATGGGAGCGTCTCCGGTGTTCGTAGGCTCCGGACGAACGCGGGATGGTCGGAACAAGGGCACCGTTCGGATGCGCAAGAGCGCTCCGAGCCGCGCGCGCTGCGCGTGCTACCTCATCGGGCGCCTGGCGATGCAACGGTTGGACTGGGCCAAGGCGATGTACAAAGACGCCCGCCGGCGAAAGCAGTCTGCGGCGACGGCATTCAGGCGAATCGCCAGGTGTGTCCTTCGGATTCAGACGTCGATGGCTCGAACGGGGACGCTGTACGACAACGACCGGTACGTCGCGTCGCTGAAGGCGCATGGAGTGCCCTGGGCAGCTGCGCTGTAGGCGCACCACCACTTGCTCACCCTACGAGGTCCGCAGGCGTGCGGGCCAGGCCGAGGTGTGCGCGCCATCGGTACCCGACTCTCGGCACCACCGCACACCCGCCCCCACACCGCCTGAATGCGCCTTCCCAGCGGCCGGAGACGAGGCCACCTCCGCCGGGCCCCCTACAGGACGGGCGCTTGCGCCCGATCCGAAGGGGTGGCGGTGGTGGCCGAAGGCGGAGGACGCGGGTACGAGCCGGCGGCGGTGTGGGGGTGGGTGCGACTGGCACGGCCTCGCAGCCGGGCCGGCGCTGCCCTCAGCGTCGCGTCTTCACCGCGACAGAGCAAGTCGGATCGCCCTCGCGCTTGACACGTCCCTAGTGACGTCCCGCAGGAGCCGCCCTCCGGGCTTGCCCGGAGGGGTGCGAAGGGGTGGCCGGGGTGGCCGGACGTGGAGGGCGTGGCAGAGCCCCGGCGCGGTGCGGGGAGGCCGCCCGGTTAACGGGCTGTCGGGCGTGCTCGCCGGGCTCGCCGGGCTCGCCGGGCTGCCAGGCTCGCCAGGCTCGCCAGCCGCCAGGCTCGCCAGGCCCGCCGCGCCCGCCAGGCTCGCCGCGCACGCCGCGCACGCCGCTCACGCCGCTCACGCCGCTCACGCCGCTCACGCCGTCACGCCACGCCGCTCACGCCGCTCACGCCGCTCACGCCAGGCTCGCCGCTTCCGCTCCCGCTCGCCGCGCTCGCCGCCAGGCTCGCAAGGCTCTGCCGCCCAGCGCTCGCCAGCTCGCCTCCGCTCGCCGCCAGGCTCGAAGGCTCGCGCCGCTCCTGCTCCCGCTCGCCGCGCTCGCTCCGCTCGCCGCTCGCAAGGCTCGCCAGCTCGCCGCGCTCGCCGCGCTCGCCCGCTCACCTCGCTCGCCACCACGCCGCTCACGCCGCGCTCGCCGCGCTCGCCGCGCTCGCCCATCTCGCCGCGCTTGCCCGCTCGCCGCTCTCGCTCGCCAGGCTCGCGCCGCTCGCCGCGCTCGCCGCGCTCGCCCGCTCACGCCGCCCACGCCGCTCACGCCGCTCACGCCGCTCACGCCGCTCACGCCGGGCTCGCCAGGCTGCCGCTCACGCCGCTCACGCCGGGCTCGCCGCTCACGCCGGGCTCGCCGCTCACGCCGGCTCGCTACTCGCGCCGCTCGCGCCCCGCTCGCCGCGCTCGCCGCGCTTGCCGCCGCTCGCCGCTCGCCCGCCAGGCTCACGCCGCTCGCGCTCGCGCTCGCCAGGCTCCCGCCGCGCTCTGCCCTTCGCTCGCGCTCGCCCGCTCGCCGCGCTCGCGCCCGCCCGCGCTCGCCCGCTCCACGAACCCCGCCCACCCCACCCACGCCCACCACCCTGCCGCCTGCGCCTCACTCCTCCAAACCGACCCACCGGCCGGTCTCCCCCCTTGGGCCTCCCGCCCCCGCTGGGATAGAGTTCCCCTCGGCCATGGGACGGCGATGACGAACGGCGGAAACTATGTTCTGGTCTGGCTGACCGGCGGGATCGGCTCCTGCCTCGGCGTCGTCGTCCTGCTCTACAACGCGGTCGCCGCCGTCCTGTTCAGCCGCGAGGAGACCGAGGGCCGCGCCAGCAGCCTCTCGATCACCTGCTGGGCCATCGGCGTCCTCGCCATGCTCCTGTGGTGGCTCCCCTGCGTCGGCGGCGCCGCCGGCCTGTTCTCCATGGTGGTCGGCTACTTCGAGCGCGGCCGCATCTACCGCGACCAGTCGAGCCTCGCGAGCGCCACCCCCGTCCGCATGGGCATCTCCAACGGCGCCCTCGCCGTGGTGCTCCACAGCGTGCTGATGCTCGTCATGCTCGTCAGCTGGCTCTTCGGGTGACGGGCGCGCCCCGGTCCGGGCTCCTCCTCGGGGCCGGCCGGGCCGAGACCTCCGAGGGCGCGCTCGCCGTAGAGGTGCTGGTCCGGCCGATCACCGGGCTGTCCCTCCGCGCCTCCGGCGTCCCGATCGTCGACGGCGTGCGCCTGCGCAACGTCGGCACCCAGCGCCTCGACGGCGCGACCTGGTCGGCCGTGCTCCAGCCGGGCGACGTCCGCGCCGCCCTCCGCGCCCCGGTGCTCCACCCCGGCGAGGAGGTGCTCCTCTCCGGGCCGCCGGGGCTGCAGCTCCCCGTCGACGTGCTGCTCGGCGTCCGCCAGGTCGAGCCGGCCATGCTGCAGTGGGAGGCCGAGGCGCTGGGCCAGCCGCTCGGCCGCGGCGAGATCGCGCTCGACGTGCTCCCCTGGGACGGCTGGCCGGCCGACCGCGCCCCACCCGGCGTCCTGGCCTCGTTCGTCCTGCCCGACGACCCGGTGGTCGGCGCCCTGGCCCGCCGCTACGGCGGCACGAGCGCCGAGCCCGTCGCCACGCGCATCGTCAACCTCCACCGCGGCATCCGCTCGCTCGCGCTCAAGGCGGCCGACGTGCCGCCGGGCTTCGACCAGCGCGGCATGCGCCTGCGGATGCCCGACACCGTCCTGCGCGGGCTGCGCGCCAACGCCTACGAGCTGGCCCTGCTCTACGCCGGCTGCCTCGAGCGCATGGACCTCGGCGCCCTGCTCGTCGCCAGCGGCGACCGCCTGCTGGCCGGCGCCTGGGTGGTCGACGAGCGCTTCCCCGAGGGCACCGTCTTCGACGCGAGCCGCCTGCGCGCCGCCCGCTCGGCCCACCAGCTGCTCCTGCTCGATCCCGCAGCCGATCCCGGCGCCGACCCCACCGCCCGCGCCGCCGCCGTGTTCGACGCCGCCGAGCCCATGCTGGCCGACGACGCCTTCCGCTACGCCATCGACCTGCGCGCCGCCCGCGCCGACGGCTGGCTGCCCCTGCCGGCCCGGCCGCCGGCCGACCACCAGGCCGACGCCCGCGCCCGCCCCATCGTCGCCGAGGTCCTCTCCGAGGCCGCGGCCGCGCCGGCCGCCCGCGCCACCCCGCCCGCGCCCGCGGCCGCCGCGGAGCCCGTCGCCGCGCGGTTCCGCCAGTGGAAGGAGCGGCTGCTCGACCTGTCGCTGCGCAACCGCCTGCTCGCGTTCAAGACCACGGCCCGCACCTCGATCCCGCTCGAGGTGCCCGACCCGGGGCTGCTCGTCGAGCGGCTGCTGGCCGACGCCGTCCTCGAGGTGCTCCCCGCGCCCGACCCCGCCGCTCCCGAGCCGACGACCTCGCGCTTCGCCGCCCGCCCCCACAGCGAAGACGAGACGCTCACCCTCCGCACCGCCGCGCTCGATCTCGCTCACGAGCTCGACGAGCGCGACGAGTTCGACGAGGAGACCGCCGTCACGCGGACCCTGCCGTTCCGCGCCGAGCCCGCCCCCGACGGCCCCGACGACGACACCGACGGCTTCGCCGACGAGCCCACCGCCGACATGCCCGAGCGCGCCGACCTCCGCGCCGAGCCCGAGGCCGTCGACGCAGCGGACGTCGATCCCGTGCACCTCGAGCGGGTGGCCGCGCTCCAGGCCGACCGCGTGTACGCCGGGCTCCCCGGCTCGCAGCTCATGGCCCACGTCGTCGCGCTCGACCGCGCCACCCGGCTCGACCTCGAGGAGGGCGGCGCCAACACGCTCTACGCCGCCGTCGGGTTCCTGCGGTGGAGCGAGGCGGGTGCGGGCGCCGAGCCGGGGCGGCTGGCCCCGCTGCTGCTCGTGCCCGTCGTGCTGGAGCACCAGCGCCGCACCGAGCGCGTGCGCATCCGCCGCACCCCCGACGACCCCGTCGTCAACGTCACCCTGGTCGAGAAGCTCCGCCGCGACTTCGACCTCGACCTGAGCGCGCTGATGGCGCTCACCGCCGACGACGGTCCGGTCGACGTGGCGGCCCTGCTCGAGGCGGCGAGGGCGGCCGTCGCGCCGATGCCGCGCTGGCGCGTGGAGCCGAAGGTCGCGCTCGGCCAGCTGCTGTTCACCAAGTTCCTCATGTGGCGCGACCTGGAGGACAACGCCGACTGGCTGCTCGAGAGCCCGGTCGTGCAGCACATCGCGCGCCGGGCGGGGTCGCCGTACCCGAACCCCGTGGACGCCCTGCCCGTGAGCAGCCTCGACGACCGCGTCGGTCCCGAGGCCCTGCCGCTCGTCGTCGACGCCGACTCCACCCAGATCGCCGCGGTCGACGCCGCGCTGCGCGGCCGGAGCTTCGTCCTGCAGGGCCCGCCGGGCACGGGCAAGTCCCAGACCATCACCAACCTCGTCGCCGTGGCCATCGCCACCGGGCGCACCGTGCTCGTGGTCGCCGAGAAGCTCGCCGCGCTCGACGTCGTCCACCGCCGGCTCCACGAGGCAGGGCTCGGCCACCTGTGCCTCGAGCTGCACAGCCACAAGACGAACAAGCGCCAGGCCGTCACGGCGCTCGCCGAGGCGCTGCGGCGCGAGCCCGCCACCGTCGCGCCGCAGTGGGAGGCGCGCTCGGCCGAGCTGTCGTCGGTGCGCCAGCAGCTCAACGGCTACGTGCGGGCGCTCCACGGCGAGCGCCCCCTCGGCGCCACGTTCCGCGCGGTCTCGGCGCGCATGCTCGACGATCGGGAGGGCGTCGTCGTCGACGTCGACGGCCCCGGCGCCGACGAGCTCGCCGAGGAGCACTTCCGCGCCACCGTGGAGCAGGCCGCGCGCTTCGCGACCGCCGCCGCCGAGGTCGAGCCGGTGGCCGAGCACCCCTGGCGCGACACGCGCGTCACGCGCTGGAGCGCGGCCACCGAGCAGGCCCTGGCGGGGCGGCTCACGAAGGCGCTGCAGGCCACCGACACCGTCCAGGCGTGCGCTGCGGCGCTGGCCGCCCGCCTCGCGTCCAGGTACCCGCCGGCGGCGCCCGCACCCGCGACCCGTTCAGCCGCCGCTGCGCTGGCGGAGGGCCCCTGCCGCCCGCCGCGGTCGACGCCGGGCGCGCCAACCGGCCTGCGGCCCGCCGAGGACTTCGCCGACCGCTACGCCACCTGGCAGGCGCGCTCGCGCACCATCGCCGTCCGCTGGCACCCGGGCATCTACCGCGCCGATCTGGCGCGCCTCGTCGCCCGGTTCGGCAGCTGGCCCGGCCGGCTGGGTCAAGTCGCGGCGGTGGTGATGCTGCTGTTCCCGCGGCGCGAGCTCGCCGTCCATTGCGAGCGGCGCGAGCTGCCCGACAACCGCACCATCGCCGCCGACCTCAGCCGTCGCGAAGAAGACGCCTCGCGATCCTGGCTGCCGAGCGCGAGGCCCTGCTGGCCGAGTCCGCCGGGACCTGGGGCGGCGCCGAACACCGAGGAGCTGCGCACCCTCGCCGAGCGCGGCGGCGCGCTGCTCGAGCTGGTGCGCCGCGTGAAGCTGCCGGCGGCGGAGGCCAACGCCGCGCTCGCGTTCGTCGAGCCGGTCCGCCGAGCGGCGCGCCGAGCTGCAGCGGCGCACCGAGGAGGCGTCCCACGCGCTCGAGGCGTGGAGCGCGCCGTCCAGGGCATCTTCGAGGCCGTTCCGCTTTCGGCCCGATCTCCTGGAGGGCGAGCGCTCGCCTGCGTGCGCGCGCTGCAGCGCTGGAGCGGCGCTGCGTCCCGGTTCCGCGCCTGGGCGATGTACGGCGAGGCCGCGGCCGCGCTCGGCGAGGCGGGCCTGCGCGCGCTCGTCGACGCCCACTGCGAGGGCCGGCTGTCGCCGACCAGGCCGTCGCCGTCACCGAGCGCTCGGTGCTGTCGCAGTGGCTCGAGGAGGTCTGCGACGACGAGGACGCCTTGCGCACTGCCGGCCCCGAGCACCACCGCCAGGTGCTGCGGTTCCGCCAGCTCGACCGGCAGCACCTCGATCTGGGCATCCGCCAGGTCTGGTTGGCGCTCGATCAGCGCCTGCCGCGCATCACCGGCGATGGGCTGGACGCGAGCGAGCCCGGCATCCGCTGCGCGAGGCGCCAAGAAGACGCCACCGCACGGTGCGCCGCCTCCTGCAGGACACATCCCGACCTGCTGCCGCGCCTCAAGCCCCGCTCGCTGATGAGCCTGATGTCGGTGGCAGTACCCGCCCGCGGGCGGGCGGCGCTTCGACCTGGTCGTTCGACGAGGCCTGATCGGCACCCACGACGCCATCGGCGCTGGCGCGCGGCGCCCAGGTCGTCGCCGTGGGCGACTCGCGGCAGCTGCCGCCGACCACCTTCTTCCAGCGCGCCGGCACCGACGAGCCGCTCCGACGACAACGACTTCGACGAGCTCGAGAGCATCCTCGAGGAGGCCGTAGGCGTCGGGCCCGCCCGAGCAGACGCTCGAGTGGCATCATACCGCAGCCGCCACGAGTCGCCGATCCGCTTCAGCAACGACCACTACTACGGCGGCCGGCTGGCGGTGTTCCCCGCGGCGCGCGACCGGGTGGGCGACCTCGGGGCTCACCTGGCACCCCGTCCCCCACGTAGCGCTCATGACAAGGCCCGCACCCGCACCAACCGCGCCGGAGGCCGAGGCGCTGGTGCAGCACCTCGTGAAGGCGCTCCTCGCGGTGGTTATCAGGAACGTGCACTTTCTTCGGCGTGGTCACGTTCAGCCAGGCCCAACAGTCGCTCGTGAGCGATCTGCTCGACGAGGCGCGTCGCAACGAGCCGCAGATCGAGGGGCACTTCGCCGGCATCGACGAGCCCGTGTTCGTCAAGAACCTCGAGAACGTCCAGGGCGACGAGCGCGACGAGATCCTGTTCAGCATCGGCTACGGCCCCGACGCGCGCGGCCAGGTGGCCATGAACTTCGGCCCGCTCAACCGGGAGGGCGGCGAGCGGCGGCTCAACGTGGCCGTGACCCGCGCGCGCCGCCAGCTGCGCGTCTTCTCGACCCTGACCCACGACCGCATCGATCTGGCGCGCACCCGCGCCCGCGGCGTCCAACACCTCAAGGAGTTCCTGAGGTACGCCGAAGCGTCGGCGTCTCCCCCCGAAGATTCGCGAGCGAGCCGCGACTTCGTCTCGGCCTTCGAGCGCGAGGTCCACGACGTGCTGGTCGAGCGCGGCCACGAGGTCGACGTGGGCGTCGGCTGCGGGGAGTACCGCATCGACCTCGCGGTGCGCGACCCGGAGCGGCCCGGCGAGTACCTGCTCGGCGTCGAGCTCGACGGCCCGGCCTACGCGTCGGGGGCCACGGCGCGCGACCGCGATCGGCTGCGCCCCGAGGTGCTGGAGGGGCTCGGCTGGCGCCTGCACCGCGTCTGGTCGATGGACTGGTGGTTCGACCGCGAGCGCGAGGTGCGCCGCATCGAGCGCGCGCTGTCCGACGCGCTCGCCGGCGAGCCGTGGGTCGACGACGAGCCCACCGACTCGGGCGAGGAGGAGGAGGAGGAGCCGCCGCCGACCCCCACGCCCGACGGCCACGACGCGCGGATCGAGCCGTACGTCGTCACGGAGCTCGCCGTCGTCTCGGAGGACCCGAAGAGCCTGTACGACGCGGGCCAGCAGGAGGCCGTGGCGCGGGCGGTGCGCGAGGTGCTCGACGTGGAGGGGCCGCTGCACCTGGCGGAGCTCACGCGGCGCGTGGGGGCGGCCTTCGGGCAGAAGAAGCTCTCGGCGAAGGCCAAGCGCCGGATCACCACCGTCGCCAAGGCGCTGGACCCGCCCGCCGCCTTCCGGGACGGCTTCGTGTGGCGCGGCAGCGACGACCCGACGTGGTTCGACCGCCTGCGCGGCCCCACCGCCGACGGCGCCACCCGCGACGCCGACGCCATCCCGCCCGAGGAGGTCGTGCTGGCGGTGAAGCTCGTGCTCACCGACAACCTGGCCATGCCGCGGGCCGAGCTCGTGCGCCAGACGGCGCGGCTGTTCGGGCTCGTGCGGCTCGGCCGCAAGATCACGCAGGCGATGGAGCGCGGCATCGACCAGCTCGTCGCTCAGGGCGGCGCCGAGCTCCAGGGCGACCGGGTCATCGGCCGGTAGGCTACAGGCTGCCCGGCACCGAGATCACCGGCCGGGCGAGCAGCAGCCCGCCGTCCCCGAGCCCCACCGTCCCCGTGCTCGACAGCCGCGCCTCCGAGAAGTCCGGCAGCGCCCACTGCGGCCCCACGCCCGTCCAGTCCGGCCCGCCGTACACCACCCAGCCGTTGTAGCCCCCGCCGTAGCGGTCCGACGGCACCACGATCTCGGCGTACCCGTCGCCATCGAAGTCCACGATGGCGGACGCGCCGAAGAACGCCGGCCGCGGCGTCCCCTCCGACCACTCGAGCGCACCCGTCGCCCCGTCGCGGATGGTGAAGCCGGTGTCGTCGGTGAACAGGAGCTCGGCCGCGCCGTCGCCGTCGAGGTCGCCGGCGGAGCAGGAGCCGCGGCTCTCCAAGTCGTCGACGGCCTGCGTCCACAGCTGCGTCCCGTCCGCCTCGAGCACGGCCAGGAAGCTGCCCGTGGCCACGCCGATCTCGAGCGCGCCGTCCCCGTCGAAGTCGGCGATGCACGGCCGGCTCCCGTAGACCCCGCCGATGCTCCAGGTCGCGAGGTCGGCACCGTCCTTGTCGTAGACGTGCACGTCGCCCTGGTTCACCATCAGGACCTCGAGCCCGGGCGCCGGGTCCACGTCCATCGCCGCCGTGAACGTCTCGGCCTCGCCGAAGCCCGGCCCGCCGATGTCGGCGCACCACGTCGCCTGCGGCACGAGATCGTACCAGACGCAGTTGCCCTCGAGGATCTCCATGGCGCCGTCGCCGTCGAGGTCGGCGAGCGCCGGCAGTCCGAGCCACCACGGCGTGGTCGGGATGTCGAGCAGCGCCCGCAGTGCCCCGGTCGCGCCGTCCAGCACCCAGCGCTTGAACACGAGGTCCACGCCGCCGTCGCCGTCCAGATCGCCGGCCGTCGGCGCCACGTCGTCCTGGTAGACGTCGTTGTAGGGCGGCAGCGTCGGCGAGGTCCACAGCACCGTGCCGTCGCGGCGGTATGCGCGGACGAACACCCCCTGTACGCCCGGCTGCTCGTGCACCATGGCGACGAGCTCGGTCCAGCCGTCGCCGTCGACGTCGACGAGCGACCCCGACGCGAACGGCATGAAGTCGCCGGTGGAGAAGGCGATGGAGCCGTCGGCGCGGACAAGCTCGAGGCCCGCCCCCGGCAGGTCGGTGGCCCGGTGCTCGTAGACCATCACGGGCAGGTCGCCGGGCCCGAGCGCGCCGTCCCCGTCGTCGTCGAGGAACCAGCCGATGTCGGGGCTCGTGTCGGCGCCGAGCCCGTTCTTCACCGCCCCGATGCGCGCCTCGACGTGCAGCGGCTGCGGCGTCACCGTCGTCCCGGTCGTGCCCGTGTCGCCCGTCTCGGGCGGCGTCGTCGGCTCGGAGGTCGTGTCCGGGCCCGTGGGCGTGGGATCGCTGCCGCTCGGGTCGCTCCCGCTCGGGTCGGTCCCACTCGGGTCCTTGCCCTCCTCCGCCGGATGACAGGCGATCGAACACGACAACAGCAGCCACCAGCGCATGTGCCCTCCCAGTTGCGACGGGTTTCCGCACGCACCGTGTGGGGGGTCGCCGGACCGGTTCACCAGGTCGCGGGCGCCTCGCGTCCCGGGGGGAGGCGGGTCGTCGGATCACCGCGGGCGGCCGCCAGCTGCGGCGGCGTCGCGAACAGCGCGCCGGAGAGGTCGGCGCCGCGCAGGTCGGCGCCGCGCAGGTCCGCGCCGGTCAGGTCGGCGCGCGCGAGGTCCACGCCCCGCAGGTCGGCACCGATGAGCCACGCGCCGCGCAGGCAGGCGCCGCGCAGGGCCGTCCGCCGCAGGTCCTTGCCGACGAGGTCCGCGCCGCGCCGGTCGGCCCCCGCGCCCCGCGCCGCGTCGGCGACCTCGGACAGCAGCGCGTTCACCCGCAGCCAGTGCTCGCGGACCCCGGGGGGATCGAGCTCGCCGGCCAGGGCGTCGGTCTCGGCGAACGCCGCGTCGAGCCGCGAGGCGAAGGGCGCGGCGGCGGGGAGCCCGCGCGCCTCGGTCAGCAGCCAGAGCAGCTCGTGCAGCCGCAGCGCGGACTGGAACGCGCTCACCAGGTCCGCGCCCGGCGTGAGCAGCGGGGTGAGGCGCTGCCCCGCGCCGAAGCAGTCGAACGCGGCGCACGCGGGGTAGCCGACCTCGCGCAGGCGCGCGTGCACGCTGCATCGGTGGCCCGCGAGGTGCCGACACGGCCGGCCCGCGGGCTTGTCGCGCGCGAAGTCGGCCGAGCGCCCGTGGGCGGTGGCGGTGCAGCACAGCGCGGCGCAGCGCTCGCAGTCGGCGCGGAGCGCGCTCACGCCTTCAGCTTGTAGCCGGTGCGGAACGTCCACCACACCGCGGCGAGCGACACCGCGAGGATGCCGAGGATGGTGGCCGTGCTGACCTGGATGCTCACGTCCGAGGTCTCGTAGAAGCTCCAGCGGAAGCCGCTGATCAGGTACACGACCGGGTTCGCGAGCGCGATCTTCCGCCACACGCCCGGCAGCATGTCGATCGAGTAGAAGGCGCCGCCGAGGAAGGTGAGCGGCGTGATGACCATCAGCGGGATGACCTGCAGCTTCTGGAAGTCGTCGGCCCACAGCCCCACGATGAAGCCGAACAGGCTGAAGGTGACGGAGGTGAGCACCAGGTAGGTCACCATCCAGACCGGGTGCGCGACCGTGTAGGGCACGAAGACCCGCGCCGTGCCGAGGATCAGCGCCCCGATGATCACCGACTTGGTCGTCGCCGCGCCGACGTAGCCGGTCACGACCTCGGCGGCGGAGACCGGCGCCGAGAGCAGCTCGTAGATGGTGCCCGCGAAC